>CAVSRF010000055.1:0-76988 GCA_963730175.1 uncultured Chloroflexia bacterium | reverse complement strand
ACTCATCATCAACCCCGCCCGATGATTAACCATCGGGCTAATTCTGCAAAGTCCGCTCAAGCGGACTCGTGTCCCCTTTTTTGGGAGCCGACTTCAGTCGGTTTTGTACATGTAGCATGGACGTTTATATCATCCCCGAATGGGGGCGTCCGCGCGATGATTGCCGTGCTGTGGTCGGCGGAGATGAAGATACGTTTCATAACGGATGCTTTGCAACCGGATCAACGGATGGATACGGATGCGCTTCTTTCTTTAATTTGGGTTGGTTCTGTTTCGATGAAAGTTATCTCACATTTCACCCCGCCCTCGACTTTGGCTATGTGGACGAAGCATTGCGCTGTCCCTACGAAATTATTTAATCGGTATCTGACTTGCCTTATCAAAAATAAAATCGGTCAGGTAGTGATTCACTTCCTCTGCCGCGTCGTGTTGTACCCAATGCGTTGCTTCGGGGAAAAGAATTAAATTTCCCTCATCCACATAATCCATGCTAGGACGCGCCATGCGATGACTGAGCGCAAAGTCCTTCATACCCCACATCATCAGAGTTGGGACCTTGATACGCAAATCTTTGGGCATAGGCGGTTGATAACGAAGCACCGCTCGATACCAGTTGATCATGGATGTCATCGCGTCAGGCTGTGACCAGGCTTCCTTATACTTTTCGATATCTTCATTTGTGAATGAATGGATTTTTCCACTTCCACGCAAGGCTCGTTCTGCTCCGCGCCAGTTATCTTGTTTCATGCCTGCTTCGGGAATCCACGGTAATTGAAAGAAGAAGACATACCACGAGCGGCGAATCTGTTCAGGGTCGCGTTGCAGGAATCGCTTCATTACGGCGGGATGTGGCACGTTCATGATGCTTAGTTTATGTAACCGTTCGGGATATTTGATTGCCAGTGTCCACGCGACGATTGCACCCCAATCGTGTCCTACAAGGTTGACCTTTTCATACTCCAGTGCGTCGATTAAGCCGATGATGTCATCTACCAAAACGTTGACGCTGTATTCTTTTGCGCCTTTGGGCTTGTCGCTCAAGTTGTAGCCGCGCTGGTCAGGGACAATGACTCTGCATCCCTCCTCCACCAAAGCGGGGATCTGTTTTCTCCACCCATACCAAAATTCTGGGAAACCATGCAGGAGCACGACGGGCACTCCGCTTTTCGGTCCTGTCTGCACAACATGCAAACGGATGCCGTTGGTCTCAATATAGCTGTGTTCCAATTCCATTTCTGTACTGCCTCCAAAATCGAGGCGGGATTTTACCAGAGAAATTGGGCGGGATAAAATTTCTTAGTGAACTTTTAGTTTGCCCGTATATTTCGTAGGGAAAATACATGATAAAAGTCAGATAGGGGCGTGAATTTATTGGGAGAAGTGCCGTCAGCGTGGGAAAGGCTGTTTAACGCGGAGCAGACTCAAGGTCAGCGCGAGAAGCGGGTTTATATCCTATATGGAAAAATCCACAGCCTTCCAGACTCCATGATCAGGCGCGTGCAAAGTGGGACCGTAATTCTGCCCGCCGTTGACACGCTTTTCCAATAACTCGACGTGGGCGATGAGGGCGGCAAGCGTTTCGCCGATGGTGTCGGGCAGGCTTCCATGTTCGAGGTCAACTTTTTCTTCAGGGGAATGGGACGTATGCTCACGCATCACAACCTGCCCCGGCACACCGACCACGACCGAATCGGGCGGCGTGGATTTGACTACAACTGCGTTGGCGCCGATACGGCTATTGGCACCGATGGTGATGGCACCGAGAACCTTGGCACCTGCACCAATGACAACATGATCTTCTATGGTGGGATGACGCTTGGTTTTGTGCCAACTGGTCCCACCGAGCGTGACGCCGTGATAGAGGGTGACGTGGTTACCAACCTCGGATGTCTCACCGATGACGACTCCCATGCCGTGGTCGATGAAAAAATTGTGGCCGATGGTCGCACCGGGATGGATCTCGATGCCGGTCAGACCACGCATGATCTGGGAGATGCCGCGTGCGAGGAGCTTCATTCCGCTCTTCCATAGTTTATGTGAAAGTCGGTGTGCCCAAATAGCATGCAAGCCCGAGTAACAGATGAGAACTTCCAGCACGTTGCGCGCCGCGGGGTCACGTTCGAGAACGGATTGAATATCGTCGTGAATTGTTTTGAACATAATGTTTTTCCTACGCCGTTGGTTGAGTGGCGGCGATAGCCGCCGTATCGAAACCAACAAGTTACAAGAATAATTTTGTAACAGAAATTATTTTGCTTATGGGTGGTTTTGATACGCCCTTCGCGACACCTGCACTTGCGTGCTGGTGCAAGTGCCGCTTCGGGCTACTCAACCACCAGAGCACTCAAAAAATTATGCATCCATCAGATCAGCGAAGAGGGCAGTAGAAAGATAGCGTTCACCAAACGAGGGGATGATGACCACGATCAACTTCCCAGCATTCTCCGGGCGGCGCGCCACTTGTAATGCCGCCCAGGTCGCGGCACCGGATGAGATGCCAACCAATAGACCTTCCTCTTTTGCCATGCGGCGGGCGGTCGCGAAGGCATCTTCGCCTTTCACGCGGATCACTTCATCGTAAATCTTTGTGTTCAACACATCAGGTATAAAGCCTGCGCCGATGCCTTGAATGGGATGTGGTCCTTTTGCTCCACCAGAGAGAACAGGGGAAGCATCTGGCTCAACGGCAATCGCTTTAAACGAAGGCTTGCGTGATTTGATGACCTCACCTATGCCTGTGATCGTCCCGCCAGTGCCGATGCCTGCGACGAGAAAGTCCACCTTCCCGTCTGTATCGCGCCAAATCTCCTCGGCGGTTGTCTTGCGATGGATCTCGGGATTTGCCGGGTTCTTAAACTGTTGCGGCAGGAAGTATTTCTTCGGGTCGGAGGCAACGATCTCTTCCGCTTTACTGATCGCACCAGCCATGCCGTCCGGTCCTGGCGTGAGGATCAGCTCGGCGCCGTAAGCCCGTAACAACATGCGGCGCTCCTTGCTCATGGTCTCAGGCATGGTCAGGATGAGTTTATATCCACGCGCCGCAGCGACCATGGCGAGGGCAATTCCGGTGTTACCACTGGTCGGTTCGATGAGGACAGTATCCTTGTTGATGACTTCGGCTTTTTCGGCGGCGTCGATCATGGCGAATCCGATTCGATCCTTGACGCTGTGGGCTGGGTTGAAAAATTCCAATTTTGCCACCACCTCCGCACCGACTCCTTCTGTGACGCGGTTCAAACGAACAAGAGGGGTGTTTCCGATCAATTCAGTTACGTCGCTTGCAATTTTCATAATAAAACTCCTTTGGTTTGTAGTTGAAATAAACAAAACGGCTGTCCGCCTGCTGGATGTTTTCCAGCAATGCAAACAGTGGGATTAACTCAAAAAGTCGTCCATGGACAACTCTTTGGAATTTGCGGGGTCAAGCCCACCGTCTGCGGCAGTCAGCCGTTTCTTTTTAGGAAATCAGATGCGGCGGTTTAAAGACCCCGCCGTGTACAGATGCAATTCAAAATATTTTTCATACTTCCCTTTGAGAGTGTGGAGTTCATTTATCTTACCTTAAGTCTGGCGGATTATACAACTGCACGGAGAAATTTGCCATATTTTCTGAAGAGTCTAATAACTCCCCTTGAAATACACCGCGATCAAATCGGAAATATCCGCTGTGGTATTTTGCCTTGCAACGGCAAAGAAATCATACGCAGTGGCACGACCGCGTCCGTAGCGGGAGGCGTAATCTTGCAGGAAGGCGAAGAAGGCGTCTTCGCCCATGCGGTTATTCAAAGCTTCCATGAAGTTGGCGCCGTTGAGATACACTGCGTTAACGTAGGCGCGGAATGTCCCACCTTCATATATTGTTGTATCGACATAGCCCGAAGGACCAAAATAATTCACACGGAAGTTCCACCACCAGTCATACGAGTTGGGATAGATATATCGGTAGAAGATGGCTTCGCTATATACACATAAAGCCTCATCGAGCCACGGTTCCGTTGCCTGATCATTCCCGACCAGTCCAAACCACCATTGATGCGCGATCTCATGCACGCCGATCGCCACGAGATTACTGCGCGCTGAGCCGTTATATTGATCGTAAAAAGCTGTCGCCAAAAACACGAGACCGTCATACTCCTGCCCATCGTTCAAATCAGATTGCACGATGCTCAAACTTCCATACGGAAATGGAGCAAACTTCACTTCGAATAGACCGATCTCACGCACCGCCGCGTTGAGGATTGCCGCGCCTTCCGTATCATATCCGGGAAAATAATACGCACGGATCGTCGCGCCGCCCGCAGTTGCATCCACAAATTGGAATTGGTCGCTGGCTGAGAACGCGAACGTGCGCGCACCATTCAGGCGATATAGTGTCCATTCGCCGTTGGGTTCACTGACTCCACTTGTGGCGATGGTGATACCCGTATCAGTCGTCTTGATGTTCACTTGAAAATCCGCCGCGTCATAGACAAGATGTTCGCCCAGATAATAATCATCGTGCAAGATCCAGCCGTTGCTATATGGCACGATAAACGGATACCAGTCTGTTACGTTGACCTGGTTTGAATCATAACCATAAGGATGATCCTTTACCTTCGGCGGAATGGAAATGCGGAAGCGCATGGCAAGGACTAACTGAGCACCGGGTTGCAGGGACTGAGGCAAATAGACAGTGAGTCTTTGCCCGGTGAGGTCAAAGTTGAGCGGGTTGCCATTGAGCAGGATGTTTTCAAGCGTGAAGCCGCCTTTGAGATTCGGTTCCACAGCAAGGACGATTTGATCGAGCGCAACGCCAGTTTGGTTTGTGTAGCTGATGGTTTCATCCACTGCGAGTTGATGGTTGTAGTAATCAAGCAGAGCAAACATCGTGTATTGAGTTCGTGATGTTGTAGGGGCGGATGTCGGTGACGGGAGAACTGTCGCTGTGAAGGCAAGCGTAGGGAGAGGCGTGTTCGTTGGCGGGGATTGAGTGAAGGTCGGGATGGGAGTCGATGGTTCGGGGGGAATCGAGTTCGAGGAGGCAGGTTGAAAAGGCGTGGGGGTAGGCAAAGCATTGGGGTTCGCAGTGACCAGCACAAAGTCCGGGTGAGGCGTTTGTATGGCTGTGGGTAATGTGCAAGATGTAAGCAAAAGTAACAGCGAGAGAAATGCCAGTCGAGGAGAAGTTTTCATAAAGTGTTTCATCAATGATCGCTGGTTGAGTAGTGGCGCTGTTCGTTGGCGCCACGTATCGAAACCAGCAATAACAAGCATATATGCAATTGGTGGTTTCGATACGCCCTTCGGGCGCCTACTCAACCACCGGGGTGTCCTTTAATATGTATTCTGAAAATACTGCGCGATCAAATCGGATATATTCGTTGACAGTGTGCTCACGGAAGATGCGGAAGAAATCAGCGGATGTGGCGATCTTGCCGTTCTCCTGTTTGAGATAATCCTGTATGAACGCAAAGAAAATATCGTCACCCACACGTGCGCGCAGGTCTTGCAAAAAGTGCGCGCCGTTGAGATAAACCTTGTTCCAATACGTGCGCTGACCTTCTCCATCGTAGACACGTATATCCACTTTGTTCTCAGGCTTATACGGATCGAAGCGATACGTCCACCACCAATTGCGCAGTGCATCGGGGGAGACAGTTTCATAAAAAACGATCTCGCTATACGTGGCTAACGCTTCATCAAGCCAGGGTTCAAGCCCCTGATCGTTGCCGACCTGCTCGAACCACCATTGATGCGCGGTCTCATGCACACTCACCGCGGTGAAGTGATTATTGTAATCGCCGTTATAGTTGTTATAAATTCCCTTGCTGTGATAATACAACGCGGAGAACTCCATGCCGTCATCGAAATCGCCCTCCACGATGCTTAGGGTCTTATGCGTATACGGTCCAAAGCGATCACTGTAAATTTGCATCGCCAACGCCAAATCCTTCAATGCCGCTTCACCTTGAACCGGAGTAGGATGGAAAATAATAACTATAGACGGTAATGTCGCCGACCTTCATCGAAGCGACATGATAGACCGTGCTGAAGGATAGCGCGAACGACCGCGCCGCCTCTATCTTGTACCGATGGCTGTTCGCGGCTTCCGAGGAAACTTCCTCCCCGCTGGAAGCGATGACCGGAGTCGCCCCATCTACAAAAGTGACCGTCACATCATAATCGGATGCGTCATACGTAAGATGCTCGCCGTAATACCAGGGATTATGCAAAACCCATTTTCCATTGATATAAGGCACAACGAACGGATACCAATCCACAAGGTTGACTTGTTGCGCCGAGTAACCGTAGATCTGCGAACAGAGATCGGTCTGATCGCCATAGTTGCCGATCTTCGGGAAGGAACAATCCGTAACTGATGGCGAGCGTCACCGTGCCGCTGGGTTGAAGTGGCTGTGGAAGCGGAACTTCCAAATGATGCCGAATATACGCCTGGGGTTTCTGCACATCGAAGATGTAATTGGTGACAGGCTGTCCATCCACAGTGATGGAGTTGAGGCTGAAACTGCGACTGCACGTTGATTCGACAGCCAGCACCAAACTCGAAAGCGTTTCACCTGTCCAGTTGGGATAGGTGATCGTCTCATTGACCGTCGCTGAATTCCTTGAATAATCCATTTGCAGGTCAATCGCATATTGTGGACGCGCGAGCGCAGGTTGAGGAGTTGCAGTTGGTGCAGGTGTATCGGTTGGGAGAGGTGTTTCTGTGGGAGGCAGGGTCGCTGTGGGAAGAGCAGGTGTGTCCGTTGCAGGAATGGGTGTGGGAGTTGGGGATGAACAGGAAATAAGCAGAAGAATGCAGATAGTTGAAAGATCAGAATTCGTGTTGCGATGGGTTTTTGCATGGGGAGTATTTTAACCGAATTGAGAGCCATTCCATACTTTAACGAAAGACCATACCTACGTGAGTTCTCGTACACAAAGAAGCTCAATTTGTTTTTGTTTATCGATTCTTAGCGAGTATAAACCCCACCAATTTGGATTGTAGCAATTTACAAACCCGATAATAATCCTTCAATAGGACAATCCACGTTTCAATGCGACTTTGATTCCATCTGCAAGCGCCGCGCCAAATTCCCGAACCGATTATATTCACCCATATCCACGTCTCGGCGTTATAGAACATTTGTTTCGTAATACCAACCATTGCGACAATTGCCCAAGCAAGAGTCCAATATAACGCGCCATGACCAACACCTCCCAGACTTTGCCTATCACTCCACTTCCCTGTCCAAATATCACCTGCAAGATGTATAAAGACCAGAAAATTCCCCATGCAACACATGTAGATAAAATCCACCAAGCGGAACGAGCAATATAATTTCGGAGCACCATGCCACTGGGCTATACCAGATGTGAAGCCCTAACTGGAACTTCCGAGCACCAAGCCGAAAACAAAAAGATGCGGCAGTCGTTGATGACCGCACCGATATTCCTACAAACATAAGTCCGAACCCGATAACTAAACCGCCTGCAGTGGCAAGAAACCACTGCAAGCTGAACATCCAATTGGAACGGACTGGTTTCACTCGATTGCTTTCTTCATCGCCGCCATGGTCGTGTCCAAACCTGCTTTCATCTGGTTCTTCATCATATCCTCCATCCCAGGCATGGACGGCATTCCCGCGGGGACAACGTTGCATCCATTTGCAGGATGAGCTTTGTGCCACTGCCATCTTTTTCGAGAATGTAGGTATTGGTCACATCTGAGGCAGGTGGCGCGGCGAGTGTCTTCACACCAAACTTCTTATTCGGCTCGAACGAAACGACTTCGTTCGTAGTCTTGATCACATTTCCCATGGACGTTGTTTCGATCACATACTTTGTCCCCAACTTGACCGGTCCATCGACTTCGATGCCGGTGATATACGTACTCAACTTTTTCTGATTATCGAGATTGGTAATGAATTCAAACACCTTCTCAACGGGCTTGCTGATACTGACACTGGTCTCAAGGGTAGCCATAAGATTCTCCTTTGTGTAGATACGGATAAACGACATCGCAAATTATATCGCTCGCAATCTATTCCATCCAAAACCTAGCCGTAAGTACTATTTCCGCGGGAACAAGCATGGCGACCATGGAAAATATTAGAGCGTTTAATTTGAAATCACAAAATAACAAAACTCCCCAATCGAAAAAATCTTATAAACTTCACCAGAGCTTGTTTTTCATCACCCGCAAAAAACTCAAAGGGATGGATTCCCACAATATCGAGTAATTCATCTTCCAGCCCTTCTTCAATGTATGCTTTTTCTTCTGGAGATAACCATTCGGGAAGATCGTCCTGAATCCAGAATTTGGGATTCCAGTCCAGTTCCATGTTGGCATCGGGAATATCGTCAAGAGATTTTGCCAACGTGTCAGCGAGAGATAAAGCATCATCAGCTTGTACGATCTGACATTCATTCGTTAGATAGGTCCCATGCCAGTCGGCGTTTAGGCTGGGAAAGTCATAGTTTGAAGGCGGACACGTTCCTTTGGGTTGCCAGCCATAAGTCTCTGCCAGCTCCAAGGCTTTTACCCAGGATTGTTTGCTGATCCTTCGAGATATTCCCAGTGATTGGTTGAATAGTTCGTAGCTCATGATGTATTTACGATTGCCTGATTATATCCATCCATCTTTCGATGGATGCAACCAAAAAGGATGCACAAGTTATCCCTGTCTTATCTTCTTTCCACACAAATACAACCATAAAGAATATCGTCGCGGTCAATACGATCGCTGCACCGGAGGCGATACTTAGATAATACGAAATATATAAGCCGATCACTCCTGATAAAGAAGCAAAGATCGCGGCAAGGATCATCATCGTGGATAAACGATGCGTGAGCAAATTTGCCGTCGCCGGCGGGAGTGACGAGCATGGCGACCATCAACGCCACACCAACCGTTTGAAGCGAGACCGCGACGGTCACAGCGATGAGCGCCAGCAAAAGGTTGTTGAGCAAGCCAACGGGAAGTCGTAGTGTGGCGGCAAGGATGGGGTCAAAGGATAGGGTTGTGAATTCCTTGTAGAAGGCGAAAATAGTCAAAAGGACGAGTCCGCCAAAGATGAGGATCAGCCACAGGCTATGAGTCGAAACGCTGAGCACATCCCCAAAGAGGAAGTGACTCAAGTCCACGGCGTAACTGCGAACAGTTGAGATCAGCGCGATGCCAAGTGCGAACATCCCGGCAAAGATGATTCCGATTGCGGTATCTTCCTTGATCTCTGAATTTTTGCTGATCGCGCCAATCCCCAGCGCGGCGACGATGGCTGTCCCCAGCGCCCACCAGAATAAAACATCGCGCGCGCCGCCGCTGAATAAATATCCCAGTGCGATACCGGGCAGAATGGTATGCGCAACCGCATCGCCAAAGAATGCCATGCCGCGCAGAACCACGTATGTTCCAACAACAGCACAGACAATGCCAACAAGGACCGCGGCGATCATGCCGCGTTGCATAAATTCGTATTGGAGGGGAGTAAGGAGAAAAGACATTGGGTTTATGATTTCAGATTTACGATTTTGGATTTACGATTGACGATTATTTGCGATTACGGAGGGTCTTGATTGAGGCAACGGTCATAGACAGGATTTCGTCTGTCTCTTTGTGGATATTGGCGACTTGTTCTTGAGGCGCAAGACCTGCTTCCACCAGGATTTCGAGCCAGTATTCTGTTTCATCCGCTTCTTCTTCGACGATCTTCATTTTGTTGATCATATCGGCTGTAGACTTGGCGCGGCAAGCGGCACGGTAGTTTGCTCCAATGGATGTTCCAGAACGAATGACCTGCCTTGCAACCACATCTGCCGCGCGAGAGTTGGGGAGTTTGTCCATCTGCTTGATAATTGCAACAGCCAAATTCTTTGTCCTTGCCTTGAAAGTTTTTTCGTCCACGCATAACTCCTTTTACAATGTCCTCACTCAAAAAATCTTCGGAAAATAAAACCTGCCTGTCAATCAATCGTAAATCGTCACTCGTAAATCGTAAATCACAAGTGTTCATCCTCATCGCAGCAATCGTCCATACTTAAAATGTTCTGCCCATCAACCGGTTTTATCTTGCCACCATAAGCCAGCAAAAGATTATCCGTATGCAAAACATCCTTCGGTTGCCCAAACGCCACAATGTGATGATTAACAAGCATAATCCGGTCGAAGTGCGTTGCGGCTTGATCAAGATCATGCGTGGCGACCATGACCGTGACTTTCTCTCTTTTGAGTTGATCCATCAGAAAAAGGATACCTTCCTGCGATGGAGTATCGAGTCCGCTCAACGGTTCATCCATCAACATCAATTCAGCTTCCTGCGCAAGTGCGCGTGCGATAAACATTCGTTGTTGCTGACCACCGGAAAGTTGACCGATCTGACGCGACGCAAGATTGGACAGGTCAACAGTTTCGAGCGCGTGATGGACAAAGTCCCAATCTTTTTTATGTGGAAAGTTAAACGGACCCAGTTTGGCAGAACGTCCCATCATCACCACATCCGCAACATTGACCGGAAAATTCCAATCCACCTGTGAACGTTGTGGAATGTAAGCGATACATACGTGTCCACGCGGACGTGAACCAAAAATATTCACTTCACCCGAATTCGGTTGCAATACGCCTGCGACAACTTTAAACAGCGAGCTTTTCCCAGCGCCATTCGGACCCACCACCGCGACGCGTTCGCTTTCATGTAAATGGAAGGTTATCTCTTCAAGTGCAACGCGTCCGTTATAGCGGACATTGACTCCCTGCACATCGAGGATGGGTTGGTTGGTTTGGTGGTTGGTATGTGGGTACATAAAATTATTTCAACGCATTCACGATCTGCGTAACATTGTATTTCATCATATCAATATACGTTCCGGCAGGAGCGCCGTCCGTCAGTGATTCAAGATGCAGGTCGGTGACAACTCTTACGCCTGTTTCATCGGCAATTTGTTTCGCCAACGTTGTGTTATCGCCCGCATCCAAAAAGATGGCGGTCACACCGCTGGCTTTAATCTGATCGATCAACGCCGCCATTTGTTTTGCAGAAGGGGATGCATCTGAACTAAAACTTTCGATCGCTGTCCCAACAATCGTGAAGCCATAACGTTCTGCAAAATATCCCATCGCTTCGTGGTTGGTCACAAGCAAACGTTTCTCAGCCGGGATTTGATTCACCTGCTCAACGATCCACGCATCCAGGTTTTTCAACTCGGCAACATACGCATTTGCATTGGATTGATAAACCAGCGCGCCATCGGGGTCAAAACTTGTAAGTCCCTCGCGAATATTCTCAACATACAGGATGACGTTGTTCGGGTCGAGCCACATATGCGGATCGACGCTCCCCGCTTCTTTTCTTGGATTTACGCCTGCCGAGGCTTCGACAATTTGTCTCTTCCCTCCAGCATTTGCCAGCAACAGTTCCAGAAAATGTTCATAATCTGCGCCATTGACGATCAACAGTTTGCTATTTGCGATTCTCGCCGCATCCTGCGGAGTTGGCTGATAAGAATGTGGATCTGCACCAATCGGCAAAAGAGACGCGACCGATACACGGTCACCGGCGATGTTCTGCGTGATGTCTGCCAAAAAGGTGGTGGAAGTTAATACGGCAGAATCAGCCGTCCCTGAGGGAGAAGCGGGCTGTCCTCCACATGCGGTTAACACAAGTGCAGTGACAGCGAAAAGTACTATTAAGCGATACATGTTTTTTAATCCTAAAATTTATTGACAAGCCTGGCACAATCCAAACAATTGCAACCAGTGTTCATTGATCTGATATCCGGTTTTTTTTGAAATGGATTTGATCAGTGCATCGAGATCATCACCTTCAAAAAAAGTGACTTGTCCGCAGTTTTGGCAGAGCAAAAGATGTTCGTGTCCGCCGCTTGCAGAGATGAACGCCTGGCATCCCTGCGGCTGATGCACGCGCTGGATGAGATGAAGTTGCTCAAGCTTTTCGAGCGTGCGATAGACAGAGACCAGACCCGAGTGCACGATACTTTTTACGCGCCATATCGAAGACCTCAACAGGGGTGAGGGCGCGCGTAGATTTTTGAACAATGTCCACTACTGCGCGACGCGCTTCAGTGAGGCGGTATCCATTTTCTTGAAGTTGATCGAGCCAGATGTCAGTTGCCATATCGTCTCTTTTTGAAATTGAAAATCATTTTCAATAAGTATACAAAAGAAAAAGAAAGAAGTCAAGGCAGGTTACTACCTGCCCTGCTATTTTCTAACCACGCCAAATAAGTGTGTGATAAATAAAAGATGCAGTGACAAGCAATATCATAATAACGCCTGCAATTTTGGAAATTGGCTTGCGGTTTTCTACAGGCTTCTGAATTTGGTCAGCATTCAACCTTGCTCCCACTGCGGCAGTTACGGGAACGGCAGCACAGAACATGCACATGATAATTCCTGATTATTCCTTGTCCAATTCGGCGCTTTCGTGTGGAAGAATTTCCTTCTTGAGAAGAAAGTGCGCGCCGTTCAGATGTTCATCCACGCCACCTGCCAATATGGCACGCCGGTTTGGGATGACGTGGACAACTTCCCAACCTTCGAGTCCCTGGTTGTCAAGTTCGGGCACTTCGAAACCTGCTCCGAGCGGATCGTCGCCCATTAACGCCGCGGCTGGAAGATAAACTATTTTGTAACGATAGACCTTACCACCAGCCTCGATGCGTTTCTTCGCTGACTGGATGTGGGCGCGGCGTTCGCTCTCGCGTTCGGCTTCAATCTCGTTCTTCATCCGGGTCACTTCGGGAGAATCAAGAATTTCATTTGCCACTTCGAGAATTTCTTCATCGTCACTCATGGTAGTGGTGAGGAGGAATTCGTAGCCGCGGCGGTCGCCGAGTTTTACGAGTCCTTCGGCGGCTTCGAGCTGGGTTAACCATTCTTCGTCCTCGGTCATGAGTTCGTAGAGGGTTTCAATGTCGCGCATTTTTACGAGATCGTCAATTTGGGATGCCATATGTTCTCCACAGGGTGATTTTTGCGTGTATTGTACACCCGGCAGGAAAGCTTTCAGAGTTATAGATATGGGAGAGTAACAAAATTCAAAGTTGTGGGGCTATGTGTGGGATAATCGGGTTATCCTGTAATGAGCGAGAATATTTTTCGTCATGTTCAAAACGATCTTTAGCCAGACTTTGACCGATCTTGGGGAACTTGAGGGCGATTATCGTGCTTTCAACTTAAAGAATGATATCTCGCAAAGTACACTGACGATAAGTATCGTGGCAGTCAGTGTTCTGGGCGCGTTGGGCACGGACGCAGTCGTTTTCAAGGACAGGCAGGATCTGTTCATGCTGCTGGTTTTTGCCCGCGTCGCCTTTGCCCTGGTTTGTATGGCAACGATCTGGGCGGTCCGAAGGACGAAACGGGTTAAATCATTCGATCTCCTGCATTTGGTGTGGACTTTATTTGTAATCATATCCATCATCCTGTTCAAGCTTACCCGCCCTGTTAATTATCTAACCTCCTCCTTCGATGTCATTGTCCCTCTCGCAATTTATTTACTCTCTCCCCTCAAAATAAAATACAATTCAATATTCGCTCTTGGTTTCTCCATAGCCACCCTGTATGTGGACTTATCTTTGGCGTTGGGCTTGCCCCCATGCACTTTCAAGTTGCGATCGCGGCGCAGTTGATCGTCCACGCTCTGGGGATTGGTTCTGCATTTCAGATTCAAACCTATCGCAGAAAATCGTTCAAGGCATATATACAGGAGAAGGATGCCAAGGAGATGGCGGCGTATCTATCGAACATCGACCCGTTGACGCAAGGACTGACACGTCAACATTTTCTTAATATCGCCAGGAGTGAGTTTCTGCGCTATACGCGTTATCACAGGCCCTTATCTGCGCTTGTGATCGATGCGGATCATTTCAAGAGCGTCAACGATACCTACGGTCACCACGCGGGGGATGTGGTCTTGAAAAGCCTGTCTCTTGTTGCAATAGAACAAAAACGCGTGCAGGATACATTTGGCAGATTGGGCGGAGAAGAGTTCGGATTACTCCTGCCTGAAACAAATCTTGAACAGGCACGCGTCGTGGCAGAGCGTATTCAAAAAACATGGGAGCAGACACCTTCCAACATGGACAGTGAAATGATCCATTCGACTGTCAGCATTGGTGTGGCAGAGACAATACCCACTGACGAGTTTTTCGAAGATCTTCTTCGCCGAGCCGACAGGATGCTTTACAAAGCGAAGGAACGCGGCAGGAATCAGGTGGCGGCTGAATGAACAACTCCCTCTTTATGACAAGAGGGAGTTGTTGTTTATGGGCTTTGTCTTTATTTTATCTGGCAGCGCTTTGTAAAAGAATATATATGATCAACCCTGCAACAAAGATTATGGCAATCTGTACGCTGGGGCGCGTCAGGATCGAACGTCGACGACGAGGTTCGTTGGAGCTTCTTCGGCGGCGTGTGGTGGTGTATCTTCTGGGCATGATTGATTCATCCTTGGAAAGTTAGAAAGAGTTGACAGCGTCTTCAAGGTTGTTAAAAATCTTGAAGAAGAGTTTCATGCCTGAGTTTTCAAGCGTTTTTTCCACATCGGGTTGCGGATTGAGGAGCCTGACATGTTTGCGTGCGCTGCTGACATGCGTGAAATCGGGGTTTTCGTTCTCTTCCACATCCTGCGGAACGCCGCTATAGAGCAATGCGATCTTGTGAATGCCGGCAACTCCCGTACTACTAATGCTGGGAACTTTGCCTAAATCAAGAACGAGGTTGTGTATGGATTGATCGTATAGCTCCTGGGATTTTTCAATAACCTGCAGAAAGTTCGACGCGTTGATGTCGCCAGTAAGGTGCATCACCGCAACCGACTCGTTTACCTGTTCGACCATTATTTCCATACAATTGCTCCTCGTCCCTATATTCTAACGGAAATTGAATTCCTCAAAATGGATATTGCCTTTTGGCGAGCCCAGATGACAGGAATTTTTTCTCGAAGGCTTGCACCATGGGATATGGACCGCACATATATATATGATGCCCGCTGACATCCCCGCCCGCGTTCCTGACGATCTCCTCCACGGTCAATGAACCACCGCTGGCTGAATAGCGGATATACACCTTCAGGCGCGCGTTCCTTAGCCCGGCGGTCTCGATCTCATTATAGAAGAGCGCTTCATCCCTGTGACGCATGACATAGTAGAAATCCACATTGTGGTCAAGCGTTTTTTCATGTAAATCACGGATGAAGGCAAGGAATGGCGTCACGCCGATGCCGCCCGCGACCCAGATCTGCTTCTGATTGCCGCTCTTGTAATTGAACATCCCGTACGCGCCTTCGACCACCGCGTCCATACCTGCCTTGAGATCGGAGAACAAGGCACGAGTGAAGTCCCCGCTCGCCTTGATAGTAAGCCGCAACACGTCCTCATGAGGTGCGCTCGAGATGGTAAAGGGATGGGATTCATTGAGCGTTGGCTCATTGGGGAAACGCACAAAGAGGAATTGTCCGGCGCGCTGTTTGGGGATCGGGGTCCCTTTGGCACGCAGTACAACTTCGGTGGTGAAGTTCGTGGGATGGTTAACCGCTTCCACCGTGTAGGGAACGTATTTTCCGAAGTATCGTCCAAAAATCTCCGTATATAGATACGAGACTGCGCCAATGATGAAAAAGATCTGCACCCAGTTGATGGCAACAAAGGCATGTAGAGGATTTTTGATCGTCAATGCGTGAATATAGGCGATAACGAAAAAGATGCCGATATATTTCTTGAGGTTCTTCCAGCCCTCGTAGGTTCCACCGGTGAGGTTGTTTAAACAGGCGACGCGCGGCGCAAGACTGATAAGCGCAATGGAGACAATGCCCGTGAATGCAATCACTGCAAGATAATTACCAAGCACCCAATTTGCCGAGATGGGAACAGTCAACACGTGCACAAAGATCAATAGTAAGGCAGCAGTGGATGTATGACGATGGGTCACATACATTTTGTCCAGTCCGCCAAAATATGGCTCCGCCCATTTCGGTCGTGTGGAGATGAACAGTGAACATGCCATGAGAATGATATTGTTCGAGCCAATGATCTCACCTGCGTATTGTCGTATAAAATTGGCGCGTCCATCATTCTCTGGCGGGAAAACAAACCAGACCACGACATTCAAGAGGACCAATGCAATAATGGTAAGGTTGCCAATGTTTCGTTTCATCAGGTCTCCAGTAAGTATCTATCCTAAAACTGCTCTCGTCGCCGTCCCCGGCGGCGAGGACGCCGCCTCAAGCAAAATATTCGGACAGGCTCTAAATATGAAATGTGATAGCTTGCTCTCGAAGTTTCAACGACAAGCCGAGCGAATCCAAATTAAAAAGCGACATGAGTTCAAACTCACGTCGCTTCAATGTTCAAAACGACTTTACAGCTGCATCAAGATCGGTAAAGATCTCGAACACATTGCCGAAGCCCACCATATCCAATACGTTCTTTACTTCTTCACGCGGGTTTAGCAATTTGATGTGTTCCTGTACCGTGGAACCGCTGGTTTTACCCATCGAACGGAGGGTAGACCAACCCTGCTCGGTATCGGGCAATTCTTCGCCCTTCGTCAACAAGGCGACACTGTGCAAAGCTACCAAGCCGGCACTGCTGATATAAGTCAGGTCAGTCATATCGATCAGGAAATCGCGCCCACCGCCAGCCTGAACTTCCTTCGCCTTGCTGATCAAGTCCTGATAAGTTTGCCCGTCCAATTGCCCATCCAGCTTGATCACTGTAACAGGCACACGACCCTTTGCTTGCGAAACAGAAATATTCATAGACGTTCCTTCCGGGGTGGAGTGCAGGAGCAAACTCCTGCACCAATAGAAAGTAGACTGTCCGACTCCGAATAATTATATCCCGGCTTTACGTTTTAACCGCTCCATTCGATGTTCGATTTCATTCATCCAAAACGTACGCACATAGGCGGGCATATCCAGCTCTTCGGCGCGCTTCATGGCAGACGTTGTCCACTTCAATGCAGACTTTACATCGCGTTGTTTATGTTCATAGTGTTTTGCCAATTCAATGAACGCATACAAATGACCCTGCGCCGCGGCAGTCTCCCACAAGCGGATGGCTTCGCCCATATCGCCACGCCTTTTTTGCAGGATGGACAAGCGCTTCACCGCGACGCCGAAATCTGATTCGCCCAACTCAGAACTCTAATCCACGCTCGAACAGACGCGCCGCCTCGTCCCAGTGACCGAGATCCTCGAACAACTTCCCCAGCGCGACAAAATCGAGTCCGTGTTGCACCTTGCCCTCGTACGGATTTTGTATCATGTCATTCATATGCGCCAGCAATGCCGCCATCGCCACCACGTCCATGGCGTTGTGATAGAACACACCGCCCAGTGGACGCGCGTCCCCCGTCCGCAGGTAATCGAAATATAACCAGGGGATTTCATATCCGGGCACTTCCTCGCTGGAACGCGTCAGCCCCAGCACATGCTCTTCGAGATATTTCAACGCGCGTGATTCAAGTCTGTCGCGCCAGAGGCGGCGGGCAAATGGCAGTAAATCGAGATGAGAATATTCCTGATAGGGAACAGGGATGTAGTGAATTTTATATCGCGTCGTCAATAATGGAGCATCGAAGGCTTTGCCGTTGAATGTGACCAGAGCTTCGCACGGCGCGAGAAATTTTGCCAGCCCTTCGAGTAACGCAGGTTCCTCGGCGGGATCACGCATGAAGAACTGTTGCAGGACGAACTTGTCATCAATAAAGCGCGCCGCACCGACGAGAAAGGCATAGGTCCCTGTGCCGCCGGAGAGACCGGACGTCTCTGTATCGAGGAAGGCAAATTTGGAGAGGGGGAGTTTTTCAATTTCAGGGTCACGCGCCCATTGTGAGATAAAAGAAAGAGGAGATGGCGATATAAGTGGAGATGAACCATAGATGTAATCAGAAGGATAGGTCTGTTCCGCGATAAACACGTCGCCGCGCGGGGTGGGGACAAAACTTCCAGCCACGACGGAGTCAATGGAATGCAGAATCAGCTTTCGGCGGCGTGAGATGCGTAGTTCCCGTCTTCACACCGAGCGACTTGAGTTTATCCGCAAGGGAGTTCTTTTTATCTGCCATATCCTGTAAAGTGATTATAACCAAACCAGCCCGTCATTTTGATGACGGGCTGGTGATTTATGAGGTTTTCAATTAATGCAAGACAAATTGATTTGAGTAGTAATAACTGGCATTCTGCACTTTGGGCACGGCGATGACGAACAGACGTCCCCAGCTCAATTCGCCGTTTTGTTCGATGCAGGTTTGGAAGGTGACGTGGCGATCACCGAAGTAGACACGTTTGAACATCTGCTCGGCGGATAACTTTGCGTCGGTATCAATGTCACGGAAGTTGCTCCACGGGCTGTTGGGTTGCAGTGCCTGATAGCGTAAAACTTCTGTGACGACGAAGTATTCAACGCTTCCGTCGCCGTATACCAAACGGACTTCCTGTCCCACGGTAATATCTGAGAATAAATTTCCGGATAAATGATTGTGTGCCAGCAAACCCACATTCCCATAATTGGAAACCATGTGGAACTGCGTCAATTCGCCGTCTTTACTGGAGACGTAACCAGCGCTATTGGAAGGTTGTTGAACAATGGGCAGAGCGAATGTTTCTGGAACGTATACACCGCGTAATATATTTGCATTCCCGTTTTGAACCGATTCGGAAAACTCTGCGAAACCAGGCAGGGTATTGCCCCCCATTGCCAGAGCATTTGTCGGATTGAAGAAAAGGGAAACGAAGAGCGTAAAAAGAATGCTGACGTTCAGAGTGTTTCTGGTTATTTGATTTTTGAGTGTCAAAGTATTTCTCCTCTTCGATAAAGACACTCAAAAAAAACCAGTGAGTATTTCACGTCGGCAACCTGGCTATCATAACTACGTGTGTAGTTTTAGACCCTCGGCTTTGCGTCCCCGTTTTTCAACGGGTTTGCCTTTATCGGACGAATGAATAATGATAAGGTTCCAAAAAAAAACGAGCCTGGTCTTTTACCAGGCTCGCCTAAAAATCACTTGAGTGATTCGTCTTCGGCAACCTAGCTGTCGTAACCATTTTCATGGTTTTAGACCTTGGCTTTGCGTCCCCGTTTTTCAACGGGTTTGCTCTTTCGGATTTGATTGACTGTATTGTAGCAGGAGGTTACAGGTTTCCGCTTTTCATTTCGGTAATATGGCCTTACAGGATTGAAACGGGGAAAGCAGTACTCTGGGTAGATAACCGGCTCTACTTCCCAGTAGTAAAGTATCGTTATAACAATTCTCCTATAAAGTTGCTTCTCGGTGGTTGAGTAGCTCTGAGCGATCTTTGCGAAGAGCGTATCGAAACCACCATATGACCAGAAAACTTTTATTTCAAGAATTATTCCTGTAACTCTCTGGTTTCGATACGGCGGCGGACAAACACGCCGCCTACTCAACCAGCGTAATCACTGGTTATTTCACCGTCACCTGTATTATCGCGGTATCAACTCTCTGATCGCTTCTGATAACTTGTAACTGTACGGCATACAGTCCGCTTATATCAGCCGTATCCCACTCCGCGAGCGGACCATTTGTCACGGATTCGTTCCCTTCCGCAACCTGAATCCACTCCTGCGGATTCAATCCCTGACCGACGAGTATACGATACGAGGTGAAATCTTCTCCAGCCGCGGTGCCGGTGATCTTCACCTTTCCACTGACTTCCGCAAACAGATCGGGAGATGTAATATTCACATCGGGATTGGTCGGCGGAGCCTGGATGACATCATAGTTGGCGGGAGGGATTTTCAAGCCAGCGCTCTCAGCCCAGGAACGTGCATCAGGAGGGACAACGAGATACACGCGGTCTTCGATGAGTTGCGGCAAAGTAAATACGGTTGCCAACAAACCCGTCTCGCGGTTGATGGAGAACTTGCGATACATGTTATCGGCTTGGATGGGTTCGTTGCCATTGAGAAAAACTTCGCTGACCAAATTCGGGCATTCGGGTGTGGGCAACATACCTGATGGATCACAGACATTCATGACTGAAACATCCGCGGGCAGTGACCAGTCTTCACGCGGTACATCTTGTGAAGCGATTTGCATGAGTGCGTTCCACAATACGGCAACTCCCCTCGGTCCACTTTTAAGGGGAGAAGATGGACGCGCGCCCGTCCATGCGGCGACAACCCGCAATGGAGAATAACCGATCGCCCAGGTATCGAGCGCGTCTTCAGTTTGTCCCAGCTTCACGGCGGCAGGTCTGCCCACGTCCAACACGTTCAAACTGCGCAGTGCGCCCACGAGCGCAGTGTCATCACTCAGTGAGTTGTTGATCAAATACGCCAGCCCGGGCGTCACCACAGGTTTGGCTTGCGGCGTCGACCAATCGAGCCATACGCTTCCGTCGCCGCCCTCCACGCGCAGGAGCGTCACAGGCGTAAACGTATCGTTCACGTTCTGCCCGAAGTACACGCCGTTCTGCGCAAAGACCCCATACGCGCCCGCGGCGTTCAACAGCGACAACTGCTCGTCGCGCGAAACGCCAAACGAACTCGCGATCTTCGTCACGTTCTCGACGCCCATTTGCGCCAACACCTGCGCGGCAGGCGCGGGATAATCGTTCGCCAATGCCACACGCAGACGCATGGGTCCGTGATATTCGTTGTCAAAATTTTGAACGGATGTCTTGCCCGGGATGTCCCAAATCAATGAGGCGGGACTCAAGCCTCGGGTGAATCCTGTCAGATAGATAAACGCATCCAACGCGGACCCGGGGTTGTGCGCGCTTACAAGAGGCGTTTCCTGCGCCTGAAGCGTTTCACCGACCACCGCGAGGATTTGTCCCGTTTTGGGATTTGTGATGACGGCGCTCGCAGATGAGTCAGGGACCTTGAGCGCGGGCGGCAACGCGGACAGGAAGCGCAGTGAGTCACATTCCATGAGCGGATCGTGCAAACCCGCGAGACGCGCGGCGTAAAAGGCAGTGACACAGGAGGCTCCCTTTTGTAGATCGTAATCGAGTGTTGAAATGATATTCAATCCGCCGCGTT
The DNA here is from genome assembly GCA_963730175.1 of uncultured Chloroflexia bacterium. GTDB lineage: Bacteria > Chloroflexota > Anaerolineae > Anaerolineales > Villigracilaceae > Defluviilinea. Next base: position 55,978 of record CAVSRF010000055.1, on the reverse strand, counting down.
CGATGCGGGCGCGCGGGAATTGTGTGTCGAGTTGGGCGAGGAGAAGGTTGACGAAAGCAGGAGCAACCCCGGGCTGAGTCGGAGGCGGAGTCTGGAAGAAGGGAGATTCTCCAAGGGCGTTGTCGGTTGCTTGATCAGAGAGAAGTCCCAGCTTGGACATCATCCGAATCGTTTCCTTGCCGCGTTGAAGCGCGGTCTGCGGCGCGTCGTATGGATTCAGACTCGGCGAGTCGCTGACCGCGGCGAGGATGGCAGACTCGGCGGGAGTCAGTTGCGCGGCAGGTTTGCCGAAGTAGAGTTGCGCGGCGGCTTCGGCGCCGAAGGCATAGCGACCGAAGTGCGCGGAGTTGATGTACCACTCGAGGACCTGCGTGCGCCCGAATTGTGCGGTGACCTGCGCGGCAAGGATGCGTTCGCGCAGGGCGCGGCGGATCGTGGGCGGGTCGTTGAAGAGCAGAAGTTCGAAGACGAGACGCTGTGCGAGGGTGGGATGTTGGTCGGGGTCGATGAGACCCGCGAGCGAGTAACCGGAGTGCTTCCAAAAACCCGGGTCGGAGGTGGCAACGACCGCGTCGGCGAGGGACTTGGGAAGGTGTTGCGGATTGGTATCGCCGAGGGGAATGTAACGGCGGCGTGAATCGTCCGGTGAAAAAGTGTAGATCACGTTTTCCCCCGTGCGGTCATAGATGCGCGTGGGCTGGAGGAGTAAACCGGTTGACGGGTTGAGCAGGGTCGGGAGGATTTGCGCGGAAGGAAGGTCGCGCGTGAGGCTGACGTATCCGAACGCGGCGACGATGATGAGCGCGGCGGTGAACAGGGATAGGATCATCCCCGCGCTGAGTAATGCGTTGCGAGTGCGGGCTTCGTCCTTGTGTTGCTTTGCGATGCGCCGCTTGCGTCGTTCGCGCAGGATGGGGATGGTGGAGGGCATTGCTCTTATTTAACCACAAAGGGCGCGAAGTGCACGAAGGGATTTAAGGGGGAAGGAAAGATGGTGGAAAGTAGACATCGGTGGTTGAGTAGCGACGAGTGAAACGAGGAGCGTATCGAAACCACCAATAAGCAAAGCAATTCTTATTACAAGATTTCTTTTGAAAACTGGTGGTTTCGATACGGCGGGCGAACGCCGCCTACTCAACCACCGAAACACTTAGTTTTTAAGAGGTTCCTTCATAGCAATGCCTCCAGGTATGGACGCATGATCTTCTCCACGCGGTTGACTCTGGCGTACTTCAGCAACAGGGACACGTTCGGGTTCGGCTGTGTGAAATAATCCTTGAGGGCTTCGAGCGCCACATCCATTCCCACCTTTTGGCGGAACTTGAAACAGTCTGCTATGGTTTTTTCGGGGTCGTAGATTCTGACCTTGACTCCGTCCAGCTTGTGTTCGATGATGCCTGCCTGATAGGATGCCTTCGAATAATGGAATACCTGAACGGGCGGATAATAAACCTTTGGCGTTTTGACATCGCGCGGAAGGGCAAAATACACCGAGTGGGGAATCTGTGTGGTCAGTTCGTGGAAGTACAGTGCAGAGATAAGACAGAACACTGCCTTTGGCACACGCAGACTGAGATTCACAAGGTCGGGATTCCCGAGCGGATCGCTATCACTCAGTCGATAAATGCCCTGCGCCTCGCGGACGAGCGTTCCTGACTTCACCATCTCATACAGAACGTGTTGGGGCACGCCGAGTTTAATGGCTCTCGAAGCGCGCAGGATGCCGTTGTTTTCGGAAAAGATTTTTTTGTACGAAGTGTAAGTACCTGTCATGTGGATATTATACAACAAAAATACCACACTTTTACAAAAGAGTGGTATTTTTGTTTTCATCCCTTATTCGTTGCTTTGCGATGCACCGTTCATATTATCCCCGAGTGGACGTCTCGTGCGCAGGATGGGATGGTGGAGGGCCTTGTTTATCCACGAGTGGAACGTCTCGCGCGGCAGGATGGGGATGGTGGAGGGCATGGGTCAATTTAACCACAAAGGCGCGAAGTGCACGAAGGGATTTAGTTGCAGAGGAAAGATGAGTGGAAAGTAGAGAGTAGGTGAATGGAGTAAAATTGTTTTATGGATATTGATTTGCAGGTTCGATTGGCCGCTTTCAATTGGCTTTCTGAGCAAGTTAATACGTATGGGGATGTATTACCTAGACAGTTACTTCAACAAGGATTTGAATTTCAAGGACAACGCATCCACTTGTAATTCCTCCAGGGGATTTTTAAGCCACAATTTCTTGATTTACCTCTTTCAATTACAACTGCACCAAAAGGTCCATACGACGATTATTTCGGGAAAGATAATTTTCTGACTTTATAGCTATCGTGGTACTGACACAAATCACCTAGACAATGTGGGGTTGAGTAAAGTCTTTGAGCTAAAACGTCCACTTGTATACTTCCATGGGATTGAGCCAGGAAAATATCTTGCTACGTATCCTGTTTATATAATCGGGGACGACCCAAGTAATTTGACTTTCAAAGTTGCTGTGGATGATGCACTTCCTGCATTTGAATACTCCGTAAATAATGTTGCTCGTCAAATAGCGGAAGTATCTGATGCGAGACATGCATATTTGACATCCACCGTCAAAGTTAGGTTGCATCAACGTGCTTTAGAGAAAAAGTTCTTGATGCTTATAAATCTCAATGTGCTTTTTGTCGTTTGAAACATCGCGAATTACTCGATGCGGCTCATATTATTCCTGATAGTTTGCCAGAAGGAAAATCTACGATTGAGAATGGAATGTCTCTTTGCAAACTACATCACTCCGCTTATGATGCTTTATTATTGGTGTGACGCCCGATTATATTATTCAAGTTCGTGAAGATGTTTTGGAAGAGGAAGATGGCCCAGTTTTACAACATGGCTTAAAGGGATTGCATGGTGCAAAGTTGATTTTGCCAAGTTCTAAGAGTAAATATCCAAGCAGAGATGCCTTGGATTGGAGATATAGCAGTTTACTAGGGTAAGATAAGAATTAATCCTCAGGACAAAATTGGGATATGAATAAAATCAAAAGGCGCTTCTTGGAGATATTTCAGAGCTATTATCTTGATTGTAGGTATTGCCTTAACGGTATTGCCAAATTTTATTGATATAACAGCGATCATAAAAGATTCTAAAACAACTATAGGTGTTGGATTATCGTGTTTTATCATTGCCGTATTATGGTATCTGTATGATTTGCAGCGAAAATATCTTTGGACAGAACCAGAAATTGTTGTCTCAGCCGAAGTGGTAGATGGGTATGAGAACAACAATTTTTATAAATTAGCACAACTCAAGATTATTAATAGTGAAGAATTAGAAATAAGAAATTGCTATGCAACCCTTATTTCTGCAGAGGATATTTATGGAAAAGAAATGAGGTCAATGTCTGTAATCCCATCATTAGCAACGAAACGAGATCGTATAAAGTGGGAAGATTTACAAGTATCCGGTGCGAATTGCGAGACAACAATTCCTCCTAATGATGAAAGAAGAGTAATGTAGCTATTAAATTAAATGGCTTTCATTTTCTGCTTCGTAACAAAAATATCCAATCCAACTGGATGCTTGGATCACGGTTGCACACCGTTCAAATTAGAATTGATGGATATTTCAATGGTAAAGCTATGAAGCCATTGTTTTTGTAATGGGTACATATATGAAGCAAATTATTTGGATGCAACCGAAACTTCGCAGTTAAAGAGTTTTGGAAAAGATAGATTGAAAAAACCGCATGAAAAGGTTGTGGATCAAATACAACATATCGAAATGGTATTTAAGAAGGGGACTGGAAGAAAGACAAACAAATAACTAACAAAATGTAATTGCATAAATTCGTGAACAGGGAATTGCGGAAGCTGGGGTGGAGAGTGGTCCGCGTGTGGGACTTCGTGAGTTGAGAGAGCCGGGGAAGGTTGCGAGAAAATTGAAGAAATAAAAATCCGAAGTCGTGTGACTTCGGATTTTTAAATTCGTCGTTCTATTCCTTTTCCAACTCTGCCAGCCTCGCCGCCAGTTTTGCTTCGATCTCCTGATATTTTTGTTTGCCCGCCAGGTTGTTCAACTCGAACGGGTCGTTGACGAGATCGTACAATTCCTTTTCGCCTGTTGAATACTCCACATATTTCCATTGCGAGTTCCGCACCGCGTGGAACTCGGGGATCATCGAACCCACACCCTCCTCCGTGGGCCAATGCTCGAACAAAAGATCGTCACGCCACGCGGCATGACTGTCCTTTAGTAATGGGAGCATACTCTCGCCATCGATGCTTTTTGGGATGGCGCCTCCCGCCAGGTCCACGAATGTGGGAGCCAGATCGATATTTGCGACGAGATGATCGTCGGTCCGCGCGGGAAAATAACCTGGCGCGTACACAATGAACGGGACCTTCAAACAAGCCTCATACGGACAATTCTTCGCAATGCCAAAACGATGGTCACCCACGGTCTGACCGTTATCGGTGAGATAAACGATGATAGTCTTATTGCTGAGTCCCGTTTTATGGAGCGCGTTCAAGATCGAGGCGACGCCATCGTCCACGGAGAGCAACGAGCGGAGAATCTGCTTATGGGCTGTATCAAGCTCCCCTTCAGAAAGAGGAAAGAGTTTCCCCAGATAAGCCGGTTTGTCGCTGATATCCTTCTCGTTGAAATTGGGCGGACGGTATTGAATCCAATCCCAGCCGGAACCGGCGCGGAACGTGTCATTGTGGCGCGGCGCGGAGATATAGGGCGAGTGCGGGTTGTAATATCCAACGAAGAGGAAGAAGGGCTTGTCCCGCTCCTGGTTGATGAAATCGACCGATTTCGTGGTGAGCACGTCCGTGCCAAAATTGGCTTTACTGCGCGGGTATTGAACGATCTTTCCGTTTTCTGCCAGACTGAAATTGAAGTAATACTGAAGACTGCCCACATCTTCATTGGTGGTGTTCTCCAGCCGGTTGCCCCAAAAAGCGCCCCACTGATCCCAACCCGGAGGGATATATCCGTCAGGGGTGAGGCTGTCATACCCATTCAAATATTTTCCATAATATGCCGTAGTGTATCCGGCATCCTTCATCCATGTGGCAATGGAGGAGGTGTCGTTGAATTTCGGCGCGCCGCCCATGGGCATCCGGTCGGTATACACTTTATGGTTGTGCACATATTCACCCGTCAGGATGCTGACGCGGCTCGGACAACACAGCGGCGTGGTCACAAAGCCGTTCGTAAAGTTAACGCTATTGGGTATTACTTCATTCATCAACGTTGGCATGTAGGCAACCGTGTGGAATGGCTGGTCATCGGTCATAATGACGATGATGTTGGGACGCGAATCGTCCAGCCGTTCCTGTGAAGCGGGTGATTGGACATTGATGTCGAAGATCGTGGGTGTGTATCCTGCCGGCGGGGTAAAGGCAATTGGCGGTTCAGGTGTGAATGTGGCGGGAGTGCACGATAATAAAACCATCATAAGGACTATGATGGTCAGGGTAGGGACAAGGTTCTTTTTTCGGTTCATCATTGTTTTTGAATATTTCCTTCCAGACCTAGTTCGGGGGCGATGCGGCGCATGGCTTGTATCACGTTGCCCACGTGCTCCCAAAGTTCGATTCCAAATTCCTGCGCGGCGTGAGCCATCTCATCGCGGGAGGTGCCCGCGGCAAAGGCTTTGTCCTTCCATTTCTTTTTGACGGACGAGGGTTCAAGGTCGTACAACGAACGCGAGGGACGCACCAACGCCACGGCGGTGACCAAGCCTGTGATCTCGTCACAGGCAGCAGATGGCTTTACGTACCATCGTATCGCGCGGCATATTCAAATGATCGGCATGACTCAAAATATCCTGAATGATATCTTCGCTGACGCCGCGCTCGCGCAACATCGGCGCGCCATCTTGTGGATGCTCTTCAAGGGTCGGATGAATTTCCCAATCAAAGTCGTGGAGCAGACCGATCAGCCCCCAGCGTTCCACATCCTCGCCAAACTTCTCGGCGTAGAAACGCATGGCGGCTTCCACCGAAAGCATGTGGCGCACCAAGCCTTCATTCTTTACATATTCACGTACAAGGGCTAAAGCTTCATCTCGGGTCATATTCACCTATCTGTGTCACTCTGAGCGTAGCGAAGAATCTCGCTCGTTGCATTAGAGATTCTTCGCTCGCTTTCAGTCGCTCAGAATGACATACCAAATTTAGATACTCGTCGAAGTTTCCAAACCATATTGCTCGGCAAGTTCATCGAGCAGGGCTTCCACTTCATCGAGAAAATGATCGAGCGCATCCACACGTTCTTCGATTCCCGCCGCTGTCAAACCGAGTTGACCACATGCCGCACGCCACGGGTTGCCTGCCATATCCGGCAGCACCTCCACGGCAAGCGTCCATGTTTGCAACAACGACCACAGCGCGGCACGCGGCTTGTCGCTTCCAAGCATCGCCAGTATCGCCTTCTCATAATAATTTACACGCGCCTGATGGATACGCGGATCGACACGGCTGCTTTCCATCGCGGATTCAAATGCCAGTTTCCAATCGGGCAGCCATGATTGGATGGTGGGACCGTCCAATTCGGACGCGCCCAACAGACCGATGAGCGCCGCCTCCATGCCCGGACGTTGGGCGGCTTCTGCCCGAGAGGCAAATTCCAGCATCAGACGTCTCTCCTGCAAAGGCGGACCCGACAACTCTGCCACCGCGTTGACCGCGTGATAGAGCGACTTCATATACTGCAACACATCGCTCGGCTTAACAGCGTCATTGATCTCAAGCAGGTCGCGCCAGATCTGGCGTCCATGTGCGAGCAGGGAACGTGATCGTTGTAATGCAAGCGGAGGCGCATTGAATTCGAATCCCGCGCGCAAACCCGCCTGCACGAACTCGAAAAACTTCTCGCGCTCGAAGAGAAGTTTGGGGTCGTACATTTCCCATCCCAGCCACGGGTCCATGCGCAACTCGCGCGGTCGCTTGAACTCCGATTTTGCACGGTGACTGATGTCCACATGAAAATCGGGAGTCAACCTGACGAACTCGCGTCTGTGTTTGGGTTCCTCTTTGTGTACAAAGATGATGTCAATATCGGCAGTGCCGCCGAGCATGGGGTCCACTTCATCGGTCACGAGAGAACCGGTCAGATACACGGCGATGATGTCGTGGTCGTTGAAGGCATGTTCCTGCGCGGTCTCTTTGGCGATTTTTATGAGTGATTCACGTGTGACTCGCATAAATGTTTCCTTCTATTTGCCCATTTCGCATTATCCGTTTGCAAGACTTATAACTCCGAAGGAGTGAAATTTTTATAGATTAATTTTTTGTCTAAATTTCCAACCCTGAAAGGGTGACATAGTTGAATCATATCATCCCTTCGGGATTATTGCGCCAATCCATGCCATCTAAAATCTTGCCATCCCTTCGGGATTGTTTGCGCTGTATTATTTGCATGATCAATGTCAGTTTAAAGGCAATGCCTGTTGAAACGGAGGCAGGCTCAGGCTTTGTCTGATGCGGTTCTCCACCAGTTTCAAATCTTCAGGCTTCTGGATCACGTTCAAGTTGTTCGAGTCGATAATTAAAACCGGTGTATGGTCAAATGGCTTCGAGAAGAATTCCTCATACGCAATGTTGAGGTCGTTGATATACGAACGCTCCATTTGCCGTTCATAGGGACGGTCACGCAGGGCAATGCGCTGCATCAATGTGTCTGTGGTGGCTTGCAAATAAACAAGCAGGTCGGGCTTTTGAATTTTTTCGGCGAGGGCTTCGTGCACCTTGTAATACATATCGAGTTCATCACCTTGAAGATTGATCTGCGCAAAGAGCGCATCTTTTGCGAAGGTGTAATCGGCAAAGAGATTTTTTCCGGTGGCGACGATCTCGTGTACAGTGCGGCGTTGTTGATGGTAACGGCTTAGTAGAAAGAATATTTGTGTCTGGAATGCATAGCGTTCGCGGTCGCCATAGAAATCGGAGAGGAATGGATTCTCCTCAAAAACTTCCAAAAGAATTTCGGCTTCAAATAAGGGTTGAAGAAGGCGGGCGAGAGTGGTCTTACCTACTCCGATAACCCCTTCGATGGCTACGTACATACAATGCACTCCATTGGGTAAGTTGGTGCAAGGATACCATAATTGGAGTGTCGTGTGTCGGGTTTTAGGTGTCAGGTGTCAGTACTATGGAAACCCCGCACGTGCTAGACTCTAAGACGATCAATAGATGAAAGGGAACATGCCATGCCATCAAAAGTATTTTTCGGCACTGCGCATCAGGCGCGGCTCGAAGCAAAAGAAACGTTGCCAGCCAAACTGGATTTGATACTTGACCAGCTTCACCTGCGTGACCGCATGAAAGATGAGACCGTTGTCATCAAGATGCACACCGGCAACAACATGGTCTACTGACCGTCCATCCGGTGTTCGTCAGGCGCGTTGTGCAAGCCATCAAGGACGGAGGCGGAAAGCCATTTGTAGTGGACGTGAATTGGGACACGGCGGGGGCTGAAACGCACGGGTACACGTCGGAGGTGATCGGCTGTCCTGTGTATCCTGCCACGGGACCCGATGAAAAATATTTCTACGAGCATGAACGCCCATATAAGAACATCCAAAAATGGAAGATCTCCGGCTTGGTCCAGGACTCGAGCTTCATGGTCAACTTCGCCCACGTAAAGGGACATCCCAGTTGTGGGTTCGGCGCGGCGTTCAGAAAATCTGGCGTTGGGTTGTCTTGCAGGGAATTCACGCGGTGCAATGCATGATGCCATGCACTATGACCAATACTGGTTCCCCGAAAAGTGTCCTGATAAAAGTCTGATGCAAAAGATTGTGGATACCTGTCCACATAACGGCGTGGTGATCGACAAGGATGATCCAAAGCAACTCCACATGCACTTCGAGGAATGCAATCAATGCGGACGTTGCCTCAAAGTGGCACCGGAAGGTAGTTTGAAGATACAGCCAGTCAACTTCCACACTTTCCAGGAAGCCTGTGCCATCGCGGTGGATATCGTCCTTTCGACGTTTGCGCCGAGCAAAGTGGTGCACCTCAACCTCGCCACACACATGACCCCGGTCTGCGACTGTTTCGGGTTCACGTCCATGCCCATTTTGCCGGATGCAGGCGTCTTCGGTTCGGACGATATCGTGGCACTGGATAAAGCCACGCTGGATGTTATTGCCAAAACGAAATTGATCGAAGAGAACATCCCGACCACAATGGAAGTCCACACCCGTGAGGGACATCCCTTCCGCTGGCTACATGGTCCTTATAAAGACCCGTATAAAGTCACAGAGTATGGTGAGAAACTCGGCATCGGTTCGCGTGATTACGAACTGGTGGATGTGCTTCCGCTGGAGTTTCCCGAAAGATCATCGTTGACGTATATCGCGGCACATTGAAAAGCAAAGATCGAATAAAAGAAGGCTCCGCAAAAATGGGAGCCTTCTTTTATCTATGTGGTTCAACACCTTCGCACTCGACCACCCAGTTAAGCGACTTCCATCTCTTCCTGTTTTTTGAACTGACTCATGTACAGGTTGTAGTAAAAGCCCTGTTTGGACATCAACTCGTCATGCCTGCCTCGTTCGATCAACTGACCGTGTTCAAGCACAAGGATCTGGTCTGCGTTGACGATGGTGGATAGACGATGGGCAATGACGATGGAAGTACGTCCCTTGAGCAGGATGTCGAAAGCTTTCTGGATGAGACGCTCGGTCCTTGTATCGACCGAGGAGGTGGCTTCGTCCAAAATTAATATCTTCGGGTCTGACAGCGCCGCGCGTGCGATCGAAAGCAGTTGCCGCTGTCCCTGAGAAAGACCCGAACCGCGTTCACCCAAAACGGTCTGATACTTCTCCGGTAAACGTTCGATGAACAAATCTGCATTGGCAAGCTTGATTGCCGCCATCACTTCTTCATCCGTCGCGTCCGGTTTACCAAAGCGGACGTTTTCCATCACGGTGGTGCTGAACAGGAATGTATCCTGCAACACGATACCGATTTGCTTACGCAGAGATTCAATGGTCACGTCGCGGACATCCACACCATCGATCTTGACCGAGCCGTGCGTTACATCATAAAAACGCGGCAGGAGATTGATGATGGTGGTCTTACCCACGCCTGTGGGACCCACAATCGCGATGGTCTGTCCCGGTTCGGCAGTGAAGGTAACGTTCTTCAAGACAGGCACGCCATCTTCATATTCGTGCGAGACTTCGTTGAATTCCACTTTGCCTTTGATCTCACTCATGGCTTTTGCACCGGGCTTTTCCTGGACCGCCGGTTTTTCATCGAGCAGACCAAAGATACGTTCTGCACCTGCAACGGCATTCTGGATATTCGTCCACAATATGGCGATCTGTTGAATGGGCTGGTTGAAGCGTTGGACATAAGCCAGAAAGGTCACGACCAGACCAAAGGTCACGGTGGTACCGAGCAGGGTCTGTCCCTTGAGCATGTACCAGCCGCCCACCCCGGTCACGATGGCTAATGCCACATAACCGAGCGCTTCCAATGTTGGGGAGAGAGCAGATGTAAAGGCAACTGCGCGGATATTGGCATCACGGTTGGCGGCATTGACCACCTTGAAATTTTCGATGTTTTCATCCGCGCGGCTGAACGCCTGTACTTCACGCACAGCGGCGATACTTTCCTGCAACTCCGCGTTGACGTTACCGATCTCCTTGCGGCTCTTGCGGAAGGCTTTGCGCGCCTGGTCCGAGAAGTACAGCGTGGCAAGGAACATTAGCGGCGAAACTGCCAGCGAGAGCAATGCGAACGGCGCATTGGATGTGAACATACTATATGCCACCCAAACGAGAAGCAGGATGCCGCTGAACACGTTGACCAGTGCGAAGGAGATCGCCTGTTCGATGGCGCTCGTATCGTTGGTGATGCGGCTCATCAAATCACCGGCTTCGTTCACCGAGTAATAGCTAAGCGAGAGTTGGTGCAGGCGTTCGAACACTTCCACACGCAGAGCGCGCAATACATGCTGACCCGACCACGACATGCTAAAGAAGGTCATACCGGTAAGCAGGGAACTCATCACGAACAGGATAACCACCATTACGATCAGCCGCACCAGATCCAGCGATACGGTCATCATTGGTCATGGATGCCAACGCTTGCGGGATATATCCGCCGAAACGATAAGCGCTGGCAACGATCCATTGCGTGCCATGGAGCGTGGACGGATCAGCGACCATCCAGCAGGCTGATTCGGATTGAGCGGCTTGCGTGCTCGCCCCTGAAAAGGCACCGCCGAAACTGCTATTCGCTCCGAGAGGAACGAGGAAACAATCTGTAGCCTGTCCGGTCAGTTCAGGGGTTGTGACCTGGGTCCAGGTTGAGACCACTACAAATAGAACAGCCATGAAAACAACGGGCCAGAAACGTCCGAAGTATCCGACAAGACGACCCAGGGTATTTCCCAGGCTGCGAGGTTTCATCGTCTCCTGGTTCATTATGTTGCCGAAACGGCCGGGTCCACCCATCATAGTGCACCTTCCTTCGAGGCTTCTGAAGTCTGGGAATGTTCAGCTTCATAAGCCAATATTTGTGAGTTGTAAATTTCGGCATAGATCGGTTCATTTTCCATCAGGTCTGCGTGTTTACCCTGGGCAACGACCCTGCCTTTATCAAGTACCAGTATTTTGTCCGCACTCATCACGGTGCTGATACGCTGTGCAATGACGAATGAGGTACGGTTTTCCATCAGTTTATCGAGCGCGGCTTGAATGAGCAACTCGGTCTGCAAATCCACGCTGGAGGTCGAGTTGTCGAGGATGAGAATGCGCGGGTTGAGAAGCAGGGCGCGGGCTATGGCGACGCGCTGTTTTTGTCCGCCCGAGAGTGTGGTGCCGCGTTCACCAACGTGTGTGTCGTATCCCTCCGGGAAGGAGGTGATGAAATCATGCGCCTGTGCGGCTTTTGCCGCGGCAATAATTTCCTCGTCATTTGCATCCGGCTTGCCGAATGCGATGTTCTCGCGGATGGTCCCGCTGAAAAGAGTTGTTTCCTGCAAGACAATGCCGATCTGCCTGCGTAACGAATCGACCTTGATATCACGCAGGTCGTGACCATCAATCGTAATCACACCTTCGGTGGGATCATAGAAACGCGGCAGGAGATTGATGATGGTGCTCTTACCGGAACCGGTCGCACCGAGAAGGGCGATCCGTTCGCCGGGTCTGGCTTCAAATGTTACATGGTCAAGGACGGGCTCGCCGCCACTGAAATAGCGGAAAGTCACATTCTCGAATTTGACTTCGCCCTTTACGGAAGGCAGATCATGGCGTCGGTTTATCCACGATGTCAGATTTCGCGTCCAGGATCTCGAAGATGCGGTCTGCGGAGGCGGCGGCTTGTCCAAATTGCGTGATGATGAATCCAAGTTGTGCCACCGGGAAGAACAGATAGATCAAATAGAGTGAAAATTCCTGCCATTCCCCAAGGGTCAATAGTCCACTGATGATCTGTTTGCCGCCCACGTAAAGGATGGCGGCTTGACCGAGATTGGCGATCATAAAGATAAGAGGAAAGAGGAAAGTGAAGAGTTTTGCAACCGAGATGGCCTGTCCCATCAAATCGTCTGCCGAAGCACGGAATTTAACCTGTTGTTCTTTTTCGCGCGTGAATGCCTGAATCACTTTGATGCCCGCCAGGTTTTCCTGAAGAATGGTATTCAACGTGGACAGTTTGATCTGTACCTTTCTGAACAGAGGTTGGGCAGTGGAACCAAAGAACATGAACAGCACTAGTGCCAGCGGCAGGATGGGCATGGTTGTCCATGCGAGAGTTGCGTTGGTCGAGAACAGGATGATGATCGTTCCGGTGAGCAGGATGATCGCGCCGACAAGTTGTAACAAACCCTGACCAATGAACAAGCGCACTTTCTCTATGTCATCTGTGGCGCGGATCATCAACTGACCCGTCTGGTTCTTATCGTGATACGAGAAGGATAAATTTTGGATCTTCGAATACAGGTCGTTGCGAAGGTCATATGCCACGGATTGCGAATTCTTCTCCGCCCAGTACGCTTGCAGGAAGGCAAAGATGCCGCGTATCGCGGCAAAGACGACAATGGCGGCAACAGCCCAAAGGAGGGATCGAGGCGCATTGTCCAGGTTTGCATTCAACTGGACAACCAGTTGGTCCTGTGTCCAGGTGGATGGATAGTTTAAAGTACTGAGAATTTTTGGTAGGGCAGTACCGATAAACTGAGATGGAATTTGTTTAAGAGCCTGTAAAACCTGATTAGCTACATAACCGCTCGTAACCGCGTCGAGGATGCGGCGGATCAAATTCGGGACTGCCAATTGCGCCAACGTGGCGATCAGCAGGAAAACATATGGCAATGCGGCTTCGCGCTTGTAGTGCGTTAAGTATTTGACCGCGCGGCTCATTGAATGAGAGCTGGGGCGTTTCCCGCCAACGTGGGACATGGGTCGAGATGTAGTGGCTTGCATAAAGTTCCTTTCAAAATAAATTACGAATGGATAAAGTGTACGGTTTTCCTGTGAATTGAATGTGAAGTAATTGGGGAACTAAGCGATGTGTTGGATAGGTTCGCTTCCAAGCTTCTGCGGCTTTGCGTCAAAATATTGAGCGCTTCACTGATCTGAACGCGTTCTTCATCGGTCAACTTTTCAGCCAGTTGATCCATCCAACGATAACGTTCCTCAATTCCCTGCTTAATAATTCCTCGCCTTTATCGGAGAGTTTCAACAGTTTTGCACGCCGGTCATGCGGATCTTCCTCGCGTGTAATGAAACCGCTATGCACGAGTTTATCCACAAGCTGACTCGCCGCCGCGGGAGAGACCTCGAATCGTTCGCTGATCTCAGACATGCCACAGGCACCTCGATAATGCAACTGCATCATGGTACTGAATTGCGGCATGGAAAGTCCCGTGGACTTGGCAAATAGACCCCATCCACGCATGGAGCGGTGCATAAAAATATCCATCCACGAACGGATGGACTGAGTAAACTGGACAGCCTTCGTCATAGTTAAGCCTTCTTTTTAGTTAAGTTTGCTTAACTTTATGCGCAAATTAAGGATGCGTCAAGGGATAGGAAATAAGAGAATTGTAAGAAGTTTTGGACAGAGGATAATCACGTACAATCAAATCCAGTCTGTAAACTCACATACCCAAAGGAGAAAGAATGTCTGCCTCCCCTTTATTCCAGTTTGCCTTGTTCAGTTTCGTTTCGCTCTTCACCATGGTCAACCCGATCGGGGTGATCCCTGTATACACCGCCATGACAGCAAGGCTCAACCCTCAGGAATCACGACGTGTAGCGTTACGTGCCTCGATCATCGCTTTTCTTATTCTGCTCGCCTTTGCGCTCACCGGTCAATGGATCTTTCGCTTCTTCGGCATTTCCACCGACAGCCTGCGGATCGTGGGAGGTATCATCTTCTTCCTCATGGGCTATGAAATGCTCCAAGCCCGTTTGACTCGTACACAATATGATGACGAGCCCACACACGAATACATGAACGACATTGCATTGACCCCGCTGGGCATCCCCGTGATCTGCGGACCCGGCGCCATCGCCACCGCCATCATCCTGATGAACCAGGCAAAATCCCCTCTCGAAGCAGGCGTTGTATTAGGGTCCGTTTTTCTGATCATCGCGATCACCTGTCTGCTTCTACTTGGGTCAAAACAAGTAGTACACCTCATTGGTGACAACGGAAACAAGGTCATGCTTCGCCTGATGGGCTTGATCGTCATGGTCATCGCCGTCGAATTCTTCTTCAGCGGCTTGCGTCCCATTGTGCGGGAGATTCTCAAAATTCCCTAAAGCAACAAGATACCAAAATCCATACAGGGATGGTATTATGTCATTGTCCGAATCTCAATGCAAATGCGGAACACAATTGAGATTTGCAACGTTGGGATATTATGTCGAAGATATTCATCAGCTATTCACGCAAAGACATGGATTTCGTCCGCAAGCTGGCAGGCGACCTTGAAAGCGCTGGCTATAACGCCTGGTGGGATATCACTGACCTGCAAGGCGGCGACGATTGGGTCAACACCATCCCAGAGGCGATCTCCTCCAGCCAGTTCGTTATCGTCGTCATCACACCCAGCTCCGTCGAATCAGAATGGGTGCGCAAGGAGTACACCCAGGCGCTCTCCCTGCGAAAAAAAATCATCCCCATTATGCTCACGCCAACCAGCGTGCCCTTCGCACTGAATACAATCAACTTCGTTAACTTCACAACTGGCGAATACACCGACAACTTCAAAAAACTCCTCACCCCGCTCGGCTTCACAGGCACGCCACCGGTTGTCGCTCCCTATAAAAAAGCGCTTCTCTCCCCATCGTTTCGCAAATATGGGATTCCCACCATCATTGGACTTTTCCTCCTGCTGGCTTTTATCTTAATTCCAAAAACGAATCCACCCGAAGAGACGCCTACCACTACGCCTACGCTTGCCACGTCGCCAACATCATCCGCCACGCCCGAGCTCCAACCGCCACCTCGTCGCCCACCAACACAGTTGAAACCACCATCACACCAACTAAACTGACATCAACCGTACCTCCCACAAAACAGACTTTTAAAACAGTGAAGTTATGTATCAATGTCCAGCTTGATGTACGCAACATCAATGTACGCTCGGGTCCCGGCACCACATATGCTGTATTGGGCGACCCCCTCGACCTGGATTCATGCATGACCTTTCGTGCTCTCAACACAGACGAGACCTGGTTCCTGATCGCACCCAATCAAAGCGACCCAACTCTACGTCAATACGAAGGCGGCTGGATACGCCATGACCTGCTCGGTCTTGAGCAGATCGGGTCCATTAGTCTTCCCATTGTCACATTGACATCAACGCCTACTGCATCATCAACATTCACGATCACACCAACCTTCACGCGCACACCAACTCCGACCAACACTGCGACGTCAACGATCACACCATCGCCGACGGCAACATCTACGGCTACAGCATCCGCGACCCCGTCATCCACATCGACCGATACACCAGAGCAAGCTGATACCCCCGTACCCTGAACCTAAACACGTCATAATAAAAAGGAGCGCGGATGTCAATATCCGCGCTCCTTTTGGATTCCATTACCGAAATTTATTCTGCCGCGCCCAATTCAGTTGAAGCAGAGTTCCTGGTCTTCCAAAGCGAAGCAAGGATCGAGATCGTGAGAATGGCGGCGATAACACCAAGCGACAAGCCAACAGGGATTTTGTACAGATCCACAATCACCATCTTGATACCCACAAAGGTCAACACCGCCGAAAGTCCAAGCTTGAGGTATTGGAACTTGTCCACCACATCTGCCAGCAGAAAATACAGCGCACGCAATCCCAAAATGGCGAACACATTCGATGTGTACACAATGAAGGGTTCCTGAGTCACCGCAAAAATAGCAGGGATCGAGTCAACAGCGAAGACCAGGTCTGTGCTTTCAATGATCAACAATACGAGAAATAGAGGCGTCGCCATAAGTGCCCCGGCACGGCGAAGGAAAAACTTATCTCCCTCATATTCCTGCGTGACAGGCATCAACTTTCGGAAAATCCGGACAAGAGGATTCTGATCTGGATGCATTTCCTCGTCCCGGTGAAGCGCCATGCGAATTCCTGTAAAAATGAGGAACGCGCCAAAGATGTAGACGATCCAGTGAAATTCCTTGAGCAACGCCGCG
The DNA here is from genome assembly GCA_963730175.1 of uncultured Chloroflexia bacterium. GTDB lineage: Bacteria > Chloroflexota > Anaerolineae > Anaerolineales > Villigracilaceae > Defluviilinea. The sequence continues at coordinate 39,321 of CAVSRF010000055.1, read as the reverse complement.
CCAACGGCAATCAACGCGCCGCGCATCACAAGCGCTCCAAGAATTCCCCAAAAGAGTACGCGATGCTGATAGGCGGCTGGTACCGCGAAGAAAGAGAAGATCAGGATAAAGACAAAGATATTATCTACGCTGAGCGATTTCTCGATCAGGTAACCCGTCAAAAAGGCGAGCGCCGCTTCACCGTTAGTGTAACTACTGCCCGGCATCATCCTGTCCCAGAAGAAATAGATAACGGCGTTGAATAGCAGTGAAAGGGTTATCCACACCAAACTCCAGGTCAACGCTTCTTTTCCAGATACCGTATGGGACTTGCGATGAAATACCCCCAGGTCGAGCGCGAGCATCCCCAATACGAACACATTGAAAGCAATCCATAACCAGGTTTGTCCTTCGAACATAACTCTTACTCCTTGTTCTTGAATTATAACCGGCGGGTAATAAAAACGAGACCCCACGGTCATAACGTGGTAGTCTCGCCAGTTGTGTGGATACACTTACGACCAGCCGAGAGCATTGGCTCTGTCTTGACGACTGATCGATGGCGCCGAGGGCACCATGGCTACTCCCTACTTGAGTTCCAAGATATTAACATGGTGGAACAAGTCCTGTCAATAAATCCCCTCTAAGAGTTCGATAAGTGAAAATTAATGATCCATACCCGTGTGGGCAGAGATCAAGCCTATCGACCTCCCTCAACCGGTTTTATCTTGGAAAATAAAGTGTAAACGAGAAGGATTCCCCCTGGCTGAATGCAACCAACGTCCCGGTGGATCATTTTTTAGCCGTGCGACCAGCCCAAAGTCCGAGGGGAGAAGCGAGTACATGTGCGCGTTATAAATGGATGTCCCCACCACCATCCGATTCAACAAAATCCCTTCATAGTGTGCACCGATCTTCTCTGCCACGCGTATACTTTTTTCATTCCCCTCAGCGATCACGATCTCCGCGCGGATGATGCCCGCATGTTCAAAGCCAAAGCGCGCGGCAAGTTTTGCAGAACGTCCGGCAATGCCCTCGCCATGGCGAGACGAACGCACCCAATAACCCATGTTGCAAAAATGATACACGGGATGTTTATGACTCAAACTACAGCCGCCAAGGACATCGTCATTGTTCGCATCGATGATGGCAAAGGCAAACAGGCTTCTTTCCTCCCAGCGGGCGCGTGTGATCCGTATAAAGTTATCTGCCTCCAATTGTCGAATAAGCATCATGCACCCAACTCATCCACGGTTTGAGGTCGGTCAATGATTCGCGTATAGCTTGATACAACTGCAACGAATCATCGAAACGAAACGGGCGAAGAATGATATTTCCTTCTGTCAACTGGGTGGGCAAAAGCATGGACACTCCTTAACAAAAAACGGAGCCACAGAACGTGACTCCGTAATTATATTATGCCCGGAACGGGTATACATTCCCAAAAACTATGTTGTAATATATTCGCGTAAACTGTGTTCCACGGCGTAGGCGGCGGCTTCCGCGCGGTTATTCACATTCAACTTTGAGAGAATACTCGAAACGTAATTTCGCACCGTGCCTTCACCAAGGAATAACTGCTTGGCGATCTCGCGATTTGTCTTACCCTCGGAGACCAGTAACAGCACATGCTTTTCCTGCTGGCTCAAGTGTTGGAAGGCAGAAGCCTCCTCCTCTTTCACCGCGCGCCGCACTTCCTGAAAAACGCGCTGGGTCACCGCCGGGTCGAGCAGGGCTTCGCCACGCGAAACAGCCTCAATTGCCTTTACCAGATCATCGCTCCCAATCTGCTTAAGGACATATCCCGATGCGCCCGCACGGATGGCGGAAAACAGCATTTCGTCTTCCGCGTACGAAGTGAGCATGATGACCTTGATGTTCGGGTGACTATTGACAATCTGTTCACATGCTTCGATGCCCGAGGTACCTGGCAGTCGAATATCCATCACCACCACATCTGGCTTTAACAGTTCAGTTTTTTCAATCGCCTCACGTGCTGAGGCCGCTTCACCGACCACATCGAACTGCGGATGCCGTTCCAATAAAGATTTCAATCCCAGTCGCACGACCTCATGATCGTCTACCAGGATAATTCGTTGTTTTGCAGGTTGCTTTGGCATAAACTAGATTTTACCCCAAGATGACCCGTAATATGGGATAAAAAACCGCTTCGCCCCCAGCCGGAAACTGTTTCGGAATCTATCCAACTTTTCTCCCCGTTGCTTAAATCCATCGGGGCGGGTGCTAGACCCGCCCCGATGTCAGATTACTTCGCCTTGATGCTGATGACCTTGGGCTTGACCTCTTCCGCTTTTGGCAGGGTGATGGTCAGGATGCCGTTATCGAAATCAGCCTTTGCCTTATCTGCGACTACATCGGTCGGCAGGACAACAGACCGTTCGAATGCGCCCCATCGCTGTTCGCGAATGTGCCAGGCTTTATCCTTTTTTTCCTCTTCGTGCTTTGTCTCACCTTTGAGGGTCAACACTTCACCAGAAATGTTGATCTGCACCTCATCCGCTTTGACTCCCGGAAGAGAAGCCTTGACAACGATCTCATCATCAGTCTGGTACATGTCTATCGCAGGCACAGACCAGCCATCCCTGATGGAGAGCGGGCGGGTGAACGCATCGTCGAACAAGTGATCCATTGCCTCTCGCAAAGTCATCATCTCACGAGCAGGCTCCCAACGAATTAAATTAGACATAGCGACCTCCTTTTGGTTGCTGAAATTTATGCCTTTAATATAAAAAGCCTGTGTTAGAAAAACACAAGCTGTTTATAAAAAAATCGTCAGAGTTTTTATGCTTTTTGCCGCTTGTAATCTACGAAGCGATAGCCAACACCGCGTTCGGTAAGGATGTATTTCGGGTTGGCAGGATCTTTCTCCAATTTTTGGCGGAGGTAATTGATGTAAAGGCGCACATAATGCGGCTCATCGCGATATTCATACCCCCAAACTTTTACAAGAATTTGGTCATGTGTTACCACCCAGCCGGCGTTTTGCACCAGATGATACAGCAGGCGATATTCGGTTGGGCGCAATTTGACAAGCTTACCTTCCAACCAAACCTCGCGGCGGTCGAAATCAATCTTGAGGCGCTCATCCACTTCGATGATTTCGTGCATCGAGCCGCTGGCACCCTCTGTGCGGCGAATGACAGCCTTGACACGGCTGACCAGTTCACGCGGACTGAATGGCTTGGTAATGTAATCGTCTGCGCCCAGTTCAAGCCCGCGTACACGATCATCCTCCTCACCTTTGGCAGTGAGCATGATGACAGGCACAGTACTGCCCTCACGGATGGTTTCCAATACTTCGAAACCATCAATATCGGGCATCATTACATCCAGCAAAATTAGGTCGGGGGTTACGTCGCGCAGTTTTTGAATGGCTTGTTTACCATTGAAGGCTTCGGCGACTTGAAAGCCATCATGTTCCAAATTCATGCGAATGAAACGCACCATACGCTCTTCATCATCCACCACAAGGATGCGCCGGCGGTCAAACTCTTCAGGCATGTATTATTCCCTCACAAAACCGATCAGATTTTCTTCCTCTTCACTCTCGAGAATTTCTATCAATGTAATCTTTACAAGGGGCCAGATTACTTTCACTACATTCGCTTCGATGTAATGAATATCCTTCCCATCGCGCAAGCGCGGATTGCTGACAGTAATAATCGTGTCTGAGTTCTTTGGAAGTTCATCGATCTCGCCAATAATGGCTGATTTACCGGCAATATGGAGAATGATCGAGTAAGCCATGGGTTAGCCTTTCAAAAAGATCGAACAATCAGATGTTGCGGAGGAGAACTTGTATCTTCAACTTGCCAAGCGCAACAACATCGCCATGCTTAAGATCCTCTTCCATGTGCGGGTTGAGACGGCGTCCATTCAAATAGGTACCATTGGATGAACCGAGGTCCATAACGAAAATACGATTTACATCCCGTTTGACCACGGCATGTAAACGGGATACGCCAGAAGCATATGCTTGATAGGGTGTCAAATCAATATCTGGCATGATAGGCTGTCCCTCGCTCAAGCGGCCCAGCGTAAATTCATTTCTTGTGGCAAGCGGAAGGATTTTGCCGCTATCCATCAGGTGTAGGGATATCCAGCTGTTAGTGGGGGATGAGGGAGGCTCAGGACGAGGCTCTTTTTGGTTCAGCTCCTGTGCGATCTCCTCATCAGAAATATTATGTGTAGTAAGCGTTTCAACGCCATCAAGCTGTGCTCCACACTCGGCGCAGAACACCGCCCCCGACACATTTTGATGCTGGCAATTTGAACATATGATCATGAAACCATCTCCTTCTTTGACGGTGCTGACGGTGCAACGAATAACGCGCGTGTACCGTACTTGATTTTCTTGCTTCCTTCATCCGAAAGGGAATTTTTTTTCTGCAGATTTTCTACTTCAAGCATAATTGTATGAGCCAGACTGCGCTCGCCCTGTGTCAACAAATTTGCAGCCAGGGATTGCAGTTGACGTGTTGCACTATTAATATCGCCTTTTTCGATTTCCTTGCGCGCACGTTCTTGCATTCGATATAACATCAGGCGTGAAAGCGCCTGAACAATCTCAGGAGGAGGAGGTACACTTCCGATCGAACCTGATACAACCGGTCTTTGAAGCGACATCCTCATGGGAGGCACGGGGAACGGAAGAGAACCAATGGAAACTTTCAAGGTGCCATCCAAGAATGTAAGCATGTCTGATTGTACCGCTTTTGGTTGAATAATGTATTCAAAAAGCACGCGAGTGGAAGTATCTTGCAATATTGGACCTAGCCGAAGCGGGGACTCCTCAACCATAATCGGTGCGGGGTCCGGCTGCAGGCGGAAAGCATAGGAAAGCTCAACACCATCTATTGGCTTAGTCTCCAGAATCACATCCTCTGCATAGGTTTGAGCGAGAGCATTGAATTTTTCAAGCAAGAGACGCTTAATATCTTGCGGCTCGGCAATATATGCACTGCTTCCACCAGTACGATTTGCAAGTATATCAAGAAAAATGTCGTTCCATTCCCTGCCAATGCCCATGGCACTAATACCAATACCACGCTCGGCAAGCTTTGAAGCAAGAGACAGGCATTCCTGATCATCACCATAGGTATGGCCATCTGTAAGCAAAACAATGTGATTGATGCGTTTTGTATCAATGCTCCGCATCACTTCCTTAGCGCCCAGGTCGAGCCCTTGGAACATTTCAGTTGCACCCCCAGGCTGAATCATTTGAATACGCGCCTCCAAGCGAGCGCGTTCTTGGTGAAAAGCAGCGGGGATGATAACCTCAGCGCGGTCGCTAAAAGTCACTACACTTAGAATGTCCTGCGGTCTCAGGTTTCGCAATATCTGGATGGCGGTGGCTTTTACCATATCCATTTTCTCCCCCTGCATGGAAGTGGAACGGTCGATCACAATACAAACGTTCAATGGTGGTGATGGCGCGCTCCGGGCAGCCAAAGGTGTTTCTAAATCGACAATCATATAAAGCATCTGTCGATCTTCCAATTGAAAGACGGCGGGCCGACTATAAATAATTTGCTGATCGTATGGGTAATTGGGTTTTTCCTCCGGCGGGAGGGTCGCATCATATTGCGCACGGCGTTTAGGGTTTGAAAGCGCCTCATAGGCTTGTTGCACGCCAAGGAACAATTCAGTTTCCCCAGCGGCCGTATTTTTATCAGGATGTAACTTCTGTGCGACTTGAAAATAAGCGCGCTTAATCTCCTCCTGAGAGGCGTTTCGTGTAACACCAAGAAGAGAATAGTAATCCTGATTACTATTGGGCATGATTATCCAATCAATTGAGCAAGGACCACACTTATATTATCGGGCCCACCGGCAATATTTGCCGCAGTGACAAGGTTTTGACATGCACGTTGAAGGGTTGGAGCTTCATTGACCGCCCGAACAAGATCCTGTTCGGCAACGACACCCCACAACCCATCGCTACAAAGCATTAAGATGCCTGGTTGAGGAAAACCAATGTTGAAAATATCAGGCTCCAAAATTTCGCCCTGACCAAGTGCCCGGTACAATACATTGCGGTGCGGATAATTTTCCGCTTCCTCCTGGGTGATATGTCCCAATTCCTGGAGGCGTTGTACAAGCGAATGGTCCCGCGTGATCGCTTCGATTCTTCCATCTGGATAAACAAAATAGGCGCGGCTGTCGCCCACATGGGCAACGGTGATTTGTTGTCCAACTACCAACGCAGCAGTTAGCGTAGTTCCACTGCCCGGCGCTTCTCGTTGGATCGAGCGTTGCGCTTCACTAACCGCGGCTTGCATGATCTCTTGAAAAGATTCATCCATGGTATCGGTTTTGACCTGAAAGAGGTAGGGATGGAACTTTCGTAGAATGTACCCCGCAACCGTGCGGATCGCGGCATTACTGGCAACCTCTCCAAATTGATGCCCACCCATACCATCTGCAATAATATATAACCCAAAAGGCAGATTCCCTGAATTACCGGCCATGGTCGTTGTCATAACTAGCAAACTGTCTTCGTTTAGCTCGCGTTGCTTTCCAACGGATTGGCCGCCAGCAGCAATCAACTGTTGAAGATCAAAATGCGGGTTTTGATTGTTGACAATGGATTTCAACTGCTCTTCAGTGAGAGGAGCAGTATTGGCAGTGTCAATAGTTTTTGTAGAAGTCGATCGCTTGCCAAATACCCAATTGAAAAATTTATCCACATGAACTCCTTCTCATGCAAGCAGCGCATAAACCTGGTGGTCTGTTGAGCCAACATACACAACATCGTCATAGATTAATGGTGTGCCTGTAATGGCACCCTCCGTACCGAACTTCCAGCGCAGGCGGCCGGTACGATACTCAAGACAATAGAGACTCCCATCTACAGAGCCGCAGTAAACCGAATCCTTATACACTACCGGCGAACCATTTACCTGATGCTCTGTGCGAAAACGCCAGGCTTCCTTTGATGTCTTCGCTTCCACCGCATAAATAAAACCATCTGATGCGCCTACAAAAACAAGATCATCCGCAATACTAGGCGTACTGATGGACGCCTTTCCCAAACGGAAACGCCAAAGCACCCAGCCATTACTTGGATCGAGTGCATATAACGTGCTATCCACCGATGAAAAAAAGATCGCCTGCCCATGCCCGACCGTTGAAGATGTCACAGAGCGTTTTGCCCTGAATCTCCATTTCAATTCACCTCGAAAGTTCACCGCATAATAATCGCCCGATTCACAACCAAAAAATACTATATCGTTCATCACGAATGGAGTAGCTCGAACTGCATCGGCTGTTTCAAACCGCCATACCATGCGGCCTGTAGCGATATTAACTGCATGCAGGTAACTATCATCTGAGCCAATAAAGACGTGCCCTTCTGCAATACGAGGAGACGAACGGATGGGACCATCCGTGTAATATGTCCACACCACCTTACCGGAGCGGGCAGATACCACATGGAGTCGTTTATCTTCCGAACCGATGTAAATATTTCCATCCATCATGGCCGGGCGTGAAACAATACCGCCATCTGTTGGATATTTCCATTGGAATTTTCCCTCAGCCGCGTCCAGAGCATACAGGTTATTATCGTAGGCGCCAATATATAGAATACCCTGAAAAATGTTTGGCGTACCGCGAATCTCATCTTCACACTTAAAAGACCACAGCGGTTTGATGCCGTTTGTGTTTATCGGTCCCGTTCCTGTTCCCATACGAACCAATACACCGGTCTTCCGTGCAACAGACATGAGAGCATCCCGCATTTCAGCTGCAGTTTGAAAGCGGCTTGCGGGATCATACTCAAGCGCCCGGTTCACGATCACCTCCAACTCGGCAGAAACGGATGGATTGATTCGGCGAAGCGGTCGCTCTGAAAAAGAGAACGGAGGTTCAAGCCGCGGATCCCTACGGGTTAATGCATGATGGATGGTGGCGCCCATGGCGTAGATATCAGCCATCGGCGTAGCTTCGCCGCGATATTGTTCAGGTGGTGAATATCCCTCGGTTCCGATCATCGTGCCCTTGGCGCCGGATTGAAAAACTTTGGCAATTCCAAAATCGATCAATATCACATCACCATTGGAATTGATCATGACATTCGAAGGTTTCATGTCCCGAAAAATGATCGCATCCGGTTTGTGCTTATGTAGAAAATCAAGGACATCACACAATTCGATTGCCCAGCTCAGAACCTGACTCTCTGGCAAAAACCCATTCGTATCACTGATAATACCTTCCATATCCTTGCCATGGATGAATTCCAAAACAAGATAGGAACGACTTTCAAGTGAGAAATAATCGTAGATACGGGGAATAGAGGGATGGTTAAGCGTAGCCAACAAGTTAGCTTCGCGTTCAAAGTTCTGAACGATCGTTTCTCGCACAAGAGGGTCTGGCGCCGTGTTGATCATTTCCTTGACGGCCACAAGTTTTGTCACATTAGGGAAATGCATATCGCGGGCGCGATATACGGACCCCATTCCACCCAACCCAACAACCTCTTGAATTGAATAACGATTGACAAGCTTGTCGCCAGCCTGAAGTTGACGTTGAACGGGGGACTTCTCACCGTCATCGTCGTCATCTGATAGATCAGGGAAAATTCTTGTTTCCAGGGAGTTTCTCCTATTCAGTGAATTATAGTTTGCAGTTGATTGTTTGACAACCACGCAAACGTACTTATTTATCAATTTTGCATGTTAATTTACAAATCCGGCTCAAAACAACCTTGCCGGGAACATCATTCTGCGGCACAATACCCAAACCGTGAAAATACTTGCAGTGAGCGACGAAGTAATTGAGCGCCTTTACCGCCTTTGCGAAAGCGGACATTTCAGTGATATTGAAATGATTATTGGGTGTGGAGACCTGCCTTACCGGTATCTTGAAAATATCGTTACACTTTTGAATGTACCCTTATTGTATGTGCCGGGAAACCACGACCCTAAATACATCGAAAGCAATTGTTTGACATATGCGGAAGGCGGCTCGAACATGGACCTCAAGCTGACGCGTGTCAAAACATTTTTGATCGGCGGCTTGGGCGGGTCCATCCGTTACCGCCCCGACGGGACGAATCAATATACCCAGTCGGAGTCTTATCGGCGGGCATTTCGTCTCCTTCCCCGCCTGTGGATGAACCGTATTAATCACGGCCGTATGCTGGATATTCTCATTACACATTCCCCCCCGCTCGGTATTCATGACGAAGATACACATGCGCATACAGGGCTAAAAGCCATCAATTGGCTCATTCATATCGCAAAGCCGCGCTACCATTTTCACGGACATACACATTTTTATCGCCGCAACCTTGAGTTATCAGAAACAACTTTGCAAGAGACAAAGATCATTAATGTATTCCCCTACAAGGTTATTGATGTTTATCATTAACTCAATTTGACGCGTCGGTATAACTGAGAAAAATTTACAGGATACTCCAATCATGGATGATGATAAACATATTTCACAACAAGCACGCTCTGATTTTGAACAAGTCCGCTTCAAAGCATTCATGAACCGCGTATGGGCAACCCTTTCCGGTCAACCTACAACCCTGCTCTCCTACGAGGAGATCAAGGAAAAACTTCATATTGGCGGTCCCATCTATCGGGGCGTACAAACTGTCCTTGTGGATCAGATCGCGGGGAGTTTGAACCGCTATCACGAATTTGACCGGGTCTTCATGCCTGCCACCGATAAACTCGCCGAACGCTGGCAAAGCGTCAACCGTGCCTTTTATCAGGATATCAGCCTGCCCCCGGTTGTTCTATACAAAGTGGGACAGGTCTACTTTGTCGTAGATGGACACCATCGTGTTTCCGTTGCGCGCAAACAAGGACAGGTTTACATCGACGCTGAAGTCCGTGAGTGCGCCACGCGCGTCAACATTACTGCTGATATTAAAACTGAGGACCTCGAAATCCTTGAAGACAAGGTTAAACTTTCTTGAACGCACATCCCTTGACTTTTTACTGCCAGACGCCAACATCAAACTCACCATCCCCGATGGCTTCGACCGCATGTTGGAACATATCGCCGTACACCATTACTTCATGGGGCTGGACCTGAAGCGCGACATCACAGAAAAAGAAGCGATCATAGACTGGTATGAAAAAGTATATATGCCCGTCATCAACGTGATTCGCGATACGAATATCATCAGGGAATTTCCCGATAAGACCGAGGGCGATCTATATCTTTGGGTTTTGGATCACCAGCATTACCTTGCATCCGAAGAAGGCGTTCCCCTTCAACCTCCCGATGAAGCGGCGCGCACATTCTTCGGTGACGAAGCCACAAAGTCATTGCCCAAGAAAAAGAACAGCCTCAAAAACAAACCACAGAAAGCGAAGAAAAAATGACATCAGGACATCCCCTTGCAGGAGTTTACGCCGCGGCCGTAACACCGCTGAAACACGATCTATCTTTAGACCTTGAGTTTGTTCCCGCACTATTAGCATTTCTCGCATCCCGCGGCTGTCATGGAGCCTTATTCTTCGGCACCACCGGTGAGGGACCTTCCTTCTCCCCATCCGAGCGCGAAACACTGATGCGTTCTGTGCGTGCCTATCGTCAACTTGTCCCTGGCTTTCGTCTGTTGGCGGGCACAGGTACGCCGAGCCTCTCTGAAACCATTGACCTGACCAAACTTGCCTTCGAGCTTGGTTATGATGGTGTCGTTGTATTGCCCCCATACTATTTTCGAAACGCTTCCGATGAAGGCTTGTTCAACTGGTTCAGTGAGGTAATCAAAAAAGCTGTACCCTCTGATAAATATTTGTTAGGTTATCACTTTCCTAATGTCGCCGGAATCGGCTTATCGGTTGAACTGCTTTCCCGTTTGAAAGATGCATTTCCCACGCAGTTTGCAGGTATCAAGGATTTATCGCACGACCCCACACTTGCAAGCACATTGGGTGAAAAGTTTGGCTCCGATTTTGTCACCCTCACAGGCACAGACTCCTACCTGCAGCTTGCCATGCAAAATCAAGCCGCAGGTTGCATCACCGCATCCGCCAATCTGATCTCACCCGATCTAAGAGAAGTATGGGACTTAATGCAAGAGGAAAAAGATGCATCCGAAGCGCAAGCGCGCGTTACCAAACAAAGACATATCCTCGAACAGTATCCGCCCTTTCCCCCAATGCTAAAAGCGCTCCTGCATCGAATGTATGAACTACCAAAATGGTCTGTCAAACCACCATTGGAAGATGTACCCGAAGAACTTGTCCAAGTCATCGAAGCAGAATTAAAAGCACTGGAGTTATAAAAAGGAATTGAATTACATCGTAAATTAAGATTTCTGCAAATTTCTTGTTATCGGTTTGAACAGCAGTATAGTGTGAGTTGAGTTTTGTGCGTGCCGATTGAATAGAGAATTGCCAATTGATTTTGATGTGCTTGGAATAACGTTCCTGCACCAAGGTCAGAATTTCTCGTTCCAGTAGAGTGATCGTTGGAATACGACGATGAAGGCATTGCCGAGCTAACGCAGAAAACTCGATCTCGATCATGTTCAACCAACTGGAGGATTTCGGTGTGAAGTAGAATTCAAAACGTTCCGCCAATGCCAGGGCTTCGTCCGCAGGTAGATTTTCGTAAAAGGCACTGATGTCGTGTGTGTTCAAATTGTCTTGCACTACCCGAATTTTGATGGCTTCTGACAAGTTCGCTAAAGCCTGACAAAAGAGAGCGTATTCTCGTTTTGTGCGTTGCGGATACACCTGCGCCAATCGTTTGCCCGTCAATGGTTCAATAGAAGCCAGTAACGAACAGGAACCCAACTTTTCATAGGCATAATGCTCTTTGCGCACCTTTCCAGTTTGTAGCGCCAGTGGTTCAACCTTATTGCCAGTCAAAAAACAAGGGCGCTCATCATAGCAAACGACGGGATACAACGGATTGTAGGGCATGGCGTAGAGTTCCAGAATTTGTTCCATGCGTGCCAGAAAGCGACTGTCTAACGTTCCAATACACCAAGTGCGTTTGAGATGTGGCTTCAGTTCGTTTTTTTGAGCACCTGTCCCACCTCCGTGTGGGAAATATGTTCGCAGTATTCCAGTTCCACGGCTTTATCGGCGAGTAGCCGCAAGCTCCACTGGGCATACCCTTCTGGCGGTGTACTACATGCCAGCGCTGTAACCTTGGCTCGTTGTGTTCCATCGATTTCGATAGGTCGCCCTGAGCGAGGTTGATCTTGTAGAACTTCTAATCCCTTTTCAAGGTACTTCGCCGCCCAACCCGATATGGTTGGAATTGTCGCTCGCAACATTTTGGACACCTCTGTATAGGTTTTTCCTCGATCTAATTCCAGCGCAAGGCAAATTCACGACGATAGGCTTTGCCGGTTTGTTCTCCCTGGCGAATTAGGCTTTCGAGATAGTCTCGATCGGTTGGGCTGAGTTGGACATGTTGTTTTTTATCCTGCCATTTTCATCGACCAGCCAGAGTTTGTCAAAATATTTCAAAAACTTAATTTACGATGTATTGAATAACTTTCCTTTTAAATCTGTCACTTTAAGGTTTGAGAAAACAGCCATATATAAAGGGCGGGGTTCAAATAACGTGCTGGGAAATGTCGTGCCCAGCATCGTCATATACTGTGAACTTGACATCACCGCCACATTCCCTTAATGCATCCACCAAACCAGATTTTGCCTCAAGTGGGACAAAATCATCATTTATCCCGTGAAATGCCCAAATTGGAACATCCTTCAAGTCACAAATATTATCCGGCACATTAAACGGGTAACCATGAAAGCCCATCACAGGTACCAGCGCTGCAAACTTGTCAGGGTAGCGTAAACCAATAGTCCAGACACCACCTCCACCGAGGCTGGAACCTGTCAAATAAATCCGCTTGGAGTTAACAGAATATGTTGCTTGCACTTCATCAAGCAGAGTGAACAAGGCGTTGGTTGGCTCATCCTGAAACCAAGCTTGCCTTTCTCCTTCCCCTGAAAGTTGTGGGGATATAACAATTGCAGGGAAATCATCCCCGTATTCTAACATGCCTGATAGCTCTCCTATTTTCAGCTTGTTGAGATCGTCCCCAGTTAGACCAGAACCGTGAAGAAACAGGATTAAGGGCCATTTCTGCCAGGGATCCTTTCCATAGTCTAGAGGTAAATACAACAGAAAATTGATCTGTGCCTTCTCAGATGTGTATCCATGTTGACCAGTATTGATAGTTGATGTAAGAACAGGGTAATGCTCTGGTTCAGGGGTTGGAGTAGCCAAGTCGACCACCTCTTGATCTGCCACAGTAAACTCCCAAGTAACATCATCAGGTTCGGTCCCACTATCTGAACTCTTTATAATATAACGTAGCCTATGCAACCCAGGGGGTATATTCTCCAATGTCACTTTCCAAGCACGTATCTTATCTCCCAAATCAAGGTCAAAAGTTCCAAATGCCGAAAGATCTACCCGATAGCCATCAACATATAACTCCCAAGTTTTTGATTCCCAATTCGTGTTCAATTCATCGAACGTGCCAGCAGACTCACCATATCCAATAACAAGATAAGCCAATCGAGGAACTTGGCATTCCTTCAAGACCACAGGATCATCCGTTTCAGCAAGAAAAGGATCACAATAATTAAAAATCGAATATTCGATACTTTCTGCAGGGCGGGCAGATAACGTCATATCACCAATCTTATCCCCTGGAACAAGCAATGCAGGAGATGGATTTGATGTTCCACATGCGCTTATTAAATATAATGAGCAACACTAAAAGTACAAGATAAACAGTTTTTTTCATTAGCATACTCCTTATAAAATGCAAAAGCACCGAATCTGGTCACAACAATCATCATATTTATTCTAAAATATCCACAATCTATGCGTTTAACAGGAGTGATTTTCTAATCATAGCATCTCTATTTTTCCCATTCGAAAATCAACTGCCAACGAACAAACCGTTTCTCTTTTTCATCCTGCCAATCATTTGAAAGCTCATCCCATATCTCTTCTACAGGGTGTTTCCCATTTTGTTTGCGATACTTTTGAGTTGCAGACCAACTATCCATAAACCCAACTAATTGATCCAAACTCCATTCACTCTCCATCACAAATGATGGAGGGACGATCTCTTCAAACGGAAATGGAAGTGTGCGATAATTTTCCTCTATATAACGAATTCGTTCTGGCCAAAAGCCTGATAGTGTTTCTGAATAACATCTGATACACAGCCTTATCAACTCGCGGAGATACTTCCGGCAGACCATACGTCCAAACGGCTATCACCCCATTCGGTTTGAGAACGCGTTTTACCTCAGCATAGAATTTATCAAAGTCGAACCAATGCACAGCCTGCGCCACAGTGACCATGTCCACGCTCCCAGATTTAAGCCCAACCTGTTCAGCACCTTCAACATGATATTCAACCTTGTCATGCTGATATGCATGTGCGATCTGCTCGGCACTGGCATCGGTTGCATATACCCGATCAAAATATTGCGCCAATCCCACCGCCGCCTGACCATTCCCTGTTCCGCAATCCCAGACCAGTGAACGTATCGGCGCAATAGACGCGAGATAAGCATACATTTCATCAGGATATTTTGGACGATATTGAGCATACTGCCCGGACTGTGCAGAAAAATGATCTTCAAATTTCATAAGGATATTATAAGTTGACTCCGAGTACAATGCTGGCATATGGATACTTGGCGATTACTCATCACCCCTCCCGCGCGCGGCGCGTGGAACATGGCTCTCGACGAATCCATTCTCGAACATATCGGACGCGGCGAATCAATTTCGACCTTGCGGCTGTACGCGTGGACCCAGCCTGTCTCTCACTGGGACATGCCCAACCCTTCGCGGATGTTGACATGGCGCGTCTCAAAGAACGCGGCTGGGAAGTTGTCCGCCGCGTAACGGGCGGGCGCGCAATTCTGCACACGGACGAATTAACCTATTCCATTATCGCCCCACCGAACGAACCGCGCGTCGAAGGCAGTGTTCTCGAAAGTTATAACCGGCTTGCACAAGCCTTATTACTTGCAGTGAAACAATTGGAAGTTCCTGTTGAAATGAAAGAAGGGAAAGCAACGGAGAGTGCAACTCCCAACCCTGTTTGCTTTGAAGTCCCCTCAACGTACGAAATTACAGTGGATGGAAAAAAATTAATTGGCTCAGCACAAGCACGCAAGAAGGAAGGCGTGCTCCAACATGGATCGCTTCCACTAACCGGCGATCTCACGCGTATTTGTCAGACTCTTGTTTTTGAAAATGAATTGGCAAGGGAAAACGCGTCGAAACGGTTGTTGGAACGGGCAACGACAGTAGAATTCCGCTTTGGGGCGAGAGATAAGCTGGGAGACCGCCGCGGAGGCTTTCATCCACGCGTTCGAAGCGCAATTGGGATTAAGTTTTGAGAGGGGAGAGTTGTCTGAATCCGAATCCAAAAGAGCAGACGAATTGGTCAAAGAAAAATACGATCATCCGTCATGGACGGAACGTGTTTAGCCCTGATCTTGCACAAAGATCGTGTTTGGAAAACCGAGCGCCGCAAAAAATCTGAGGAGGTATGCCTCGGCGTTTGTCTGAGCGTGATCGAGAACGCCATCCTCGAGTGCGGCTTTTAGAATTTCTTGTTCGGCTTTCTGGCGCACCAGCGTTTCCAGATTTGGGTCAGGCTTGGCTAGCACGCCTGTCTCGCGGTTATATACATAGGATTTATCGTTATCAAGCGTTGCTACAAAAACTTCGGCGGGAGGTAAATTCACCGTAAGCACACCATTTTCGAAATGCATATCTTCAGGCTTCAGTTTATCCATATCAATCCCCGCAATAACCGTGCCATGCCCAACAAATAATATCTTGTCACCGAATAAGGATTGGAAGGTGCCGCTGCCTGTTTCTCCGGTAATTACTTTTTCAACGCTGTATTGGATCGTCTCCAACCTTGCCAGCGCGCGGATTTCATTGATATAGGTTATCGGGTCGGGGATGATGGTCGGCGTTGGGTGTAACAAGTCTGCCATCTGGGTCTGCAATGCGCGGTTCGCCTGGTTCACCTGCTGAAAGGGCTCAGTGGCGGCTTGTGCCGATTTGCGTACAGTTTGCACAATAAAATATGCGCCAACCCCAATCACGACCAATATCAATAAAGGAACCAGATTATTGTTCTTCATGCTCGTATTATAATCTCAAAGCAATCAATGAAACGTATACACCTAGTTTGCACTTTTATTCTATTGATCATGTTCTCGACGCTGAGCTGTAATTTATCGCGTATCACTTTAGCCCAGCCAGCGACGGAGACACCGATCCCTTTGACTCCCACAGCGGAGGTTGCTCCGCTTCTTTCCACGCTGGAACTTGGTAGCCCAGAAAATCCCTTGATTCTTGCCCTGCCCCCTTCTGCCAATTCATCCGAACAGATCACCGCCGCCCGCGAGATCGCAAGCCAATTGACAAAACGAACGGGATATACGGTCGTCACTATTGTCCCCGATTCCTATACGGGACTGGTCGATGCGATTGAAAAAGGCAATGCACATATTGTCTTGCTCGATCCCTATGCATATGCTCTTGCCTATAAAAAAGACCTGGTACGCGCCGCATATGCGATTCTAAAAGAGGGGGACGATAAATATGGAGCCCAATTCATTGCAACACGCAAAGGTGGATTCAAATCCTATTTCAATCCGTTGATTGAAAAAAACACAGCCGATGCAAACATTGCTTTGGCACAATTTAACGATAAAAAGCCCTGTTGGAGCGATGAGACATCCGCATCCGGGTATGTGATTCCTCTCGGCTTTTTGAACAAGAATCAGGTCTTCACACGACCTGCCGCGTTCCTGGAGGGACATCCAACCGTTGTCCGCTCATTGTATGTCGGCGGCATCTGCGATTTCGGCGCAACTTATATTGATGCGCGCAAGTTCCCATCATTGGAAGATGCCTACCCCGACCTGATGGAACAGGTGATCGTTGTATGGCGCATCCCTGAGATCATTCCCTATGGTGTTTTTGCCTTTTCAACAAATATGCCGCAATCCATGCGTGACCTGTTTGCGAATACCATCCCTGCCATCATGCAAACTGACGCCGGAGGAGCCGCGTTCAAAAATGCTTATGCTATCGAGGAAATGCAATCGGTTAATGACGCTTTTTATAATGACTTTCGCGAATACGTTGATCAGTCGGGTGTGGATCTATCCACTCTTGTTAAATAAGCCATAACCATTTCTTAAACTTGTTGGCTAAAATGCCGGGTAAAATAAGGTTGTTCGTTTACCCAATCAGGTGATTCCGTCAAAAGTCACTTGTTTAAATTTCCAATAGGCTGTATTATCTGTTTTGTAAGGGAGTTTTTCCCAAATCCACCATATTTCAAGAGGAGAAGAATTATGAAGAAGTCAATGTATTTGCTCTTTGCTGTGTTGACAGTAACAGCACTGGCAATCTCTGCCTGTGCACCCGCCGCTACACCGGCACCTACCGAAGCCCACCGCCATGACCGAAGAACCCGCCATGACGGAATGCCAGCCATGACTGAAGAACCTGTCATGCCACCGAAGAACCCGCCATGCCTGCCATGGGCACTGCTGACCACCCAATCGTTGTAGCCTTTGAGCCCTCGGGTACATCACAGGAAATTACGGCTGGCGGTCAGGCACTTCTGGATCTGCTCTCGAAGGAAACTGGTCTCACCTTCAAGGGTGTAGTCCCCACATCCTATGCTGCTCTCACTGAAGCCATGGGTTCCGGAAATGCACAGATCGGCTGGATGGCCACATTCGCCTATATCCTTGCATCTCAGAAGGGTTATGCGGAAGTCGCTCTAATCACGAACCGCTTTGGCTCTGATCATTACGGCTCACAGTTCATTGCCAATAAGGACGCTGGCTTCACCCCGGCCGCTGACACTCCTGGCACAGAGGCTGAGCTTACAACCCTGGAACAGTTCAAGGGCAAGAAGGCATGCTTTGGCGATCCCGAGTCCACTTCTGGGTACGTGATCCCGCTCATCTTCCTGAAGAAGGCTGGCTTGACTGACGCTGATATACCGGATCCTGTCTTTACAGGCGGTCACACCCAAACGGTGCAGGCACTTTATGATGGAGGCATTTGTGATTATGGTGCCACTTTCGTGGATGCACGCTCCAACATCGCAAAAGACCACGCAGATGTAAATGATAAAGTAGTTGTGGTTTACCAGACTGAGGCTATCATCCCCAACGACAATATGTCCTATGCGCCGGATATGCCGCAGGATCTGCGTGACCAGATCACGGCCGCTATGCTGAAGATCGCCGATACTGAAGAAGGCAAGACAGCTCTCAATGACCTGTACCAGATTGGCGGACTCGTGACAGTTGACGATACTGCTTACGATCAATTCCGTTCGTACTTGGATGCTTCAGGCATTGATCTCAGCCAGTACGTTAAATAACTTAAACCGCTTGTAACTTGAGGGGAGAGAGGTTAGACCTCTCTCCCCTCAATAATTAAATTAACAGCAAAGCAGAGGTGCTCCATTGCTAAAGATTGAACACCTGACAAAAATTTATCCCAACGGAACAGTGGCACTAAAAGATGTAAGTTTCTCCGTCGATGACGGCGAATTCCTAGTCATTATCGGACTCTCTGGCTCTGGTAAATCAACCCTGTTGCGTTGCATCAATCGCCTGATCGATCCGACTGAAGGTCATATTTTTTTAGATGATGTTGATATTACACAAGCATCACCTAGCGATCTGCGGCATCTGCGACGCCACATTGGGATGGTATTTCAACAATTCAACCTGGTCAAACGCAGCAGCGTGATGACCAATGTGCTCTCGGGGCGTCTGGGTTATGTCAATCCATTGCTTAGCTTGGCGGGTATCTGGTCCAAAGAAGATCGTAACCGCGCAATCAAGGCGCTGGATCGAATGGGAATCAAGGATAAAGCCAATGAACGCGCAGACGCTCTTTCCGGTGGGCAGCAGCAACGTGTGGGTATCGCCCGCACCCTGATGCAGGAACCTGAGTTGATCCTAGCCGACGAGCCGGTCGCATCCCTCGACCCGGTATTATCACATTCTATTCTCCAGTACCTGGAACAACTAAACAAGGAAGGTATCACCGTACTTTGCAGTCTGCACTTCCTCGATTTAGTCCACCGTTATGCTACACGTGTGATTGCTCTAAAAGACGGGGTTAAGGTTTTCGAGGGGCTTCCCAAAGAGATTAACCGCGCCAAGTTTAAAGAGATCTATGGGGAAGAAGCACAGGAAGTGCGTGCAACTGCGGTTGAAGAAGGTTAAGCATGCCAGACAATCCTGCTTCCAACAATAAGGTGCACCGTTCGCCTCTCGTTGCTGGTTTGCTTTCGCTTTTAATCCCGGGTGTGGGGCAAATCTATGCTCAACAACGATACCGCGGTGTTACTGTCCTGCTTAGTACGCTCCTTGCCAGCCTGATCATTATCTGGTACAGGGTACCGGCTTGGTACTTGGTGCCGGCTATTATGTGGTTGTGGAATGTTTGGGATGCGTTCAGCCTTGCGCAGGGAAAAGCGAGGTCGGCCTTCATCCCCGTCTTAATGATCCTGGTCATGGGTTATGGTATTGGCTGGCAGATCACAGACATAGACCTTTCGGCTCTCACTAAAAATATAAACCGGGCGAGGTCTATCCTTACCCCTATGTTCCACCCCGACTTTATTTCCCAGGTTGAGATCAAGAATACGGGTTGGGCTCCAGTGGAAGTCCCCTGCGGACCAAATCCTCCCCAGTCCACAAATACGGTCAACGGTATCCAGGTAAACATATCCCCGAACTGCGGCAAACTGAATGACGAATTGACCATACAAGCCAGCGGACTGTGGCCGGATACTCCGACGCTGATCCAATGGTCAACACCGATTGGAGACCGTCTTCCGTTGGGAGAAGGGTTCATCACCCCTCTTTATGTGAACTCCGATTCACAAGGAAACCTCGATACGATCATCCATATCTCTCGCAACGCTCTCACGGCAGCTCCAGATCCAACTATACCGCTTGAGCACCGTGTTTATTTGACGCAGTCTCGTCCACAAGCAGCTTTCGAGCTTTCGAAAAATGGTGCCTACGTAGTTGATGGAATCGTTCAGACCCTCTTCCTGGCGTTGATGTCGACGACCTTGGGGGCGTTAGGCGCAGTCGCCATTAGTTTCCTGGCTGCGCGTAACTTGATGAGCGGCAACCCATTCACACTATTTATTTATTTTGGTATTCGCACCATCCTCAATATTGTGCGTTCCATTGAACCGTTGATTATTGCGATTGTCTTTGTTGTCATCGTTGGATTGGGTCCATTTGCCGGGGTGATCGCTATAACGATGCACACTGTAGCCGCACTCGGAAAATTGTACTCGGAGGTGATCGAAGGAATCGACCCGGGACCGCTGGAAGCCATTCGAGCCACGGGCGGGAACTGGGCACAAATGGTGCGCTATGGCGTCATTCCACAAATCGTGCCCCCGTTTGCTTCCTTTACCCTGTTCCGCTGGGAAATCAATGTGCGTACCTCGACCATCATCGGGTTTGTTGGCGGCGGTGGCATTGGTTTCTATCTTTATCAATGGATCATTAAGGGCGATTTCAGAGCAGTGGGCTCTTCCTTCATTGCGATAGCCATCATTGTGATTGTGCTCGATTTTGTGAGTGCCAAGCTGCGGGCAAGGTTGGTGTAGTATGGGTTTCCACAACTTTAGCATCCGCCGCTGGTTTGTCACAATTTTCTTCACCCTGCTTGCGATAGCTGCATACGTTGCTGGCTACCGTGTGACTGAAATAAACCCCGTCAAACTTTTCACATCTTTACCGAAAAGCCAAAAAATTCTGAGTGATCTGATCCACCCGGAGCTATTTACGCATAAGACCCAAGAAACCACATTTGATGTCGTTTTCCCGGTTCCCTGTGGCTCGGCCCAGCCCACGCAGTTGCCTAATACAGGTCCACGTATTGTCCCTAATGTCTCATGCGCCAACCCTGGAGATATCATTACCCTTCAGGGCGTTGGTATGCTCCCCGATCAGAATATAAAAATCGAGTGGCTCCTGCCAAGTGGTAACAGCCTGTTCTCCAAGCTGACCAAGGCTGACGCGAGTGGAAATTTTACAACCCAGGTCGAGGTGCGCCCGATTAATGCCACGACAGATGGAACTCCCAGCCACCTGCAAGTCGAGACGTCGGTCCCAGTTGGCGGCTGGATCCCCAGCTCGGCGCTGACCGATGTGCTTGATAACATCATAGTGACTGTTTTCATGGCTCTGCTAGCCACGACTGCAGGGACAATTGTCGCCGCACCGATCAGTTTTCTGGCAGCGCGCAACATTATGGGACGCAACTGGGTGGGAACCACAATTTACACAACCGTCCGGGCAATTTTGAACGTTACTCGTTCTTACGAATCCCTGGTTTTGGCGACCGTGTTTGCGTTGTGGGTAGGTTTTGGAGCTTTTGCGGGAGTATTGGCATTAACTGTTGTCACAATTGCATCTTTGGGCAAGCTCTTTTCCGAAGCCGTTGAAAGCATTGACGCTGGTCCCATCGAGGCGGTCTCTGCAACGGGCGCAAATCCAGTGGAAGTGGTTCGATATGCTGTCGTTCCGCAGATCATCCCGGATTTCATCTCCTTTATTATTTACCATTGGGACATCAACGTCCGCATCAGCACCATTCTGGGTTTTGTAGGCGGTGGAGGCATTGGTTTTTACCTAAGCCAGCGCATCAATGTCCTTGAATATCAAAAGGCAGGCACAGCAATTTGGGCTATTGTGATCGTTGTATGGGCAATGGACTTCCTCAGTGCAGAAGTGCGGAAGCGGTATACGTAGAATACATACTACTATTCGCCCCGCCAGAAAAAGTACATTCATCCCATTCTGATCATCAACTAAAACAAAAAGCCCCGTCATATGACGGGGCTTTTTGTTTGGTCTCACAAACCGATTAAGGCAGGGAGTTGTTGATCGTGCTGAAGGTGTTACCGATCTTGGGTCCGAGCAAGCGCATGACTGCGATTACAACGATGGCGACGAGGGCGAGAATGATCGCGTACTCAACCAGACCTTGACCTTTTTCCTTGGGTGCGAATAACATGATGTTAATTCCTTTCTAAATAAATGTTTTGTTTCAGCCTGAGGACCATCCTCAAGATTGTTCTTATTGTATTCCTCTTTTGAAATAATTCAAGATACGCAAGGGTGCAACCACTTACAGGCTTGTTAGGCTAACATGTATGTAATGTCTCTCCAATCGAAAAAAAGAGACTTTATCTCTCAGGGATAAAGTCTCTTTTTGCCCAACCTATATCCTTTATAACAAAGAATCATTGATGGTGCTGAATGTATTGCCGACTTTCGGCCCAAGCAGGCGCATGACGACAATTACTACTACAGCGACGAGCACGAGGATAATGGCGTACTCGACGAGCCCCTGGCCTTTTTCATGGAGACTGAATAACATAATGAATTCCTTTCCAAATAAATATATGATTTCCAAAGGCAGGAAACCTTTTAACCATTTTGACACTACATTAATGAAAGAAACATTGCAATTACAGAGCAGGCAACAAGATTTGCCCTACTAATAAGACAAAATGATAGCAAAAATGTTACATTAAAGTTCGGATTATACAAACATCGATATTTCCGATAAAATCGTCGCTATGCGAAAATATCTCTTAAAATGGATTTGGCAAATCACCATGACTGCTGGAATTTTGGGCTTACTGGCTTTGATCTTGCCTCGTCTTATAACAGCCCTCTATGCAATGAATCGCATCCACTCAGTGGAAGATGCACCAGAGGAACGAGTTGCTATTATTTTTGGAGCAGGGTTGCGCCGCGACGGGAGCCCAACAGCCATTCTACAAGATCGAGTGGAAACCGGGGCTAAGTTATATTTTGAATGGCAAAGTGGAAAAGTTATTGATGAGTGGCGATAATCGGTTTCTTGATTACAACGAACCGGAAGTCCATGCGCCAATACGCTCTCTTGCTTGGCGTTCCAGACGAAGCCATTACTTTGGACTATGCCGGCAGGCGCACATACGACACCTGTTATCGAGCAAAAACCATATTTGGCGTGGAAAGTGCATTATTGGTAACTCAAAAATTCCACCTGCCCAGAGCCTTGTTTTTATGCAACGCGCTGGGAGTGAATGCCCTGGGCGTGGAGGCAAATAACAGGAACTATAGGAACTCTTCGCTGATAGTCTGGAATATTCGCGAGCAACTGGCTACAATGGGCGCTTTTTGGGATGTTTTTGTGGATAAACCCACTCCAATACTTGGAAAGCCCGAGCCTATTTTCACAGATTTGCCAACCCAACCAGACAAATAGTACCGAGGGGGGACCACATTTAGGGGATACCTCCTTTCAGGAACGTTTGTCCAGACAATCGTTTTGTGGATAACACGCTGTTATTTGTGGATAAGTGGCATCCCTTGTGGACAAGTCAGGCGGGCTGGATACTTTCACTACGAAACTCACCCCCATATATGGACAACGAACTCTGTTTTCGCCAAAATATACCGTTGTTGAGAAAAACCAACATTCTGTGGATAGTTTGTGGATGAATTATCCTGAATCCATCCACAGGTGCAACAATTTCAGAGAACAGGAATCAACCCTACATCCAGAGAGATGCGTTGGTTTTCATCCCACATATACGGTCTATATGATTCTATCCACAGTATACACACCCCCTACTACTATTACTATTCTCATATCCTCTTTATATAAAGACTTGAAACTAAAAGATAAATCTTGTACAATCTTTTTAAACACAGCCCCTTTTCATTGCTGGGAGGTTCGCCATGGATATGATCAAAGTTTCAGCCAACTCCCGTACATCTGCTGTTGCTGGGGCAATTGCGGGTGTCGTCCGTGAACATAAACGGGCAGAAGTGCAAGCGATCGGCGCCGGAGCCGTCAATCAATCAGTGAAAGCTCTGGTGCTGGCAATCGGCTATCTAAAGAATGATGGGATCGATGTGGTCTGTGTCCCTGAGTTCGTAGATGTAACGATTGACGACAAGGTGCGGACAGCGATAAAACTGGTCGTTGAGCCGCGCTAGCTCGACAGTACTGACATTTTCTGGACACTTCTACATCATGGGGGCTTATAATAGCTTGTAAGGGACGCTTCGGATTCCCCTGAGCCTGCTCCAGCGTTCTGACAACGACTCTTGCCCTGATCTTTTATGCGATACCAAAAGCAGTTTATCCGCGGTCTATTCTTTACATTCCTGCTCACCTGTCTGTTGACAGGTTTGGTGGGAATTGTAAAAGTCCCTGTGAACGCGGCGCCGGTGATGCAGGCGGTTACACATATTGTTATTAGTCAGGTTTATGGAGGTGGGGGCAATACCGGGGCAATCTTATACTAATGATTATGTTGAACTTTTTAATCCCAGCGATTCCCCTCTTTCTGTAGATGGCTGGTCTATTCAATATAGCTGAAACGGGACAACGGGTTCAAGCTTGGTTTAGTGCCAATGTAACTAATCTTAATGGAACTCTCGATCCTGGTCAATATTATCTTGTGCAGTTAGGTTCGGGGGGTGGAGTTAGTAATTCGTTACCAACTACCAATCGACGCTACTGGTACGATAGATATAGGTCCGCACTGATGGAAAAATAGCATTGGTTAACACAACAACTGGACTGGCATGTAATGGGAAGTGGTACACCATGTACTGCGGCAGATTTGCTAGTATTATTGACCTTGTTGGATATGGAACAGCTAATTTTTTTGAAGGAAGTGACTGCACCCGCACCAAGTAATACAATAGCCGATCTCGTGAATGGTAATAGTTGTGATGATACAGATGACAATAACGCAGATTTCACAACAGGTACTCCAATCCACGCAATAGTGCAGTTGTTCTTACCTGCGCTGATGCCATAGCAACTGCTACGAGGCGAAACCTTACGGGCACTGCTAGCATCAAACTCACAGGCACAGCTATAGACCTTACAAACACTGCCGTTGTCGCAAACCTCACTGCCACGTGTTTGCACTACGAATGTGCCAACCTTGGGGTAGTTATCAGTGAATTTCGCACGGTCGGTCCAAATGGAGAATATGATGAGTTTATTGAACTCTACAATCCAACATCCAATTGGGTTGACATCAGCGGTTGGAAAATAAATGCTTCAAATGGTACAGGAGGCACCAGCCTTCGGGCAACAATTCCCGGCCTCAATGATTCTCCGTTCCGGTCAATATTATTTGATTGCCAAAAGTAGTTATAGCGGCAGCGTGTCTTGCCAATTTAACTTGTGGCACAGGGATCGCAAATGATGGTGGTATTGCGCTTGTAAAACCGGACGGTTCCATCGTTGATCAGGTAGGTATGAGTGCAGGTTCAGCTTATAAAGAAGGTACTCCCCTCACTCAACTTCCATTACCCGGAGTTGTTGATCCTAATCAAAGCTATGAGCGCAAACAGGGTGGTTGTCAGGATACCAACGATAATTCCGCTGATTTTCAAAATATCAATCCAAGTGATCCTCAAAATTATTCATCTATACTAATGTGTGATGGAAATCCTGGTCCAACGCTCTCATCACGACCACGACCACGATCACAGCGCATACCCCTAATCCCTCTTTGCTAAATGGAAATGTCAGTGTAAGTGTTAAAGTAACGGGTACTTCCCTATCGCCGAATGGCACGAAAGTGAATATCACTGTGAGTGGGTTGAGTAAAGTTTGCCCAATTACACTCAATTCTTCTGGCACGGGGACTTGCACTATAAAAATTACTTCAACGGGTACAAAGACAATTACGGCAACATATCTTGGCGATAATACACATAAAAGCAGTAGTAAAAGTGTGTCTCATCAAGTCTCAACAACCATCCGTACACCTACTCGTACATCCTCACCTACTCTCCCGCCACCTCCTCCTCTTGTTGGCATCAATGAATTTCTTCCCCGCCCGGGACATGACTGGAATAATGATGGCGTCATTAATACCAATGACGAATATATCGAGCTTCTCAACCATGGCGTGGTCGATGTTAACTTGAGCGGATATAGTTTTGGATGATGAAGCCAACATCGGGTCTGACCCGTATCGTCTCCCATCCATAATTCTGAAACCAGGGGAACGCATCGTTTTCTATGGCAGTCAAACGGGACTGCTCCTCAGCGATGGCGGCGATGCTGTGCGCCTTAGCTAAATCCAACGGGCAACTGGTGGATGCCTACAATTATTCCGTTGTCAATTATCCCGATCAGGCTTTTTGCCGCCTGCCCGATAATGGCGGGTTGGACGATTGGAACCAAAACTGCTATCCCACCCCTGGGTTGCAAAATTCGCTAAGCGGAAGTCTTGTTACTCCGCCGCCTCAAAAGGGAGATACACAACCGTTATGTCCCATAGCGGATACGCTCCCGAAGGATTTTGTCCTGGCGGAGTGTCAGCCGTTCGGAAATAATATTTGGAATCATTACTATTGGGATAAATTTGGATGGTTCGGGGAAAGGGTTCTTCCAAATATAAATAGCAAATGGGATGTGTTTGCGAATTAAATAACAGAGACCGTCACTTGCTAGTGACGGTCTCTGTTTTACTTTTTGTCAATCATCCGCGGCGGCGCGGGCGACCTCTTCCGGCTCGAAGACAACCTCTTCCTTGCCGGTCAACTTGTCCTGTACCTTTTCGATGATCAGTTTCAAGTGACCGGAATGAGAGACGTAATCCAGGTCATCGGCAGGGACAGCCAGCACCGGGCAAAGTGTGAAGTCTTCGATCCATTGTTCGTAGAGATTATTCAACCCTTGCAAGTAATCGGGCAGGATCTGTTTCTCGTAGTCACGTCCGCGGTTCGAGATGCGATGCATCAGGGTGGGGACAGAGGCTCTTAGATAGACGACCAGATCAGGGGGAGGCAGGAGGCGGGAAGTCGTCTCGTAAAGATCACGGTAGGTTTGATAATCCCGCTGGTTGATGTGTCCCTGAATGAAAAGGTTTTGGGCGAAGATTTCTGCGTCCTCATAGACACTGCGGTCCTGCACCACGGAACTGGGATGTTGTCCCAGTTTGTAATGTGAGCGTAAACGATGTGTGAGGAAGAATACCTGCGAATGGAATGACCACGTGTCCATATCGTTGTAAAAATCCGCCAGATAAGGGTTCTCTGTTACTGGCTCGTAAAACGGCTCCCAGCCCAGGCGGACACAAAGCAATTCAACAAGTGTGGATTTTCCAACGCCGATATTTCCTGCCACTGCAACAAATTTTTTCATGGTATGCCTCTACGTCAAAAAATTATTTCGGAATCTCCCCGGCAAGTTCCTTATCGATCACTTGTTGGAAAACCGCAAGCGGTTGTGCGCCTATGACGGCGAGTCCGTTGATGAAGAATGTCGGCGTTGAGCTTATACCCAGGTTGATTGCAAAGTCGCTGTCTGCCTGGATGTCTTTTTGGTACTTGTGTTCATCAATACAAGCTTGAAATGAAGTCATATCCAGCCCAAGCTCCTGCGCATATTGTACATATACGCTGTTGCCCAGCGCATCACTGCTAAAAAGTTTTTCATGATAGGGCCAGTAGGCATTTTGTTCACCGGCACACATGGCGGCTTCAGCGGCTGATAACGAATCGGGATGGATGGTCGTCAAGTGGCAGGTTACGATAGACGAGTTTGATCTTGCCCGGGTAGGCGGCGAGCAATGGCTGATAGACTTCATCATGCCAGCGGCGGCAGTACGGGCATTGATAATCGCTGAACTCCACGATGGTGATCGGAGCATCAGCAGGACCCAGCGCATAAAAACCATCAGATGGAATATCGTAACGGGTAACTTTAGGCTGTTGTGTGGCAGGCGCTTCAGTAACTGGACCTTCAACCTGCGCCGCCGTCTGTGAAGTTTTTGCGTCCCCCCAAAGAAAGCCTGTTCCCCAGATCACATATCCCAGAAAAAGACCGACAAAAAAAGACAACACAGCCAACGCCGAGAAAAAATGACTGCGTTTAAAGGTGATGGTCTCTTCTTCGGGCTGAATGGGTTCATCCAGAAATTCCGGTTCGATGACCGGTTCTTCTACAACTTTTTTGGCTCTTGTTGATTTTGTGGGCATGAACGGCATTATAACATGGGGAAGAATTTGCTACTTTAAAGTTGAATGAGCGTAGTTTAAGGTGATAGTCACCTTATAAACTTGGAGGTCGAAATGACAACTCAAACAAAACATCATATTCCCTGGTATCTCTGGCCCTTTGCGGCGATCTGGAAATTGGTGGCAGTGATCGTAGAAATGACCGGTCGTCTCGTGGCAATGATCCTTGGTATCGTTCTGATAATCGTCGGAGTCGTTGTCAGCCTGACGATTGTTGGCGCCATTGTTGGAATTCCGCTGGCGATCATCGGACTGCTGTTGTTCCTAAAAGGGATATTTTAAATGTGTAGGGGCGGGGTAATCCCGCCCCTGTAACCAAAAGAATCAAAAACGCGAAGGGTTCCAAAAAGCCCTTCGCGTTTTTCGCATCTTGACGACAACAAAAATTAGTGAGAATTTGCTTCAGCTGGCGCAGTCCGTTTTTGAAACAGAAGCCGGACCCGGTCACGCCATGAAGCGACTGTCTTGCGTACGGGCGGTATACGCAAGATGAGCATGACGATCACGATCAACGCATAAGCCAACGGCAGGGCAATATCTCCCTGTAAGGCAAAGATGTCGCCCTTTTTATTCCATGCGAAATGCAGAACAACAAGCGGGACAATGGCATAAACAACCTTGTGCAGTCGTTTCCAATTCTTACCGAGACGCTTCTTCCAAATATCGAAGGATGTCCACGCCAGTGGGATAAGAAGCAGGAAGGCGGTTAACCCGACGATCAGGCGCGGGTCCTGCGTGAAATTTTGCAGTATGAAACTCCATGCCAGACCAAAATCGAGATCAAGATAGATCAATACATGGATGGTGGCATACATGAACGCATACAGCCCCAGGGCACGGCGGCGTTTGAGCAACTCGCTCCATTTGAAAATCGTGTTAAGAGGGGTACACGCCAGCGACAGGATAAGCAACGCGATGGCATGGTGTCCCGTGCGCCGTTCCAAAAACTGAACCGGGTCGGCAGATAGATCGTGTGTGAAGAATTTGTAGATCAGGATCACCAGCACAGACCAGCCATAGATGTGCATCGCGATCTGTAAAGGGGTGAAGCGTTTGAAGAGATTTTTCATTTTTGTTCCATAATGATATTTTCCCACCCACTGGGGCGAGATGGCTTCTAATAATATTTATCCAAGTCCATGCCATCGTAGAGATGGGCGACTTGTTCACCATATCCGTTGAACATCAACGTTGGGCGGCGTCCCAGATCACCAACGCGGCGTTCGGTTGCCTGTGACCAGCGTGGGTGCGGATGGTTCGGATTCACATTCGAGTAAAACCCATATTCGTTGGGCGCCGCGGCATGCCAGAGTGTTTCAGGCTGTGTATCGGTCAACTCGATCTTCGTGATCGCCTTGATGGATTTATAGCCATACTTCCACGGCACTACCACCCGGATCGGCGCACCGTTCGAGTTTGGCAGCGGCTTGCCATATAAACCTGTGGCAAGAAGTAGTCAGGTCATTCATGGCTTCATCGAGACGCAACCCTTCCTGATAGGGCCACTCGTAAAACGGACTTTTCTGCCCGGGCATTTCCTCGGGGCGATACACAGCTTCGAAGCGTACATACTTCGCATCTGAAGTCGGCTCCACTTCCTTCAGCAAACTTGCCAGCGTGAAACCTGTCCACGGGATGACCATGCTCCAGGCTTCGACACAACGCAGGCGGTAGATGCGTTCCTCCTGTGTAAAGTTTTTCAGCAGGTCTTCCATTGCATAGGTCTTCGGATTATTGACCATGCCGTAGACTTGGACAGACCACGGGCTGGGATGGAAATCTTTTGAAATTGGTGCAACGGCTTGTTTGTCTGTGGTGAACTCGTAATAGTTGTTGTAGTTACTGATGTCATCGAAAGAGTTGACCGGATCACCCAACTCATCTTTCATGCCCGCTCCAGACGGAGCATTCGCATCATTCGCAGGGACAACTGTTCCAGCCACTGACGGCGCGCACGCCGCTAGAAGCGCGGTACCGGTCACAATCCCTGCGGCTCTGAGAAAGTCGCGGCGGGAAAGATATTGTGAGTAGGGTGTGATCTCCGATGATTTTACAGGGACGGATTTATATGGGTTGTTCATGGTTTACCTCTTTCGTGATGGTAGGGGCGAAGCATTGCTTCGCCCCTACAACAATGATTATTAATATTCTTCAGCCAGTAAAGCCTTTATATTCTTTTCTGTTTCGGCGTATTGTCCTTCACCGATGTGGACGTAACGGATATGACCTTGTTTATCGATCAAGTATAAGGCGGGCCAGTAATGATTTTTATAGGCTTTCCATGTGGCTCCGTCATTATCCTGTGCCACCGCATATTCTATACCGTCACGGGCAATCGCATCCTTTACATTATTGAGATCTGCTTCGTAGGAAAATTCAGGATAGTGATTTCCTATAATGACGAGACCCTGGTCTGCATATTTGCTGTGCCAATCTTTCAACGAAGGGATGACATGCTGACAGTTGATACATGCGAACGTCCACATTTCAACGATGACGACTTTACCACGTAAATTGGCGAGTCGCAGGGGGGCATCCACATTCAGCCAGATATCGTTCGTTAGTTCGGGAGCAACTCCGAGGTCCGGTAATGAAGCGACTTTTGTGCATAACGGGTTCTTCCATTGCTTGTGGTTGAGCTTCACTTTGCGATGATGCAACATTGGTCTGTGGAGCACATCCAAAAAGAATTAAGGTGAGTAATCCAAATAGAATTTTTTTCATTATGGTCATTCTCCTTGATGTCCCCATTCTAAAGAAACTTCCTTACGAAAAGATTACGTGAAGCTAAATAGACCCTAAAGGTTTTACAAACCTTTAGGGTCTTGTTTACGGGATATAAAACGTGAACTGCGTGCCTTTGCCGATCTCGCTCTCGACCTTGATCTCCCCGCCATGTGCATGGACAATGCCGCGCGAGATGGCAAGCCCCAGCCCCGCACCGCCCGTGCCGCGATTGCGGGATTTTTCGCCGCGATAAAAACGCTCGAAGATATGTTGGATGTCTTCCGCTCGAATGCCTTCGCCGGTATCGCTCACGGTCACTTCCACGCCCTGTGTTGACCGCCGCACCCAAACGCTGACCCTGCCCTTTGTTGTGTGACGCAACGCATTTCCAATAAGGTTATTCAACACGCGCCCGATGGCTTGTGTATCCATGTGGACGGGGTCAACATCGGGGTCAACATTTCCTTCGAGCGAGATCTCCCTGTTGCTTTGCCAGTTCAGTAAAGCTTTCAAGCGTATCCGAAACAAGATCAGCGAGCGATGCATTGTCACGGTTGAGAGGAAAGCCTCCCGCATCGAGTTGCGCCATCTGAAAGAGATCATCGATCAACGATGAAAGATTGCGTACATCCCGTTGCGCCGTGTTGAGATAACGTTTTACCTCTGCCGGATCGTCCACCACGCCATCAGACACGGCTTCAAGGATGGCGCGCATGGAGGTAAGCGGGGTTTGCAGATCGTGGCTGACCCATGCGATCAGGTCGCGCCGCATATCTTCGAGGTCACGCTGCTTTTGGTCTGCGGTTTGTAATTGCTGAGCCATTTGATTAACGAGCTGGCAAGCATGGCTACTTCATCATGTCCCTGCACAGGGACGCGGGTTTGCAGATCGCCCCTGGCTAATTTTTCTGCCGCACTCTTCAACAACTGGATGCGTTCCGTCACTGTGTTTGAAAGGAAATATCCCAGAACCATCGCAATGCCGCCTGCAAAAACAAGCAGGATGATGGCAAGCAAAAGATCATGCGGGCTGGCGAACATCATTCGTGCCGAGAACCAGACATTCAGAAAAGTAAGGACGCTTGCAAGTGCATACCCGCCCAGCAATGTCCATCGTAAGGTGGGCGAGAAATTGATCCACCCAAAGCGATATGCGATGTATCCAGCCAGTGCAGAGACCAATGCAGTGATGCCCAGATACAAAGCCATCAATCCAAGTTCCTTCAATGGCGGCAACATAAGCAATGCAAAAATTCCCAGCGAGATGGCAAGGGTAATGAGAATGCCGATCACAAGGCGGGCAGGCATGGATGTTTGGGAGAGAGTTGTTTTCATGGTTCGAATTTATAACCAACACCCCACACGGTCAACAACCGCGTAGGCTTCGATGCGTCATTTTCGATCTTTTCGCGCAGTCGCCGCACATGAACGGTCACGGTGCCGGGATCGATATATTGTGCGCCGCCCCAAATGCGCTCCAACAATTGTTCGCGCGTAAATACCTGTTTCGGATGTTGTGCCAGCAGATACAACATATCGAACTCTTTCGCTGTTAATTCGACATTCGATTCTTTGACTGTGACGACGCGACTCATCGGATCAATAACCAATCCCTCGAACGACAGCGCACGTTCATTCTCAGCCTCAACCTGCTCCCGTCCGAGACGCCGCATCACAGCCCGAACTCGACTCACCAACTCTTGTGGGCTGAACGGCTTGACCACGTAATCGTCCGCGCCCATTTCGAGACCGGCGATGCGGTCGATCTCTTCGCGGCGCGCCGTCAGCATGATGATCGGCACATCGGAGCGGTCACGCAGCCAGCGGGTGAGAGAGAGACCGTCTATTTCGGGGAGCATCAGGTCAAGGATCACGAAGTCCGGCATTTGGCGTTCGAAGATGTTCATCGCCTGTTTTCCATCTGAAGCGATCTGCACAGTATATCCAGCGCGTTTGAGGTATAGACTGACCACTTCCGCGATGCTGGCTTCATCTTCTACAACAAGGATGTTCTTTGTATTCATGGCTCTCCAATCATACTCGAATGAACCGGCTCATTACCGTTAACAAACGATTACTCATTTTCAGTTGCGTTCATACTTTTGTAATAATTTTACAGCCGTTTTGTAAGAGCGGCTTGCTACACTTCATCAACTCAAAACAAGGAGACTCTGATGAAATTTGGAAGCAAACTGTTGACCGTATTGGTGATGTTATCTTTTGTCGTTACAGCCTGCGGTGCAAAAGCCACTCCTGATGTAATGGACAAACCCGAAGACACGATGATGGAGCATCCCACAGAAGATGCAATGATGGCGCCCACGGAGGATGCGATGATGTCACACGACACTCCCATGCCTGATGTGATGACTGAATCTACTGCCATGCCAGATGACGCCATGATGGAAGCCCCCGCGTGGTTCTCGGCCTCATTGACCAATGTGAACACTGGTGAATCTTTCACGATCAATGATCTCAAAGGCAAGGTTGTGTTGGTGGAAACGATGGCTGTGTGGTGTTCCAATTGTCTCCAGCAACAGACACAGGTGAAGGCATTACATGCTTCGCTTGGCGAGCGCGATGATTTTGTAAGCATTGGTTTTGATATTGACCCTAACGAGGACGCAGACCGGCTCAAATCTTTTGTACAAGGGAGTGGCTTTGACTGGTATTATGCAGTCGCACCTGATGATGTGTCACGTGACATCGCTTCGTTGTACGGTGGTCAGTTTCTCAATCCGCCCTCCACACCGATGTTGATCATTGACCGTCATGGTGTTGCACATCCATTGCCGTTCGGCATCAAGAGCGCGGACAATCTTCAAAAGGCGCTTCAACCTTATTTGGATGAGGCAATGTAGTATATTTGTATCATCGTCTAACCGTCCCGAAGGATTGGGCACATCGCTAAGGTTTTCCAAAATAATCCTTCGGGACGATTTGTAATCAGGAGACAACATGGAAACGATCATCACATCCATCTCACTTGGCTTGCTGGCAACGACCAGTCCCTGTGTATTGCCTTTGTATCCCGGCTTCCTTGCCTATATCAGCGGCGGGCAGGAAGGATTACAAAATAAGGCAAGCAGGTATTTCCTGGGATTCTTTGTTCTCGCCGGTGTATTGACCATGATGATAGCTCTCGGTGGGCTCATCGCCTTGCTGTCCGTTTCGATCGGCAGGGTTTTATCCATCATCATCCCCATTGCAGATGCGATCATCATTTTATTTGGCATCCTGCTTCTTCTCAACATCAATCCTTTCAAGAGTCTGCCGCAGGTGCAGGTGCCTGTGCTTTCGCATCCATTTGTCAACGCGTTCATTTATGGATTGTTATATGGTCCCATTGCCCTGCCTTGCTCGGGTCCGCTGGTGGTGAGTATCTTTGCGCTTTCACTCACAGCTACGGAAGCGTTCAGCCAGCTCAATGTCTTCTTCTGGTTTGGCATGGGATTTGGCATTCCCCTCCTCCTGCTTTCGTTCCTCTCCGGTGCGGCACAACGTTGGATCACGCGTCAATTTGCAATGCGTGCCCGTTTGATCAATGTTATTAGTGGATTGTTGTTGCTGGGTGTTGGGATATATGATCTGTCTGTTAACTGGCCGTTATTGCAGGCTTTCATATAACTGAGACGCGTATACACTTACTCTTCTTCCATTTCACGGTCACCATAGACCGAGACACAATTCCGCCCTGCGCGTTTGGCGGCGTATAGCGCCCTGTCTGATGCACGCAGGAGTGTTTCCTTTGTGTCACCATGGGTGGGATACCATGCAAGCCCCATTGAGACGGTTGCTGTCAGGGTGAAGGTTCCATATGGAACCTTGAGGGAGGCTATCATTTTATTCAACCCAACTGCCCGTTCGTGGGCGACATCTATATCGATGTTTGGCATGACGAGCACGAATTCCTCGCCGCCATACCGGCAGACGAAATCACCCTGACGGCTTTGCTGGGTAACCTTTTCCGCAAGTTCGCGCAGGATAAGGTCGCCTGCCTCATGTCCGTGAGTATCGTTCACATCCTTGAAATGATCTATATCGATCATCACAATGCAAAGCGGATAGAGTTCGCGCGCAGCACGTGCCAACTCACGTTCGAGTGTCTCATCCAGGTAACGGCGGTTGAATAAGTTGGTCAGCGCATCGCGGATGGCTTGCTCACGTAACTGACTTTGCAAAATGCCTATCTCGATCAATTGAGTCTGCATCCTGTCCATTGCATAACGTAAGTCTTTTTCCACTTCCTTGCGGCTTGTGATATCACGGAACACGATCAAACGTCCATTCACTACGTTATCATCGTCGTGTAGTGGAGTCACGCGTACATCCAGGTAACGGGACGGGTCACTGGAAAACTTCAACTCGGTCTGTGTTTCCATTTCGCCTATTAACTTATCCGCGTTTTCATTCCATACGGTCAATGCTTCAGAGATATTTTTTCCGATATAAAAATCCGGCTCATCCTCTAAAAATTCCTGCATGGAAGGATTGATATCTATAATGCGTCCCTGTTTATCGATCACCACAACGCCATCGCTCATGTTCTCGATCAGGCGGCCGCGCGCCACCGGGATTAGATCCATGAATTGGTGACGGAAGATGACGTAGACGTAAACAATCCCCGATATCCCAAATGAGATGGGCGCAAGGTCCAGGTCACTGAGCGCGACGAATTTTGTCTGGGTGTAAACACTGAGTACGAATGGAATGATGGAGCCCAACAGGATGAGAAGGTATTGCCTCCTAAAGAACGACTTTGCATGGCGGGAACTGCTCCACAATATATAGAACGCCGACAGGATGACCGTGTAGGAATAATATGCGTTGACCCCAAACCAGACGCCGCGATGGACATGCAGGATGGCAAATCCATTTTTTGTTGCCAATTCGATGGATGCAAATATAAACTGGGGCATCACCCATACGATGAACAATGTAAGGATGGGCTGAACAGATAACAAAACCATGTTCCAAAAGGTAAGCCAGTGTTCGTGGTGCGTGATCTGCAGTGTAAAGACAAGGAACAGGGTTGGCACCATCACTACGCCCAGATACATGACTTTCAACCAGAAAATCTTGAGTTCAAACGGGACGACATCCCATACGAGCGTGTAGGTAACCCCCCAAATAAACATACCCATTAGCATGATTCCTAAAATGAAAGAACCAGGTGCAGTACGCCGCCAAACAATTATCGATATGATAAGCGTGATAAGGGCGGAGACTGACAGAACTATGGAGTATGGATGAAGTTGAAATAACATTCTATTATCAGCCCTGTAGCCCCCGTACAGGTTCCCCTATATTTTATATGAACAAGTATCAAAAAAGACTTGCAGACAACTGACAATTCGTGGAATATCTCGAAGGGGATATCCATGGCTGCGAGTGTGCTATAGACAATAAGCCTAATCCAATATGCGGAATTGGGTATGAAACATAGGTAGGAGGCTGATGAAATGCCATGTCTTCAAGACAAGTTCCACTAAAGGTACAGGCTCGTCGTTTTATTGACGAGCCTGTGTTCTTCCATTATTCCTTGCCAAATGTTTCGAGCGCAGCATCCATACTTTCATACATGGGAATGTTCTGTAAAAAACCCGTGATGCCAAGCACATTGTATATCTGTGGCGGTGCGTTGCACAATTTAAGACGGGCGATCTTGAACTGTTCATCCTTGGGCGTGAATATCTGATACACTTTTTGCAGGGCACGCATACCGGCACTGGTGAGTGTATCAAGGTCGCTCATATCTATCAATAGATAACGCGCTCCATCATCATGAGCGAGACGCGCACTTTCGAGCAATTGCCCTTCACTTTGCGCATCCAGCCAGCCGCCAATATGTAACACTGTGACCGGCACGCCGGCTTGTACCTTTTCGGATATGATCTTCAAGTCACTATTCATTTTTCCTCGCATTCCAATAAAAAGATTATAACGTCTCTATTTCGATAAATCTACATATTGTGATGAGACATACCCGCGCAGTCCGCCGGGTTCGCGTACAAAAATCCATTGATCTGTTTTACCGATTTTCGCTTTGGCGTTATTGGCAGGTTCCAATACGATGAGGTTTGTCCCTGCTTGCAATAACTTCACCAACGCGCCGCCCAACGATGGATATTGCCGCATTCGCAATCCGGCTGTACCCACTGATGAGGATACTTTCAAACTCAAAGTTTCCGCATTGGATGGTTGAGATGTAGATGGAGTTGTCGCAGGTGTAGATGATGTGGTCGTGGTTGCGGGCGGAGTAGATACAGGCGCCTCTTTACCTGGACTTGAAGCTGGTACCGTCGCAACAGGCGGAGTCGCGGCTGAGACCAAATCCAAATACCAGGCGGCGGCATAACCCTCCTTGCCATCCTGTGTGCGGACACGTACCCATGCATTGTTCACGCCGATCTTCGAAGCGCCATCTGAATCAAGCAGTTGCAATTGAGAATTGGCTGGAGCATTGGCAACGACATTTGCCATGCTTGATGTATCTGTGCTGGAGCGGATGTTCAAGCCCCATGTCACCTCTTGTTTGACGCGGGCGTAGACTCCGCTTGAAGGTGTAGAAGCAGGCGCGGGCGTGGAAGGAGGCGGCGTACTCGTCGTCGTGGATGAAGTGGGTGTGGAGATCGTCCCGCCTGAGGTGGAACATTGATAGATCAACACTTGTTGGATCGAACGTTGAAGCGGGTTGCCCTGACTGTAGCGCGCCATGAGCAAGTCTTCTTTGGCGGTGCCGGGCTGGTAGGGCCAGGGATCGAGCATGAGGTAGTCGTTCCCTTTGCGGGCGTAGATCAAGACATAATGCCATTGCAAGCCCGCCGCGGGTGAACTATCCACGCGCACAACAACAGGTTGACCTGCCGTGAGCGCGGCATCGATCGTCGCGAGCGGAGCGTCGCTGGTCTCGCAAAAGATATTTTGCTTCAGCGTGATCTGCGGATGCACCTGGCTGACAACCTCCCAGCGGATGCCCGAACTGACGAAGCCATTTGCGGCTTTAAGTTTTTCGTTGAGAGTCTTTGGAGTTTCTGCATAACCATGTCCGCTGACGAGCATGGATACACTGGTAAGCGCGCAACCGACATAACCGATGGTGTCGCCCGGATCACCAAAGCCGAGGATATCATTCTTCCATTGCGGGTCTTGCTGTGACAGGTAAACAAGCTTGAAGGACACGTGTGCCTCCTTTGGCAGTTGACGACGACGATGGGGGGATTATAACGCTTGATGAATGAGGTTGTAATAAAAACAGCAACCGCCTTGACCATCAAGATGGTTGCTGTACGCTATGTTGGGAGTTTTTAAGTTGCATACGACTCACTGAGCTTGAACATGGCGAAGGATTTCGTCCACGACGTTGATAAGTGGCTGTGTTGCATTTATGACGATGCCGCCGCTGGGTATGTCTTCTTTCGTTCGATGCAATCGCGCAACGAGTTCCTTTTCCTCTGGTTTTCCACCCCAGTCAGTTGGGTCTTGCGCCACGCGTTCATCAAGCCGCCGATACAATGTATCAAGGTCGTCGACCTCAAGAACAAAAACGCCGTCAAATAAATCTATGAATTTTGAAAAGTTTCTCGAACCACCGCAGAAGAAAGAGATCGCTTTGCTGTGATCAGCGATCACGGATTTAACTTTGTCTATATCCCAAAGTAGATGTTCCTGTTGCCATACAGCCCTGTCCCTCTCGCTCTTATGGACAGGTTCATTCACTGGTTTCCCTGTCTTTGGATCGCCCCGATATTTCAACTCCCGGTCACCGTGGAGGACGTGATAACCGCGCCGCTGTAATTCTTCAGCCACCGAGGTTTTGCCAGTGCCAGAGACTCCCTCGATAAGATAATTTCTCTTACCCATTGTCTTTACCTCTTATTCGACGTCAATTAGGCGTCGTTGGCATTTTCACCTGTGCCTGCGGCAATGGTGCGGGCAAGAATTGTGTCCACGATGCTTGAGAGGGGTGCCGTTGCATCGATTATGATTGCGTTCTCGGGAAGACCCTCTTTTGTCTCATGTTGTAATCGCGCAAAGGATTCCCCTTCACTTGCCGTTCCTCCCCACTCGTTTTCAGGTCGGGCGGCAAGACGCCGGTTCAGCGTATCCAGATCGATCTCAAGAACAAAAACTTTATCGAACAAACCGATGAAACGGTCGGAATTCCTGGACCCGCCGCAAAAAAATGTTGCCACATGGCTTTGATCGGACACTAAGGCTCTGACCTTCTCAACGTCCCATATCCAAGTACGATGCTCGTCAGCGCTACCATCCACGGGTTCACCAGTTTTTAGATCGCCCCAATAAGCCAACTCCTCATCGCCATGGATGGCATGGTAGCCGCGCCTTTGCAACTCGTCGCAGACCGTAGTTTTACCGGCGCAGGAAACGCCATCGATTAAGTAATTCTTCACACCCATGTTTCGTTTCCAATAAGAGAGTCAATGATGCCCAACAAGACTGTCGAAAAACCATATTTTCA
>CAVSRF010000054.1:0-10961 GCA_963730175.1 uncultured Chloroflexia bacterium | reverse complement strand
AGTAAAGTTTAAATAATTATGGAGGCATATCATGAAACAAGTTGATTTAAAGATTGGTTGATCCAGTCAACTATCGAGGAGCTATTAGAAAAAAGATGGGTATCATGAGATGTCATTGGAGATAATCAATCGATTCAAAACAGGTTCTATTTCGAGGACAACAATTGCGGAGTGGATCTAAAAACGACTTTAGAAAGAAAAACGATAAACCATATACGGTCCATATTTACAATCCAGATTTACGCCGAATCCTACGCTCAAAATTGAAGATCACGATTCCTGAGTAGAAAAAGAAATGAAGATAGACAAATAAATTGGTCATATTTATGGCAAAGATATTTAATTTTCGACATCATGGATATCCTCACCATTACTGGACTGGTCAGAATTCCTTATATTGCGGCATATTTCGATGAGTGATGCATTAAATATGCACCGAAAATTGCTGTTTATGCTATGTGACAATATAATAGGGGAAATCATTTGAAGGTGGACCGATGATATTGATTGGTCCTTTTGTAAGAACATCACAAAAGACATTTTGCTCAAAAAGCCAATACAATGCAGTGAATGGAGAAAATTCAAAGTTTATTTTTTGACGAATATTTACAACCCAAACATTTCTAATCAGGAACTAATAAAGATAACTATTCCTATTTCAGAAGAAATTCAGCGATTAGAGAGTTGGAGATTACAAATCAACCACTTTACACTTTTCAAACCGAAGTGCTTGATCAAAAAACTAAGCATTGATCATTTTGATATTAAGACTATTGAAATTTTCCATGATCTCATCTACCAACCTCCTCTACCTCCCCTACACCACGCGACCTCACTGAAAGCGGGATTGCGTATGCGCTATACTTGGCTATATAGTTACCATAGATAGAATAAACAAGTGAAGGGGAAGAAAAAGAGGTGAATTATGAATTATCAACCCATCGAAAATTATGGCATTATCGGCGACCTGCATACAGTGGCGCTTGTCGGCATGGACGGGTCGGTTGATTTCATGTGTTTTCCACGCTTCGACTCTCCCTCCATTTTTCTGCGCATCCTCGACCATGAAAAGGGCGGTTATTTTTCCTTGCGCCAATTCTCGACGATGCCCATCAGAAACAGCTTTATATTCCCGATACCAATGTCCTGCTCTTTCGCTTTTTATCCGATCAAGGCGTTGCCGAGATCTCCGACTTCATGCCAATGGAAGTGAAGACACAAGCGCACAACTTGATCAGGCGGGCGAAAACTGTCCGCGGTGAGATCAAATATCGCATTGTTTGCAGGCCTGCCTTCGATTATGCCCGCGCTACACATCAAATCGAAATCCATGACGAGGAAGCGATCTTCACATCCAACGGCGATGATAATACGGTTCTTCGACTCCGTTCGAGTGTGCCTCTGCACGAGGAGGATGGTGCCGCAGTTGGAGAATTCACTCTCACTGACGGCGAGTCCGCCTCCTTCGTGCTCGAAAATGCAGAAGAGACCGAAACCGATTTATCAGCCCCCGATTTCGTTTCCCAGGCATTCAAGGATACGGTCAATTATTGGCATGAATGGATCGGCAAATCCAATTACAGGGGACGCTGGCGCGAAATGGTCAACCGCTCCGCGCTGATGCTCAAACTGCTCACCTCATCGCATCACGGACCCATTTTTGCTGCACCGACTTTCGGGTTGCCAGAACTGATCGGCGGTGAACGCAATTGGGATTATCGCTTTACGTGGATCCGCGACGCATCCTTTACGATCTATGCCTTCATCCGTTTGGGATACACCGAAGAAGCCGCCGCGTTCATGCAATGGATCGAAGAACGTTGTAACGATCTGGGACCGGATGGAACACTTCAAA
Organism: uncultured Chloroflexia bacterium; assembly: GCA_963730175.1. GTDB lineage: Bacteria > Chloroflexota > Anaerolineae > Anaerolineales > Villigracilaceae > Defluviilinea. The sequence goes on along the minus strand of CAVSRF010000054.1, from coordinate 9,106 downwards.
TCGTTTATGCGCTGGATGGAAGTCACGATCTCAAGGAACTTGAGTTGTCACATCTGGATGGCTATCAAGGTTCCAAACCTGTCCGCATTGGAAATGCCGCTGAGCACCAGCTTCAATTGGACATTTATGGTGAACTGATGGACTCGGTCTATATGTACGATAAGTATGGCAAACCCATCTCCCATGATTTGTGGCGGAATCTGACGCGATTGATCAACTGGCTGTGTGACCATTGGGAACAACCCGACAACGGCATCTGGGAAGTTCGCGGCGGACAACGTCACTTTCTGTATTCGCGCTTGATGAGTTGGGTGGCTGTGGACCTGCCTTGCGTCTTGCGGGGAAGCGTTCGTTTCCAGCTCCGGTTGTACGTTGGCGCGAAGTCCGCGACAATATTTATCACGACATCTTCGAGAATTTCTGGGATGACAAACTCGGTGCCTTCGTCCAATATCGAGGCTCCAAAGCCCTTGATGCTTCCAGTCTTCTGATGCCATTGGTTCGCTTTATCAGTCCGACCGACCGGCGTTGGCTCTCTCATTTGAAAGCAGTGAAAAAGATCTGGTCTACGATTCGCTGGTCTATCGTTACAAGATCGAAGGCACTCCACTGACGGGTTGGAAGGCGAGGAAGGCACTTTCAACATGTGCAGTTTCTGGTTCGTGGAATGTCTTTCACGTGCAGGAGAATTACAGAAAGCCCGTTTATACTTTGAGAAAATGTTGGGCTATGCCAATCATCTCGGCTTATATGCCGAAGAGACCGGTCCACGTGGCGAACACCTTGGCAATTTCCCACAGGCGTTTACCCACCTTGCATTGATCAGCGCTGCATATGATATTGACCGCCGTCTCTCGGATGCAGGTTGGAGTGCATAAAAATATTTCACACATTACGTTTTACCGTTTATTCAACGTAATACTATAACTCGTAACAAGCCATGGTCTCATCATCCGATTTCATCCACCTCCCCTACACACGTGACCTGACCGAAGGTGGGATTGCGTATGCGCTCCGTTCGTTGCCTTACACATACACTCGCATCGGTGGTTCGCCATACAACAGTCTTCGTCGTATTGTCGCGGGCGTGGCAGTGGAGTTGGCGTTTCGGCGCTATCTTTCGTAGCAAAACATTCCCTTTGATGTGAAAGGCGCGACGCCGTTCACTGACCCGGATCGTTATGATGTTTCGTTGGGCGGGCGACGATGTGACATCAAATCGTTTCTCATCAGCTATCGTGACCAAATCTCAGAGATGAAACGAAATCCCTGAAATTGTATTGAATGCTCCCGCGCTTGTGCCATCCGATCAAAATGCTGGCGAGGGACATTCGGATAAGGATATTTATCTCTTCGTGTTTTTATCGGGATTCGTTGCCGCGTCGCAGGAGGATTTGAGGAAGGTCATGTACAAAGACCAGCCGTATTATTTGATCCATGCCATGCCTGATTTCGTGGGTGAGACCTACAGAGTGGAATCCGCTTGGGGAGTTGGTCTTGAAGTCTGAATCAGAGCAGACTCGAGTCATCGAGATCGGCGGGCAGGACGAAGGGCGCGAGATGCGGACGTCCGTCGTGGAGATTCCACCCCATACGAGAGTCAAAGTGGATGAGGGATTTTTTCATTGGCATATGTCCATAGTAAATCTTTGCCAGATGCACGTATCGGAATCCACAGTTCAAATCATAGTGAAACATATCTGATCGGCGCGCTGGATTGGAGTAATATCTGGGTCTACGGCATGGACATTTTGCTGGCAGGCTGGCTGACGTGTGAGGAATTTAACCGCCGCGCAAGTGCGATTCCGCCCGGCACACGCGTCTTTCAATATGATCGGACGCGTGCAAAGAATCTGGCTGTGCCCGTCTCTGATCTCAGACCGCTCCCTGAATTGTTCGAGCGTGTGAACGGGAGTGGAATGTACATAACCTTGTGCTGAACGTAGTCGAAGCGATTGCGATGAAGTGAGTATTCTGTGACTCAGGAGATTGCTTCGCAAAGAACGCTCGCAACGACACCGTAAAAGGTAATCATGAAAACAAAGAAAATCTTATTTGTATTTCTGGTCTTATCGTTATTGTCCTGCAATTACATTACGCAGATGGTCGTCCCGCCGACCCTGACTCCGATACCAACGCTAACCCCAACAGCCTCTCCATCCCCAACTCCCACTCCACTTGTACCTGCCTATATTCCGTCTCAATGTTCGGCTTCACCTCGTCGCCACCCTTTCGCCTGAGACTGCCATACAAATCAATTCGCAACCCGAAACCAACCCGGAGATTTCTCAACGTGAACAACTGCGAATACTCACAAGGGTTGGGCGTATTGTTAGAGATGTTTATGTGTACACCGACTATAACGGAAAGGACTGGAACGAGATCGAGTTAAGATACAGGGCTAAAATCGAAGCCGGCTTGGATACAGAATCCTTCTATCACGAAATGATGTCCATGATTGCCGAATTGCAGGATGATCATTCGGCATTCATCACGCCAGAAGAAGTGGCACAGACTGATGCGGAGTTGAAAGGTGACGTTGAAATTTGTAGGCGTTGGCATATATGCGTTCCCCGATTTGCAAAAGGATGATCTTACCGTTGTTTCAACCTTCCCAGGCTCACCTGCGGAATATGCCGGTATTCAAAGCCATGATAGTATCCTGCTTGTTGATGGCTTACCCATCACGAGTGAAGGTGGCAGTCGGATGCGCGGTCCCGAATGTTCTGCAGTTGTTCTCGAGGGAAATCACCGGGCGAAACGCCGCGGAATGTAATGTTGCTCCGCCTCAATGTGGAAGGAAATGTCCCGATCGAAGCGCGGTCGGAAATACCACGGATGGTTCGAAGATCGGTTATATCTTCATCCCATCCTTTTTCGATGAAACACTCCCGTTACAGATCGAGGATGTGTTGAATATTTCGGCAGGCTGGACGGCTTGATATTGGATGTCCGTTTGAATGGAGGCGGGAGTAGTTCGGTTGCCTATCCAATCCTTAGTTTTTTTACGGATGGCAGGCTGGGACAATTCGTGAGCCGCGACGAATCTCGTCCGCTGGTCATCGATGGGAAGCCCATTCAAAATTCGCAGACGGTTCCGCTGGTGGTCATGGTCAGCAAGGATACGGTCAGCTTCGGGGAGATTTTTGCAGGCATTCTGAGAGACGCACGCGGTGCAAAGATCACTGGAGAGACAAGCCTGGGAAACGTTGAACTCCTGCATGGATATGACCTTGAAGACGGTTCTGTGTTATGGATCGCTTCTGAGAAATTCTATTCTGCATTTTCGGATATTGATTGGGAGGAAACAGGTATCGTCCCGGATGTTCAAGCTTACGCACCTTGGGATACGTTCTCTTTCGATACCGATCCATCCATTGCCGCGGCAGTGGGGTTGTTGGGACATAAATAAAATTCACCAATTTAACCACAAAGGTTTGCACTTAGCCTGTCGAAGTGGCACAACGAACACGAAGACGATGTGAAGATTTAATCCTTGTTCCATCTAGTGTTTTTCATGGTTAAGATTTTATTTTGCGCTCATCCAACTCTGGTAAACTCTCCCGCATGTTAAACCGAAATACCCAGGGATGACCACAAGGCGGATAGCCGCAAGGGTTTTCCCTACAAGGTTCTATTGGCTGGTATAGGCATCCTTATCCTGTTTGCCATCGTTCTTTTTCAAATACCCGCGGTCAACGATCGCCTCTCGTGGCGGTTTGAAGTTGCAAGAATATATGTAAGGAATGTATTACATCCTGTTGGGAATGTGCCAACAGCCATTCCCAACACACCTGCACCGACAAGCATTGCGAGTCCAACAATTCAGTCCACACCAACAGCAGAAGTGGTTGCAACTCCCATTCCAGCGACGCCCACACTTGTTCCCCTTCCACAACAGGCATTCATTACATCTCCTCCATACGAAAAACAAACCGCAAATAACTGTGGTCCTGCGGCGCTGTCGATGATGTTGCATATCTTCGGCTGGACAGGCAGTCAAAAAGATATTTCAGATGTTGTCAAACCCGTGAACGGCGACCGCAACGTCAACCCTGAAGAACTGGCGTATTGGGTTCGTAATTATGCAGGCTGGCTGAACATCGATTACCGTGTGAACGGCGATATCGATACCCTCAAACGCCTCATCGCCGCAAAGTATCCCGTCATCATCGAAGGCACCACCTCTCTCAACCCGGGAGACACCGGCTGGCCCGACGACGATCTCTGGGCGGCGCATTACCTGCTCCTCACCGGTTACGATGACGCCACGCAAACCTTTACCGTGCAGGATACCTACCACGGAGCCGATCAAAAAGTCCCCTATGAAAAACTGGTATCCGAATGGGAACCCTTCAACTACTTATATCTGGTCCTGTATCTACCTCAACAGAAAGAGGAGATGAGAGGACTGCTCGCCTCAAACTGGGACGCAGACCTGAATTGCCAAAACAGCCTTGTCTCAGCCCAAGCCGCTACCGTCGCAAATCCATCTGACGCCTTTGCCTGGTTCAACCTGGGAAGCAACCTCGTCTACTTTGAACGATACGATGAAGCCAACGCCGCATATGACAAGGCGCGCCAGATCGGTCTGCCGCAACGCATGTTCCGTTATCAATTCGGACCCTTCATCGCGAACTTCCAATCCAACCGCAACGATGATCTGCTTGCACTCACCGACTACGCCCTGCAACGAACGGATATGTCCGAAGAGGCCTGGCTCTGGCATGGCTGGGCGCTCTATCGCAAAGGCGATGGCAAGGGAGCCGTCGAAAACTGGCGCAGGGCATTATCCGTTCACCCAGGGTATGCAGATGCGTTATACGCGCTTGATTTTGTGGGGGCGTCACCGTAAGCACGAGTGCGCCCGTCCTCTGTATCTGAAATGTAACGCGAGATTTATCTCGCATACCACAAAGCGACATGAATGTCGCGATTCAGGAAATGCAACGCATGAAAAAACACATCGCAACACTTTTTCTTATCTTCATTCTTTCCGCATGTAGCAGCGGACAAGCAACCACATCTCTGCCGAATCGAACTCCAACAGTTGAGCCTACAGCTACATCCGTCCCTGAGATAAAGGTAACCGAAGCAGTAGCCAGCCCAACGGTCGAAGCGACGCGTGTGGTCCTCCTCCCAACCGAAACGCCCGCGAACATCCGCACTTCATCCATTGATGGAATGCCGCAGGTTTATATTCCTGCGGGCACCTTCCACATGGGCGGTTATGATGTGCGTGCCGCGCCGGATGAATTCCCTGCGCATGAAGTAACCCTCAATGCTTTTTGGATGGATCAGCTTGAAGTGACGAATGCCATGTATCAACTATGTGTTGCCGCGGGTGTGTGCGACTTGCCGCAAAGCCTTGAATTGCAACGACGGATCGATTATTACGACAACATTGAGTTCAAGGATTATCCCGTTGTACACGTCACATGGGGAGACGCGAACGCCTTTTGCGCATGGGCAGGCGAAAGGCTGCCCACCGAAGCGGAATGGGAACGCGCCGGGCGCGGCGATGACTTGCGGACATTTCCGTGGGGCGAAGATAAACCCGACGATACGTTTGCCAACTTTAACTTTATGGTCAAGGATACTTCACGGGTGGGGAGCTATCCGCGAGGAGCCAGTCCGTTTGGTGTGCTGGATATGGCTGGCAATGTCGCCGAATGGACGAATGATTTTTATCGATCCAATTATTACTCGGTCTCTGATGCATCGAATCCAACCGGACCTGCGGCAGGCTCCACTTTCTTTCGTGTGGTGCGCGGCGGAAGTCTGGGCGATGCAGAGATCAACATCCGTGTGGCGAAACGTTCCTCAGTGCTTGGATCGAATTTGAACGCAATACCGGGGTCAAGTGCATATCTCGGTCAGTCTTCGCCGCGTATTGGTTTTCGTTGTGTGGTGAGTGAATAGTATATGTCGTTGCGAGGGTGTTAGCCCGAAGCAACCTCCTCACGTCAACATAGGGATTGCTTCGTCGCGAAGAACAAGAGCGCTCCTCGCAATGACATAGCGTAATTTAATCGACTCAAGTATTTCCATGTGGTAATATCTCATCACAACTCAATAGCCCACAAGGCGCTCTTATCCAGAGAGGCGGAGGGAACGGCCCGTTGATGCCTCGACAACCTATCGGCAACTGTCATCATTAGACAACCGCTGAAAAGGTGCCAATTCCGACAGATGGATATTCTGGTAGATGAGAGGGCTTCAATCCAAATATGTGATTGCCCTTTCTGTACGTCTGAATGGGCAATTTTTTCTTAAGGAGAAACAAATATGAGCAACTCTTTTATGAACTCCCCAAAACTGATGTTCACTTCCGAATCAGTTTCTGAGGGACATCCCGACAAAATGTGCGATCAGATCTCGGACGCAGTGCTGGACGCGTGCCTCGAGCAGGACCCCATGTCCCGTGTCGCCTGCGAGACAGCCGTCAAGACCGGGTTCGTGGCATTATTGGGCGAGATCACCACACATGCCTATGTCAACTTTGACGAACTCGTTCGACGCGTCGTCAATGAGATCGGCTACGATAGCAGTGAAAAGGGCTTCGATGGAAATACCTGTGCCGTACTCTCTGCCATCGCCAGCCAAAGCCCGGATATCGCGCTGGGCGTTGACCATGCCATGGAAGATAAAAGCGGCGAAATGACCGATGCAGATATTGAACATGTCGGCGCTGGTGACCAGGGTATGATGTTCGGCTTTGCGTGCAATGAAACACCCACCCTCATGCCGTTGCCGATCTACTTGGCGCACAAGTTAACGTGTCGGCAAAGTGAACTTCGTAAAAGCGGAGCCATCTCCTGGCTTCGTCCCGATGCGAAGAGCCAGGTCACAATCGAATATTCACACGGCAAGCCCGCCCGCGTAGACACCGTCCTCATCTCTACGCAACACGCGCCCGATGTCTCACAAAATGAGATCACCGAAGTTGTAACGGAAGAGATCATCATGCCCACGCTTCCCAAGGATATGGTGGACAATAACCTCAAGGTGTATGTCAACCCGACTGGTCGTTTTGTGGTTGGTGGTCCCATGGGCGATGCAGGTGTGACCGGACGCAAAATTATTGTAGATACGTATGGCGGCATGGGTCGTCATGGCGGCGGCGCATTCAGCGGAAAAGATCCCACAAAGGTGGATCGCTCCGCGGCTTATGCGGCACGTTACGTTGCCAAGAACATTGTTGCCGCAGGCATTGCCGACCGCGTGGAAGTGCAGGTGGCTTATGCCATCGGTGTCGCGCATCCGCTTTCGGTGAATGTCGAAACCTTTGGCACCGCCAAGATTTCAGACGACCATATCGCCGCCCTCATCACTGAATACTTTGACCTGCGCCCCGGCGCGACCATCCGTGACTGGGCCTGCGTAAACCAATTTATCGGAAGACCGCTGCCTACGGTCACTTTGGTCGGGACGATATCGAGTTCCCGTGGGAACGCACCGATAAGGCGGAAGCCTTGAAGAGCGCCGCAGGCTTGTAAATATACTTTCCATTGCGACAGAATCTTAAGAACGCCTTTGATGTTATCAGAGGCGTTCTTGATTTTATGGATGAAGTCGCTGGCAAACAAATAGACAAAGGAAAGGTCAATGACCCCAAAACCCATTTCAGAAGATGAACTTGTACGAGCACATGTTTGGGTCAGGGACGCGTGCAAGGCGTCGGCTTCCGCGGGCAAGTGGAATATCCCGCTCGTACGATTGGTGAATTGCCGGCTGGGTGCGGAATGTTGGTTATGATGCTGTCGAAGCGATTGCAGAGGGAAGCGGGATACAAGTTGAGCGGTTTATCGAAAGGATGAAAGAAGGTCCGCGTCATCACGCGTGGATGAGTTGAGGGTAGAGTGGGGAGTTGACACCGGGGAGTTTCGGGAGTTTGGGGTGAAGAGGAGTATGTGAGATAGGATATTAAACGTTAGCACTTAAGGCATTTCATCTCTTGAGAGTTCGTTTGTGTTTATATCTATGACCCAATGTTCAACAGTGTCTTTAAATGTTGGATGATTCCAATACCATGGATCCGAATCATATAATAGAACTCGATTATCATCCAGCCAACGAACAGGATAAAACTCTTTCTCCGGACTTAAACCTGAAAGCAAGAGCTTTTGTTGATTTGTTTTGATATTGATTAAGACGAGCGCATCAAGCTTATATTCCATATCATCACTATAATACTTGTAAAGAGGCATTACGATTTTATTCTCATCGAAAGAAATTGCAGCAGAGTTTAAGTTTATAGTGTATGGGAATTTTAGTGTGATAGTTCGTGTCTTCCATGTTTGCAAATCTAAAACAGCAAAGTCATAGGGCTGATATGTAGGGGATGTAAAAAACAAATAGCGATCACTGTCCGAAATAATAAAATCAAACGGGAAAGCGATACTAAAGTCGGTAGCCTTCAAAAGTTCCACTTGCTCACCAGTTTCAAGGCTTAAGCGAACCAGAAGTACGGTTCCATGTCCTATCCAACAACAACCGTCAAGTCTCGATCCTACTGATGCATAGAGAAATCTTCCATCCTTTGACCAATGGGAAGGAACAACCACATCATGGCGATCATACTCTTTCTCATTTGTATAGTCACGGAAGTAAATTTTCCAATCTTTAGAACGATCCATGCTGACCACTTGTAAAGGGGAATTTTCTGTTCCGTTTTCCCAATAGCACTCAGCGGCAATCCGTTTACCATCAGGGGAAATTTCTGACTCAGCGATTTCTTTTGAGCCAACGCATAGGGGTCCAAATGCTTCAATCGTGGCATCGGCAAAGGTTGTAGGGAATGGTGTAACTATCGATGTGGATGTAAGTGTTAAGGCGGGAGTTGTGGTAGGAATTGTTGGCTTTGTAGGAGTACTTTTTTCTATATGCGTTGGAGAATATTTTGTTGCAGCCGGTGTATTGATCTTTTGTGCTCCATCGCAGGACACAATTAATAGACCAAGAAGAATTACTATAAATATGCTAGTGAAATATTTTCTCATGGAATTGCCTCCGCCCAAATATGTATGATATTGAATGCAATTTCCCGTGCATAGCGCAACTATACAACCGTTTTGGTTTTTACACAAATCCCAAGCCTCGTTCC
>CAVSRF010000053.1:0-119359 GCA_963730175.1 uncultured Chloroflexia bacterium | reverse complement strand
ACCCATGGTATCGGTAGATGACAGAACATAGGCTAAAAATTCTTGCAGAAGCGCAAAAAGCGCTCGAAAAGGACGGCAGTACTTCAGTTGAAAATGAGTACCTGCTCAAACTGCTTGATATTCTGACAACTGCACTGGAAAGACAATATCCAGAGAATACCGAGGGCATGGAGACCCTTACACAGGGATTGATAGATAACAGCGCATTGCTTTCCATGCTCAAACAACAAACTGATGAACTTGACGCGCTCAAAGAATTAAGCATCAACCTTACGTCCAGTCTGGATCTGCCAGATGTATTGGACGCAGTGGTTAGGGAGGCAATGCGCTTCATACAGAATGCGCGTGATGTAAACATCTTCCTATATAAGAATCACAAACTTTCATTTGGTGCAGCTCTCGATTTGGACGGGACGCACAACAAGGCATGGTCAACACCGAGATCAAATGGACTGACGTATACGGTTGCACGGCAGGGTGAAACGATCATTGTCGAGGATATGCAGAACCACCCCCTGTTTACCAACGCTCCCAAGGAATGGACAGGCTCCATCATCAGCATACCGCTCAAGGTTGGCAATACAGTTATGGGCGTGATGAATCTCGCACGTCCAACATCGGCGGTTTTACTGCCTCTGAGTTAAGACTGCTTGGTCTCCTGTCCGATCAGGCGGCAGTTGCAATATCCAACGCGAACCTGCATCAAATGATCAGCTACCAGGCATATAGCGATACATTGACCGGTCTACCCAACCGTCGCGCCCTTGACGAGAGACTGGAGGAGGAAGTTCAATCTGCACGTCGAAATAATTATTCCTTCGCAGTAGTGATGATGGATCTGGACGGATTTAAAGCTGTAAACGATACATACGGACATAGCATAGGTGATGAAGTACTAAAGCTGGTCTTCACCCAGATGGCGCGCGGCGTTCGTAACACAGACTTTCTGGCACGTTACGGCGGAGATGAATTGACCTTGATCCTGACCCAATCAGATATGACATCAGCAATGATTGTCACCGAAAAAGTCGTGGGCGGAATGAAAAATCTAAAATACACCTTTCCAGACAAAAAGAAGCTCAAACTGGGCATATCCGGCGGTATTGCACTGTACCCCGTCCATGCCCGAAATGCTTCTGACCTTTTGCGTGCGGCGGACGCGGCTCTCTATCAAGCCAAAAAGCACAAACGCGGAACATTCCAAGTCGCGCGTGGCATAACAGGTCCCATCTCAACACACAATATCTCAAGCGATTAGTATCTGATTTGAATCTCGGGGGTTATAATTCGAGAACAAGATCATAGACCCTAAAGGTTTCAAGCATGAACCGTCCGATGGAATTGCAGTGCAATTTCGAAAAGATTGATTCTGAACAGGCAAGGAAACTTTTGGGGTCTTCTAACGGAGGGAATCCTCATGCACCGAAAGATCAAGATCATTCTCAACCCCATGGCAGATATGGGGAACGCGTGGCGCGTGGCACGTGACCTGCGCTCCATCACCGAACAACACGGCGGCATCGAATGGAGTGGGACGGTCTACCCGGGTCACGCCATTGATCTTGCAAAAGGATCAGAAGGCTATGATATGGTCATCGCTATGGGCGGAGATGGAACAGTCCATGAAGTGATGAACGGACTCATGCAGATCCCTGAAAACAAACGTCCCATTCTTGGTATTGTCCCTGTCGGTTCAGGAAATGATTTTGGGCACAGCATCAATATATCTACAAAACCCACTGAAGCACTCACACACGCCATCCACGGTGAACCATCCACCATTGACCTGGGCTTGATGACCGACGGCGAAGGGCGTAAGGAATATTTCGACAACACACTCGGCATCGGCTTTGGCGCAACAGTTACCATCCGTTCGCACCAACTTCCCATCCTGCGCGGCTTTCTCATGTACCTGGCAGCCGTGATTCAAACCATCATCTTTGATCACAATCCCATCAAAATGCAAATCGAAGCGGACGGCGAAAAATGGGAACAAAGCGTTATCTACTTCATCCTCTGCAACGGTCCGCGCGAAGGCGGCGGTTTTCTCGTCGCCCCAGATGCAAAGATCGACGACGGCATTTTCCACTACGCCATGATCACCAATGTCAGCCGTTAATGTTGTTCCGCATTTTGCCTGAAGTCATGAAAGGCACACACGGACGTTTCAAACAGGTCAAAATGGGAACATGCAAAAAATTCTCCCTTACTGCCGACCGTCCGCTCTATATTCACGCCGATGGAGAAATCTATTCAGGTCCCGGCAGTGACCTTCGCAAAGTCAGTTTTGAAATTCTCCCCAACGCGCTTAAAATCGTTCGAGGCTAGTTTACGAATTACGGATTACTCATTACGTTTATAATTCGTCATGAGTAATCCGTAACATGCCTGATCTCCTTCACTCCCTCCTCAAACAAGATATCGGACATCTCCGCATCATCGCGGAATTTTGGGGACTCGAATTAGAGTCCATCACCGTGGATGAAGCGCGGGAGGAACTATCCGCTTCACTCCTCGACTTTGAACTGCTCACTGAATTAATGGACTCCCTCTCCCCTCAAGCGGACCTTGCCATTACCGACCTTGTCAACTCAGAAGGACGCATCGCATGGCAACCTTCACCCGCAAATACGGAGACATCCGTGAAATGGGCGCAGGCAAACGCGACCGTGAACGTCCGCACCTCAAGTCCCTCATCCACCTCCGAATATCTTTTTTATCGCGGTCTGCTAGCCAGAGCTTTCTTTGAAACCGACAAAGGCTCACAAGAATTCGCATACATCCCCGACGATCTGTTACTGCTCATCGAAAACATCAAAGATAACGAGCCGCCCATCGAGATCGAAGCGCTCGGTCGCCCTGCATCGCCAGGCGAAAAAGGGACAGAGATTCTCGCGGACGATTCCATCCTCGACGATGCAACCACACTACTCGCCGCGCTCCGCATGGGAAAAACTCTGGACTCAGCCAGTTCGCTGGCGGCGTTGCAAGAGCAACTTCCCGCACTCCAAAGCCTACTCACATCAGCAAAACTCATTAAGAAAAACACGATCCAAACCGACAAAGTCAAAATCTTTCTTGAAGCATCCCGCACAGATGCGCTGAAAATGCTCCAAGAAGCTTGGGCAGAAAGCACAACCTTCAACGAACTCAAACTCATACCGAGTATCATCTGCGAAGGCGAATGGACAAATCAACCGCTTGAAACACGCGAATTCCTACTGAACCTGCTCGACGCCATTCCCGAAGGCAAATGGTGGAGCCTCAACGCATTCGTCCGCGACATCAAACAAAAATACGCTGACTTCCAACGCCCCGCAGGCGACTACGACTCGTGGTTCATCAAACGCGCCTCCGATGGACAGTACCTGCGCGGCTTTGCTTATTGGGATCAAGTGGATGGCGCACTTATCAAATATTTCATCACAGATATTTTGCATTGGCTGGGACAAGTGGATTTATCCATTGCAGAGGGAGCCACAGAACCAACTTCTTTCCGTCTTTCATCTTTCGATGGTAAGAAAGATGAAAAGGGAAAGATAACTGTTTCTTCTAGTGGAAAGATTTCGATCTCGCGTGACGCCCCCCGTGTTATTCGCTATCAAGTTTCAAGGTTCTGCGAATGGGATGACGAGAAGAAGGATGCGTATCAATATCACGTTACTACCAACTCCCTGACCAAAGCCAAAGAACAGGGACTGAAAGCCGAGCAGTTGCTGGCGTTACTCGTCAAACATACGAACAACAAAGTCCCGCCTGCGTTGGTGAAAGCGCTCAAACGCTGGGAAGTTAATGGGACAGAGGCTCGGGTGGAGACTTAAGTTATTTTGAGGCTGAGCAAGCCCGAGATTTTGGAAGAGATGCGCAAATCCAAAGCGGCAAAATATTTGGGCGAAGCATTAAGTCCAACAGCAGTAACAATCAAAAGCGGAGCCATCCAAAAAGTGATGGAGGCGTTGGCTGAGTTGGGTCTGCTTGCGGAAGTTGAAAATTAAATAATAACTCCGCTGGTTGAGTGCCGCGAAACGGCGTACACCTGCACCCACCACAGGTGCGGTGTCGAAAACCAGCAATAACAAGTACACTTGAAATGTGTGGTTTCGATACAGGCTGAGAAAATCACTCAGCCTTACTCAACCATCGCGAAATAATAAAAGGAGAACCCATGTCTAAACTCGATTGGCTCACACAAGAAATTGACGGTTTGAAAGAACAGGGCTTGTACAACCGCATCCGCACGATCGGCTCGGCGCAAGGGGCGTGGCTCACCGTGGATGGAAAGAACGTGCTCAACTTTTGCTCGAATAATTATCTTGGGCTGGCAAATCATCCGAAGCTCGTCGAAGCCGCGAAAGAAGCGACCGCGAAATATGGCGTCGGTCCTGCCGCTGTACGGACGATCGCTGGTACAACCGATCTGCATGTGCAACTCGAACAGCGGCTTGCCAAATTCAAAGGTGCGGAAGATGTCATCACATTTCAATCGGGTTTCACCGCCAATCTCGGAACCATCCCTGCGCTGGTTGGCAAAGAGGATGTGATCTTCTCCGATCGCCTGAACCACGCTTCAATCATTGACGGAAGCCGACTTTCGGGTGCGAAGATCATCCCCTATGAACACAATGACGCGGGCGCGTTGGAAGACGTGATCAAAGAACACGCTTCAAACTTCCGCCGAGCCTTGATCGTCACTGACGGCGTCTTCAGCATGGATGGCGACATCGCCCCCCTCCCTGCCCTGTACGAAGTCGCACAAAAATACGATATTTTGTTTATGGTAGATGACGCACACGGCGAAGGCGTGCTCGGCAAAGGTGGACGCGGCATTGTGGATCACTTCAACCTGCACGGAAAAATCGACGTGGAAGTCGGCACTATGTCGAAAGCCTTTGGTGTAGTTGGCGGCATGGTTGCAGGCAAGAAAGAGATCATCGAATGGCTCAAGCAACGCGGACGACCGTTCCTGTTCTCCTCCGCGGTCACCGCACCAGATGCCGCGGCATGTCTGGCGGCAGTTGACCTGCTCGAAGAATCCACCGAACTCGTGGATAAGCTCTGGGCAAACGCCAAATATTTCAAAGAGGAAATGAAGAAGCTAGGCTTTGACACTGGCAAGAGCGAAACCCCCATCACACCTGTCATGCTCGGCGAAGCTCCGCTCGCTCAACAATTCAGCCGTGAACTATTCGAAGAGGGCGTCTTTGCGATGTCCATCGGGTTCCCCACCGTGCCGCAAGGAAAAGCACGCATCCGCGTCATGATCTCCGCTGCGCATGATAATGATGATCTCGGCAAAGGCTTGGATGCGTTCGCGAAGGTTGGGAAGAAGTTGGGAGTGATTTGATGAGTACGTAAAGCAGGTTGTATAACCTGTATACAGGATGTTATACATACAATTTGCCGTATAACTATCCCTAAGGCATCTTATACGGCAAATTGTTAGGCTAATCATAGTTGGGCGCTGGCGCAAAAGGCAAAAACAGGAATCGGTGAAGCATTGAAGAATATTCTTGGGTTTTTCTACAGTCTTTTGATTAGCCTCTTGTTGCTGACTGGTTGCAATAGTCAGGCACAGCCTAAAATTACACCCATCGCTACTCTTAAACCAACATCTACGTCTTTAGAAACAATAACTCCGACGTTTTTGCCAACACTTACACCACCACCATATTTTGCGACCATAATACCTCCGACTTCGTTGCCCCCATTACCCAAAAGTATTTTTGAACTTTTCCCAGAGCCAATGTTTATTTGCTCCGCTTCCAATAAAATTGAGTGAAATAATCCAAACTGGTTTTGGTTTTGTCTCACCAAATGCTGTGATTGAAGAAAATATAGTGGTTGATTTGGCAATGTGGAAGACAGTAGTTTCCCTTTTTTGGGATGAAGGCGACCTTGAATTAACCCTAATACAGCCAGACGGAAAAGAAATAAATCTATCTATGACTACACCTACTAAAGATTTCAATTACTTCCGCATTAAAGATGATCTTTATGTTGTTTCCATTTCAGATTTCAATAAAGTAAGATATTACCTCCAAGCCCCACAGGCAGGAAAGTGGACTATGAGGATATTTGGGAAATCCACGCCCGCTACTGGAAGTAATTATATGATTTAATTACAAGTTATCTTGCCACAGGCTTTCATTTAGAGGATTTCAACAAAAATGGTTATGTTCTTTGGAAAATTAATAAAATTCTCCTTTGGCGTAACTGATAGCACGGCTGGTTACTTAAATGCCCCACCTGGATATATACATGGAGCAAGCATACGCGTCAAAGCTCAAACCCCAAACAAGGAATACTATACTTTTGAACTTTACGATGACGGACTTCATGGCGATGGCTTGGCTGATGACGGAATTTATGGAAACAGCTTCAACAATACATCAGTCAAAGGTAAGTACAATTTTTATATTCAAGTGTCTGGCGTACTAAACAGGGCATACCAGCCTTTTGTTAGAGAATATTATCTTTCAACAACAGTAAAGTAATGTGTAAATTTGGTCTGGCAAAATGCGACCAACACCGCGTTCTCAGAAACAACATGACCAAGAGCCACTCTGAGATCGTCATTAAGCATCTCGTTTTGTGCAAATCAACTCTGAGTGTCAAGTTCAGTGTAAAAAATCAAGCAAATTCTCACAATCGATTAAACCAAAACAAGGCGTCTTAGGCATGGCAATCGGCTTCCCTACCGTGCCACAAGGAAAAGCACGCATCCGCGTCATGATCTCTGCCGCACATGATAATGATGATCTGGGGAAGGGCTTGGATGCGTTCGCGAAGGTTGGAAATAAGTTGGGAGTGATTTAATGAGTAAGTAGAACCAGTTGTATAATCTGTACATAAGTGGTTATATAGAATAATTCTGTATAACCACCCCATTTGGGGGTCTAAGCAGAATGGTTCCGCTTAAGACGTAGTTAGGCAGTTTGCTCTCAAGAATGCTCAACAAGCCATCAAGAATGAAGTAATATGAAATCTGCAAAAACTGTCATTGTCGTTTGTGTCATATTGTTAATAGTCCTTGCGGAAATAATGAGAATTCAATATTTTGCGGCAATTGCAAATAGGAGTTCCTGTTTCTGAGTATGAATTACAGATGGGGAGTTTCTTGGAGTCGCTTTCGTTTGCTCCTGTGGGCTTTGGCATAGGCTTTACCTTGCTGTTTTTTCCCAAGCATGTTCGATATTGGTTTGATAAATTAATGGGAAGGGCACAACCCATGTATTCGCCATTAGAATTGTTTTTTGTTCGAATTGGAGGCTTGTTTTTTCTATCAGCGACATCTGTAGCATTGTGGACGACAAGTCAATTCCTGTTTCCATAACTATGATCTCGGTTATGAAAAAGAAGGGTAAATGAACATGCCTGAAAAAATCAGAGAACTAAAACCTCCTCGAGGCTTAAGTAGACTATTCTTCAGATTTCCAATCGCACTTTATAGGGGAGGTTTTGGCTGGCTTTTTGGTAATCGTCTTCTACTATTAAATCACATTGGCAGGAAAAGCGGCAAACAAAGACAAGTTATTCTAGAAGTAGCCCACCATGACAAGTCAACAAACACCTTTATAGTAAATCCAGCTTATGGGAAAAGCTCTGATTGGTATCAAAACATCAAAAAAAATCCTGACACATCAATTATGGTCGGCAGAAACACTATAAATGTTCACGCTGAAGATCTACCATCAAAAGAAGGTGGAAATATAATGGTCGACTTTTTTAGAAAACATCCTATTGAAGCTAGAATGGCTGGTCTAATAGGATATCGGGTAAAAAATAATGAAGAAGATTTCAGAGCACTTGGCGAGGAATTATCGTTTGTAAAATTCATTCCACGTTTGAAATGATTTACAAATAATTTAAAGCACTCAACAAAGCGTGTACTTGACTGCCTTCGGCGCAGGTACTGTGGGCAATTTTGCTAGAATAGTTGAAGATATGATGAATTAAGGGTTAAAAAGGAAAAGAAGTGATTGTAGAAAACTCAGACGGAACAAAAACATACGTAGAAGAAGCCGGAAATCTTGGAAATGAAGCTATGCTACTTTTGCATGGCATTGGGGCAGATCACAAGATGTGGAAGCCACAATTACAAATATTTGCAGAAAACGGATATTATGTTTTGGCTCCAGATATGTTGGGACACGGAAAATCATCCAAGGTAAACGCCTTAGAATTGAGTGGTTGGGAATATCAAATCAATGAGTTGTTGCGCTACAAGAATGTATCGAATTGTCATCTTGTCGGTGTAAGTATGGGTGGCGTGATTGCTCAATCCTATGCGATGAACAATCCGGCAAAGGTCAATAGATTGGTGTTGTCGGACACATTTGGAGAACTGAAAACTGTACAGGAGAAACTGCTCGGTTTTTCTCAAGTGATTGGATTTCAGATTTACAAACTGTTAGGGGGCAAGATGTTGGCTAAAGGAATGGCATCCGCATACAAAGCACCATTTGCAGGACAAGCAAAGGAATATTTCAGTCAGGTGAGTTTGAATGTGGATTTCGACCAGCTCATTCTGGCAAGAAAAGCCATCAACAAAATTGATGCAATTGGAAAGATAGATGGTGACCGTATTCCAACATTGGTATTGGTAGGCGATCAATTCGGGAATTCATTTGTAGAAATTAATCGGAAGATTGCCAATGGGATCAAAGGCTCAAAATTCGCCGTCTTGAAAAACTCGATGGATCCTTCAAATCTTGTGAATCCTGATGATTTCAATCAAGCAGTATTACAATTCTTACGAATCTCGGCCTAACCCAGGCTGTAGCTGACCGTTGGGCATTACAGAACAGGAGAGGTTGAAACAAAATTGGGAAATCTTTCTGAACTCGATGATGTGATGAACTTGATTGAACAATCATATAAACAAACTCTATAGCACGCAAATCAAATCTGTTTTTAGAGAACAAACAGCCCCTCAAGTTCTTTGGAACTTGAGGGGGCTGACTACGTGCTTACTTGTTTACCTATTTTAGTTTACGGCTGTATCACCACAAAGTTCTGAAACAAGACATCCACGCCCGGTTGGGTGAATGCACCAGCCAGTACACCCGCGTCACCTGTTGAGAAGTCGCTATCCTGTACGGATGCAACTTGATTGAAATTGATATAAAAGGTCAACGTGTTCCCAATGCAATCTGCACGTAAATGATTCATCGAACTCGGCAGGATCAGATCAGACGCCTGCATTTGCTCTTGTCCAAGCAATAACGTTTGGGCGCCGATGAACTTGCCGATGGCATAAAAACCGTCATTGGAAATGATGAAGAAATAATAATCACCGTTTCGATAGCGGCACATCAGACCTGCGCGATTTTCGTCGGGACCGTTCAACTTTGTTACATCCGCTTCGACGCGCATATCACCGAAATTCTTCTCAGGCGTAGACCAGAAATTGAGTCCCGGCTGCCGAACAAGGATTCGATAACCGCCGCTGTCATAGTCCATGATGCCGCCATCGTTGGCAATACGATCCCAGCCGGAGGTGTTATCGGCAAACTCGTCATGGTATAGAACATCGCCCGGGTTGCCAGAAGTGATCGCAGGCGTTGGCGCACCGGGAAGACAAGAAGTTAGAAAAAGAAACAGGAAAGAAGAAAGAAGAAGACGAAAGGGTTTCATAGGGAGATTTTATCAGAACAAAGACATACTGAGCGAAAAGTCCAGAGAAAATATTGATTTAGCTAAAATTGCTCTCGTCGCCGTCCCCGGCGGCGAGGACGCCGCCGCAAGCAGAACATTCGGACAGGCTCTTATGTATCTATTGTCAAGAAAACCTCTAGGGTCTCTTATTCTACGGAAAATATTGATTTAGCAATACTTCGGCTTCACTGCTCCCCAGGTCACGTGCCTTCACTAAATGATCGTGCATCGAAGCATAATCGTTCTTGTGCAAAGACAACAACGCCAGATGAAAATGTGCAGAAGCCAGTTTGGGATCATACTTCAAAGCGTATAATAACATCTGCTCCGATTTATCGTACCTGCCTGCCAGCATATAAGTCCACCCAAGCACATCGAATGCTTGTGGATCTTTTGGATTCAACAGCGCGGCTTTTTGCGCGGCAGAAACACCCACATCCATGTCTACATTATTTTGCGCGCAAAACCTGGCAAGCTGTAGATAATAATTTTCATCTTTCGGCGCGAGAGTCACTGCATATTGATAGGCTTCCAACGCGCGGATCAAATCTCCCAGCTTGGAGTATGACTCACCGACAGAAACAACCCATATGGGATTATCAGGCTCAAGGCTCGCCGCAAATTGAAATTCCTTCAATGCTTCACGATTGTTCCCGATACGCTGGAAATACAATCCGCGCAAGCCGCGTACTGTGGGCGAATTCGGATTCAGGCTTAGTGCGCGATCAAGATGAGTCAACGCTTCACCACCACCCGTTTGCTGGCTCGCTTCGCCAAGCCAAGCCCACGCCTCAGCATTATTCTCGTCATTTTTTACAGCCTTATCGAATGCCGCGTAAGCGAGGTCCCATTCATCGACCAATCCCAATCCGCGCCCGATGATGATGAGTTGCTCGGAGGGCGACTCTTTGGTCAAAGCCAAATTCAAGGCGGTGCGAAGAGTTTGCACCGCGGGATCAAACTCAGGGTCCAATTGTGAGGCGTTGAGCAGTTGAGATAAAGCTTCCTTCGGGTCCGATAAAGTCAACAGGAGTCCCAACTGATAGTGAGCGGAGACATCCTCCATATGACTCGGCACATACTTCTGAAGATACTCGGCGGCTTGGGAATAATCCTTATCCTCCTCATAAATTCGGGCAAGACGCGCATAAAGATTTTCAGATGGATTTTGTTGTGAGAGACCCTGCTTCCAAATTTCAGCCGCGCGCGGGTGATCGCCATTCAAATAATTGACATCGCCCCACGCCACCCAGCCCCCCGCTGAAAGCGCACCATGTTGGAATGCCTGCTGATAAGAGGCGTTTGCCAGTGAATATTCCTTTGCCCGATAATACGCATTGCCCGCCAACTCGTAGAGGTCCGTGCGCCAGGGAAGCCGCCGCGCGGCGGCTTGGTAATGCCCGGCTGATTCAAGGTAGGTCGGCGCGTTGGTTGCCTGTTTCAATTCGGAATATCCAGACCAAATAAATGGCGCGATGACAGCCAGAATGATAATAAGCAGGATACCGCCAACTCGAAGCGTGTTACGCATGTCTCATATTATAAGGGGGAGAGTAACTTTCCAACCGGGTTTCTGTCTTGAAAAGGTAATGCGGCAAAAGGACATATTCTACAAGTGGCAGTATAATCACAGTTAATCACATGGTTGCATCACTATCTCAGATCTTCAATTTTCTTACAGAGCCTTCGGGGAGCTTGATCTATCACCTTATTTTGGTGTTCTCCATCGTTAGCGCTTTGCAAACCTCGTTCTTTCATTGGCGTTCCAGCGGGTTTCCACAGGCACGACGCACCGTTTTTGGTCTTAGTCTGCTTCTTTCAGCGCAGGTGATCCTTTTTCTGTTAACCGCTCTCGGGGATCAGGGAATTATAACTTTGAACCTTTTCCTGCCCCCCGCGGACCGCGCGTTGACCCTGTTTTCCCTGGTCTGGATAATCTGGTTGTGGGCATTTCCTGAACCCAGCAGTGTCTCAGATGCCGCGACCACATTGATTAGTCTGTTAGTCGCCGCCGCGTTTGCATTGAGTTTGGTGGCATATTCGCAAACCCCGTCCATATCCTATAACCTGACCACCTTCGATGGGTTCTGGCAGTTGGGCAGTATCGGCTTCGCAATAATTGGACTGTTCCTGTTGTTGATCCGCCGCCCGAATGGATGGGGAAACGGCATGGCAGTGTTCCTGCTTGCTTTTGTGGGACATTTACTTCATATGATCTTTCGAGTCGATGGTAACTTCCCCGGCGCGGTGCGTCTCGCGTATATGGCGGCATATCCCATCTTGATGACCCTGCCGCAACGATTCCCTGCGCCGGCTACGGGACCCACCACCGTTAAACTTGTTGCGCCAACAGAGGAACGCCGCCGATTCAGCACAGACCCCAAGACCTTCCACGCGCTTCTCGCACTGGCGGCTGAATCCTCTGCGGAAAAAGTGAGCCAGGCGATCACACGCGCCATCGCACAGACTCTGTTAGCCGACCTGTGTTTTCTTATTTATCTTACAGACGATAACAACCAGATGCAGATTGCAAGCGGGTATGATCTGATCCGCGAAGAAAATCTTGAGGGCGGGAGCATGAAGAAGAACCTGATCCCCATGCTCACGAACGCCCTCCAACGCGGACGTCCACTGCGTCTGCCATCGAGCAGTACTTCGGCAGACATTAAAGGATTAGGTGATTTGCTCGGTCTTGCCAGTCCAGGTCACCTTATGAGCGTGCCAATTGTGACGCCAGAGAAAGACCCCATTGGCGGCGTGCTGGTGCTGTCACCTTATTCCAATCGTTTGTGGAGTGCTGAAGACCAGGCTTTTCTTGCAAACATCGCCATCTCACTTGTCCCGGTCATCCAACGCGGACAAAGGATGAACACCCTCGAACAAAATGGAGAGCAGACGAAACAGGCGCTCGATGTGGCACAATCCCGCATTGAGGATGCCGAGCGACGCAACGCCGACCTGCTCAAACAAATGGAAGCAGTAAAAGCCGACGCACAAGAGGGACTTTCTCAGGCTGAGACCGTTGCAGAACTTACAAGGACTCTCGCAGATACGCAACAAGCCATCGAAAGGGTCAAGCAGGAAAATGAAGACCTGCGTAAATCGAAAGGCATCAAAGCTGGAAACGCCAACGCAAAGCAAATGGAGAGTGAACTTCGCAACACACTCACAGAGATGGCGCATCTGCAAAACCAGCTTGCCGATGCGAACATGAAGCTTGTCGAAGCAGAGAAGGGAAACACCACCGCCCGATCAAGCGAACAGGCGGAAGTGGTCGCATCGATCTCACAGGAACTTCGCCAGCCAATGTCGTCCATCGTTGGATATACCGATCTGTTACTCGGCGAATTGGTGGGCATACTCGGCGTGTTACAACGCAAATTCGTGGAACGCATCAAGACATCCACAGAACGAATCGGCAGTTTGATAGACGACCTGATCCAGGTTACTACGCTCGAAACGGGACTCAACGTACTCAAGCCCGAACCCGTAGACTTAAACGTCATCATCGACAACGCCATGTCTTATACAAGCAGTCAGGTGCGTGAGAAGAACATCTCGATGCATCTCGACCTGCCGAAGGAAATGGCATCCATTCACACCGACCGCGAAGCTTTGCAACAGATTTTGATCCACCTGCTTCAGAACGCCGGATCAGCCTCCCCTGTGGAAGGGAGCGTGCATTTACGAGTTGAAACAAGAAACGAAGAAGGCAAGGAATATATCCTTATCCAGGTCACAGATTTAGGTGGAGGCATCCCTGCAGAAGATATGTCGCGTGTCTTTACCCGCTTATATCGGGCAGATAACGTTCTGATCCAAGGCGTCGGAGATACAGGCGTGGGACTGTCTATTGCAAAGACTCTTACCGAGGCACAAAAGGGGCGCATTTGGGTCGAGAGTCTAGGCAGGCACAGGTTCGACATTTAGCGTATTACTGCCAATTGCCAGGAATATGCCGGATACGGGGAGCTAAGGATGAAAGCCCTGCGTCAAATGGGCGGGGGTCTCATCATCGCCGCTGCATCTCTTCTATTAGTAATTGGCGGCATTACGCTTTCATTGGCAGAGAATGCAACCCCTGTACCAAACACCCCCTCACCTTTTCCGTCGCCCACACAGGTGGTCGAGCTTTTTGCCCCCACAGAAACTCTAGCCATTGCCGCGCCAACGAGTACCGATACACCTACAACAATTCCCACTGACACAATCGTACCTCCCACATCCTGCTCGGTACCTGCCGGTTGGTTTCAAATCGTTCTAGGAGCCAACGATACACTCTATACCATCGCAGAACGCTACAAAACAACGACCGATCAACTCAGCGCGGCGAACTGTATTACAAACTTGAATCCACCGCCCGGCACCTCGATCTATGTCCCGCCTGTTCCAACGGTGACTGTTATTCCATGTGGTCCTTATGTGGGCTGGGTCAAGACACACATCGTCCAGCCAGGCGATAACCTTTTCCGCATCGCACTTTCCTACGGCATCTCCTACGCAACGCTCCAACGTGGTAATTGTATGGGCACATCCACAACAATCTATAGTGGACAACTCCTCTGGGTTCCAAACATCCCAACCCTCACGCCCGCAGTGACATCCACCAACAAGCCCATTCCCACGAACACGCCTACTCCTACCCAGACGATTGATTTCTCTACGATCACACCGACATACACAGCCACGCATGATTTCTCCACGCCCACATCCACATTCATCGTGACTTCAACGCCCCAGCCTACCTCCACCACAGCGGCAACACCCACACTTACGTCGTTCCCGACACAATCCAATACCTCACCATGAAGTCTGTTCGCTGGATCATAATCATCGCGGCTTTATTGCTTGCTGGATGTGGAACCGCCGCGCCTGCCCCTTCCCTGCCATTCGCACTGGTGACCATCGCGCCGAATGCCTCACCGACACCAACTCCGTTTCAACCGATTCCCTGGACGCCTACCAGCACGCTTCTTTCTCAGCCGGTCATTGATTCAAATTCCCAAACCTCAACTCCCCCCGCGCCAACTCTAACTCCCACTGTTGACTCGAACTTCCTCATCAACACGGTCGCGCCCCTGCCAACCATTGACGCATCTGGCAGTCAAGTCCTCAACAATGGACAGGAGACTGTTAACTTCCTGTTGATCGGTTCCGACCAAAGACATGGAGCCTCCTTCCGCACGGACACAATGGTCATCGCCATCCTGCGTCCCAATGAAGGACAAGTCTCACTCATATCCATCCCACGCGATCTTTGGGTTTCCATCCCTGGTTCAGGAAATCAACGCATCAATACAGCTTATGAAAATGGAGAGCTTAACGGCTACCCGGGCGGTGGGGCAGGTCTACTCAAAGACACCATTCTGTACAACCTCGGCATCCGCATTGACCATACCGCGCTGGTCGATTTCGATGGCTTCCGCAGGATCGTGGATACCCTCGGCGGCGTGGACGTGCCCGTCTCATGTCCCTACACAGACTGGCGTTTGATCGACCCAAGCTACGACCCGCAAAACGAAAACAACTGGTACCTGTATACAGCCGGACCCGGCGTCATCCACATGGACGGCGACCTCGCGCTTTGGTATGCGCGCTCCCGCCAAAAATCCAGTGACTTCGACCGCGGACGAAGACAACAGGAAGTCCTGCGTTCGTTATTTTCACAAGCTCTCCAAGCCGGGACATTGACGCGCATCCCTGAACTCTATAACGATTTCAAAGACTCTGTTGAAACTGACCTGGGACTCGGCGACATCCTGCAACTCTCCCTCTACGCGCCCAAAATGACCAATGCCGACATCCGCAGTTACTACATCCGTCCACCCATCGTCAGTTCGTGGATCACGGATGGTGGCGCGTATGTTCTCTCCCCCAATCAAGACCTGCTCGCACAAATGTTGACCGAAGCGCTCTCGCCCTCAACCAAGACCGTCCAAAAGCAATCCACCGTCATTGACGTAATGAACGGCACATCCATCGCGGGCTACGAATCCCTTGCATCCTCCCGCCTCAACTACGCAGGCTACGAAACCAACATCATCCCCTCCGATAGACAAGACTACGCCTACTCCGTTCTAATAGACAAATCCGCCGCACAGGATCGCAACGTGAGCAACTCCATTTTGAATGTAATGGGCATGACACTCAGGCAGTCTGATCCCTGCGCCTGACCCAAACAGCAAAGCACAGTATCTTTTGATCTTGGGGTATGACTATCAGCCATGCTTTAGTCCGGAGAAGTTGGGACAATAACAAAAGAGCGAACACCGTCAACGTTCTCGGCATTCGCTCTTCAATAATTTCTTCCCCCCTACAGCCCCCTTCAGAAAGTAAGAAAAAAACCTATATTCATTTTATATTCCCTTGGGGTAATCTTCAACCGTCAGGCGGATATAATGTATAGGCATTTGTACTGTTTTTCAAAAACAGGCTTGAAATGTTCCTCAGATTCTGATAATCTTGGGATATTAGCGGAAGGGTTGAAAATGGCAGAAAAAATCCGTGTCACAATTTTGGACGATCATCAAACCATCATTGATGGATATCGTTTTCGCTTGGGAAATAGCCGCCGGGTGGAGGTGGTATCTGCCATCAGTTATGGGGACGAGTTACAAAGCACCCTGGAAAAATATCCCACCGATGTGCTTTTGCTGGATGTCAATGTTCCCATCTCGAAAGATAATCCCAACCCATACCCAATCCTGTATGTCATTCCCGAACTCTTGCAAAAATATCCCAACCTGGCGATCCTTGTGATCAGTATGCACACCGATAGAGGCTTGATCCGCGCCGTGATGGATGCGGGTGCCAGCGGATACGTTCTCAAGGATGACCAGTCCACGCTAAGCGATTTGGAAAATGTGGTGGCTTCGGTTTTCAGCGGAGGCATTCACTTAAGTCGTCAGGTAAAGGATTCCCTTTTACAACGCGGGGAAGATGCCTCGCCTCTCGCCAAACGACAGTTGGAAGTGCTCTCCCTATGCCTCTCCTACCCAGATAGTTCCACCGCAGACCTGGCAACGAAAATGTCCATTTCCAATTCCACCGTCCGCAATTTGCTTTCTACATCTTACATCAAGTTGGGTGTTCATAATCGTCTCGCCGCAGTTGCCAAAGCACGTCAACTGGGACTCATTTCACCTGATGTTCCCTCCCCCACTGTTCCTCGTCCAAGAAATTAGTATTGATTCATCTCGTCAGCCGCCTTCAATAACTCATATACCGGGGCGATCACTTCGTCCAATAATGAGGCGACAGGTTCAGGGTCCGATAAAGAGATGCGATTCAAAAGTCCTTTCGCGGTTTGATATTTTCGAATCTACTGGTCGGCACAATAACTGATGGCACCGCAACGGATGAGAATTTCCTGTGCTTCCTGCAATGCGACTCGAGTTCGTGATGTCCCGGCTCAGTTCAAGGAAACGTTCCTCGCTCCGGGTGATCCACCAGTGAAGCGAAAAGGATGGGCAATGGCAATGCGTCCTTGAATCCAATCCGGGTTGGCTGGGATTTCCATCAATCGTGCATGTCATCATGGATTTGGATCATTTCCCCATATAAACATCCTAACTTCTTCAATTGCCCGGCAGTTTCGAGCAGTTCCCCCTCCAGCTAAAGCCCCCATTTGCAACGCCGCGCCAAAGAAAGGCGAACTCTTGGTTTGCGCCACCTTCCAATAAGCAAACTCATCCGCAGCCGCTTGCACATCCAGAGACTGCCCAAACGCTGTGGATAAAAACATCTCGTTAAAACTCTTCAATGCAACAAATTCTGGAAGTCGGGTCTTGTACGCTTTGAGATACGGCATGTAAGGATGCCGCCTGAAACGCGCAAGCCAGGTTGGCAGACACGGGCATACCAAGGCGATGATAGTCACCACGCGGGTCGCTATCCAACATATCATCCACAAGCAAAATACCAATGTGTGCGCAACCCATTGCAAGCACGGCAGGGATCGCCTGTTCTTGCAATCCACCAACTGCCTCGCAAGCGCGGACAGGTATCAACCAGTGATCGGGTTTTCTAAAAGCAGCTTGTTGAAATAATAACTGTGCTTCGGTCCATGATTCAATACTGGGCAATACAGAAAAATCACGGATAACATGAGAAAAAATATCCATCGTACCTCCATAAAAGTAAAGAGAAAAGTTAATCCGGCAGAGAAATTCATTCTCTGCCGGATGAGTTAATTTGGGTTAGACGTTAGGCGCTACTTCCTCGTTCCACAAAAGCCAAGTCAATTCATTTGTGGCTTCCAGAATTTGGGAGCGGGAAACGCGGGTCATGTTTGTCAGGCGACGCTGGTGCGCCCGTGACGACTTGACCGATAATCGTTTGTAGAAAACTTGCATGTTCATTGGTAATCTCCTTTGAAATAAGACTTTTTTGATCAGACAATATTTATGAAGGAATCTTGAAGTTTGTCTTTCACTTACGCTATAATAAAAATCACCTCCTTTCAATTTCAGGAACAAAAGGTCCCCCCGTGCAAAAAGTCACCCCCCGATATTGGCAACCAAGCGACCTCGTGATTTCTATTGCCATACTTGTTTTTTTGTTCCTGTATACCTATGGTCTCCTTTTTGCAGCCCCCTACCCAGGTTTTTATTTTGATCCATCCAACGGTGAAGTGCTGGAAATCTATCAACTCGAGAATTCCGAGTCCAACCTCTTAAAGGGGGACTTCATTAAGAGTGTTGGCTCGATCTCGTTGGACGCTTTTCACCAAGATAAAACGCTAAACCTCTTTGAGGGAATTCAGCCAGATCAGAAGATTGAGATCACGATTCAGCGCGGCGAGGACACGAGCACCATCTCTTGGGTATATCCCGGCTTCAACACAAATGAATTCCTGGCTCGCTTCTTCAATATATGGTGGATGGCATATATATTCTGGTTCATCGGAATGTGTACCCAGCTTTTCATGCGGCCAAAAGATACCCAGTGGCGTTTATTTGTTGCCACCAATTACCTGACCGGGATGTTCATCATTCTTGGCTCTGTTTCATCCTTCCAGGTTATGGGAAGCGCTGTTTTTCTGCGTGTGGTTTCCTGGCTGATCTTTCCCGCCTACATTCATTTTCATTGGATTTTCCCGAAGTCCTTTCAGCGTATTCCACCATGGCTGAAAATGGTCTTTTATGTTGTCTTTGGTGGAATCGCGCTGGCACAATTGTTTTCGCTTCTTCCCAATACGCTGTATCTTTTAGCAATGGCACTGGCATTTGGCGGGAGTGTTGTGTTATTGGTATGTCACTATGTCCTTCAGCCGGATCATCGCCGCGAAGTTAGAGCGCTGGTTATTGCATCCTTTATCTCGATGTTTTTTGTAGTGTTGATTAGCCTCATAATTATAGGAAGCCAGGGACACGTCCCACAAAGCGGTCCTCTGTCTCTTTTGGCATTACCAATCCTACCGGGAACATATTTTTATATTTTGTTTCGCCATAGCATGGGAGGGTTGGAATTTCGCGCCAATCGCGCCATTTCCTTGTATGCCTTTCTTGCTTTGCTTGGAACCACGCTTTTGCTTGCCGTTGGGTATTCGGGGTTCGCAAATATTCCCAATGAGACCATACTCTTTGCAGTAATCACGACCTCTTTGCTCGTTGCGTTTATAAGTATTCAGGTGTTTCCTGCCTTCCAGAGCTTTGTTGAGCGACGCCTGCTCGGTATCAAATTACCCGCCCAGAATGTAGTGGAAGGCTATTCTGCTCGTATTATTACAAGTATTACCATGTCGGGCTTATTGAAACTGCTTGAGGAAGAGGTCTTTCCAAGTCTTTTTGTAAGACAATATGCCTTTGTCCGAATTGTGGATCGATCGACAAGGATACTACTCTCCAAAAACGTGACCGAGGATCAGGTCCGGGAAGATGCGATAATGGGATTACTCGCTTCGCCCCAAACGAGATATCTGATTCCTTCTCCCAATCGTGATCAGCCCCTTGATTGGGTCCACCTATTTATCCCCTTGCAAATCGGGTCGGACGTAATTGGCGTCTGGCTCTTGGGACGCCGCGACCCTGATGATCTATATCCACAAACTGAGCTTCCGATCTTGCAATCGCTTGCCAATCAGACCGCTGTGGCATTGAGCTATATCATTCAGACAGAGCGTCTCAAGGCGATGTATGCAGGAAATATCAACCGGTATGAACAAGAGCGGGTCAATCTTGCACATGACCTGCATGACAGCGTTCTCAATGAAATGGCAGCCATGAGGATGAAGCTTGATCCATCATCCCTTCCGCCAGAGTTCCAGACATCGTATGATGAATTGATCAATCGTGTTCGGGAGATCGTCGGAGACCTCAGACCGCCCATGCTCTTATATGGTTTGAAATTTGCATTGAATGGGCTGGCAGATAACCTATCAGGAAGAAATCAGGATAGTGTGCAAATTGTTCCTGAGATTAAAGCAGAGGATGAGTGGAGATATCCTGAGATCGTAGAACATAACATCTACCGCATTATGCAGGAGGCATGTGAGAATGCCTCGAAATACGCTCGTGCAAAATCGATCATGATAACAGGCGAACTGTCATCAAACAAAATTGACATCAAAGTGGCTGATGATGGAATCGGTTTTAGAGACGAGGTTAGCCTCCAATTGGATGAAATGCTTGCCAACAGGCACTTCGGTCTCGCAGGGATGCACGAACGGGCGAACTTGATCGGTGCATTGATCCAGATCAATTCCAAACCTGGGCAGGGAACACAGATACGGATTTTATGGGAACCCTAAAAAGTTACTAAATGGGTATGCCAGCCGTTGACATCCTCCTTCTTTTTCGCTAAACTATACGCAACTTATAAAACAGGAGAATCTCATGCCTGATAACAAATCAACTTCACATCTAAACCAAAATACACTTCTCACCTCTGCCATTAAATCGTGGGAAATGTATCTTTCAGATCAAGGCCGGTCGCCGAACACGATCAAAGCTTTTCTCTCGGATGTGCGTTTACTCACCACCTTCCTCCCTGAAGATGTGACTCTTGGCAAAGTTACCACCAAAGACCTCAACCGTTATTTTGAGTGGATGGAAAAGGAGCGCGACGTTCCATGCAGTCCCAAAACTCTGGCAAGGCGTATCACTGCCACGAAATCCCTTTTCAGATGGTTGCATCAATATGGCGTGCTGGTCATTGACCCCGCCGAGAAGGTCGCACAACGCTCTGCGATCAGCCCCATCCCCACCGTACTCACTCCGAAAGAATATGACGAAGTCCTGCTCGTCGCAGATCGTCATCGCCGCGGAGGCAAACCGGACGCGCGTCCATATACGTTGGTTTATCTTTTGCTGACAACCGGAATCAAAAAGAGTGAAACTCTGGGAATCCTTCTCGAGCATCTTGAACTGGATTCGCCCAATGGACCGCAGGTTTTCATCAAATATGCGACTCCAGCGAATCGTTACAAAGAAAGGAAGTTGATCCTGCCCGATGACTGGATCCCCGCTTATAACGAATACGTCGCCCAATACCAGCGAAGCAGTCCTGCGGACAACCCCGAAGAGAAGCTCTTTCCCTGGTCGCCGCGGCGGCTGGAATATCTGCTCGAAGATATCAGCAATGAAGCCGGGCTGACCAAGCACCTCTCCTTCGATATGTGCCGCTGGACCTGTGCGCTCACTGATTTTCACGCGGGCATGGACCCCGATCAAATCCGCCAGAAACTTGGGGTGTCAAAAATTCAATGGCGCGAGTTGTTTATTAAGTTGAAGAAGTTGGCGGGAAATTAGATTTATGTCATTGCGAGGGCGTTAGCCCGAAGCAATCTTCAACACGACGAGGGGATTGCTTCGTCGCAACAAACGCTCCTCGCAATGACATTAACCACGTGTCATTGAAAAATACAATGCCTGCCGTGTCGAGTCTGTGATTCGGAATGGATGTGCGGGGCGATAACCTGGAACCCATACCACCTTTTCCCCCATGCAAAGCAAGGGCCAGCGATCACGCGCACGTTGCGGGAGTTTTTCATTGATGAAGAAATCGGAGATCTTCATCGCGTGACCGTCCATGCCCAACGGTTCGAAACGATCCCCATCCTGTCGCACGCGCAATTCAAGCGCATCCGAAATCCCATTTGCATCCAGCCATACCTGGAATGGATCATCATTCGAAACGGCTTGTTCCAAAGCCAGGGATGCTCTATCCCAACGTTCGCAATTCAACTTCCATTCACCGGATAAGGGAACCGAACCGGGAATCTTTAGAGAGATCGTCTGACTCTCTTTTGGCATTTGGGGCCAACGTTCAATAGGCAGGGTAATATCCCCTGCGATCACATAGATCAATGAACCTTCCCGGAGCAGATGCAAACCGTGTGTAATATCCAGACGGGCACGATGCGTTGCAGTGTTGATAAACTTGGATACGCGTTCAAATGTCGTGAAGCCGATGTCTGTTTCTTCAGGGTGGAGCCGCTCTATCGCACGGCGAACCAGGTTCCGTTGGAGTCCGAGCGGACGTTTCGTCAATACAGAAGAGTCGAAGGCAATGAAATCCGCAGTTTCTTGTGTGACACAATCTTTCCACGCATCATCCAAGGCATCAGAAAGGATTTCTTGATCGCCAGTCAATGATACAGACGTTCGCCAAACCGCCTCACGAAAACGCGGGTTATAGGTTTCGAGCGTGGGAATCAGGAGATGACGCAAACGGTTGCGGAGAAAATCGAGAGAGGCGTTGCTTGGATCATGCCGCGGGCGGAATCCATTCACCGCGCAATACACAACCGTTTCCTCACGCCATGTATCGAGCAGCGGGCGAACAATGGGAATCTCTGGGTCGAACATCTTGATGATTACCCGATGGTTCATTCCTTTCAGTCCATCCAACCCGGCGCCGCGGATGAAGTGCATGAGCACAGTTTCCACCTGGTCGTCGGCGGTATGACCGACCGCCACCGCTTGTGCATTGAAGCGATGCGCCTGCTCCATGAGAAAACGATAACGCATGATTCGTGCGGCTTCTTCAATTGAAAGTTTTTCAGTATCTGCGAAACTGCGTACGTCACCGCTTTCCACTACAGAAGCAAGGTTGAGACGTGCAGAGGTTTGCTCTACAACATTAGCGTCGGCATCCGAGTCGGGGCGTAATTTATGGTTGAAAGTGCGCGACAATCACACGATACCCCTCTGCGCGCAAAATACCCAGCAGACATAGGCTGTCGGGTCCACCAGAGACACCTGCGATAATAGGTTGGTCTTTTTTTAATCCGCATTGTTCGCGGAGAGTGGATTCGATATTATCGATCATGTGGCTATTAGAACACAGAAAAGGAGAAAGGTTTTTGTTTTTTAAAAGATAAAGGTTACAGTTACTTTTTTCGCGCTACAAAAAGTCCACCAAGAGCGCTAAGAATTATATCTGATACAACTCCACCAATACGCCAGATGTGCTTTCGGGGTGAACAAATGCGTATTTCTTTCCATCTGCGGCGGTGCGAGGTTCTTCGTTGATAAGGCGTACACCCTTCGTTTTCAACTGCGTCAGCATACCTTCGATATCGTCCACCTCGAGGCAGATATGGTGCATACCAGGTCCGCGTTTGGCAAGATACTTTGCAATGCCAAAATCATCTGTCGTGGGCTGGACCAGTTCCACTTCCGAGCCAGGAAGCGGCAAAAACGCCACTTGTGATTTCTCGGCAGGCACGTCGCGCAGTTCATGCAAATCCATTCCCAGCGCATCCCGCCAAAATGACAGTGCCTTTTCCATATCGTCCACAACAACAGCTACATGATTGATCTGTTTTACTCGAGGCATGATCTTCTCCACTTTATTTTTTTATTCTTCTTGAACACAAAGGAACAAAGCCCTTAAGTCAAAGATTCTTTTGTATACTTTGTGTGAGAGAGTTCTTAAGTTTAATTATAGCCGCTTGTCAGAGAATCCGATAACGATTAAGATAGGTACATGCTTAACCTTCCCATCAACGTACGCCGTGTAATGATCGTCATCGGCATATTCGCGCTGGTTTTCATTGTGCTTGAATTTAACCGTCGCCTTGATGAGCTTAACACATTGAACGGTCAAAATGAATTAATGCAATTGCAGGCAACACAAGCCATACAAACGCGACAGGTTCTCCAAACCCGGGTTGCCTTCGCAGGCTCGACCGCCGCCGTTGAGGAATGGGCACGCACAGATGGTCATTACGTTCAAAATGGGGACATCCCTGTTGTACCGGTTGCAGTACCTGGGACTGCTCCCCTTGATCTAAGCACACCCATCCCACCCCCAACACCCATGCAAAAATGGGAGGTGTGGTGGGAACTGTTCTTTGGAAAATGAAAGGCGTCATCGCTTTTCTATGACTCAACAAAAGCAGAATCGCAGAAGTTGTAAACAACCTCTTGAGGAATCATCTTTAATGATAAGAGTATAATTTCAGCTGAAGTACAAATCTGCTTTTAAAGGTAACTAATGATTCACAAAATCCGTTTGTATTGGCCCCTGATCAAATCACTTCAAACCGGACTGCTTCTTGCCACAGGCATCGCTGGCTATTTGAGTTCACGCCCACCATTTAGTATTTCACTCCTGGTGGGATTATCTGTCAGTCTCTTCCTTGCGATCAGCGGAAGCACGATTATGAACATGTGGTATGACCGCGATATCGATGCAAAGATGAAGCGGACTCACATGCGCCCCGCCGCGTCGGGAGAGCTGAATCAGCGTGAAGTATTTTTTGTTGCGCTGACAATTTCCATACTGGGCATTGGTCTCGCTGTGGTCATCTCCCCGTTATATGGGCTGGTTGTTTTCGCGGGCTGGTTCTTCGATGTCATCGTATATACCGTCTGGTTGAAACGTCGAACGTGTTGGAGTATTTTATGGGGCGGTATTTCAGGCGCCATGCCGATCCTTTCAGGGCGCGTGCTTGCAGTGCATGAAATTGAACTGGTCGGAATCTTGCTCGCACTTGCCATCCTCTTTTGGATTCCAACCCATACATTGACCTATTCCATGAAATTCCGTGAAGATTATAAAAATGCGGGCGTGCCTACGTTTCCAGCCGCGTATGGAGAAAGATTCACGCGTGCGACGATTGCGGTCTCATCCATTCTCGCGGCGATTGCCATCGGTTGGGCAAGCATCCTGGTTGGGTTGAGTGCTGGATTGTTGAGCCTGATCGCGGTATTGACGGCTGTCATGCTTATTCTTGCCTTCGCCACCCTGCGCATCCATACGGATAAAATGAACTTTATGCTCTTCCGTTACGCGTCTCTTTATATGTTGAGCATGATGATAATCCTATCAATACCGGCATTTTTTTAACCCGGAGCTGCCTGTAATATCTCGAATTGACACATAGAACATCCGATTGAAAAGTTGCAATAAAAAAAGCGCCTCCGTTTCCAGAGGCGCTTTTGTGTCGGTCAGGACAGATTACGGCAATGAAGTATTAATCGAGCTAAATGTATTGCCGACCTTGGGTCCGAGGAGTCTCATGACTGCAATCACTACAATAGCGACGAGTGCGAGAATGATCGCATATTCGACAAGACCTTGACCTTTTTCTTTGGGGGCGAAAAACATAATAAAAATCCTTTCTTTAAATAAATTGGTCTGAGAACGCCTCAGCCTGTCTCCATTTTATGTAAAAACAAAAAAACAGGCAAGTTCGTTGATTTGTATTTTACCTTACAAGTTGTCTATTTTTGAAATTCAAGGCAGTACATCGGTATGAGTAGCCATTTTGCAATGTTATTGGTCATCTCCACAGCTTTCCCAACTCAATCAGTGACTTGTAATACGGCTCAATGGAGGGAATATAATGCCGTTCATCCTTTGCATGAGGTCCCAAGCCAGACTGTCCCCACACGACCGCCTGCCCACCGGGAGCGAATCTTGCGCTGGTGCCGGGAAGTTTTCTGCCGATCCTCGGCCTCTTCCCCACCCGATGCCTGTTTGACTGCTTCGATCAACTTTATCAACGCTGGGTTATTCGGGTCACATGCCACGCCGTTTTCCATGATGGAGAAACTGGCTTCCAGTCCGTTGGCTTCGCAGTATTTCAGCACTTCATCCTTCAGCATGGACGTGTCATCCTGTGGAATGGGACGGATCTCGATTCCCAGAATCCCTTCTGCGGCGGTGACGTTGTAGATGCCCGGCGTTCCCACGTTGATGAATGGGAACTTCGCCTGCGACTGCCATCCATCGGGTGATTTGAGCGTGAGGTGTTTGGCAAAGAGTTCATTCAAGGCAGAACGGGCATTGATGAGTTTCTCGCTCAAGTCACCTGCACCAGCAACACCGGAATGTCCTTTTGCGCCGCGTGCAATCACGTCAAAACGCATCACGCCGCGGTTCTCCACGCAGATCTCGCCGAAGAGTTCGTTTCCTTTTTCGCCGGTGCGTTCGCCAGCGATAAATAAGGCGGGTTCGTAGGGGCGACCCAATGGGTCGCCCCTCCTAATTCGGCAAGAACATGCGGCGTGCCCCATGCTTCGGCTTCTCCGTTCTCTTCGTTGCCGACGAGGAGCAAGGAGACGTTGGGACACGGCGACGCTGTGTCCCTACAAGCACCCATATCCTTCATCCAAACGAGATAGGTTGCAACGACGGTCTTCATATCCGCTGAGCCGCGACCCCAGAGGTAGTCGCCTTCGATGCGCGGGGTGAATTGGGAGTCGTCAGGTTCGGGTTCGACCACGTCGAAGTGACCGGTGAGGAAGATTTCTCCCTCACCCCTAACCCCTCTCTGGCGGGAGAGGGGACTCTGCTCCCCTTCCCCTTTGGGGAGAGGCTGGGGGTGAGGGAAATTCGCAAACACCGCTGGATACTTGCCATCGAAATATCTTGGTTCCAAGCCGTGACCGCGCAGGTAATCGTAGATGAACGTCCCAGCGCGGTGGACTTCGTCAATGCGTTCGTTCGGGCTGGCAGTGACAGAGGGAATGCGGATCAGGTGTTGAGCAAGATCAAGTATCTCGCTGGTTTTATCTTCATAGTGAGTTTCGATCACAATGCCGCTGGCGGTTCTAAAGCGGATCGGTAGTTCGGGATGTTCACGCGCTTCGGCGCGGGCGTGTTGAAGGATTTCACCGATGCGTTCCGAGTCGTCTTTCAAACCAGCATATTGTGCGGCAATGGTTTCCACATCTGCTTTGACCTGCGCTTCGCGTTCATCCATGAGTTCACGCAACACTTCAACAGGCACTTCATCACTGTCGCCGATCTTTGCTTTGACGTGCGAACGGATCTTCTCGGCAGTGTTCCCCTCCCCTTCAGACATTTCAACGAGCGGGGCAAGGTCATCCCATTGACCCAAGGCTTCGGCGAGTGGCTTGAGTTCGGTCAATGTCCATTTGAGGAAGTCGCGCATGTTGATCGGTTTGGCAGTGAAGGGATTTTCGATCTCGGCGCGCAATCCGTGCTGGGCGGCGAGGCGTTCGTTCGTGCGGACGCGCGGGATGTCCTCTCGATCATATCGAAAGCCGCGACCAAATTCCGGGTCCGCATAGAAGCGGGTGAGAAGCAGATTCTTGAGAGTCAGATTCGCAATGTCCACATCCAGCGGGCTCCCACCATCATCGGTGCGGACTTCGACACGTCCCATCGGCAAATTGATGCGCGCCATCAGGTTCTGCTTTTCGATCTGGCTCGCCATCTCCTCGGCAGGCGTCTCCTGCCCAACGGCATATAAGCCGCGGGCATAGAGATCGTTCAATTGATCGCTGGTGGTCGAGATGAGACGCTCGACCGGCTCGGCAAACGAACGGGCACGCGTGGGCGTGTAATTGTTGTTGCCAAAGCGTACCCCGCGGCGCACGAGGTCATAAGAGATTTGCAGATAATCGTTGTACGAACGATAGAGATCGGGAAGATCCATCTCAGGCGGATTCGGGAACGTGAGGTTGCGGATCGAATCATTTTCGGTGATGACGACCACAGCGCGTCCATCGCGGACCTGAGCCTGCATCGGCGTGGACGCGGAGGTCGCGACGAAGAGGCTTGCGAACGCCCGCAACAAGCGCGCAGACGTGATGTAGAACTCGGACTTGTATTCATCGAGGTGTTGGGGCACAGCGCCGCTGTGCCCGTACTTCTCGCGTTCGGAGGCGGGAAGATGCATGAAGTCCCAGGCAAAGAGCGGGTCGGGTAACGAGAGGTTGCTGTGAATGCCAGCCACCGCGAGTCCACCGCCATAAATGTCAACGCATTTTTCGAGATAGCGTCGTTTGGCGATACCCCAATTGCCGGGGATGGAATTATGACCGATGTCGGTGAGGAACAAGAGATTGCCATGCCAGTAATGAAGTTTTTCGCCGAAGTTGCCGCCTGCACGATGAAGTGCGTTGATGAGCGAAGCTTCTTGAAGGCGCGCTTCATAGATCGTGCCGCGCGGCGTGTAATACGGACGCGTCGCCCACTCGATCATCCAGTGGAAGACTTCGAGCTGGCTGAACTGTGCCAGCCACGGCGGGACACATTCCGCGCGCAGATAATCCACGAAGGATTGCTGGCTGGGTCCCGACCCCACCGTGAGCAAGGGACGCAGTTCTTCATCGAGCAGATTCCATTCCTGCTCGAAGCCATTGAGTTCGCCTTCGGGTTTTTCCTTGGCGGCTTGCTCCACAGCGAGGTGATATTTATCGGCGAATTGTTGAGGGTTGAAGGGCATGGATGATTCCTAAAGTTTGAAGTTAGTGAATGCAATAAAATGAAAGAGAAAAGAAGTAAGATGGTTATTCGATTAATGGCTTATACCAATTTGCCACTTCGACAACCCAACCTTCTATGCCATCTTGTGTTTGGATTTTCCACCAGTAATAATCATCGACGTCAACAAAGCCATCAAGAACTGTTATTACTTCTCCAGCAGGAAGTTTTTCGAGTATCTTGCCACTCAGTGAAGGTTCGGTTCTCAAATTTAAGATTTGCTCCTAATTCGGTAATTGTGTATTGCT
The DNA here is from genome assembly GCA_963730175.1 of uncultured Chloroflexia bacterium. GTDB lineage: Bacteria > Chloroflexota > Anaerolineae > Anaerolineales > Villigracilaceae > Defluviilinea. The sequence goes on along the minus strand of CAVSRF010000053.1, from coordinate 90,767 downwards.
TCCCTATCCCCAAACTTGGAACTGGAGCCCAAGCAATTGAAGTCCAATAACCTATATCAGAAACAACCTTTTGCTCTTCACGCATAATATTTGTAGTGTAAATATCCCAATACCCTTCCCCTGCAGGCGAATCACAAGCATATGTTGATCTTGAAAAAGCTAGATGTTTCCCATCTGGTAACCAAACAGGGGAATTTTCGTAATAGTTCGAAGAAGTTAAATTTATAGCTCCACCAGTATTTATACTAACCACAAAAACATCATTACAATTCGAATCACCCACATTCGCTGTAAAGGCAATCAGTTCACCAATCGGAGACCAAGAAAGATCTTGCAAAGAACCACTAGTCGGAACGTTAATTCGTTGAATTGCCTCATCAGCAATATTCATCATGAATAAACCTGAATATCCTTCAAAGGCTATCCGTTTTCCGTCTGGCGACCAGGTTGCCACATAGCTACCTCCACTAGTTGTAAGTCTTTTGACTATTTCACCATTCACTGCATCAACAAGATACAAGTCTGAACTTCCATTTTTCCCCATTGCTACAAGAATATATTTTCCATCTGGTGACCATGAAAGGTAATGTTTATTATATTGAGGACTGTAAGTTAGCCGATGTATTTCCGAACCATCTGCTCTCGCAACAAAAATATCTTGAAAAGAATAGAATACTGGTCTGTTGTCAGTTCCTACGAAGGCAAACCAATGTCCATCTGGAGACCAAGTCATGTTTGGATAGAAGAGCGACACCTCTTGACCATTTACTTCCTGATTTCCCTCTATCAATTTGAACCAAGTCATTGCTTTTAATATCCTTTAATTTGATAACTGGGTATCGAGTGCCATTTTTGGGAATATATGCTTCAAATAAAAATCTTCCTTCTTGAATTAGAAAGGGTGTTGTACTAGGTGATACAGTGATTGTTGGAACAAAGATTGTAGGTGCCGGTGAATTAAGTATAGTGGGGGTATAGTTGAGGTAATGGCATATCCGTTAAATCTATCGGTGGTTTAGTAAAACTTGATTTTGTCGTACAAGAAATCAGAGACGACACTAATATTAACATCAAGATAGAGCGAACTAAATCTGTTTGTGTATCGCACAATTACCTCTTTTTCTTTCTTCTATTTCTTCAAACTTTCCAACCCTTCCACCAACCTCTCGAACGCGCCTTGTGTTCGTTCGGGAGGCGTGGCGTACGAGAAGCGCACCCAGTCATTGCCAAAGGGAGAGAAGAACGCGCCGGGGACGATGGCAACGCCGTGATTCTCGGCGAGATATTGTCCGAGCGGTTCGCTATCCGCCCAACCTTTGGCTTGGATATATTCACCAACATTGATGAAGGCATAATATCCCTTGCCGATGATGTGCTGGAATTCATGCTTCATCAACAAGTTTCTCAATACGACGCGGCTGGCATTGGTTGGCTCGATGATGGTCTTTGCGGCTTCGTCGAATCCCATTTCGTATGCCGCCATCGCAACAGCCAAAGAAAAGAATGAAGGGATAACTGTATGTGATGAACGCGCCACGATGAACTTGATGACATCTTCATCCGCGATGAGATGGCAGTTGCGGACGTTCGATCCGCCCAACGATTTGGTGATGCCATCCAGGAACATGAAGCGCTTGCGTTCTTCAGGCGTGAAATATTTGAGGAAGGAATTCAAATCCATTGGGGATTTATCGGTGACGTAGTGATACATCCAATCGAAGAGGACGAACGCCACACCTGCTTCCAAGGCGGCTTTGGCAAGCGAGACTTGCTTCTCGACAGGGATGGTCAAGCCGGTGGGGTTATCGGGATTGGTGATGACGAGACCGGCGATCTTGCGTCCGCTGGATTCGGCGAACTTTACGCTTTCACGAATTGCATCTTCGGAATATGCCCATCCCTGCGCGGGGTCACCGGGCGCCCAAAGGACGTTTGCGCCGACACCGTAGGGTCCCCAGTTGTAGGAAATCCACGGGACGCGTGAGACCATGATGAGGTCACCCTGCCGTCCGTGACCGAGAGCCAGCATGGCTTGATACGCTTTGACCAGCGCGTCACGTCCACCTGCGGTGCCGAGGACGTTGGCAGGTCCCCAACCGGAAGATGAGTTCCAACTTCCAGTATTGCTCAATGACCGCCTTGCGATAGGCTTCGGTGCCGAACGGCATATCGTAAGACGTACCATGCTCCAGTTGGAGTTGAAGCGCACGTTCAAGGATCGGCTTGGGAGTCCCCGGAAGTGAAGCGCCACCGTCCCCTTGTGAGGCGTCAAAAACGGCGGCAGTCGGATTCTTTTCCTTGTACACTTTCAATGATTTGTTGATGAGGAACATGCGTGAGGGCGGGATATTCATCATCTCGTGCAAATATCCGCTGACGGGGATAAGGTTTTTCTCTGGCACGGCGTAGACGGGTGTGGCGTTGGAAATGGTCATGGTTTTCTCCTTGTGTCAGACCCTAAAGGTTTCAAAACCTTTAGGGTCTCTTGATTATAAAAAACGCCCCGAGAGTTCGGGGCGTTTTTGTGTGGGTTTATTTCAGCTTGTCTTGCCTGTTTCTGTTACCAACACGAACGTCCCGTCACTGTAGGAGTGCGGTTTGTATTATCAGTGTTGGTATTAATCATCAGACTGAACATTGGGCGCAAGGATACCACCGCGATGGAGGAGAGTTCAAGAAAGCGATGAAAAACGGTGGCTGGTTATCTTACCGTGATCGTTCCAGCCATTGAGCCATCGGGGGTGCATTGATAGTTATAAACTCCTGGTTTTAGGAAAGTGAACGCAAAACTGCCGCCAATTTGTATTTCCCCTGAGTTGATCACGCTGCTTCCATCCTCCGCTGATTCGACTTGAACCACGTGAATCCTAGTTCCCTTATTGCTCCAAGCCACTTGCGTACCTGCCAGGATTTCTAATGATGGGCAATTTATCTCCGTGATCAACACGCTCATTGCAGGAGCAGGCATTTGAGATTCTGCTGGTACATCTCCCCCTCGACACGAGGACATTAAAAATCCTGCCAATAACACCATTATTATAAAACTGTTTTTCATATTTACTCCTTGTGCATAGGAGTAGTATAAGTCTTTCAGAATGAACGGGTGGGTATCGATGGTACTATCCCAAGAACGAGACCAGAAAATTATTTGTGATATGCACGATGATAGGCGGGAAAATGGATCCTGTCCGCTTGCGAACCCACCCCAAAAGCAGACCAACGATGAACACGCCCAATGAAGTTGCCACAAGAGAAATTTGCACCCCACCTGTCCATATCCAATTGGGCCAGTGCATGGCGGTAAAAAGAAAAGCCTGTATAAGATTGGCGCTCCAGAATGAAAATCTGGACTCGAGCTTGTAAAACACATATCCGCGAAACAGCAACTCTTCGACAATCGGTGAAAAAAAGACGGACAGCAAATTACTTAATAATTTCGATGAGGGAGCTTGAATCAATGGTAATAGAGTTCGATGGGTAACAAGATACTCAAAAAAGAAAATAACAACAAAATATAAAGCGCTAACGATGAGTGAAAATATCAAATCCTTCCATTAACCGGGGTAGTGATCGCTAGAGCAATAAACGGATTTTCCCTGTCCACCCAGATCAACAATCCCACGGCAGGGACGACCCACAAAATGAATTTTATTAAGATGGAGAAAACAAGCCGCCAGGAATGTGCATCAATGGACAAATCCACAACAGAATAGAACCATGTGGCACGCACAGCCCATACAATATAAAAGATGAGGAAGAATAAAAGGAAGTTATATCTACGCATAAGCAGGGACAAATTCCGTTAGCCGTCCCTGCTGATTAAACCACGCTACGCGTTAATTATCATCACCAGGCAACAGGTCCGGTTTGGCGATAGTTTTGAGCCAGGCGTTCAAGATCAAGGACGTTGATAATGCCATCGTTGTTCAAGTCAGCCGAGGCTGGAACAGTCATGTTGTAGCTCATGCCAATCGTCATGGCATCGAACTGGTCAATGACGTTGTTGCCGTCAATGTCGCCTGCCGGTAAAGTAATACTCGGCTTGTTGACAGTGGTTCCGGCGGTCAACGTCACAGAGCTCTCAGCAGGGAGAAAACCGCTGGCTGTGGCGATCAGGTTATAGGTCCCAGCAAGAGCCGTGAGCTCGAAAGTCCCGTCCGTGTTAACAGTCACTGAAGTAATGAGGGTATTACCAGGATCATACAGACTTACAGTCACCAGTTTGGAGGCAATCACTTGTCCGGCGAGTGTGCCTGAGGTCACAGGAGGAAGCGTTGCCGTTGGTGAAAAGATGGGCGTAGGAGTGAACGTCGGCGTTGGTGATTTGGCTGGAACCGATGTGAATGTTGGCGTTGGCAGATTTCAACAGGCGCCGGTGTGAAGGTAGGAGCAGGCGTCGGCGCAAGCGGCAACCAAACAAATGTTGAAACGATCTGGCCAAAGACAACCGACTCAGCCGCTTCATCGACGAGAGGCGGCGGTGTGGCAAAATTGCCAGGGTCGGCAATACGCATAATAAAATCGAGGCTGACACAGGCGTTATCCTGCGCTGTAGAATATGCCACCCACTTATTGATATGCCCGGCTGTACCATCCTGTCCCGTTTGTTTCAGAAAGGTAATGCCATTGATAACCACCGTTTCAGATGTTTCAAGCATCGACTGGGTAGCCAATGGACTTTGACAGGGATCAGCATTCTCAGCGACAACCATCTCCAGGTATTTGTGGCCTAAATTCGTGCCTGGCACAAAAGGGAGGTCAATGAGCGTAAGTCCATCGGTACCTCCGTCTTCGATCACACTTTGGGGTGGGTATTTAAACTCAAAGCCATACGTGGAATTGATAAAGGTTAGCCAACCATCCTCGGGCAAGGTAGGGGTCACCTCAAAGGTCGGTGGAACCGGCGTAGGTGATGCAACTTGTGTTGGCACCTCGGTCGGTGTCGGCGTATCTCCAACAATGGTCAAAACAGCACCAATCGCTGGAAGGCTCGTGAGGATATTATCTCCCGTATTGACACGTACATTACACAAGATGACAGATTCCCCGGCTTGTAATGCTTTCAAGTCAAAGGTAAATGCGGCTCCGCTCGTGGTTGCTTTATTTCCATTACTGCCTGCAATAGCAACTACGAAAGTGCCGTTTTGAGGGTCATTGATCGCTACGGCGGAATCCGTTCCGAACAAACCGGCAACGGCGATATTACTGATCTGAACCAAAGCCGCCTGATAAGAACATGTAAATTCGGCGCTTGTATATCCGCTTGCAGGCACATTGTTCAGGCGAACAGTAGCCAACGAAGTAACTCCAATGCCGATATTCGTAGGGCTAACTTCAGTGGAAACATAAGGACCTGTAGGTGTAGGTGTCATTCCCGTGGGTACAGGTGTTGCTGTTGACGGTAGAGGCGTTGCTGTAGACGTAACGCTCGGTGAATTCAACAGAAGATTAAACAACCCCACGGTCGTGCCATTCTTTGTAAAGGTTGTGCTGTTCCAAAATGAACTGTAATTAACCTGCCAACCTGCAAAGGTCGCGCCGACCAATGTGGGACGCAACATAAAATGCAAATGCGGATTATTTGGCTCAATAGATCCCAAACAATACTTGTATTTCACACCATCAGCAATGATTCCCAAACGCTGATTACCGCTGACCACGTCCCCCAGTTTCACCTGAATGTTGCCGAGAAACTGATATTCCGTAAGCCAGCCGTCGCTATGCAAAATTTTCATATGACAACTTGATATTTCAACCACTGTGCCCGCCGCGGCGGCTGTCACCCAATAATTGGATGTGTTATCCCCTGTTTTCAGATCCGTACGTGGGGCAAAATCGATCGCGCCGCCAACTTTGTAATTGTGCGAACTGCTTGTAGGTCGCTTGGTTCCATTATCGATCCCATCGATCGCGTACCAGGCAAGACCCTGATCCCAGGGTAATTGGAACATATCCACTGGCGGGACTGTCGCAGGTGAGGCAGTTACAATCCGATTTGCTGGAACAAATGAAACCAGCAATATCAACAGGATAGCACCTCGAAACAAATTTTTGAAATTCGTAGACATTATTCCTCGCTTCTTTCGCGACGGGCAATCTGATTCTTCATTAAGTGGTTTTTTCTTCGCTGAATACACTCCAGCTCAATTTATCCGAATACAAACAACGCGCTCTTTCCAAGACGAACTACATCACCGGGCTTCAACGCCGCTGAACTCCTACCAACGGAGCGACCATTGAGGAAGGTCTCACCGCCGAGGCTCATCAGGTAATAACCGTTGTTCGTGGAAATAATTTTGGCGTGTTGATTAACGATATGCGGGTCGTTGATACAAATATCGTTCTGCGGGTCGCGCCCGATCTGACAGGGCAGCTTTTTGAGTACAAAACTTTTCCCTGCATGCGGACCATGCTTCACGTGTAAAGCGGCGATATGATGGGACGCCTCTTTGCCTGACCCAGACTTGCTCTTCGACTGAAACAGACGGAACGCGCCAAATACAACACCAGCGGTCAACAAAACCAAAAGCAAACCAACTCCCCAGCCTGAAAATCCTTTTTTGGCAACTGGCGGAGGGTTGAGTGCAAGCACAGATCCTGATTCCTGCTGGGGAGCCTGGGACACTGCCACTTCCTTGTCAATATTCAAAGCGATATTTCCACTGTCAATGCTCACACCAGCCAGCGGAGCGGCAAACCCCTCCGCGCTACGGATGGCAAGCGCGGCGCTCTCAAGCATAAGGTCCGTCTGGCAACCTTTCAGAGTTACAAAACGCACTTCAGCCAGTACCCCATTTACAGCTTGGGGCGAAGCGCTGGCATAAGAACCATCCACTAAACCAGAGATCTGAGGCAGGGGCAAACCGTTCATACCCGGAATCGGACTCGACTGCGTTGACAGGCCGCAGACAGGCAGGGTCGTAGCGGATCTGAAATGTAAATCCTTGAACGGGGGTATTGGAGACGGCATTAAGAGTGACATTTACCGTCTCGCCGGTTTTATATGCTGTTGTAGCGGCATTAAGCCAGATGGTTTCAGCAGTCTGTGCGTTGACATTGATCGCGGCAACGAAGGCAAAAAGAACAGCAAAGACAGGCGCAATAATTCTTTTCATAAAACACTCCACACAAAGCAGGGGCGCACAGTTTCGTGCGCCCCTGCATACTCATATCGATACTATTCCCAGGTCAACGGACCCGTTTCTCGATAATTTTGAGCGAGGAGTTCCAAGTCGAGAACGTTGATAACGCCATCGTTATTCAAGTCAGCTGAGTCGGGAGTGGATGAGTTGTAGTTTATGCCAATGGTGATCGCATCAAATTGATCAATCACATTATTATTATCAATGTCGCCTGCCAGCAGGGTAATGTTCGACTGGGTGGTTGTATCACCCGCAACCAATGTAACGGAACCCTGAGCACTGAGAAAACCACTGGACACAGCAAAAATGGTGTATGTCCCGGCGGGAGCAGTGAGGCTGAAGGTTCCATCCCCGTCTGCCACCATGGAAGCGACAAGTATGCCACCCGCATCATATAAACCGACAGCAACCGGCTTGCCTGCAACCACCTGCCCTGTAACCGTTCCATCCGGGTTGGGAGTTGCTGTAGGAGATGAGACCGGCGTGGGTGTATCAGAGGTTGGTGTTGGCGATTCAACTGGAGTGGATGTCTCAGTAGGCGTGCCACCAGGTTCAGGGGTGGAAGTTTCTGTAGGCGTCCCGCCTGGCTCAACGGTAGATGTCTCTGTAGGAGTCCCACCAGGCTCAACGGTAGATGTCTCGGTAGGTGTTCCACCTGGCTCAACAGTAGACGTCTCGGTAGGCGTTCCACCCGGCTCGGATGTGGAAGTTACAGTGGGTGACGTATCAGGCTCAGGCGTGGATGTGAGCGTAGGTGTCCCACCGGGTTCTGGTGTGGAGGTAGGTGATTCAACAGGTGTGGGGGTGGATGTGAAAGTTGCTGTGGGGGCGATACCAAGAATGGTCAGACTCGCGGGGGTGGAAGGAAGGTACCGTCAAGATACTATCGCCCTTCGAGACACGTACAGTACATTCAATGGCGGTTTGTCCCGCTTGTAAAGCTTTGGCGTTGAAGGTAAACGCCGATCCACTTGTAACAGCCTTATTGCCATTACTACCCGCAATCGCGACAATAAAACTACCGTTTTGCGGATCGTTGATCGCCCCTGCGGCATCCGCGCCAAAGAGACTGCCGACTACAATGTTACTGACCTGTACCAAACTTACATTGTACGAACAGGTGAATTCAGCGCTGGTATATCCTTCTGCTGGAACATTGTTCAAACTGACCGTGACAGGTGCAGTATCCCCCACATTCAGACTCGTGGGGTTTATCTCTGTTGTCACCGATGGCTGGACCGAAACAACTTCACGAAGTGTTAGAACATAGAAACCGCCTCCCGATTCAGGTCCCACTTGAATGGAATATGCTCCGGCAGGCTGGGAACTTGTCAGAGAACCAACTCCACTGGCAAGTTCATTATCGCTCGCATCCAACAATATGAGATGCGAGACCAGGTCACCGCTGACAGGCGAGACAGTTACGACAAAGTTATGAGCCTCAGTGAAGTCAAAGTGCCATTTCTCATTGATGCTGGAATTTACAAAGCCAATGTAAGTAGCATCCCAAACACTCAGGCTGCGGTCGATAACCATGGCATCAGCCGCAGGCATCGAATTGGTGCTAGCAAAAACAGGCTGGCTGCCCATGGTGGTGCTGAACACCAACATAAACATAACAAAGATCTGGATCAAACGTTTGGATTTCATAGTCATGCTCTCCTATTGAATATAAGTTTTTCGAACAAAACGACAATCAGTTTCAAAAGATTTTTGATGCTTGCCGTCTCCAACAACCTTTGTCCATTCAGGTTTATGCGGAGACGAATGTGTTAATCGGGGTCGCCATCTTTATATAAGATTACCGAAATGCGAGAACTCTTTTACCTTTGACAACAGAGTTTCTATCGGCTCAATTGTAGAACGCTGTTATCACTTGTGCCGTTGCAGGAAGGTTGCTGGGGTATTGCAAAACAATTGCGGAATCAAAGCAGCACTTATGTATGGTAATGAATCAAAAAAGGCGACAGGCTCTCGTTTGAGAAAGCCCATCGCCTTTTTACGGCTCATTGATTTTAACTTTGCGAAATCACACTACGATACTCACCAACCTCCTGTTTGCCACGATCACCTTCTTTGGCTCCTTCCCTTCCAGGAACTTTTGCACTACTTCCGAAGCCAAAGCCGCGGACTTGATCTCCTCTTCGCTCGCCTCGGCTGGGACCGTGATACGGTCGCGTACTTTACCGTTGATCTGCACAGGCAGTTCGATGGAATCTTCCTTCGTTGCGGCTTCGTCCACTTGGGGCCAGGCTTGTTGATGGATCGAGTAGGGTTTGCCCAGGTGTTTCGTCCACAGTTCTTCGGCGATGTGCGGTGCAACCGGCGCCAACATACGCAGATATATATCTTGTGCTTCCTCCCATTCAGGAGAACCCACTGCGCCCGCTTCACGCGCTTTATACATATCGTTCATCAACTCCATCAATGCAGAGATGATGGTATTGAACTCAAAGTTCTGGAAGTCATGAGTCACCTTGCGCAAGGTTTGGTGAACGCGTCGGCGCAGATCCTTTTTTGTTTCAGCGGAAGCAGACCCAGGCTGAGTCGGATCCGTAAATATTGTCCACACTCGGCGAATCCAGCGCGCAGTCCCTTCGATGCCCTGTGAGTCCCAGGGTGCGCCCATTTCCCAACGTGCGAAGAACATCAAGTAGGCGCGTACTGTATCTGCCCCGTAGCGCTTTACCAACAAATCGGGCGCGACTACGTTGCCGCGGCTTTTGGACATCTTACTGTTATCTTCTGACAATACCATGCCCTGGTTACGCAGTTGTATCATCGGCTCATTGCCCTCGGTGATACCCATATCGCGCAACGCCTTGTGGAAAAAGCGCGTGTACAGCAGATGCATGGTCGCGTGCTCGATGCCGCCCGTGTAGGTATCAACGGGCATCCAATAGTTATATTCAGCATCATCGAAGGGGCCCTTGTCATAATGCGGGGACAAATAGCGCAGGTGATACCACGATGAACACATGAACGTATCCATTGTATCGGTTTCACGAATCGCCGGCTCACCACATATCGGACAAGTCGTATGTTTCCATGTCGGATGCAATTTCAGCGGACTTTCGCCGGTTGGCTTCCACTCCACATCTTCGGGCAACAACACAGGCAATTGATCATCAGGCACCGGGTTCCAACCATGCACATCACAGTGGATCATCGGGATCGGCGAACCCCAATAACGCTGGCGTGAGATCAACCAATCGCGGTAACGATAGTTAACCAACTCTTTACCAATGCCTTTTTCTTCCAGCCAGTCAATGACTTTTGCGATGCTGGGATTTTTCTTCCTTTTTCTGTATTGACTTTCGTACCGTCCAACATGCCGGAGTTGACCATGACGCCAGGTCCAATATACGCGGACTCTAATTCACCCGCTTCGCTACTACCTTCGGGCTGGATCACTGGAACAATAGGCAGTTCATACTTTTTGGCAAAAGCAAAGTCACGTTCATCGTGCGCGGGGACAGCCATGATCGCGCCCGTACCATACGATATCAGGACATAATCCGCGATCCAAATTGGAATGCGTGCCTGATTGACCGGATTGATGGCATAACCACCTGTAAAGACGCCTGTTTTCTCTTTATCCACCGCGCCACGTTGAATATCCGATTGGCGCGCGGCTTGAACCTTGTACTCTTCGACAGCGGCTTTGTTCTCAGGCGTAGTGATCTCATCCACCAACGGATGTTCCGGCGAGAAGACCATGAAAGTCGCACCCCACAATGTATCGGGGCGGGTCGTGAATATCTCCACGTCATGGTTCCCAATTTCGGTTTTGAAAACGACCGACGCGCCTTCACTGCGGTCGATCCAATTTGTCTGCAGAGTTTTGACCGTCTGGGGCCAGTCAAGACCATCAAAGTTCAACAACTCATCGGCATACTTTGTAGTCTTGAAGAACCACTGATCCAGATCCTTCTTGATGACCGGTGTGCCACATCGTTCACAGTGACGGTCGTCGCCCCAGACCTGTTCACGCGCCAATGTCGTATTGCAGTGTGGGCAGAAATCCACTGGCGACATTTTGCGGTACGCCAAGCCAGCCTTATACAACTTGGTAAAGAACCATTCTGTCCACTTGTAGTATTCAGGTTCGCAGGAGACCGCTTCGCGTTCCCAATCAAACATTGCACCCATCGAACGCAACTGCGTACGCATACGGACGATGTTATCCCACGTACGTACCATAGGATGGATACCACTCTTAATGGCGGCATTCTCCGCAGGTAGACCGAATGCATCGAATCCCATCGGGAACAATACGTTATAGCCATTCATGCGCATGAAACGCGCCCGCGCATCAGATGGCGTCATCGCGTACCAGTGACCAATGTGCAGGTCACCGCTGGGATACGGCAACATCGTCAAGGCATAATGTTTGGGGCGGCTTTCATCAATTACGGAGCGGTACAACTTGTCGGCTTCCCATTTTTTCTGCCAGCGCGCTTCCATTTCCTGCGGGTTGAAGGAAATATCCTTCTTCTGTTTGCTCCTGACAGGCTTTACTTCCTTCACCACTTGAATCGCAGACTCTTTCTTTTAACTGGCACTATCGCCTTGGGTTTTTCTGTCACCGCCACGATTGCCTTTACAACCTTCGCTTTGGGTGTGGTTTTCTTCCTCTTCGGGGATGATGTTACAGCAACCTTCTTAACGACGGCTGTCTTCTTCCCTTTCGAAGAAGAGACAGGAGCCTTTTTCCCTTTTACAGAAGTCTTTGTGGCTTTTGCCTTTGAAGCTACAGGTTTAGCAGCCTTCTTGACTTTCTTAACCACAGGCTTCTTTACCGAAGTCTTTTTCACCTTTGGGGCTGTTTTCTTCTTAGTCACTGTTGTTTTCTTTTTTGTTGTAGCCATTATTTCCTCATGAATTAGAGTTTCAGGTTCTCCAGTGTCAGGTTTCAAGTCTCCTGATTGACTCTCGACATTACTTTTATAACGCAGAAAGGAGGCGCGGAAGAAGAGGTCCCTGTTTCCAGAAGATGTAATTGATCCGAATGTTCATGCGTGCCTCCTTTTCAATTTATCCCCTCTCCCTTTGGGAGAGGGCTAGGGTGAGGGAAAACAAAAAACCCTTCATCCACAATAGGGACGAAGAGCTCTCTCCGCGGTACCACCCAGTTTACGTTCAAGGTGCGAACGTCACTTTAATTGCTATAACGGGCTTTCCCGTCGCTGACTACTTCATTTCACCAGCAAAGTCCTCTTGCGAGAAACAGGCGAGTTCGGTCTCGTGTCCCCTTTAGGGGATCTGGTATTCCCGTTGGATACCATTGCCGGGCTTCCACCTCGCTCTCCCAACTCGCTGACGGGATGACCTACTACTCCTGCTATGACCTTTTATTTAGTTTTGTGGACCCAGAGGGATTCGAACCCTCGACCTCCTCAATGCCATTGAGGCGCGCTCCCAACTGCGCTATGGGCCCTTATTCTATTTGTGAGCAGCGAACACTGACTTTCATGTTGTCCACTGTTCACTGCCTAGTGGACCTGAGGGGATTCGAACCCCTGACCTCCTCAGTGCGATTGAGGCGCGCTCCCAACTGCGCTACAGGCCCGTAATCAAGGCGAACCGTATTCTAATTGAGGCAGAGGGGGATGTCAAGCAAGGTATTTTATGGATTCCCTTTAAAACAGATGCACACAGGTTCTCTACAATTTCATCACCGTAATTTGACAACTGATTTGTATAATCCCAAAAGTTAAGTTCACCGGAGAATGTCAGCATAAGGATTATCTAAGAAAATACTCATCCGTGATGACCATAACTTTTTTCGGCTTATAGCGACACTTGTAATAAGGCGCAGAAAGAACAGCGTTGCAAGTCAAATATCATCCTTAATAATGGAAAGATTGTTGTTGAAACTTAAGGTAACACTTTATAAAGAAAGGATATTTTAAAAATGGACAAGAAAGATATTCGCGCTTTGTTTATCATGGGAGGCAGTTTCGTAGCATATTGGGCATTCTGCATTGCGATAATTGTGCAAAATTTTGGAAATGGTTAATATCGTAAAATCCCAATATCGGATTGGCTAATACAGCAGTCTCTTCAGTAGGGGATTAAACAAAGAGACGGTTCTAACTAACAAATAAAAATGACGGAATCTATCCGTCATTTTTATTTGTTACCCCTTGCAACACGACCCATCTGGCTGTATAGTGGTGGAAAAAATTAAGGGAGCCATCATGGATAACACTTCCCGCCCTGTTTACCGTATCATGGATTTGCACGAATCGGATCGTCCTCGAGAGAGGCTTGCTTCGTTGGGACCCCAGGCTTTGACCAACGCTGAATTAATTGCGATCCTGCTACGCGTGGGCGTGAAAGGTGAAAATGCAGTTGAAGTCGGACAGCGTCTGCTCAATAAATTTGGTGGGCTGACCGGCCTACACCGCGCCCCATTTGCCGAACTTAAAAAGCAACACGGACTCGGCGATGCCAAAGCCGCACAGATCAAAGCCGCTATCGAATTGGGACGAAGGCTCACACTCGAATCCCCAGAAGAGAAACCCAGTATCAACTCCCCCGCGGATGCCGCCGCGTTGGTCTCGTATGAAATGTCTGCGTTGGAGCAGGAGCACCTACGCGTGATTCTATTGGACAGAAGAAACCGCGTAATGGAAACCGTGGAAGTGTACAAAGGCTCTGTCAATTCGTCGCAAGTGAGAGTCGGGGAAATCTTCAAGGAAGCCGTGCGAAAAAATGCTTCGGCACTAGTTGTGATTCACAACCATCCCAGCGGCGATCCCACCCCCAGCCCTGATGATGTCGCGGTGACACGTGCCATCGTGCAGGCTGGCAAATTATTGGATGTGGAAGTACTCGATCATTTAGTGATCGGTCAGGGAAAGTGGGTGTCATTGAAGGAAAGAGGCTTGGGGTTTGTGTAAAAACCAAAACGGTTGTATAGTTGCGCTATGCACGGGAAATTGCATTCAATATCATACATATTTGGGCGGAGGCAATTCCATGAGAAAATATTTCACTAGCATATTTATAGTAATTCTTCTTGGTCTATTAATTGTGTCCTGCGATGGAGCACAAAAGATCAATACACCGGCTGCAACAAAATATTCTCCAACGCATATAGAAAAAAGTACTCCTACAAAGCCAACAATTCCTACCACAACTCCCGCCTTAACACTTACATCCACATCGATAGTTACACCATTCCCTACAACCTTTGCCGATGCCACGATTGAAGCATTTGGACCCCTATGCGTTGGCTCAAAAGAAATCGCTAAGTCAGAAATTTCCCCTGATGGTAAATGGATTGCCGCTGAGTGCTATTGGGAAAACGGAACAGAAAATTCCCCTTTACAAGTGGTCAGCATGGATCGTTCTAAAGATTGGAAAATTTACTTCCGTGACTATACAAATGAGAAAGAGTATGATCGCCATGATGTGGTTGTTCCTTCCCATTGGTCAAAGGATGGAAGATTTCTCTATGCATCAGTAGGATCGAGACTTGACGGTTGTTGTTGGATAGGACATGGAACCGTACTTCTGGTTCGCTTAAGCCTTGAAACTGGTGAGCAAGTGGAACTTTTGAAGGCTACCGACTTTAGTATCGCTTTCCCGTTTGATTTTATTATTTCGGACAGTGATCGCTATTTGTTTTTTACATCCCCTACATATCAGCCCTATGACTTTGCTGTTTTAGATTTGCAAACATGGAAGACACGAACTATCACACTAAAATTCCCATACACTATAAACTTAAACTCTGCTGCAATTTCTTTCGATGAGAATAAAATCGTAATGCCTCTTTACAAGTATTATAGTGATGATATGGAATATAAGCTTGATGCGCTCGTCTTAATCAATATCAAAACAAATCAACAAAAGCTCTTGCTTTCAGGTTTAAGTCCGGAGAAAGAGTTTTATCCTGTTCGTTGGCTGGATGATAATCGAGTTCTATTATATGATTCGGATCCATGGTATTGGAATCATCCAACATTTAAAGACACTGTTGAACATTGGGTCATAGATATAAACACAAACGAACTCTCAAGAGTTGAAATGCCTTAATGCTAACGTTTAATATCCTATCTCACATACTCCTCTTCACTCCAAACTCCCGAAACTCTCCTGTCACAACTTCCCATTCCACCCTCGACTCATCCACTCGTGATGAACGCGGACCCTCCTTCATCTTCTCGATAAATAAATCTACTTTTGTGCGCTTCCCCTCCGCAATGGCTTCGACAGTATCGTAACCGACATTACGCACCCATCCGGTTAACTCACCGATCATACGCGCGTGATATTCCACGTGCGCGCGGAAACCGACACCTTGCACGCGTCCTTTGACCCAGACGTGTGCCCGCACAAGTTGATCTTCTGAAATGGGTTTCGGGTTCATCACCTTTCCTTTGTCTTTTTGTTCGCCAGCGACTTCATCCATAAAATTAAGAACGCCTCTGATAATCTCAAAGGCGTTCTTAATTATGTCGCAATGGAAATATTTTTACAAGCCTGCGGCGCTCTTCAACGCTTCTGCCTTATCGGTGCGTTCCCAGGGGAACTCGATATCGTCCCGACCAAAGTGGCCGTAGGCAGCGGTCTGCCGATAAATTGGTTTACGCAGGCCCAGGTCACGGATGATCGCGCCGGGGCGCAGGTCAAAGTATTCGGTGATGAGGGCGGCGATATGATCGTCTGAAATCTTGGCGGTGCCAAAAGTCTCGACGTTCACCGAAAGCGGATGTGCGACACCGATGGCGTAAGCCACCTGCACTTCCACGCGGTCCGCAATGCCTGCGGCAACGATGTTCTTGGCAACATAACGCGCCGCATAAGCCGCGGAGCGATCCACCTTTGTGGGATCTTTTCCACTGAACGCGCCACCGCCATGACGACCCATGCCGCCGTAGGTATCCACGATGATCTTGCGTCCGGTCACACCAGCATCGCCCATGGGACCACCAACCACAAAACGACCGGTCGGGTTGACATACACTTTGAGGTTATTGTCCACCATATCCTTGGGAAGCGTGGGCATGATGATCTCTTCCGTTACAACTTCGGTGATCTCATTTTGTGAGACATCGGGCGCGTGTTGCGTAGAAATAAGGACGGTGTCTACGCGGACAGGCTTGCCGTGTGAATATTCGATTGTGACCTGGCTCTTCGCATCGGGACGAAGCCAGGAGATGGCTCCGCCACTTTTGCGCAGTTCACTTTGACGACGCGTTAACTTGTGCGCCAAGTAGATCGGCAACGGCATGAGGGTGGGTGTCTCGTTGCACGCAAAGCCGAACATCATACCCTGGTCACCAGCGCCGACATGTTCAATGTCTGCATCGGTCATCTCGCCGCTTTTATCTTCCATGGCATGGTCAACGCCGAGCGCGATATCCGGGCTTTGGCTGGCAATGGCAGAGAGTACCGCACAGGTATTTCCGTCGAAGCCTTTATCACTGCTATCATAGCCAATCTCATTGACCACTTGTCGAACGAGTCCATCGAAATTGACATAGGCTTTCGTGGTGATCTCGCCCAATAATGCCACGAACCCGGTCTTGACGGCTGTCTCGCAGGCGACACGGGACATGGGGTCCTGCTCGAGGCACGCGTCCAGCACTGCATCCGAGATCTGATCGCACATTTTGTCGGGATGTCCCTCGGAAACTGATTCAGAAGTGAACATCAGTTTGGGGGAGTTCATAAAAGTGTTGCTCATGTTTTGTTTCTCCTTAAGAAAAAATTGCCCATTCAGACGTACAGAAAGGGCAATCGCATATTTGGATTGAAGCCCTCTCATCTACCAGAATATCCATCTGTCGGAATTGGCACCTTTTCAGCGGTTGTCTAATGATGACAGTTGCCGATAGGTTGTCGAGGCATCAACGGGCCGTTCCCTCCGCCTCTCTGGATAAGAGCGCCTTGTGGGCTATTGAGTTGTGATGAGATATTACCACATGGAAATACTTAAGTCAATTAAATTACATGTCATTGCGAGGAGCGCTCTTGTTCTTCGCGACGAAGCAATCCCCTGTTGACGTGGGGGTTGCTTCGGGCTAACACTCTCACAACGACATATACTACTCACTCACCGCGCAACGAAAACCAATACGCGGCGAAGACTGACCGAGATATGCACTTGACCCCGGTATTGCGTTCAAATTCGATCCAAGCACGGAGGAACGTTTCGCCACACGGATGTTGATCTCTGCATCGCCCAGACTTCCGCCGCGCACCACGCGAAAGAAAGTGGAGCCTGCCGCAGGTCCGGTTGGATTCGATGCATCAGAGGCAGAGTAATAATTGGAACGATAAAAATCATTCGTCCATTCAGCGACATTGCCAGCCATATCCAGCACACCAAACGGACTGGCGCCTCGCGGATAGCTCCCCACCCGTGAAGTATCCTTGACCATAAAGTTGAAGTTGGCAAACGTATCGTCGGGTTTATCTTCGCCCCACGGAAATGTCCGCAAGTCATCGCCGCGCCCGGCGCGTTCCCATTCCGCTTCGGTGGGCAGTCTTTCGCCTGCCCATGCACAAAAGGCGTTCGCATCCCCCCATGTGACGTGGACAACGGGATAATCCTTGAACTCAATTTTGTCGTAATAATCGATCCGTCGTTGCGATTTAAGGCTTTGCGGCAAGTCGCACGCGCCCGCGGCAACACACAGTTGATACATGGCATTCGTCACTTCAAGTTGATCCATCCAAAAAGCATTGAGGGTTACTTCGTGTGCAGGAAATTCATCCGGCGCGGCGCGCACATCATAACCACCCATGTGGAAGGTGCCCGCGGGAATATAAACCTGCGGCATTCCATCGATGGATGAAGTACGGATGTTTGAAGGCGTTTCCGTTGGGACGAGGACCACACGCGTCGCTTCGACCGTTGGGCTGGCTACTGCTTCGGTTACCTTTATCTCAGGGACGGATGTAGCTGTAGGCTCAACTGTTGGAGTTGGATTCGGCAGGGATGTTGTTGCTTGTCCGCTGCCACATGCGGAAAGAATGAAGATAAGAAAAAGTGTTGCGATGTGTTTTTTCATGCGTTGCATTTCCTGTATCGCGACATTCATGTCGCTTTGTGGTATGCGAGATAAATCTCGCGTTACATTTCAGACACCAGAGGACGGGCGCACTCGTGCTTACGGTGACGCACCGACAAAATCAAGTGCGTATAACGCATCTGCATACCCTGGGTGAACGGATAATGCCCTGCGCCAGTTTTCGACGGCTCCTTTGCCATCGCCTTTGCGATAGAGCGCCCAGCCGTGCCAGAGCCAGGCCTCTTCGGACATATCCGTTCGTTGCAGGGCGTAGTCGGTGAGTGCAAGCAGATCATCGTTGCGGTTGGATTGGAAGTTCGCGATGAAGGGTCCGAATTGATAACGGAACATGCGTTGCGGCAGACCGATCTGGCGCGCCTTGTCATAGGCGGCATTGGCTTCATCGTAACGTTCAAAGTAGACGAGGTTGCTTCCCAGGTTGAACCAGGCAAAGGCGTCAGATGGATTTGCGACGGTAGCGGCTTGGGCTGAGACAAGGCTGTTTTGGCGATTCAGGTCTGCGTCCCAGTTTGAGGCGAGCAGTCCTCTCATCTCCTCTTTCTGTTGAGGTAGATACAGGACCAGATATAAGTAGTTGAAGGGTTCCCATTCGGATACAAGTTTTTCATAGGGGACTTTTTGATCGGCTCCGTGGTAGGTATCCTGCACGGTAAAGGTTTGCGTGGCGTCATCGTAACCGGTGAGGAGCAGGTAATGTGCCGCCCAGAGATCGTCGTCGGGCCAGCCGGTATCTCCCGGGTTGAGGGAGGTGGTGCCTTCGATGATGACGGGATACTTTGCGGCGATGAGGCGTTTGAGGGTTTCGATATCGCCGTTCACGCGGTAATCGATGTTCAGCCAGCCCGCATAATTACGAACCCAATACGCCAGTTCTTCAGGGTTGACGTTGCGGTCGCCATTCACGGGTTTGACAACATCTGAAATATCTTTTTGACTGCCTGTCCAACCGAAGATATGCAACATCATCGACAGCGCCGCAGGACCGCAGTTATTTGCGGTTTGTTTTTCGTATGGAGGAGATGTAATGGATGCCTGTTGTGGAAGGGGAACAAGTGTGGGCGTCGCTGGAATGGGAGTTGCAACCACTTCTGCTGTTGGTGTGGATTGAATCGTTGGACTCGCAATGCTTGTCGGTGCAGGTGTGTTGGGAATGGCTGTTGGCACATTGCCAACAGGATGTAATACATTCCTTACATATATTCTTGCAACTTCAAACCGCCACGAGAGGCGATCGTTGACGGCGGGTATTTGAAAAAGAACGATGGCAAGCAGGATAAGGATGCCTATGCCAGCCAATATAACCTTGTAGGGAAAACCCTTGCGGCTATCCGCCTTGTGGTCATCCCTGGTGTGTTTCGGTTTAACATGCGGGAGAGTTTACCAGAGTTGTATGAGCGCAAAATAAAATCTTAATATGAAAAACACTAGATGGAACAAGGATTAAATCTTCACATCGTCTTCGTGTTCGTTGTGCCACTTCGACAGGCTCAGTGCAAACCTTTGTGGTTAAGATTAGTGAATTGTTACTTATGCCCCAACAACCCCACTGCCGCGGCGATGGATGGGTCGGTATCGAAAGAGAACGTATCCCAAGGCGCGTAAGCTTGAACATCCGGGACGATGCCTGTTTCCTCCCAATCAATATCCGAGAATGCAGAATAGAATTTCTCAGAAGCGATCCATAACACAGAACCGTCTTCAAGGTCATATCCATGCAGGAGTTCAACGTTTCCCAGGCTTGTCTCTCCAGTGATCTTTGCACCGCGTGCATCTCTCAGAATGCCTGCAAAAATCTCCCCGAAGCTGACCGTATCCTTGCTGACCATGACCGCCAGCGGAACCGTCTGCGAATTTTGAATGGACTTCCCTTCGATGACCAACGGACGAGATTCGTCACGGCTCACGAATTGTCCCAGCCTGCCATCCGTAAAAAAACTAAGGATTGGATAGGCAACCGAACTACTCCCGCCTCCATTCAAACGGACATCCAATATCAAGCCGTCCAGCCTGCCGAAATAATTCAACGCATCCTCGATCTGTAACGGGAGTGTTTCATCGAAAAAGGATGGGATGAAGATATAACCGATCTTCGAACCATCCGTGGTATTTACCAACCGCGCTTCGATCGGGACATTTCCTTCCACATTGGAGCGGAGCAACATTACATTGCGCGGCGTTTCGCCCGGTGACTTTACCTCGAGAACAACTGCAGAACATTCGGGACCGCGCATCCGACTGCCACCTTCACTCGTGATGGGTAAGCCATCAACAAGCAGGATACTATCATGGCTTTGAATACCGGCATATTCCGCAGGTGAGCCTGGGAAGGTTGAAACAACGGTAAGATCATCCTTTTGCAAATCGGGGAACGCATATATGCCAACGCCTACGAATTTAACGTCACCTTTCAACTCCGCATCAGTCTGTGCCACTTCTTCTGGCGTGATGAATGCCGAATGATCATCCTGCAATTCGGCGATCATGGACATCATTTCGTGATAGAAGGATTCTGTATCCAAGCCGGCTTCGATTTTGGCCCTGTATCTTGAACTCGATCTCGTTCCAGTCCTTTCCGTTATAGTCGGTGTACACATAAACATCTCTAACAATACGTCCAACCCTTGTGAGTATTCGCAGTTGTTCACGTTGAGAAATCTCCGGGTTGGTTTCGGGTTGCGAATTGATTTGTATGGCAGTCTCAGGCGAAAGGGTGGCAAGAGGCGAAGCCGAACATTGAGACGGAATATAGGCAGGTACAAATGGAGTGGGTTGGGATGGGGCGTTGGGTTGCGTTGGTGTCGGAGTCGGTGGCGGGACGACCATTTGCGTAATGTAATTGCAGGACAATAGCAATAAGACCAGAAATACAAATAAGATTTTTTTTGTTTTCATGATTACCTTTTACGGTGTCGTTGCGAGCGTTCTTTGCGAAGCAATCTCCTGAGTCACAGAATACTCACTTCATCGCAATCGCTTCGACTACGTTCGGACGATAATGTCTCACTCCGCTACCCTTCGGGCACGATGTCACGCGAGTTACTCCACTCCATCACACGCTCGAATTCAGGGAGCGGTCTGAGATCAGAGACAGGCACAGCCAGATTCTTTGCACGCGTCCGATTATATTGAAAGACGCGTGTGCCGGGCGGAATCGCACTTGCGCGGCGGTTGAATTCCTCACGCGTCAGCCAGCCTGTCAGCAGAATATCCATGCCATAGACCCAGATATTACTCCAATCCAGCGCGCCGATCAGATATGTTTCACTATGATTTGAACTGTGGATTCCGATACGTGCATCTGGCAAAGACTTGCTATGGATGTATGCCAATGAAAAAATCCCTCATCCACTTTGACTCTCGTATGGGGCGGAATCTCCACGACAGACGTCCGCATCTCGCGCCCCTTGTCCTGCCCGCCGATCTCGACGACTTGAGTCTGCTCTGATTCAGACTTCAAGACCAACTCCCCAAGCGGATTCCACTCTGTAGGTCGCACCCACGAAATCAGGCATGGCATGGATCAAATAATACGGCTGGTCTTTATATATGACCTTCCTCAAATCCTCCTGCGACGCGGCAATGAGTCCCGATAAAAACGCGAAGAGATAAATATCCTTATCCGAATGTCCCTCGCCAGCATTTTGATCGGACGGCACGAGCGCGGGAGCATTCAATACAATTTCGGGATTTCGTTTCATCTCTGAGATTTGGTCACGATAACTTATAAGAAAAGATTTGATGTCACATCTTCGTCCGCCCAACGAAACATCATAACGATCCGGGTCAGTGAACGGCGTCGCGCCTTTCACATCGAAGGGAATATTCTGCTCCGAAAGATAGCGTCGAAATGCCAACTCCACTGCCACGCCCGCGACAATACGACGAAGACTGTTGTATGGCGAACCACCCGTGCGAGTGTATGTGTAAGGCAACGAACGGAGCGCATACGCAATCCCGCCTTCGGTGAGGTCGCGTGTGTAGGGGAGGTGGATGAAATCGGATGATGAGACCATGGCTTGTTACGAGTTAGTATCACGTATTATGTTGAGTAAACCGTAAAACGTAATGCGTGAAATATTTTTATGCACTCCAACCTGCATCCGAGAGACGGCGGTCAATATCGTATGCCGCGCTGATCAATGCAAGGTGGGTAAACGCCTGTGGGAAGTTTCCAAGTGTTCGCCACGCGGACCGGTCTCTTCGGCGTACAAGCCGAGATGATTGGCATAGCCCAACATTTTCTCAAAGTATAAACGGGCTTTCTGTAATTCTCCTGCACGCGAGAGACTTTCCACGAACCAGAAACTGCACATGTTGAATGTCCCTTCCTCACCTTCCAATCCGTCAGTGGAAGTGTCTTCGATCTTGTAACGATACACCAGCGAGTCATAGACCAGATCTTTTTCCGACTGCTTTCAAATGAGAGAGCCAACGCTGGTCGGTGGGACTGATGAAGCGAACTAATGGCATCAGAAGACTGGAGGCATCAAGGGCTTTGGAGCCTTGATATTGGACGAAGGCACCGAGTTTGTCATCCCAGAAATTCTCGAAGATGTCGTGATAAATATTGTCGCGGACTTCGCGCCAACGTACAACCGGAGCTGGAAACGAACGCTTCCCCGCGAGACGCAAGGCACGGTCCACAGCCACCCAACTCATCAAGCGCGAATACAGAAAGTGACGTTGTCCGCCGCGCACTTCCCAGATGCCGTTGTCGGGTTGTTCCCAATTGTCACACAGCCAGTTGATCAGGCGCGTCAGATTCCGCCATAGATCATGGGAGATGGGTTTGCCATACTTATCGTACATATAGACCGAGTCCATCAGTTCACCATAAATGTCCAATTGAAGCTGGTGCTCAGCGGCATTTCCAATGCGGACAGGTTTGGAACCTTGATAGCCATCCAGATGTGACAACTCAAGTTCCTTGAGATCGTGACTTCCATCCAGCGCATAAACGATTTGCAGTGTTCCATCCGGTCCCAGATCGTTACAACGTTCTTCGATCCATTGCATGAACGCGGCGGCTTCTTCGGTATATCCCAGGCGGATGAAGGCATAGATCGTAAAGGATGCATCGCGGATCCATGTAAAGCGATAATCCCAATTGCGTTCACCGCCGATTAGTTCTGGTAACCCGAAAGTGGGCGCGGCTAAAATGGGTCCGTCATGCCATGAGGTGAGCAATTTGAGCACCAGCGCCGAACGGTTGACCATTTCGCGCCAACGTCCCTTGTAGTTGGATTTGCCGATCCAGTCATGCCAGAAATTGACCGTATCCTTGAACGCGTTGGAAACAAAATTGGGATCGGACGAATCGCCAATAGTCTCTTTTGCATTTTCAAGAACGAAGGAGGCGGAACTCGCCGTCATTGAGAGTGAATTCTGCAACTGCCGCGCCATCTTCCTCGTGCAGAGGCACGCCGGAGCGTAGTCGAAGAACCGTACCATCGTCACCGTTTGAAGTGAAGATCGCTTCCTTGTCATGGATTTCGAGTTGATGTGTGGCGCGCGCGTAATCGAAAGCTGGTTTACAAACCATGCGATATTTGATCTCGCCGCGCACGGTCTTGGCGCGTCGGATCAAGTTGTGCGCTTGAGTCGTGGCTTCCACTGGCATGAAGTCCGAAATCTCAGCCACGCCTTTGTCGGAGAGAAAGCGCGAGAGCAGGATGTTGGTGTCGGGAATGTAGAGTTGTTTTTGGTGGGCGTTATCGAGCATGGGCGCCAGGGAAAAATATCCGCCCTTTTCGTGATCGAGAATTTTCAGAAAGATGGAGGGAGAATCAAATTTTGGAAAACACATGTAATCAATTGACCCGTCCATGCCGACAAGGGCAACCGTATGCAGGTCGCCGATGATGCCGTAATTTTCGATAGGTTGATAATCCATAATGCTCCTCGTTTTTCTTCCCCTTCACTTGTTTATTCTAATGGTAACTATATAGCCAAGTATAGCGCATACGCAATCCCACCTTCAGTGAGGTCACGTGTGTAGGGGAGGTGGAGAAGTCGGAGGGGAGATCATATATTAGGTTAATTCTCGTTGATATCGAAATCATCTAAAAATTAAGGATTTTTGATAAGTCCTATCTTCAGTTCGAAATATGTTGTAATGATTGATGTCGTTCAGCAAATCTTGTTATCGCAACTTTTGTATGAAAAACAGCGTAATTTTGACGTAATCAATAGAATATTTCTTTGAAGTGGATGACTCTGGTTATCAAATCCTTCATCATCAGCCAGAATGCATTTCTGGATATTTCTGGGACCAATACATGACTACTGTATCTCTTGTCATCAAATGTGTTTGAGTGTACTTGACAATTGACCATCGATAACAGGATGCACCTTCAGATCGAATTTCTACTACCTTTTCCAGATTTTCAGTATAGCCTGAACTGCGAATTGTGCTATGCTTCTTGAACGTCAGTATCTATCGATTACTGTGGTCGCAATTAGGCAATGCTGACCTTCTGCACACATCTTTTGAGCTGTATCCATTTTGTATCGGAGCTCTATCTTAGCTATAATAAGTCGAATAATTCATATTCTTCATTGCTTTGTCTTGATCTGGTAAATCGTACAGATTATCAGCTGTAGATTCGGCATCCAACTCGTGAATTGTAAGATGAAGCTTATAGTGTCGAATTTGCTCGGACTACTCTCTAAAGCAACGTTTTAGAATCAAAGCGTTCGCATGTTGATCGTGTTTGATGTGTTTTGCGATCTTTGGATTAGCTCCATGAATACTCGTCAGTAATTTCTAATTTTTCTAATAAATTGCTTCTAATACTTGAGCTGTATCATCCGATCTTTGAATAACCTGTAATCATTTATTCGTTTCGCTTATTCATTCCTGAACTGCAAACAATAATGATGGAACGTATTGCTCACCCACGCGGACCCCATCCCATACGGCGCGAGGGATTGGTTATCCTGCAACCAGATTTTTTCATCTTTCAACGTGTAGGTCTTGCCAAGTTCGCGGGCGATGTCCCATGCCAGCGGATAAATCTTTCCGCCCTTCTTCACGTTCTTGACGATGATCGTGAGATAGGCTTTCTCGCGTAGTAAAGACTTCAGTCCTTTATAAATATCAACCAACTTTCCAAGAAACTCTTCGTAATCAGCGATATTCCCCATATCGTTCGGGTCATCCGAGTAATGGACATCCAACTCGTCGGACGTGCGGCGTTTCTTTTGCGTTTGAGCACCTTTGGCGCGGAGCATGTCCCAGTAGGGAGGAGATGTGATGACATAATCAATCATTGGTAATCCGTAGTTAATGGCGAGACTTGCATCACCATTTACGATTTCAGATTTTAGATTTTCGATTGAAGCGCCGAGAGTTTGTCGTTCTTCCTCGATGATTTGTTTTGCGATCTTTGCGTATTTGGGATTCAACTCGATGCCATAACTATTTCGTCCCGCGCGCAATGCGGCGATGAGAGTCGAACCTGTCCCTGCCATGGGGTCGAGGACGGTTTCGCCTTCCTTGGTAAAGAACTCGATGAATTCCTGCGCCATCGTCTCAGGGTATTTGGCGGGATGTACCAAGACTCCCTTTTTGCGGGGAGGCGGGTTATGGATGAACCACGATTTCTGGAACTTCAGCCATTCTTTGTTGGTGAGGTTGTTGAGTTTGTTTTTGGGCATAAATGTATGTACGTTGGTTGAGTAGGCGAGCGCTTGTCCGCCGTATCGAAACCAACAGGTTTCAAACTTACTCTTGTAACAGGATTTCCTTTGCTTATTGGTGGTTTCGATACGCCCTTCGCAAGGAACCATTTCGACAGGCTCCATGCGGCGGCTCAGGGCTACTCAACCACCGGACTTAGCAACGACGCTAGGGACTTGGCGTCCTCGTCGGCGGAACATAATTCACATCATACACGGTTAAATCGGAAAATGTAACGCTCATGGGCTTATCACCTGCGGAACGGGCAAAAACTCCCAACGCGCCGCTGGGGAAACTTTTGTCTATAACACTGAATTGGAAGCGGTCATTGAGGAAAAGTCGCATTTCTTTTCCCACTGCCCAGATGCCGATCTTCACTTCCCCTGGCGCGCCGGCAGGTGCATCTCCGCTAAGGACGGGATCGAAGATGATGAGTTTCACACCGGAGTTGATGCGTTCTACAGAAACCATACGATTGCAGTCCAGTACAAAACGATAAAAGTATGTCCCTGTGGCGCGGACGATGAGTCCGTAGTTGTCATCGGCTCGGCATAAGCTGGGACGCGCGCTGATCTCTGCGTAGAAGTTTTTCAACGTTACGCCGCGGCGCAGGCTGGCAATATATATGTTGGGTTGCACGACCAGACTCAAGCGGTTGTTGCTGATGGCGGCGCTGGCTTGGTCAGAGACGGCAGTGTCCCATGATAGATCGTCAGAGAAATCGTCGGTGAGAATCACTGCGCCGATGCCGGGATTCATTTCAGGGGTGGGAGTGTTGTCGGTGGTGCCGGAAAGAGCTGACAGCGTAGGTGTGGCTGATGGGGGGAACCAGACAATGGTCGGAGTTGGAATCGTTGTCTCAGTGGGCAGGGGGGGTCTCGGTAGGTGGAATTGTTTCCAGTGGCAGGCAGGCTGTCAGTGCAAGAAATCCAATGAAGAGAAATGAAATAATGATTCGTCGCATGGTGTTAAAATTGAGGTGACGGTATTCTACCGTAACATAAAGGAGATTCTATGACCGAAAAGCGAGTGCAACGAGTGCTGGTAACTGGTGCTTGTGGTGAGATTGGTCAGGCTCTTGTGCAGGGGTTGGCACAGCGGGGAGGTTATACAATCGTAACATCGGACCTTGCTCCGTTGCCGGAAAGCATCAAGGCGATGTCGGCGGAACACGCGCAGGGGGATTTGGTTTACAAGATCAAAACTTTTTATGATTATGATTTCGATGTGATCTTTCATTTGGCGGCTTCGCTTTCGTCGAAGGCGGAGGTGGCGAGCGAGGATGCGCACCGCATCAACGTGGAAGGCACGATGCAGTTGTTGATGATGGCAGCGTATCGTTCGGAGAAGTATCATAAAGATGTGAAGTTTTTGTTCCCCAGTTCGATCGCGGCGTATGGCATGCCGAGCCTTGAAACGAAAAAGTCTGCGGGGCTAGTGACCGAAACCGAATATAACTTTCCGCATACGATGTATGGATGCAATAAATTATATTGCGAGAAACTGGGGATGTATTACAGCAAATATTACGGTCAAAAACATTTGGATGACGTGCCGCCTCACTTTCTGGATTTTCGCGGGATCCGGTTCCCAGGGCTGATCTCAGCCTTTACCCTGCCCAGCAGTGGTACAAGCGATTACGGTCCAGACATGCTCCACGCCGCCGCACAGGGAAAGCCCTACGCGTGTTTCGTGCGCGAAGACACGAAGATATCTTTCATGGCGATGCCCGATGCGATCAAGTCATTGTTGATGATGGTGGATGTGCCGCGTGAGAAATCTGAATCATCAGGTCTATAACATCGCCGCGTTCGCCATCACGGCTGGGAAGTTCCGTGACCGCGCCGTAGACGCCTTCCCCGATGCGAAGATCACCTTCGAACCCAACCCGCGCCGTCAGGGAATTGTCGATTCGTGGCCCGAAGATGTGGATGATACTCTCGCACGCACCGAGTGGGGTTGGAAACCCGATTACGATGAAGATCGGTTCTTCGATGAATACTTTTTGCCGGAAATACGGAAGAGATATGGGAAATAAATATGCCTTCGTAGGGGCGAAGCAATGCTTCGCCCCTACGGTTTATGTGTACCTGATATAATCCCCGCCGATGAAAAAAAAGATTGTTTTCTTTCCTAGTGTATTTATTCTTGCCTTATTGTTTATAGGCATGACCCTTCCTGCCGCGGCGGCTCCCAACGCGCAGGGACAGGTCACCAACACACCGGGACCGGACGGACGCATCGTTTACATCGTGGCGTCGGGTGATAGTTGCTTGCAAATCGCGCTCAACTACGGTATTACAGAACAACAGCTACGCCAGTTCAACACACGGCTCGACCCGGATTGTACGCTTTCGGTTGGGCAACAACTCATCGTGGGGCTTGCGCCAGCCAATGCTGCACCCACTCTTGCGCTTACTGCCACACCCACACCTTCTCTGTTCACCCCCACACCCTTCACTGGTACAACCGAAGTTTGCGTCCTGCTCTTCAATGACGTGAACGGAGACGCCCTCCGCCAAGCGACCGAATTCGGCATCGATGGCGGTGCGGTCAGTCTCACAAATTTGAACGGTTCCTATTCGCAAACGCTAAACACATCTTCCGCAACAGACCCTGATACCGGGGAACCCGTCCGCGCCTGTTTCGAAGATGTTCCGCAGGGACAATATAACGTCAGCATGGCGGTCCCTGACGGATATAACCCAACCATGTTGGTAGGTTATACACTGGATGTCAAAGCCGGTGACCGCGCCTCGATTGATTTCGGCGCACAATCCAAATCTCTAACGATCAACGAACCAGTTCAACCCGAGCAGGGTGGCGGAAATAATCGGTCATCCATATTGGGTATTTTCGGACTTCTCCTATTGCTTGGTGGTGTTGGTTTGGGATATTACGCCTATCGCTCCAACCAACCGAGTAGCAAGTTGAAAGATAGCCCCCTAACGAAGAGATAAGTCCTATCCTAAAATTGCTCTCGACGGCGTCGAGAGCAATTTTGATTTTCAACTTCCTAGTTCATCTTTTGCATTCTCCCTCCCCCGATCAAATGCACGTGTATATGAAAAACGGTTTGCCCAGCCTCGATGCCTGTGTTGGTAATGAGACGGTATCCGCCTTTGTCGATCCCCTCCTGTTTTGCAAGTTGTCTGGCAACCGTGAAGAGATGTCCGATTAGTTGCTCATCTTCCACTTCGAGAGCATTCACGGACTCGATATGCTTATTCGGCACGATCAGGATATGTATCCGTGCAATGGGGTGGATATCGCGAAAGGCGGTCACCTGTTCATCGCGGTAAACAATGGTCGCTTTGGCTTCTTTTGAGACAATTTTGCAGAATACGCAGGAATTTGTCATGGTGGCTTTTATCCTTGATAAACAGGAGATGATGCGGATTATGTAGGCTCTGAGCATCTTTACTCACATAGATACCCATTTTAATCGTATATTTGAGATAGGTTAGAAATACCTTACGCTTACATATCGTCCATGCAAAAGACGATATAATGGCGCGCGAAGGAAAAAAATTATGAATGAAACAGTATTAACTTGGTTGGTATTCATCCTTGCCTTTGGGGGCATGGTCATCATCCATGAATTCGGACACTTTATTGTTGCGCGGCTGTGCAAAATCGAAGTAGAGGAATTTGGTATTGGTCTCCCCACACCGGGTGCGATCACCTATTGGATTAGTAAGGGTTTCCTACTTCTGAAAAGTGGAAAGCGTGTGGAAATTCCACAAAACTTCCATATGCCTGTCGCTTGGGCTGAACTACTCGACCAGGATGTAAAGATCACGGTTGATTCGGTGGGCGAACGTTTGGTGTTGCGTTCTATTGAATGGACCCAAGTAATAGAAAATAAACAACCTCAAGCCAGCCCGCTTAGGACAGATCATGTTTTGGTAGACCAGGATGGAAAGGTAACCCAGCCACAACAGGCTTCGTCCAGTGAAATAGTGAAGGTCGGTAAGGTAAGTGGGGAAGTGGAACTGCTGGACGGTATCACCAAAGTCCACCCAGGTACACGTTTTACAATTAACTGGCTTCCCTTGGGTGGATTTGTCCGCCCGAAAGGTGAGAACGACCCGAATGTGGAAGGCGGATTGGCGGCTGCCAATCCATGGAAGCGTCTGGCAGTGTTGTTTGCCGGACCAACGATGAATTTGATCACAGCAGCGGTTATTTTCAGCATAATCTTTTATCGTGTGGGCGTTCCTGATTCCAATCGTGTCCTTGTGACCAGTGTTGTTGCGAACAGCCCTGCCGCGCTTGCCGGATTTTCGGATGGTGATATCTTTGTCAGTGGTAATAGTCAGGCTATAAAAACGTATGATGATCTTCGACTTATAGTCAATGGCAGTGAAAATACCCCGATCCTGTTCGTTGTGGATCGCAGTGGCAAGCAGATCGAACTAACTGTCACCCCGGTGATAAATCAAGAATCACAGCGCGTTATGATCGGTGTTGGACTGGGCGTTCCATTCAAGAAAGCGGATTCGTGGCTTCAGACCATTGGGTTGGGTGTTGATTCCACTTTCTATGGAATGCGAATGTTGA
This sequence comes from uncultured Chloroflexia bacterium, assembly GCA_963730175.1. GTDB lineage: Bacteria > Chloroflexota > Anaerolineae > Anaerolineales > Villigracilaceae > Defluviilinea. The sequence continues at coordinate 60,327 of CAVSRF010000053.1, read as the reverse complement.
TTGCACTACCTGCGCAAATGATCCGTGGGACGCTGGCGCCTGACGAAAGCCGTCTTATCGGATTGAAGGGTATTTACGATATTATGCAGCAGAGTGTCACATATGATGTAAAAGCCAGCGAAAATACATCAACGACCACAACAACGGATACCAATCCGTTGGACGCTCCCATTCGTACCCTTAACCTGATCGCCTCGCTTTCTATCAGCCTTGGTGTTTTCAACCTCTTTCCATTCCCTGCGCTTGACGGCGGACGCATCATCTTTGTCATCCCTGAAATCCTCTTTCGCCGCCGCGTACCGGCTCAATTCGAGAACCTTGTCCATGGCGTAGGCATGACCCTGCTCCTTTTGCTAATGATCTATATAAATGTTATGGATTTCATTAACCCCGTTGTAACAACCCATCCCTAAATGACTACACAAACGACCTCCTTTCAAACCGTATTGGATGCCCTGCTTGGCACGGGCAAGGACTTCCCGCGCCGGTACCTGCAACACTTTTCGGATATGGCGCCCATCGAACTCCAGACTCTTCTGGAGGTGTGGCCCCGCGTCAACATAAGCCGGAAGTTGTCTCTGCTCGAAGGACTTAAAAAATTGGCTGAGAGCGATACCCTCGTCAACTTTGACGACTTCGCTCGCGCCATCATCGACGACCCCGAAGCGTCAGTACGGATATATGTCATTCGTCTGCTTGGTGAGTGTGAAAATATCAAACTCATCCCTATCTATCTCGATATGCTCAAAAACGATGCGGATACAAACGTCCGTGCGGAGGTGGCGGGCGCGTTAAATCTCTTCGTGGACCTCGGCGAGTTGGAGAAAATACCCGAAGAAGCTTATCGGGAAGTCGAAGATGCTTTATTGGAATCAGCCAACAGCGAAGATTCGAAGCGCATTCGTCACAACGCGCTGGAGTCACTTGGCTATTCGTCACGCGCCGAAGTGGTCACGTTGATCAACTCCGCTTTCCATCGTGAAGACCCCGAATGGAAAGCCAGCGCGCTCGTTGCAATGGGACGTTCCGCCGACACACGCTGGGATGATGCCATACTCAGCGCGTTGATCAGCGAAAACGATACAGTTCGCGAAGCCGCGGTGCAAGCCGCAGGGATGTTGTCGCTCAAGTCGGCACGCCTGATCCTGTTACGGATGCTTGCCGAAGGCGAAGAGGATGACGATATCATCGCCGCGGCGATCTGGTCGCTTTCGCAAATTGGCGGCGAAGATGTGCGGACCTTCCTTGAAGCATTGCTCGACCAGGTTGAGGAAGAAGACGAAGAGCAAATTACATTCCTGGAAGAAGCGTTGGATAACCTGGCGTTCACCGAAGACCTGGATCGTTTCGAACTCATGGCTTTCGATCCGGATGACCTTGAAGATTTGGTTGAAATTGATGGAGATGAAGCAGTAGAGGAAGACGAATAACGTGAGTTGTCGGGGCTTGAACCCACCAATACAGACCCTAAAGCCACGGAGACGTTATAATCTCCGTGGCTTTTTTGTTAAACTGACATATGCTCGCGTCGAGCGGAGGCTTTCATTCTTGTTGAAAGCCGCAGACGAGATGCAGGATTCCAATGTGAACTGCGTCTCGTCTGCGCTTTCGCTCGACGCGAATAAAACTTCATTAAGGCAAACAACTCTCATGTCCCTTCCCGTACTCGCTTCTACATTTGCAAATAACATCCTTCCCATTATTCTAATCAGCGGGGCGGGTTTTATACTTGGAAAACTTCTTCACGTTGAACCGCGTACTTTGGGGCGTGTGACATTCTATGTATTCAGTCCTGTTTTGATCTTCGACCTGATGATCCAAAATCGTCTCGCGCTAAGTGAGGCGGCTGTCGTCATCGGGTTTACTATCACCATTATTTTGACAATGGGATTGCTCGCTTACTTTCTGGGGTCACTGTTCAAGATTGAACGACCTGCGTTGATTGCCATCCTCATTACTACCATGTTCGCCAATACAGGGAACTACGGTTTGCCGCTTGTCTCGTTCGCTTTTGGCGAAAAGGCTTTGCCATATGCGGGCATTTACTTTGTAACAACAACATTTTTATTTTATACATTGGGAGTCCTAATTGCATCACTGGGGCATATGGACTTCAAGGATGCCGCGTTGGGACTGTTCAAAGTGCCCACGGTGTATGCAGTTGTACTTGCAATTATCGTCAACACATGGAATATTACGATCCCCACGCCCATTTACCGCGCTGTGCGGCTTGCCTCCGATGGGACAATTCCATTAATGCTAATCCTATTAGGTGTCCAAATGACCACAGTGGAATTATCAAATAACCTGCGCGCCATGCAATTGAGTGTAGCTTTGCGGCTGCTTATCGCCCCATTTGCGGCGTTATTACTTTCAGCGCTGTTCGGTATCCAAGGCTTTGCCCGTCAGGGAGCCATGACCCAGGCGTCCATGCCGAGTATGGTGAGCGCGACTGTATTGGCAACCGAATATAATCTGGATGCACAACTCGTTACCGCAGTTGTGTTTGTCAGCACATTGTTAAGTCCGTTGACGTTGACTCCGTTGCTGGCGTTTTTAGGGAGGTGAATGATGAAAAGTTTTTTAAACCACGAAGGGCACTAAGTACACAAAGGGATTTTTTGGGGTGCTTGCAGTTGCCGCGTTCGCTTTGTTGTTTACGCAGCAGGTTGGGGCGCAGTCTGGAGCCGAGATCGCGTCCAATGCGGCGGTTCAGTTTGAGACGCAGATCATGTTTGGCGTGCAGGTCAAAGCCCCGTCGCCCATCCAGCAGGCTTTCATTTTTATTCAGGACAATTCGCAAGGGCGACCGATCCAACTCAACGATGTTGGGTATGGTGAGTATCGTCTGGATGCAAGCCAGATGATATTGCGACCGTTCTCTTTTGTGCGCTGGCATTATCAATTCACGCTTGCCGATGGCAGTACGATCCAGAGCGAAAATTTTTTTGTGCAGTATAACGATAATCGTTTCGAATGGCAGAAAGTTGAGTCGGGCGCGGTGCGTGTGATGTGGTATCAGGGAGATACCGCATTCGGTCAAAGTGTTTTGAACACGGCGTTGAGTGGTTTGCAAAACGTCAATCAGATGCTCCCGCCTGACCTTTCACAACCCATTGATATTTATGTATATGCTTCGCAAAACGACCTGCCCTCAAATTTATCTCCAAGCGGCACTGGCTGGCTTGCCGGGCATGCCGACCCATCGCTGGGCACGATCGCGGTGGTTATTGAACCGGGGAGTAACCAGAACATCCTCATGGAACAACGCGTTCCACATGAACTTATGCATGTGATATTGTATCGTGCGCATCGGTGCGGGATATTCCAATCTGCCCGCATGGTTGAACGAAGGCATCGCGACGCAGGCGGAGTTATATCCGAACACTGAATATGACCGCGTGCTCATGGATGCCAGCGCACGCGATGAATTGATCCCCATCAAGGATTTGTGCGCCTCTTTCCCATCCGATTCTGCTCCGGCATTTCTAGCCTATGCCGAAGCTCGATCCTTTACCACCTACCTGCGCGGCATATACGGCTCGGATGGATTATTGAACCTTGCCCGCATCCACGCCACCGGTGTGGACTGTGAGCGCGGCGTTGAACGCGCCTTTGGCGTCTCTCTCGCCAAACTGGAAATGGATTGGCGCACCTCTGTGTTGGGACAGAACACACTCGGCTCCACCCTCAAGAACTTGACTCCCTATTTGGTTTTGTTGCTCGTGGTTATTTTTGTCCCGCTATTGGGGATCATCAATTCCATGCGGACAAAGCGTTCATAAACTGTTTGAGATGATCCTGAGAGAATGTTCTTCGTGACCGAAGGGCTTCAGACATAACAGAGTAGAATACTTGCACCGAGCACAAGTACGGTGTGCTTCGAATAATTTGAAATCGGCAAGAATTTCTTTGGTGCGTGGGAAGAGGCGCCGAGTTCTTAAATTCGCCCCAACAGGACTTAAGATCAAACTGGCTGGTAGCCTTAAGACTACCAGCCAGTTTGGCATTTGAAAGATACTCTAGGAGTTCTACGGCACGGGGATTCCCAAAGGCTCGAACGATGAAGACCGCCATCTCACCTCGGGTGACATAGTTCTGCGGACAGTACATCAATGGTGACTGGTTACAGCCCACTGTGATGCCATCGTTATAGAATTGTTCGATGAAGGGGGTGAAGGACTCCAGACCTGGATAAGGGAGATCCGAGAACATACCGGTTGGTGATGGAGTATGGAGAAAGTTGCCGATGGCGCGTTCGATGAAGACCGCCATCTCGCCGCGGGTGACATAGTTCTGTGGACAATACATCAGTGGCGACTGGTTACAACCCACCGTGATACCTTCGTTGTAAAATTGTTCGATGAAGGGCGTGAAGGACTCCAGACCCGGATAGGGAAGATCGGTGAACATCCCGGTTGGGGAGGGTGAGGGTGAGGTATGGCCGAGGGCGCGTTCGATGAAGACCGCCATTTCGCCACGCGTGACGGGGTTATTCGGGCAATAGAGTTTGGGGGATTGGGAACAGCCGACCGTGATGCCGGAATTGTAGAAGGCTTCGATATGATGCCAGAATGGATGACTGATTGGAACATCCTCAAAGGTGGTCATATACTCATACGCCCCGATATCACAGTGACTTCCCTGCGGACGTGTCACGCCGCGTTGATCGGTGGTTTCGCACAACCCATCGTCGCCCGCGTCAATGGCGGGAGAGCCTGCGCCGAGCGCCATGGTTTGCGTAAAGCCACCGTTATCCTGCAGCGGAGCCAATAACGCGCTTTGCCCGGTGATGTTACCCGTTGTATCTCCATTGATTGTACAGCCAGTAGTAGTTTGAATAAGATTATGACCAAGCGAATTTATTGTCCCATAACAATCTGCATTTGAACTATTCAATGCAGTGTTACCTGCGATGATCGTATTACTTATATTAACCGTCCCGACTACATAGAAACCACCAGAGTACTCACCTACGTTATCCGTAATTGTGGCATTATTTATATTCAGTGTTCCACCTCCAAGCACAAATCCAGCCCCATATGCACTATCGGTAGCATTGTTTACACTATTACCGCTGATCGTGGAGTTACTGATCGTGACGGTAATACCCGCGCCGCCAAACTCAGCCTCCACCATACCTTACTGTCGAATTGTTTGCGATCAAACTGGATGAAATTGTCAAAGGGGAATCAGAATATATTCCGCCGCCCGAATAAGTAGCGGTGTTATTTGTGACCGTCACATTTGTTAGTGTTGCCTGTCCTCTAAAGGCAAGCCCTCCCCCAGTCCCACAAGCAGTGCAAGTTACATGGTTATTATCAACGATGACATTATCGAGCGTAGTAGCGGTATTAAACCCAACGAAAATTCCGCCACCCAGCTGGGTGGCTGTATTTCCACTGATCGTGCTGTCATAGACCATCAGGGTGGAGTTGTCATATGAATGAATACCGCCTCCACGAAGATAATCAGACGCAACAGACACGAGGAGATTATCCTTTACAACTACCCGATTCAGTGTGAGAGTGCCAAAATTGTTAACCCCTGCTCCATGGTTATCTTGAACATACCCATCTGAAATCGTCAAATCACTGATCGATACTATATAGCCGCTGTTGATGTAGAACACCCGATGCGCGTCATTACCGCTAACAGTGAGTTGCCCCGCCCCAGGACCAGTAATGGTAAGGTTCTTTGATATGGATAGCTGATCGATCGTCAGAATGATCGTGCCTGTCACGCTAAACGTGATTGTGTCTCCCGGATTTGCTACTTGAATTGCATCACGCAGAGAGCAATCACCGTCCACACAGGAGCCGTCGTTCTCATCGGTCAGGGTGTTTACAATTAGAGTGCCCGCCGCGTAGGCAGGTCTGGCCGGCGTGAACGCCAGCAGGCTGGCGACCATGCTCACCAGTAAAACAAGATAAAAAGATCGTTTGAACATATTGTCATCCTTTAGTTGTATGCCGTTTATAGGCACGGTAAATTTCAGACAGGGTTCGCACTGTCAGATTGAGAACACTATATCCATTTCGTTGTTGAATTTGTTGATATTTGTTGCGTAAATCCTGACATCAGATATGTTACATAACGGGGAAAAAGAGCACCCTTGGTGTAGAATTTGTCTATGGCAAAACGCAGAACAAACATCTCTCCCGACTCCTTTGAAACGTTGGGCGAATTGATGTGCTTCCTGCGCGAACGCGCTCACCTCACCCAGCGCGACCTTGCCGCCCAAGTGGACTATCACTACAGTTACATCAGCCGTATCGAAAAAAACCAGCACATGCCTGCCATATCCACACTTATGGGCAGGTTCATTTCCGCGCTTGATATTGATGACGAGCCACAATGGACAGACCGCATCCTGGCACTTGCCTCTGGAAAACCTACAAAAAAAAAGACATTCCCAACCGAAAAGACAGGACCAACCATCCCTGATGGAAAGATTTTTCGTCCACCGGGCCAGCCTCACGTCCATGTTGGGACGCGAAAAAGAATCCAAACAAGTCATTGAAACGCTGTTAAAGGATGACGTCCGCATACTGACCATCGTCGGTCCGCCAGGTGTGGGAAAGACACGCCTGGCTATGCATATTGCCGAAGAATTGGCGGATCAGTTTTCTAATGGGGCAGTATTTATCAACCTCGCATCGGTTCCGCATTTCGCCATGGTACTTCCCCGCTCGCTGAAGCGCTTGGCATACAGGAAACGCCTGGCGCATCCATCGAGATCATGCTCGAAACCATTCTGCATGCCATGAAACTGCTGGTTGTCGTCGATAACTTCGAGCAGGTTCTGCAGGCATCGCCCGCGCTGGCAGGGATTCTCAATCAAGCGCCGGGTGTAAAAATGCTGGTCACCAGCCGCGAAGCGCTTCGCATTCACGGCGAGCATGAATTTCATCTCGCACCCTTACCGTTTCCCGAAAATATTTCAGATCACGCAAAAAAATTGGATGATTTCCCGGCGATACAACTCTTCGTGCAAAGAGCCCGTGCCGTAAAATCAACCTTTGAACTGACCGATGAGAACGCTTCGCGCGTGTCGCTGAAATCTGCCGCCGTCTCGACGGACTGCCTCTTGCGATAGAACTTGCCGCCACTCGCATCCAAACCCTCAGCCTAAGCATGATGCTCGAACAATTCGAGCGCCGCTTTGACTGGCTCACTCGCGGACAAAGCGACGCACCCGAATGGCGCAAGACCCTGGCTGGCGCGATCACCTGGAGTTACCAAATGCTCTCCGCGCCTGAACGTGTATTATTCCAACGTCTCTCTGTCTTCAATGGTGGCTGGAATTTGGAGGCAGTGGAGAAGATTTGCAGTGACAACGATGCCTGCCCACCTTCGAAATTATTCACCCTGCTCTTGACTCTCCTCAGACCGTTCGCTGATCACGATTAATTTAACGGAGGAAGCCACACGGTATCATTATCTTGAGACCATTCGCCATTTTGCGAGCGAGAAACTTGAACAATCTGGTGAACTACCATCCCTGCGTGCCCGCCACCTTGAATATTTCACCTTATGGATGGAGGAGATACAGTCACTGATCAATAAAATTCCCCGCGCGCGAATTCAGGCATATCATCGAACAGGAACACAATAACATCCGCGCCGCGCTCGAATGGGCTTTGAAAGAACCATCCGGTATGGAGTTTGGGCTGCGGTTGGTCTATTCGATTTGTACAATCTGGTTGAAACACAGCCACTTCAAAGAGGCGTTCGACCTGGTGCAATCCTTTCTACCCCACACAAACAGTGATGGACTGAAAGAACATCGCGCAAAACTAATGTATTTGAAAACCGCCTTGTCTTACTGGCGAGATCATGTAAAAGAAGCGCTTGAGATTGGGCTCGAAGCGGAAAAACTGGCACGGGAAGTTAATGATAAGAAACTGCTTGCGAATATACTTGCTTATTTGGGAGGCAATATTTACCGCGAATTAAATGAACTGGACAAAGCAAAGACATGTCTGGTGGAAAGCATTGCCCTGTGCCGCGAAACAAACCATCCTACACGACTAAGCATTGCCTTGACTGGTCTCAGCGCCATTGCCTTTACCCAAAGCGAAATGGATCTATCACAAAAAGCTATAGAAGAATCAATGCAAATCGCCTTGGAGGAAAACGACCTTTGGGGACAGAGTTATGCCCTGCGAGTTAAGGCGGATCACCTCGCGTTGAGGAAAAATTTGACGAGGCACTCAGCGCCTATAAAAGCGCTCTCACGGTCTCAATAGCTATTGAAGACCGCATTACAATGGGAATGATACTAACTAATATGTCTCTGCTTGCCAATGTGCTGGGGGATTTTAAATCATCAAGCAGGTATGCTGAAAGAGCATTATCCACATTCAAAATGATTGGAAATGAATATCAACTTCCATACCCATTACGCATGCTGGCATATTCCGCATTGAACAGAGGAGATATTCAACGCGCGCGGCTTTATTTGAAAGAAAGCCTGTTGGGAAATCAACAAATTAGCCACAAAACAGGGATTCTTGCCCGTTTAATTGCATTAGCAGAGATCGAATTAGTTGATAAAAATATTGCCCAGTCTTCACGACTCTATGCCTTTGTCATTATACAATTGGAGCAAGAAACTCTAAGATTGATGGAGCCAGATCAATTTGCCATGAAGAGGTTGGCTTCAGCACTTTCAAAGAGATCTGTAGATAAGGCTCTAAAACAAATTCGTGAAGAAACAGAAAGAACGTCATTTGATGAATTGATAAAATCTCTGAGTTCGGTAGGTAATTAAAATCAGAAGTCCGTATCTTACGAGACGGACTCCCATTTTGATTACTCTTCACTTCCTTTACGGCTTCTCCAACCCCTGTTCATTCAAAAACTTTTCATCTTCCAATATCTCTTTTGTCCTCCCATCTGCAACGATCACACCTTCGTCCATCACGATCGTGTGCGGAAAGAGTTCTTCGACCAGTCTCATATCATGCGTAGAGACCAACATGGTAAGTGGCAATTCACGCAATAAGTTAATTAAAGTTCTTCGTGCACGCGGATCGAGTTCGGCGGAGGGTTCATCGAAAACATAGTTGCGATGGCTATGCGTTTCTTCTCCTCCACGCTCAAGTGGTGCGAGAGGCAGTAACGAAAACCGGACATTCGCACGGCGTTCAGGGCCGAGTCCACGCGCGCAACTATATCCTCTTTTGGCAGTCCCATGTGAAGCAGACCAAATGCCATGTCCTGGAACACGACTCCGACCATTGCGCGGATGGCATTATTGTCACGCGTGAGACGGACGCATCCCACGGTCACAATAATGCCATCCAACACCGCACCGTTATTCGTATTACTACCAACCACCACTGATAGGAGTTGTCACTACTGTTATCCATATCGCCAATATTACCGCTCGAAATTGTGACATTCGTTTCCAAATTGCGTTCCGTGCGCAATATTTCAGTACCACAAACCCGCCATAAATCACCACACCGTCTTTGAGTTCAAAGAAATTGTGCGATCAGTGGTTCTTGTTGGCTTATACGTTCCTACCGTGACCCAGATTCCGTCTCCGTTTGAAGCGAGAGAAAGGGCAGACCGCAGAAAGGTGAGACTTGTCACAATTTGGTTACAGCGTTTATATCAAAAGTCCATCTCGAACGAGATGGACTTTTGATTGTTTATTTGCTTTACGGCATTGTCAAATTCTTGGCTTTGACGATGATATCCGCTTGAAAACCGCGGCTGACCAATGCATTCGGACAAAACAACGGCTTGCCACTCCCCACATCCGTCCCACAACTCGGAAGCAGTCCATCCGCATATGCCTGCTCGCTCCAGGATGTTCCCCAGAAGCTAACATTCGTCATATCCGCAAACACCGTTCCGGTGGCCGCAGGCGGAGCATACGATAAACCATATTTCAAGCGTAGAGCAAACACCGCCGCCTGTGCATTCGTCAACTGATCAGATGGACAGAACTTCAAGGGAGATGCCAAACAACCAGCCGACAAACCTTCGTTATACATGGCTTCTGACCAACTCTCTGCCCAGGGTGCATGCTTTCCAACTCTCGTGGTTGAAGAAATGTGTAGCAGGGGGTGGGGTATAGGAACCTCCGAAGTTGCCGCGCATCATGAAGACGGAGGATTGAGCGCGATCCATGATCGCATCCGGACAGAATTTGAACGGAGAGGTCGAACATCCGGCAGTGTATCCGTTCGCATACAGGATCTCGATGGATTGGTTGATACGGATGTGAGAATGGTACATCACTGAATGTTGGGGCAATAATCTCATACTCATACGCCCCTATATCACAGGACTCCAGTTGGCGTGTCACTCCGCGTTGATCGGTCGTGGGACATACTCCGTTATCGCCCGCATCGATGGCGGGAGAGCCTGTACCTAGTGCCATTGTCTCAGTAAAGCCGCCGTTATTCCGCAAGGGACCCAGCAAAGGATCGGCATCCAAGTTACCTGTACCTGTATATCCGCCCTGTACAATGCTATTCGTCACGACAGGAGTGCCTCCTAGATTGAATATTTCTCCTCCAGTATTCCCCCATAAAATGCTATTTCTGATGATTGGATTACCATTATTAGATATTCCACCGCCACCTCCAGCAGGTGCTGAATTATTGCTGAAAGTTACATTTGTCAGAACTCGGGTTATCGAAGACCACGATTAACCATCCCGCCACCGGCGTTCCCGTAGCAACATTTCCATTAAAGGTAACGTTCAATAAATTTGGGCTGCTAAATTGGTTTTCCCATTCCACCGCCAATTTCAGCAGAATTACCACTGAAGGTCACGTTCGTTAAAGTTGGGCTACTGCTCGTATCTAACCATCCCACCCCCCAGCCCAGCAGAATTGCCATTGAAGGTTACGTTCATTAATCTCGGATTACATATTGTTATTCACATCCCACCCCCGCTCCCGACGAGTTGGTACTCAAGTTACATTGGTTAACTGGAACAGCAGTATCGTTTACATCCCTACCCCCCGACGAGTCTACCGTTTGCATTTCCAGCTGTAATGGTAAAACCATCCAATATTGCGCTATTATTTGTGTTACTGCCAACTACTACATGATACGAATTGTTACCGCTGTTACTAGAACCTGTGAACCAATATCTCCACTTAACACTGTTACATTTGTTGCTGGATTACGTTGTGTACGTAAAGTTTCAGTACCAGCAAACCCGCCATAAATCGCCACGCCATTCTTGAGTTCAAAAGAAATGGTGCGGTCTGTGCCGGGTTGGCTTGTATGTCCCTGCCACGACCCAGATCTCGTCTCCGCTTGAAGCGGCAGAAAGGGCAGATTGCAGATCGGTGTAAGCATCGGTCCAAGATGAGCCGTTTTTCGCTCCAGTCGCATTCCATTTGACATAACGCGTCATTGGATTAAATTCATACGCCCCGATATCACAATGACTCCCCTGCGGGCGTGTCACACCGCGCTGATCGGTGGCGGGACATACACTGATCATCGCCTACGTCAATCGCCGAACTACCTGTCTGCAAAGGGATGGTCTCAGTAAAACCGCCATAATCTCCCAATGTTCCTAACTTAGGATCGGCTGTTATGACATTCGTACCACTTGCGTATCCGTCTTGTACTACACTGTCACTGACAACAGGGGTACTGGTGATATCATAGACCTGCGCTCCATCTGGAGCGGTATTCCCCCATAAGATCGTATTACGAACAACAGGGTTGCTATTGTTTTCGTTGTATATCCCGCCACCAGAGTAGGTTGCAGAGTTATCGCTAAAGGTTACGCTGGTCAAAACAGGACTGCTTTGGGAATTACCGATACCACCACCGATACCTCCTCCCATTATCCAGATGGCTTCATTATTTGCAAAGGTCACATTGGTTAGAACCGGATCGTTGTTCATCCAATTAAGCATTCCACCACCCGCCGCAGCTGAATTTTCTTTGAATGTCACATTAGTAAGTGTTGGACTACATGATTCAAAGTTGAGCATTCCACCACCCGAACGTGTTACGGTATTGCCGCTGAAAATTACATTCATTAGTGTCGGGCTACTATGATTCATGTTTTCCATTCCCCCGCCTTCTGTAGCCGAATTATTGGTGAAACTTATATTCGTAAGAATTGGATCACTGCCGTTCCAGTTGTTATTTCCCAAATCTACGCCTTCATTGAACATCCCTCCACCGAAGGTAGCTGAATTATCACTGAAAATTATATTGCTAAGGGTCGGATCGCCACCGACATTGAGCATTCCCCCACCTCTGCCCTGCGGATTTATAGAACTGCCATCAGCGTTCCCACCTGTGACGGTAAAGCCATCCAAAACCGCACTGTTATTTGTGTCGCTGCCAACAACCACGTGATATAAATTGTCGCTGTTATCATCAATTACACCAATATCCCCGCTCAAGATCGTGACGTTCGTTTCCCAATCACGCTCAAAGAGAGATGTCTCCGTCCCTGCAAAACCACCATAGATTGCCACGCCGTCTTTAAGAACGAATGAGGAAGCGCGGTCATTCCCCGGTATATACGTTCCCGCCGCGACCCAATCTCGTCACCGCTTGAGGCGGCGGAAAGGGCAGATTGCAGATCGGTGTACGCATCGGTCCAGGATGTGCCGTTGTTCGCCCCATCTGCGTTCCATTTTACGTAATGCACAACAGATTTCAATGCTCCTATATCACAATGTCCACCTTGTGGACGGATCACGCCACGTTGATCCATATTATTGACAAATGTATTTGCACAGACAGTATCATCACCGGCATCGATCAAAGAACTATCCCCAGATAATGCCATCGTTTTTGTGGAACCGCCATTATCCGCAAGGTCCATAAGCCCATACTCTGCTAGAGTACCAGACCCAAGAATACTATTGACATTGTTGACAGATGCCCCTGTGGTGAGATAACAGGTAGCATTACCAGTACAAACAAAAGCAGTATTGTAAATATTCAAACTTGTCCCAACAGCAGTTAGTTCACTGCCCGCGTCTCCGGCAATAGTACTATTGTAGATGTTAGCTATTCCCCCACCGTTTATCATAAGCCCGCCCACGGTTCCCTGGTTTTGGGTGATGGTGCTATTTATAATGGTAGCATCAGCGCCGCCATTAATTAAAAAGAGCTCCTCCCGAATTTTGGTAGATTGTTGTATTTCTAAGTGACAGTAATCCTCCACTATTAGCTGTAATCGCTCTTCCACTATTACCATTCAAAGTACTATTAACAATGGTTATTGATCCGCCAATGATGGTCGTCTCTCCGTCATTATTACTTAGTGTACTATTGATAATGTCCAATGATCCGGCTGCACTGGAGTATATCCCGCCCCCATTGTTATCCAAAACACTATTTGTGATGGTTAGCAATCCGCCACTATTTATGATTGCCTGTCCGCCATTGCTTAGTATAGTACTGTCAGTAATGGACAGTGTAGAAAATAAAGACTGAAATCACATTCCGGTAAAATTTTTGAAAGTACTATTGCTAATGATTGTATCCGCAGGAAACCTGAACGGACAGGCAAAATTGGAAATGGTCAAATCATATATATCAATGTGGAAGTCCCGTTAAGATTGAACACGTTCGGCCTCCGCTGATCGTTACCTGAGGGGATAATCCTGAACCGTCAAGGATGAGGTGCTTACTGTTGATTGCTATAGCTGATGCAAGCGTGATCGTCTGTCCTGCAAGTGATGGAGAAAATTGGATCGTATCACCGGAAATCGCACTTGTAATTGCCGCATACAGGGAACCTGCACCACTGCTATTTACATTTATGACCGTAATGGTAGATGCCAAAACAGGTTTAACTGGCATTTTACTAAACATACCAGCAAGCAAAACCAAAATCATTCCAAAACGTATTACCAACCATTTATGATTTTTACTGAACATAGCGTTCTCCCCGGGAGTTTTCCTCCCTGAAATAAAATTATTTATCAAAGCAAACATCCCACCTAGACAACTTCGTTGAAAGCATTATAGCCCCCAAACTTTCAAAAAAGCAAGGTGATGAGTGTCACAATTTAGTTACATCACCTTAAATCAAAAGTCCGCCTCTTGCGAGACGGACTTCCATTCTGATCACTGCTTACTGATTCACTTCCACTTACGGCTTCTCCAACCCATGCTCATTCAAAAACTTTTCATCTTCCAAAATTTCTTTTGTCATCCCATCCGCCACGATCACACCTTCATCCATCACGATCGTGCGCGGGAAGAGTTCTTCGACCAGTCTCATATCATGTGTAGAGACCAGCATCGTGATCGGCAGTTCACGCAATAGGTTAATTAAAGTTCTTCGTGCACGCGGATCGAGTCCGGCGGAGGGTTCGTCCAATACCAATATTTGCGGGTTCATGGAAAGCACGGTTGCGATGGCGATGCGTTTCTTCTCCCCCACGCTCAAGTGATGCGAGAGGCGGTCACGAAAACCGGACATCCGCACGGCGTTCAATGCCGAGTCCACGCGGGCAAGCACTTCTTCTTTTGGCAGTCCCATGTGAAGCGGACCGAATGCCACGTCCTCGAACACGGTTGGCGAGAAGAGTTGGTCGTCCGGGTTTTGGAACACGACTCCGACCATTGCGCGGATGGCAGGCAAATTGTCACGCGTGAGGCGGGCGCCTCCCACGGTCACGTCGCCCTGTCCGGTCAGAATCCCATTCAGGTGCAGCATCAAAGTCGATTTGCCCGCGCCGTTCGGTCCCACCAGCGCGACCTTGTCGCCTTCGCACAACTCGAATGAAACGCCGCGCAATGCAGCTTGATGATCGTGATACGAAAAATGCAAGTCGTGAACAGAGATAACGTTTGTCATAATCGTCCAACCACCTGTAGCAATAGAATAAGAATGAGCGCAAGTATCATCGTGATGTAATCGACGCGATGGAGTTCGTGCGGATTTATCGTCTGCAAATGACCTGTGTAACCGCGCGCCAGCATCGCATTGTAGACGCGGTCACTGCGTTCGTAACTCCGCAAAAAAAGTTGACCTGCCATATTGCCAGCGACTCCTGCACGCCAGGCAACGCTCCCACCGGACCTCGAGCCTGCCGCGCCCGCCGAACGGGATTCCCTCGCCCTCAGCAGACGGAAGACTTCGTCCGCGAGTACAAAGAGATACCGATAGAGGAACGCGATGATCGTGGTCAGGATGGTCGGCACGCGCAAATGTTCGAGCGCATGGACGATATCGGGAAAGCGCGTGACCGACACCAACAGGATCGCCATCTGCACCGAAAGCCACGAACGAATGACAATGCTAATAAAACGCATAAGACCTGCATCGGTAATGGTCAGGTTCCACATCAGGAATTGAAAATTGGAGATCGGTTTACCAGGTATGGAAAAAAGAACGGTGATGGCAATCAACGCAAAGGGCAAAGCCACAAACGATCGTTTCAACGTAAATAGGATACCGAGATTGGAAAGCGCGGTAACGAATAAAAGAAACAACAACGAACAAACGAACGCGATCCATGCCGCATCTGGCAGAAGCGCGTTCGAAAGAATGAAAGCGATCGTCACAACGACCTTCACACGCGGGTCAAGGCGGTGAAGGAAACTCTCGGATTTGTGATAACGGTCGAAGGCATCAGAATGCATAATGGCGATTTTCGATTTTGGATTTTATTCGCGCTCCCGAAAAGCATCGGGACAATGTGAGCGGAGGGTCGAATGCTTTTTGAGACCCGTAGACGAAGCGCGGGGTTGTAGGTTACTTGTCCTTCGTCTGCACTACGCTCCGCTCAGGGCGAAGATTTTCGATTTGAGATTTTTTCTGCAAAGTGCGTCCTGCAAAGATCGCAAGGACTAAAACAACAATGGCACCTATCGTGCCCGCTACAATTTTTGAAACAGACAAATTGGTTAGAAACGGAATAGTGTAACCAGCCAACGGTCCCGCGCCAGATTGAGCTGTATGGATGAAACCCAAGTCTATCGCCACACGATTGAGTCCATCAGGGTCAGCAGAAGCAAGCGGCGACAATAAAACGACCGCCAAAGTAATGAGCACGCCTGCAATCACCCAACCCTTACTTCCCTGCGCAGAGTCGGACTCTTCGCCGAGCAGGTCGGGACGCGAGCGAAAGATAAAAGATAACGCCGCGACCGTAATGAGCGCTTCGCCCAACCCGATCAACGCGTGTACCCCAAGCATGGCTGGGATGACAATATTTAATTGCGTTGTACCACTCAGCCATAATTCAAGTGCAGTTGCGAGCGCGCCGGTCATCACTGAGACCCAGGCTGCAATACCCGCGACGGTCAACTTTGTTTTTTGGCTTCTGCCAAGGACAGATCGATAAAACCCATAGCCGACCGCGACCGTGAGAAGTCCCATATTGAGGATGTTGGCGCCCATGACGATCAGACCGCCATCCTGGAACAAGAGTCCCTGCACCGCGATAACAGCCGTCATCACAAGCATGCCCGCCCACGGTCCCAACGTGATCGCGGCAAGCGTGCCTCCGAGCAAGTGACCGGACGTTCCGCCCGCGACGGGGAAGTTGATCATCTGCGCGGCAAAGATAAATGCCGCCATCACGCCCATCAATGGAACCTGCTTTTCGCCCAGACTCTTGTTCGTGCGAGAGATGGCGATGCCAAGGACGATCACAGTGATCGCCCAACAGATAAGAGAAATGACGATGCTAAGAAATCCGTCAGGGATGTGCATGGGTTTGGGGGAATACAACATACAAATCTCCTCTTCTATTTTTGACACTTCGGGCATACCCCGAAGAAGGTCACATGGCTATCAATACTTCGATAACCGCTGGTCGTTTCCAATAAACGATACAGGCTTTCGAGCAGGGTATGTTCCACTTCGATCTCGCCGCCACAATTTCTACAGACGATATGATGATGGTCGCTCCCTGCGATTTCGTAGGTTAGGTGTCCGCTGGATGAATAAGACGGACGCACCAGAGCAATATCGGCAAGAAACTCGAGCGTGCGATATACGGTCGGCTCAGTCAGACTGGGCAATTCCTTTCGAGCTTTTTTGTAGACTTCCGCAGGCGAGAGATGAGTCCCTTCATGATGAAGCACATGCAGGATCGCCATACGTTGAGGAGTCATTCTGTATCCGCGTGCGCGGAGTTGTGGGGCATATTCAGCGGCGCAAGACATATCATTCCTTATTGCAAGTTTTTACAATAACAAGCACTTATACAGTATACATATGCTCTGGGTTTCTTACATTAAAAATGCCAGCATAAATCTGCTGGCAAATAAAGCTTGAGGGTGCATAGATAGGATGAACAATAAAGTTTTGATGTTAATTTATTCTCCTCCATTGACAATTATATCTCCCGTCATATAATCAGCCGAAAGGCTTTGACGAGGAAGAGTAGATATTGAACGACGGTACAGTGAGCAGGATATGGTGAGAACCTGCCCGCAAACGACAATATCGAATGGACCTTCGAGCCGCGAAGTGAAATCGTTGAGTAACTGAGACGGGATGCTCCCGTTACAGGGCAAATGAGAGAGGCTGTTTTTCAGCCTAACATGGGTGGCACCACGGATGTGACAGCATTCGTCCCAATTGGGATGAGTGCTGTTTTGTTTTATACACATCCAAAAGGAGCAAATATGATCTCCATCACATTCCACCCGCCTTGAAGAGTCCCAACCTTGAAGCGACATTTGCCCAAGGGGTATTCATGATCGAACAAAATTCAATTTAAGGAGATGAACATGTCTGACCAAACCCGCTTTATCCTGAACGAAAGTGACCTGCCAAAATTCTGGTACAACATTGCTGCGGACAGCCCGGTTCCGCCCACCCCGGTCCTGCATCCTGGAACGATGGAACCTGTCACCCCCGACTTTTTGTCCGTGCTCTTCCCGATGGAATTGATCATGCAGGAGATCAGCACGGAACGATATATTGAAATTCCTGAAGAAGTACGTGAGATCTATAAACTCTATCGTCCCACTCCCCTGCTCCGAGCGCGGCGTTTGGAAAAAGCACTGGATACGCCCGCTCATATCTACTACAAATATGAAGGTGTTTCTCCTGCGGGAAGCCATAAACCAAATACTGCCATTCCACAGGCATTCTATAACAAGGTCGCTGGCACAAAAGCATTGACCACAGAAACCGGTGCGGGACAATGGGGTTCGGCGCTTGCACTGGCTTGCAACTTCTTTGGTCTTGACCTTGAAGTGTATATGGTGAAAGTCTCCTATAACGCCAAGCCCTATCGCCGCCTTTTTATGGAGACCTTTGGAGCGCAGGTCTTTGCCAGCCCAACCGATCGCACCGATTATGGTCGCTCAGTTCTGGCTGAAGACCCCAACAGTCCAGGCTCACTCGGCATGGCAATCTCGGAGGCTGTGGAAGTCGCGGCGACATCCAACGGCGCAAAGAAATACAGCCTTGGCTCCGTTTTGAACCATGTGCTTCTGCACCAGAGCGTGATCGGCGAAGAAGCGCTCAAGCAGATGGACCTGGCAAATGAATACCCCGATGTGGTCATCGGTTGCGTAGGCGGCGGCTCGAACTTTGCAGGTATTGCCTATCCATTCCTACGCGAGAATTTAAAGAATGGCAAACGTGCCCGTATCCTGGCTGTTGAACCAACCGCCACCCCATCTTTGACGAAGGGTGTGTATGCCTTCGATTATGGTGATACTGCCAAGATGGCTCCCATTGTCAAGATGCACACACTGGGTCATGATTTCATCCCGCCTTCGATCCATGCGGGCGGCCTGCGCTATCATGGCATGGCTCCCAGCCTCTGTGCCTTGTATGATGCAGGTCATATTGATGCGGTAGCTGTCAAACAGAAAGCGACTTTTGAGGCGGCTATCCAGTTCGCGAGAGCGGAAGGTATCATCCCTGCGCCTGAATCCGCGCACGCCATCCGCGCCGCAATTGATGAAGCGTTGGATGCCAAGGAAAAAGGCGAGAAGCGCGTGATCCTGTTCAATCTTTCAGGTCATGGTAATTTCGATATGGCGGCTTATGAAGCTTACCTTGGCGGCAAACTCGAAGATTACGAGTATCCTGCCGAAGCAATAAAAGCATCATTAGCGAAACTGCCGCAGGTAAATCTCCCGGCATAAGAAAAAGACTTCCGAAGTTATTAAACTTCGGAAGTCAATCCTAATTCTTCCTTTTATCGAAGCCCGGCTCAGTGAGTCGGGCTTCGATGTTTATGAGTTATCTCCAAAGGCAACAACTACAATGTGCTGGTTCAACATTTGAGGCGCAGGCGAACCTTTTGCAGGGGCGATCTGTCCCAGTGTATAGCCTCCGGCAATCACTACTTTCTCTCCCAAAATTTCTTGAATTGCAGAGACTTCAATGCCAGGGTTGGACTTGAGCAACATTTCCCATGCCAGATCCACAAGCACGAGGGCAAACAAAGGTTTGGTTTCACCCAATTGTTGTAATGCCTGTTGAGCGGCTTGTTTAGCGGCTTCTTCACAGGAGGCACGGCCACCCACCAACAAGAAGGCGTCCACCCCATCACGGACAGGGGCATTCATGCGGAAACTTCCGTCTGCTTCCACACGAATGGGGGCACGCACGATCAATTGATCCCCTTGTTCAATACCCAAAGGATATAAACGCGCAAGATGGCTTAATGGAGGAAATGCCCATTCACGAGCCGGATACCCAAAGAGTTGGGCATAGGTTTCGGAGGCGGGGCGTCCATCCAATGTGCGGAGCCAGAAGCCGCGCGAACGTGTCACGCGGAATTGACTGCCTACGGGATTCCATCCGTGAGCGGAGCCGATACCGATACGCAGGTCGCCGTGAAAAAAAGCTCCAGCGAGGGCACCGGTTCCAGTTTGCGGACCCGCTATCTGGTAGGAATGACCCGTATGCAAGTCGCCAGAGGAAAGTCCACCTGCGATAGGAATGGAGATATTCGATAAGGCAGTGCAGAGTTGGTCAGCATCCCCATTGAAACCATCAGCAAAGAAAAGGAGCGAACGCGGCCTCCTTTTCTATAAGTTGTTTTACAAGTTGAGCACCTGTCTCGCGCGCGCCTTGTGCGTAACTGGGCATCCATTGCGTCTCTGCCTGGAAATCGCCAGCTAATAACGCGACCACTACAGAGTTGGAATGTAAACCCATAGATGTTAAACACTGCGGTACTGCTGAAACCGATCATGGGTGTATCGCCAAGCAAACTGGATACACCGCTAACGATTTCACGCGCCTGGTACTGATGCGATGCTATAACAATTCCAAACCCTGGCGTTGCAGAACCCAGGTTGTTCAGGGCAAGATGGGTTGCCTGTAAACCGGCTTCACGCCCATCCAATGCTTGTGCACTCCCAACGGCAACATGTAAAGTCATCTCGTTATCCTTCCGCCACAGGGATGGTAAAGTGGAAGGTTGTGCCCTGTCTGAATTCGCTGTCAAACCAGATGCGGCCGCCCTGCATTTCCACAAGACTCTTGGTGATGTTCAAACCCAAACCCGTGCCGGGAGCTTCACGCGCTTTTGAAGTCGTCGGAACGGAAAAACTTTTGGAATATCTTTGCCTGGTCTTCCATGCTGATACCAATCCCATTATCTTTGACCCACAAATGTACAACCTGTTTTGCCCCTTCCGGATCCCACTGATTGACGGTTGCTTCTGCTCCGACAAGAATTTTTCCACCCTCGGGGGTGTACTTGTGGGCATTGCTTACAAGATTGGTGAGCACCTGCCCCACACGGATGTTGTCTGCCCAAACGGAAGGTAATGGAGAACCAAGATGAAGTTCGATAGCTTGTTTTTTATCATCCACCTGTCGTTTGGTGGAGCGAACCACTTCGTCGATCACAGCAGGTACTTCTACAGGTTTGTAGTCAAGTCGCAGGCGTCCCGCTTCGATCTTGGCATTGTCATTGAGGTCGGATACCAGCGCAGACATACGCTCCACATTGGCACGGATCGTGCTTAGGAAGTTGGTCTGCATTTCATTGATAGCACCGACCGAGCCTGCCGCGAGTAATTCGGTATATCCTTTGATCGAGGTCATTGGGTTCTTCAATTCATGTGCCACGAAAGAAACGAAGTCGCTCTTGGCAAGATTGGCACGCTGGACTTCATCATACAACTGTGCATTGGAGATGGCGATGGCGGCGTGGTCGCTTAGACGGTTGAGGAACGCCAGGTTCTCCTGCGTGTCACTTGTACTTTCGAGCAATAGTAAACCAATAACCTGCGCTTCGCGTCGAATGGGAATGATGATTTGAGTATGTGCCGTGGGGAGTATCCCTTTTTCACCCGAGACGATTAATGATGTCTGGCTGGGTTGACCGCTATTCACAGCAGTCCTGATGGCTGGTAATTCAACGGGAAGATATTTCCCCTGGCTGATCTGTGAACACTTCTTCATATCCCTGGTGTGCCATCAGGCGAATACGTTCCTCTTCTATCATGCCGATCAAGCCCGCCTCAGCATCAGACTGACGCATTGCCCATTCAAGAGTGATGCGCATGGCACGGTCTGTATCAAGGCTGGCATTGAGTTCACGGTCTATGCGTTGCATGACCTGAAGCTCTTCCACGCGTTCGGCAAGTTCTTGATCGGTCAGCGCGAGCAGGCGGGCATTTTCAATCGCAACGGCGGCTTGTCCGGCAAAGGCGGTAAGAATGTTCTGGTCATCGGCAACGAATGGCAATCCATCGCGGCGGTTGATCACTTCAATGACGCCAAGCACACGATCCTTTACCTGCATGGGCACTGCGAGAAGGGAACGGGAAACAAAACCTGTTTGTTTATCAGTATCGTCAAAACGGGTGGACAAATTGCGTTGTGCATCGTTTTCGATGACAGGCAAACGCGTCTGCACGGCACGCCCAACCACGCCTGTCCCAGCGGGGAGACGTTGTCCAAGCAGGTTGCCGGCTACAGGTCCGACTGTGACACGGAAGACCAGGTCGTCAGACTGATCGTCCATCAGGAATAATGTACCTGCTTCACAATTCAAGATGCTTACTGCATTTTCAAGAATATTTCGAAGAAGGGGTTCCTGCTCAAGCGTTGATGTGAGCTGGCGTGTGATCTCATTCAGGGTGGCAAGTTGATGAGCACGTTGTTGAGTCTCCTGCAACAGACGGGCTTTGACGATGGCGCCAACCGTTTGATCTGCAACAGCCTGCAGGAGGTCAAGTTGAGCACGCGTATATGTAATGGTGGCATCCCGACTGCCAACACTTAAGGCGCCCATTGTCTCAGCGCCGGAGTTAAGAGGCACCCCCATCCAGGCATACACACCCTGAACAGATGGGGTAACCCCTCGTGATTGACATTCACGCATACAATCCTGAGTAATAATGGGACGACCAGTGCGAATAATCTCCTGCCCCAAGCCATGGTTTGAGGGTAAAGGCTGATTCTCTAAAGATTCAATGCGCTCATTGTCATCCACGCGAAAGCCATAATAGAAATAATTGGCAGCCTTGTTATAAAGCGTAATATGGAAATAGGATGACGGGATAATTTGAGTGGTTTGAGCAAAGATCAATTCAAGTACATCGTCAAAGGTGAGAGTAACATTGACGCCTTGAGACACACGCGTCAGGGCATTCATCTCCTGTACGCGGCGTTCAAGGTTGACAACGGTCTGCACCCGTGAAATTGCAACAGACGCCTGATCTGAAAGATTATCGAGGAAATCAAGGTCTTTGGGTGTATACGCCTTACCCGACAGCGGAGAGCCTAATGCCAGCCAACCAACAGGTTTACCTTCACCATGTAATGCGATAAAAAGGCGCGCTCCAAGCAAAGCCAGGCGCGCTTCGTCTCCCTTGAGAGCGGCAGGAGGGTTGACTTGATCAAGATAGAGCGGAATTTGTTCATTTTGAAAGTATTGCACGAGAGAGCTATTCGAGGAAAAACGAATATCGCTGGTTGGACGGCCATCCTCACCTGCCATGGCAGCATATTGGTCATTAAGAAAATCGTAAGTGTAAATATGAATGCGGTCAGGGACGAGGCTGGTTGATATCTGCTGGCGCAGAACACGTCCTATCGTATTCAAGTCCAGGGCACCTGTGAGTTCATGGCTGAAAGCGCGCATACGTTCATCATAGGCACGTTGTCCACGGAAAAATACGCCGTCCACCAAAACTTGCAGACGGGTCCGCAACGGATCAAGAAATATAGCGATGACAAAAACCAATCCACCAATAAGATAGGGATTATCGGATGGCATATTTACAAATAATGCAATACCGCTTACAAACAAACCGTAAGCAACAACGACTAAAACTGTCAACGCGGCATAGACCACACTTTGGCGTACCCAGTAGTCGGTGCGAAAGAGGCGGAAACGCAGAATAACATATCCATTTACGATGGGAAATACGATCAACGGAACAAACAAGTATGGATTAAATCCGCCGCTCTCCTGTGAGGGGCTGATGGTCCTCGTTATTGATGAAGACAGCAACCAGATAACGATAGGCCCAAAGGAAATCAGGGAGCCAAAGAGGATCGTCCGTGCCTGGCTTTTTGCAATCGGCGAGTAGGAGAAAAATGCATGATAGCCCAGGGCACCAAAATAGAACAATCCAGACAGCCCCACAAAAACATAAATGGCACGCCAGGCTAAGAAATATGCTGTTGGATCATCAAAATTAAACAATGTTCCATACGCATTGATCGTCAGAATCACAGCGATCAGGTAACCGATCCAGCGAAGATAGGGACGCCCAATAACGAAGCGTGCTTCCTGCGGAAAACCAAGCGCAAGATCGATTAGCGCTCCAGCAGATACCGCCGCCGCCAAGGTCCATAAATAGGTCAGGTGATGAGACGTATAAAGATCAAAAAGAGAACCCATTACGATAGCAAGTGACGAAGTGAAAACAGAGAAAGCTCGCCCCGCGGGTTCTGTGCGGCGCAATCCAAATATCCACAAACTAACAATAAGAAAAACCAAACTCAGGAAGACAGGCAGAAGGAAATAGGCAACCTGATCTGCGGGTGGAAACTTGCTTAATGTGATCGTCTTTTGAACAATACCGTTTGAAGTGCGAAGCTCCACTTGAACCGTATCCCCCACAAGATGTGTCTTGAGAACATTCGCCAAGTCGTTCGAACTAGTAATCTGTTTGCCGTCCACAGAAACTAACTGGTCGCCCAGTATAAATCCCTGTTCGTACATCGCCCAATGCTGTCCCTCTTCACTCGCATCGGAACCATTCAGCACCATTGTATGCTCGAAAAAACCTCCAATAAAGGGAGCCTTGAGCCAGCCATAAGCAAAAAATAACCCAGCAATGAGCACCATAACCGCGATGGCTTGATACACCAGAACAATGCCCTGAAGTATCCTGTTTAAAACGGTTTGGAATTGCTGAGATGAAGTCATAGTTTTTAATGAAAATGGTCACCCGGAACCAGCGCGCCATAAAATTTTACTCTACATCCCACACTTATAACTATGGTACTTTCATAACAAAGAAGAAAGGCGGAACAGGCAAATTCAGCCTGTTCCGCCCATTTGAAATCAAATATCCAAATTCCTGACCGCTTTTGCATGGGTCTGGATAAATTTGCGGCGTGGATCCACCGCATCGCCCATGAGCATATCGAAGGTCCGGTCTGATTCTGCCGCGTCTTCCACTGTGACCAGGAGCAGGGTCCGGTTTTCTGGATTCATCGTCGTCTCCCAAAGCTGGGTCGGGTTCATTTCGCCGAGACCTTTGTATCGCTGAAGGTTTGCCTTCTCGCCGACCTCTTTGATGATCTTATCCTTGTCCTTTTCAGTGTAAGCATACTTAACCTGATTCTTGTATGCCACACGATATAAAGGAGGCTGGGCAATATACAAATGTCCATCTTCGATCAAGGTCGGCATATAGCGGAAGAAGAAGGTCAACAACAGTGTGCGGATATGACTGCCATCCACATCAGCATCGGTCATAATGATAACGCGTCCATAACGCAAACCATCCACATCGAAGTTGTCGCCGATGCCGGTTCCCAGCGCTGAGATCAGCGCCTTGATCTCGTTGCTCGAAAGTATCTTATCGAGGCGTGCACGTTCTGTATTCATGATCTTGCCGCGCAACGGAAGGATCGCCTGGAAAGTGACGGTCACGTCCCTGTTTGGCTGAGCCGCCTGCCGAGTCACCTTCTACGATATAGAGTTCGGTCTTCGATGAATCACGTTCGGAACAATCAGCAAGCTTTCCAGGTAAGGTTAGAGACTCAAGCGCAGACTTGCGAATGACTAGGTCACGCGCCTTGCGCGCCGCATCACGGGCACGAGCCGATGTAAGACACTTGGCAATGATCGCCTTTGCGGCTTGTGGATTCTCATCCAAAAATGTGCTGAACGCTTCACCCACCGCCTGCGTGACATAGGTCTGAACTTCAGGGTTCATCAACTTAACCTTTGTCTGCGATTCAAATTGCGGTTCCGGATGTTTAACCGAGACAATTGCTGTCAAACCTTCACGCGTATCGTCACCGGAAAAGTTCGGGTCGGCATCCTTTAGCAAACCATTCTTGCGCGCATAATCATTGACCACGCGAGTTAATGAAGAGCGCAAACCAGTGAGATGTGTACCACCGTCAATGGTGTTAATCGTGTTGGCAAACGAATATACAGATTCCGTATAGGAATCCGTGTATTGGATCGCGGCTTCCACGCCAATCGCTTCAATGTCCTTATCCACGTGAACAACGGGATGCAAGTTCTCGCGGTTGCGATTCAGGTAACGCACGAAGGAGGTCAAACCGCCCTCAAAGTAGAACGTCATCTGACGATCATTACGCTCATCCACAAACCGGATGGTCACGCCGCGTGTAACGAACGCCATTTCCCGGAAGCGCTGTACGAGCGTATCGAAGCGATAGTCAAAATCTTCGGTAAAGATCTGTTTATCAAACTTGAACGTCTGCTTGGTGCCTGTTTCATCCGTTGGCACTTTTCCGATCTGCTTAATGGCGCCCTGTGGTACACCGCGTTTATAGTTTTGTTGCCACCATTTCCCCTTGAGTTTGACTTCGGTCACCATCCACTCAGAGAGGGCATTCACAGCGCTTACGCCCACACCATGCAGACCGCCAGAGACCTTATAACCGCCGCCGCCAAACTTGCCGCCCGCACCGATCACGGTCATCACCACATCCACAGTTTCCATGGGGTGACCTTTTGCGTCCTTTTTCAACGGGTGTGGTCCAACGGGAATACCACGGCCGTTATCTTCAACCGTTACACTGCTATCAGGATGAATGGTGATATTAATTTTTGTACAAAAACCGGCAAGCGCTTCGTCAATGGCATTGTCCACAACTTCATATACAAGGTGATGCAATGCCTTTATATCCGTACCGCCCACATACATACCAGGGCGTTTACGGACATGTTCAATGCCTTCAAGAGCCTGAATGGAACCTACATCATAGCTTGTATTGTTTTTTTCCTTTGTTGCCACAAAAACCTCCAAAGTTTCCTCTTCAAGAGAGGGAAGGGAAATAATTACTTTTGCATAAGTACTGATTGTTTTGCCTGTTGAAACCGTTCATAAACGTTTTGCAACCAATCATTCATTTCACGATAATACACAAAACTGGCGGACAATAACGCTGTAGTAATGAACGCATGTCCAGCCAACCCGACCAGCGTCAACCATGAGGCGTTTGATGGGACGCTCCACAGGTAATTCAATCCACGAGAAAGCAAAAACACACTGAGTACGAACATGCCGCTGGTTGGGAGAGTAAAACGGGTCATCCGAAAGCTGGTAAACATCGAATAGATGGCATTTTGATTACGGACAAATATCCCGTGTGGCGCAAAGAAGAAGGGCACTATAAATAAAATAACAATGAACATCAAAGCCCCGCTTGCAAACAAGGGACTGATCAATGCGAGAAGACTAAGTCCGATTGTCAAAGGCACAAAAAGAACCATCAAACATATACCCCAGACCGCAGAGAGCAGGAGGGTCTGAACAATAGCCCGTATGGAACTGATCTCCGTATCCCCTTCCCGCAAACTTGCTCCAGAGACGAGACGATAATACAACCCACCGCCGACCCATCCAATCAAAACCAGGAAAAACGATAAAACAAGAAGCTCCAAAGCAGATGAGACCTGAACAACAGGCTGCGCTCCAAAAGGAGTTCCAACGGACATTCTTTCAGCAGAAAGGCTTGAGATACCGACAGGAAAAATCTGTATTTTGGTCAGCAAGCTGAGCAGGTTATATTTCTGCAAACCTTCCATGAACAACGTCTGCATCTCAAGGTATTGACTGGCATCCGAAGCCGCAATCTGCAGGCGCGCCTGTTGAAACATGAACTTGAATATTGGACTAAGCAAACCTCCCACGCTCAAACGCGGACCCAGCCACAAAAACAAATCCACTGCCAAGGGCGTCAGTATCAATACCACATGGTTGGACACAACATCAAAACCCGTTCTAAGCGAACTAAACACTGTTGGCGGCGGGGGTAAAGTCTCAAGTTTCTGTACGTTCATAACCCTTTGATTCTACCATACCGGTCTTGTCTTGGCATTCGCCAGCGGGACAGGTACAATGACCACATGCTCAGGCAACAGAACTATCTACCCAACTCAAACCGCGTTGGTTTATTGACGTCCACTGTGCTTTTGGCGTTCGCGGTTTCGCACATCGTCCCCTCACCGGAGTTCAATTTCGAGCTTCAATTGCCTGGTTTTTTTCTTAGCCTTCCACTTAATATCCCCATATTAATGAACCTGCTCACTGCCGGGCTGACCGCTACAGGCATGGACTGGCTGTTGCGTGGGCACCCATCTCTTAAGGGAAGGACAACCTTTCAATGGTGGCTCCTCCCCACTCTGACCACTTTTGTGATCAGCACATCGCTCTCTATTTTGCCATCAGGCAGGGCATGGTGGGTCGGTTTTACCATCAGCGGCATTTTTATTTTTTTTGTCTTTCTCGCGGAATATATTGTGGTGGATTCTGACTCGCCGTATTACACCGCCGCCATTGCCGGTTTGACCGCTATTTCATATACCTTGTTCTTCTTATTAGCTGTTGCCCTTCGCTCCAGTGGAGCACGGTTATTCCTGTTGATCCCTGGTTTGTTCATCGCCGCCTCGCTGGCAAGTTTACGTATATTGCATCTACGCCTGAGCGGACGCTGGGAATACGCATGGTCGCTCGGCATTGGACTTGTATGTATTCAACTCGCGGCGGGTTTGCATTACTGGCCCGTATCGCCCATTAAATTTGGCTTGATGTTGATCGGTCCGCTATATGGACTTATAAACCTTGCGATTAATCTCAATGAAAATATCCCTACCAGACGCGCCATGTTCGAACCTGCTTTCATTACCGCACTATGTTGGGGCTTGGCAATCTTCATTCAATAAAATGATCTCTCAATTGACCATAAGCAACACACTCTTGCAGGAGATGATGGATTATGTATCTCGTCATGCGCCCTTGGAGGCGTGTGGTCTATTGGCTGGCAGAGGGAAGAGGGTGGAGAAAATGATTGGGGTGAAGAATCAGGCACAAAGTCCCGTGCAATTCGTTATGGATCCGTATGAACAACTTCATGCATTCGATTGGATCGAGTCTAATGGACTTGACCTGCTTGGCATCTTCCACTCGCATCCCGCGGGACCTGAAACTGCGTCAGCCACCGACATTGCCGAGTCCGCTTATAATGTTGTTCACGTCATTCTTTCACGGAAAGACGGCTCTTGGAAAGCACGAGGCTTTTGGATTGAGAACGACAAGGCTCTCGAAGTGACTTTACAAGTTATAAAATAGAGAAACCTTATTGCTCCTCTCGTGTTTCAAGTTTATACCGAATTCTCTTTAATTCTGGAGTATGTGAATGCAAATATTAATAGAAACTGTAACGGTCATTCTTGGGTACATTATAGGTTCCATACCCTTTGGGATGTTGATCGTAAAATTCAAAACAGGCAAGGATATTCGTGAAGTGGAAAGTGGACGCACAGGGGGAACAAACGCCGTACGCGCGGCAGGGTTCGGAGCTGGTTTGCTTACAGCCATTCTCGATATCATGAAAGGCGCTTCCGCAGTCTGGCTTGCGCGAACGGTCAGCCCGGACAATAATCTCCTGCATGTGCTGGCTCCGGTGGCAGCCATTCTCGGTCATAATTACTCGATCTTTTTATTCAGGCGCGATGCAAGCGGCAAACTACGCTTCCATGGTGGAGCAGGCGGAGCGCCGGCAATTGGAGGCGCAATGGGCTTGTGGCTTCCCATGTTCCCCATTGTGTTTGGCGCTGGCGCTTTGGTCTGGTTCACAGTTGGGATTGCCTCTGTGACCACCATGGCAATTGGTCTGATTGTAATTGTTGTCTTTTCAATTCGCGCCTACTTTGGATATCAAAACCCGATTGATATTCTATACGGAGTGCTTGCATTGTTTCTTCTTATTTGGGCTTTGCGGCCCAATATCAAGAAATTGATTTCCGGTAATGAACGGATTGTCAGAATTAGTTTGAATGGGTGGCTAAGGGCAAGAAAAGAAGCAAAGGAAGCAGGCAGTAAGTAATATAAAACGTCCCTTTTGATAAGGGACGTTTTTTTCATCAAAAAGAATTTCTGCTACAGCATTGAAAATTATTGCGTCATCTGTCTGAGCAATGCGTGCAAATTACTTTGATGCAGGGTATTTGCCAACCCTCCAAGGAATACCCTGCTCTTACCACAATCTTCGATTCTGATCTCTTCCAAAAGCTCTACTGCATTTTTTCTTCGTGAAATGGCTCTCACCGATTTCTTAATGGATGTTAGATAATTTAAATTATCTTTCACGGCCGCATCAATCTCACCTCGCAAAATAATATCGCCATGGCCCTGAACGATATTTTCAAGTCCCATCTTGCCTACACGTTTGATGGATGCAATATTAGCGTCCACATCCCCGTCCACAATATGCGGAATAGGCATAAAGGAATCGCCAGCAAACAAGATGCGATCTTCTTCCACAAACACGGAGATGCCATCGTCACTGTGACCAAATGCAGAAGAGAGGATCAGGTTCTTCTTTCCGACACGCAGAGTCATATCGCCATCCACAAATGTCATCTGAGGCAAAACGACCTTTACCTGACGCAACGCCGGGTTCTGTTTTTTGGCTGTTTCCAATGACGGCACACCACGTTCCTCAAGTAACTCACGGCAATGCTCATGCGCGATCACGGTTGCTCCGGGGAAAAAGCAGTTTCCCCAGGAATGATCCGCGTGGTAATGCGTGTTGATCACATACCGCACGGGTATATTCAACTCATGTTCGATGAACTCACGGATCGTAAGCGTTTCATCCGGCAAAGCCAGCGTATCGATCACCACCGCCCACTGTGGACCCGCCACGACCCCAGCCGTCACTTGCGCATACACTTCACTTTGAAACCAAAATACATTCTCAGAAACACGCTCTCGATGCATACATACCCTCGCTCACTTTTTTTACTATTGATAGCACAAATACAAACGAAAATCAAGTTGAATAGACAAGTATACTCGCATTTATGTAAGCCTTTCATACTCATATCATTCTTGCTCAGGTCTACCGGTCGTGATACACTTTATAAAAATGACCACCAGTCTGCTTCTTGTAACAGCGGATATCAAATTAACAAAAATACTGCTTCAAAGCATTGAACATGAAGGTCACCGTCTGCACGTTGTAAAAGGAAAAGGTGAAGCGGTGGTCAAAGTGGACGAAGAAAATTGTTCACTGGCTCTTCTTGATCTGGATCTCGGAGAGCGTCCCGTATCTGACATTGGACGCGCTCTCCGCACGGTCAACCCGACCATCAAGCTGATTCTGTTTTCTGATGCCGATACCCCGCCCGCGCTGGATGAACTCCGCCCGTGGGTGTTATTGCGAAAGCCTTATTATTTACCGGAACTGTTGAATATGCTAAACGATAACCCATCCTCCCAAAAACCTGCTCGCGCCACAGACTTGTCACCTGCTGTTCATGTGGACAATAATGAACTTGCCTGGTTGCAGGATGTGGACAAAGCCGCGCAACATCTTACCCGTCTCACGCTCGAGTCATCTGCGCAGGCGGCACTGATCACGCGTAACAATTCCTTGTGGGCATATGCCGGTCAGCTTTCACAAAACGCAGCAAAGGAATTGGCTGTCACTGTGACTCGCCACTGGGATGGGCAAAAGGGAAGCGACTTGTTGCGCTTTGTCCGTTTGGAAGCGACCAAAGCGGAGCACATGTTGTATGCCACGCGCCTTGCCGATGAAGTGGTACTGGCACTCGTCTTTGATGCAGAGACTCCATTCAGCACGATCCGTATGCAGGCAGGACAATTAGTCAATCGTCTATCAACGCCAAGTGTGGTTGAGGCGGAACAACCTCCAGTACAACAGAAGCAACCTCCGGCTGAGGTGGATGCGTCTACTTCCTACGATGATGATGGCGAGGATCCCATCAACATCCCGAACATTTCAGATATTTTGAATGACATCCCCTCGCCTATGCCGGGAATGATTCCGCTGAATCCCGAGGATCAAGCAGAAACACGCGCATCGCAACCGCGTTCAAAAAAATACAGCCGCGAGAGTTCGCCTGCCATGCACATGAATGATGCAGCGACATCCAATCAACCCGACGAACAGACTGTTGAGCACGCCGTCGAGGATTTCGATGCGACCATGCCTTCGAAGTCACAAAGACGACCTCAAACACCCGTCCGCCGCCCTGCCCCCGGCGAGTTGGATGAAACCCGCCCGCACTCGATCACTGAAGTGGCTGGGCGCGTGATGATGGAACCGATCTCACCGGGACTCTATAATCTGACTTATGCGTGCTTGTTGGTTCCCCGTTTCACATCACATTATCTGACCGGGGATATTTCTGACAGACTTTCTGAGTGGATCCCGCAAATTTGTATTGCTTTCGGCTGGCGTTTGGAATACCTCGCGGTGCGCCCAGATTATGTGCAGTGGGTCTTGAACGTCCCGCCTGCCACATCGCCTGGCTATTTGATGCGTATTATGCGCCAACAAAGCTCTGAAAAGATTTTTACCGAGTTCCCACGTGTAAAAAAGGAAAACCCATCCGGTGATTTCTGGGCGCCAGGATACCTCATCATGGGTGGCACACAGCCCCACCCATCACAACTAGTGCAGGATTACATCAAGCAAACCCGCTCACGTCAGGGATATTCACAGCCAAGAAAGTAAATCCTCTCTAATCAATATTAGAACAAATAATCAGTGCAGAGTATAATAACTCTGCACTTTGCTTTTTGAGTTCCGGTGGTTGCGAAGCTCGTATCAAAAAAACCACCAGTTACCAGAATCAATCATGTAACAAAAGCTCCTTTGCTGATCGGTGGTCTCGATACGTTGCTTCGCAACACTCGACCACCGGGTTTTCTACACAATTAAACGGATTACCAACATGCCCCCTACACTTTATCTAATTGATGGACACGCCCTCGCCTATCGCATGTATTTTGCCCTCACTGCTGGAGGTGGAGGCAGTCAACGTTGGCAGACATCGAAAGGCGAACCTACCGCGGGAATTTATGGATTTGCCCGCGAGTTGATGCGCATTCTTGAACAGGAAAAACCTGAATATCTGGCAGTTGCCTTTGATGTTGGCAAAACGTTTCGTGATGAAATGTTCCCTGCCTACAAAGGTACTCGTGAGAAAATGCCAGACGATTTGCGTCCCCAGATCGAACGTATTCGTCAGATGGTGGACGCATTCAACATTCCACGCCTTGAAATGGAAGGCTTTGAAGCAGACGATGTTCTCGGCTCGGTGGCGCGCATCGCCGCCGGACAGGGACTTGGTGTCAAGATCATCACTGGCGACCGCGACCTTTTGCAACTCGTGGACAAGCGAACCACGGTCTATCTCGCGGGCGACAACCAGAACTACATCAAAGATGAAGATGTGGTCAAGAAGCTCGGCGTCCTTCCCAAACAAGTGGTGGACTACAAAGCTCTCGTTGGCGATAAGTCAGATAACATCCCTGGCGTGGCAGGCGTGGGTGAAAAGACCGCCATTACTCTACTTGAAAAATACAAGACGCTTGACAACATTTACAAAAATATTGACGAGATCGAAAAACGCTGGAAGACCAAGCTCGAAGACAATAAAGAAAATGCTTATCTTAGTCGTGACCTTGCCCAAATAAAAACCGACCTTGATATCAGACTTGATCTCGAACACGCCAAAGCCCAGGAACTGGATGTTCCAGCCATCGAAGCCTTTTTCAAAGAAATGGAATTCCGTACGCTCCTCAAAGCGCTCGAAAAACTGACCGGGCAATCTGCTTCTGTTGAAATAGCGACATCTTCACCGAAGGCGGATGGACAACTATCCATGTTCGTGAACGAACCTCAAGTCATTTACACCCCGAAAGCTGACTTGGACATCGAAGTTAAGATCGTAGATACAGAAGAGAAACTGGCTGACCTTGTCAAAGCATTGAACAAAGCCAGGATTATTTCCTTTGATACAGAGACAACCTCCACCGAAGAAATGAAAGCGGATATTGTCGGTATCTCTCTCGCGGTCAAAGAAGGTGAAGGCTATTACATCCCGGTTGGACATTCATCGGGGAAAAATCTACTGCTCAAGAAAGTATTGTCCGCGCTCAAAGAGCCGATGACAAACCCGAAGATTGGCAAGATCGCGCACAATGCAAAATATGATTACATTGTTCTCGCAAAGTTTGGACTGGTTGTTTCTCCACTGACGTTCGATACGATGCTGGCGGAATTCATCCTTGATCCAAGTTCGCGTCATTTGGGACTGAAGAATCTTGCCGCTGTAAAACTTGGTGAAGAGATGACCCATATCGAAGAGTTGATCGGCAAAGGTAAGAAGCAGATCAGCATGGCAGATGTGGCGATTGAGTCCGTTGCGCCGTATGCGGTTGCAGATGCAGAAATTCCACTGCGCTTGATGAAGCTTCAAGTGGATGAACTCAAGCGCGTAAAGGGTGAAAAGCTATTAGATGAAATTGATATGCCGTTGACACCTGTCCTTGCAAGTATGGAAATGGAAGGTGTACTTCTCGACTTGCCTTTTCTCAAAAAGATGTCTGATGAGCTGACAAAACGGCTGGCAGAAATTGAGAAACAAATTTTTGATATGGTTGGCAAGCCATTCAATGTCAATTCCACACAACAACTTTCGGATGTACTCTTTGTCCGTCTTGGTTTGGAACCACCAGACAGAGGCAACAAGACTGCCAGCGGACATTACTCCACGGCGGCGGGCGTACTTGAAGAATTAAGCGGAAAGCACCCTGTTGTAGATCTGGTTTTGGAGAACCGTGAGTTGTCGAAGTTGAAATCAACTTATCTCGACGCACTGCCTCTTGCCGTGGATGCAAACACGGGACGTGTGCATACATCCTACAGCCAGATCGGCGCGGTGACAGGACGCCTCTCCTCGAACAACCCGAATTTGCAGAATATCCCCATCCGCACAGAGACCGGACGAAAGGTCCGTAATGGATTCATCGCAGGCAAAGGTAACGTTCTATTATCTGTGGATTACTCGCAGATCGAGTTACGCATTGTCGCGCATATGGCTCAGGATGAAGGCATGTTGGCGGCGTTCCGTGCGGATGAGGATATCCATGCCACAACAGCAGGAGCCATCTATGGTGTGCCTGCCGAACAAGTGACAAAGGAAATGCGCCGCCATGCGAAGGCAATCAACTTCGGTCTCATCTATGGCATGTCTTCATTTGGTCTCACACGTTCCACTGACTTGACGCTTTCAGAGGCAGAGACATTCGTCAAAGCCTATTTCAAAAAATTCCCCGGCATCAAAGAATACCTGGATGGAATCAAAAAACAAGCCGCACAGGATGGATACGTCGAAACACTGCTTGGGCGTAGGAGATACTTCCCGGCATTGCAGAGCAAACAAAACGTCCAGATAAAGAATCGGGAAGAGCGCGAAGCCATCAACGCGCCCATTCAAGGCACCGCGGCAGACATCATGAAGATCGCCATGTTACAGATCCCATCCGCGCTTGCAAAGGCAAAGCTAAAAGCGAAAATGCTTTTACAGGTGCATGATGAATTGGTGTTGGAATGTCCGCAAGATGAATTAGAGAAAACCGCGCAGGTAGTGCAAGACACAATGGCAAACGCCTACCCATTGAGCATCCCGCTTTCCACCGAAGCACGATATGGAAAGAACTGGGGCGAGATGAAAGTATTATGATTTTTCATACCGTAGGGGCAGGTCTGAGACCAGCCCCTACGGTATAATTGCGCAAACATTCGTAAAGCAGGAAACACATGCCCGGACGAGAAGACATATTTCAAAAAGCAATGAACGAGGGCCATTCCGCCGCGTGGGATCAGGAATGGACAAAAGCGGCATCCGCTTATCGCG
The DNA here is from genome assembly GCA_963730175.1 of uncultured Chloroflexia bacterium. Lineage (GTDB taxonomy): Bacteria > Chloroflexota > Anaerolineae > Anaerolineales > Villigracilaceae > Defluviilinea. The sequence continues at coordinate 24,970 of CAVSRF010000053.1, read as the reverse complement.
AAGCCTTGCAGGAAATGCCCGATCACCCCAAAGCCCTCAACAGCCTGGGGTTGGCACTATTTCAACAGGGTGAATACGACGAAGCCCTCCAGATCTATAAACGCGTTGTTCAGATTTCGCCCAAAGATCCTCTCCCCATGGAAAAGCTGGCGCAGCTTCTTGAACGTACCGGTCATCTCAAAGAAGCCATCGATGCGGCATTCAAAGCCGCAGACCTCTTTCTCAACCAGCGCGATGTCGATAAAGCCATAGAGAACTGGGTGCGTGTCACATCACTCGACCCCGAACACGTGCTTTCACGCTCTCGTCTCGCCCTCGCACATGAACGTCTCGATCACAAACCCCAGGCAGTTGCAGAATATCTCGCTGTTGCCAGTCTCGTTCAACGCACGGGCAATGTGGAAAAAACAAACGAACTGATCAATAAGGCATTGCAGATCATGCCTGAAAGCAACGAAGCCAAACAAGCGCAGACTCTTTTACGTTCCGGGCAACTCCTCCCCAAACCCTTGCGACCCAAAGGCGGGACGGGACCCATCGCGATGGCACAAGTCAAAGAACTGGATAGCCCAAAAAAGACAACCGATTCAGGCTTGGACCCGATTGCTGAGGCGCGCCAAAAAGCCTTAACGCGTCTGGCAGAGATCCTCTTCGAATACTCCACCGATGACGGCGCTTCCGTACAAGCCCGCCACGGCTTGCAAGCCCTCATGCGCGGTACCGGGCAATTAAACCTCCAACAGAACGAACAGGCAAAGGTTGTCCTTCATTTAGGTCAAGCCATCGATGCGCAAAGCAAAGGCAACGACTCACAAGCCGCGGAAGAATTGGAAAACGCACTGGAAGCGGGCTTCAATCACCCCGCACTCTATTTCGATCTGGGTCTTCTCCGCTCCAGTGACAGAGTTCGAATCGGCGCTTCGCCACCTTGCCCACGCGGTCAAACATAATGACTTCAATCTTGCAGCACGGTTACTGATGGGGCAAATGAACCAGAAACTGGGACGCCTGCAACCTGCCTCCATTGAATACCTCGAAGCCCTAAAACTTGCCGATGGCACCGTCGTCCCCGCAGAACAGGCAGACGAGATCCGTCAGATGTATGAGCCGCTGATCGAAGCGCAAACCTCCCAAACGGATGAAGTTGCGCTTAAACGTCTGTGCGACAACGTCAATGGTATGCTCATGCGCAAGAACTGGCGAGACCATTTGCACAAAGCGCGTGAACAAATGCCCAAGCCACAGGAAGGCGACCTGCCCATGCCGATTGCGGATGTCATCCTACAGGCACAGTCCAGTCAGGTGCTTGAAGCGATGAACTCCATTCATCAGTTGGCGCGTTCGGGTCGTTTACGTTCCGCCATGGATGAAGCCTTCCAGGCGCTTACCTATGCCCCAACCTACCTGCCCCTCCACACGCTGATGGGTGACCTACTCATCCGTGAGGAGCATACGGAGGAAGCCATTGCAAAATTCAGCGCGGTGGCACAGGCATATAGTGTACGCGGAGAAGCGCTGCAAGCCACAAAAATCCTGAAGCGCGTCATTCAACTTGCGCCAATGGATATGAATGTGCGGAAAAAATTAATCGACCAGCTCGTTGCACGCGGGCAGGTGGACGATGCCATACGTGAATACATTGAGCTGGCAGATATCTACTATCGTCTCGCCGAACTCGATATGGCACGCAAAACCTATACAACCGCTTTGCACGTTGTCCAACAAACCAGTGCTGACCGCAAATGGAATGTTGATCTCCTTCGGCGTATGGCAGATATTGACCTGCAAAGGCTCGACTGGAAACAAGCCATACGTATCTATGAACAAATCCGCACCCTGCGGCCCGATGATGAAAACGCGCGTAAGCATCTGATCGAACTCAGCCTGCGAATGGGACAGCCTGCGCAGGCAACCGCGGAACTGGAAAGCTACCTCTCCTATTTACAGACCAGTAACAAAGACGCACAAGCAGTGCCGTTTGTTGAAGAGCTTCTCGTTGAACGACCTGAAGATGCTGTCTTACGCCGTGCATTAGCACAAGCCTATCAACAAGCCGGGCGCATAGAAGAGGCAATTGCACAATTTGATGCAATCGCCGAATCCCTGCTTGATTTGGGAAAGAAAGAGGAGGCTTTGGTTGTTATCAATCAAATCCTTATGATGAACCCACCCAATGCAGAACAATATCGCCAACTGCTGATGCAGTTACAACAAGGATAATGAATATCCATCCCGTCACCTTCAAAGTGGCGGGATTTTTTTATCGCTTCAAACTCAGGATGTGCCTGCTCCTGCTTAATCAGCCTCTCATGCCCAAGTGCTATAATCCCAATCAGTAACACAAGATAACATCTCGCATTACATCACACTTTATAACTCAAGGGAATAAACATGCCTCAAACCCAAAACCGCGCTGTGATGGTCTGGCTTTTCATCTTTGCCTCCATAGTGGTCATTCATACAATTTTCGGGGGATTCGTACGTCTCACACGTTCAGGTCTTTCCATCGTTGAATGGAATCCCATCAGCGGGTCGATGCCGCCTCGTGGAGAAAAAGCCTGGCAGGAGGAGTTCTCAAAATACCAGGAAACTCCCGAATTCAAATTGATCAACTCCAACATGACGCTGGAAGAGTATAAATACATCTTCTACATGGAATGGATTCATCGCAATATTGCCCGCTTTGCCGGAATGGTCTATGCGATCCCTGTTTTCTATTTCCTCTTTAAAAAGATCATTCCCTGGAAGGAATTCGGCATCTACTTTGCGATGGGTATGCTTTTCATTGCACAGGCAGTGATGGGCTGGATCATGGTTTCAAGCGGGCTGATTAATCAGCCCGCCGTGAGTCATCTCGATCTGACCGCCCACCTATTACTCGCCCTATCCCTGCTTGGACTCGCCTTATGGACAGCATTTGGGCATCGATATGGATTCCCCGATCCCGACAAAAAAGCCAAATGGTCCACGCCATCCAAACTCGCTTTGGTATCGTTTATATTACTGATCGTCCAAATCTCCTACGGCGGCTTCACAGCGGGACTTAAAGCCGGTCATGTTTCAGATACGTGGCCGCTGATGTTCGGGAAATGGATCCCACCGAATCTATTCAACTCATGGATAAACTTCTTTGAAACCCCGCAAACGATTGTTTTCATTCATCGCTGGTTTGCATTCGCCGTATTGATCGCGATCACTGTCCTTTATTTCTCAGCGCGCAAAGAGAGTAATTCAGAAATCAAGAACGGATTGAACTGGCTGCTGGGACTTGTCGCCCTTCAGATCACGCTTGGAATATTGACCGTGATACTCCATGTACAGATCGTAATTGCATCGGCACATCAAGCCGGCGCAATCAGCTTATTTGCTTTGACCATCTATTTCATTCATCGGTTAAGAGCGGCAGACAATCAATAAAGAAAGAAAAAGGCAGCACCCAACCTGTTTGTTTAGCAAATAACTAATGAACAGGATATGTACTATACTCTAGTCATGAATGGAAGAATGAAACGGGTCTTCCCTCAATTTTTGGGATTTATCCTCAGCCTCGCGCTCTCTTCCTGCGGGAACGGGACCCCGCTTCCAGCCGCGCTTGAGGCTCGATTCACAACCGACCAGCCTCCCCTCAGCCCCGAACGTGCTGTCGGCAAACCTTCCCGATGTGTGCGAATGCGTCCTGCGCTTCGATCAGATTAGCATCGAACAGGGGCTATCCCAAAGCTCTGTGCACGCCATCTTTCAAGATAGCCGCGGCTTCCTATGGTTCGGCACTGAAGATGGACTTAACCGTTACGATGGCTATACCTTCAAAATATTCAAACCCGACCCTGATAACATCAATAGTCTAAGCGACCGATGGGTTACATCTATTGTCGAAGACACACAGGGCTACCTCTGGATCGGCACTCGACAGGGCGGCTTAAATCGTTATGATCCGCGTACCGAGCAATTCACGCAATTCCACCACGACGACTCAAACCCAGCCAGTCTGAATGACGACCATATCAACACACTCTTCCTTGATAATATTGGCGGTCTATGGATTGGCACTCCAAGCGGGCTGGATCATCTACAACGTGAACAGGACAACTTTGTCCATTACGTGTATGACCCGAATAATCCAAACGGCTTGAGCGGGCAAAAGGTCATGGTGATCTATCAGGATCGCAGGGGGCGCTTTTGGATCGGCACCACGGATGGAGGCTTGGATGTCTTTGAACCATCCAAAGGTGTTTTTACCTCCTACCAACACAACGCGGACGACGAAAACACATTGAGCAATAATCGTGTCACTGCCATTGTGGAAGATGATAATAGCGTTTTATGGGTGGGCACGCAAAAAGGGTTGAACCGTATCAATCCAGGGAACGGGCTGGTGACGCGTTTTCTGTCTGGCAGGTTGGAACCTCTCAGCCCTTCCAGCGATAATATCAATGCTCTATATTTTGACCATTCCGGGAATTTATGGGTTGGCACGAACGATGGTCTTGACCGGTTGAGCAGGGATGGCGCCCGTTTTATCCATTATTACAATGACCCATCTTTTCAAAAAAGTTTGAGCAATAATCACGTCCTATCCATTTTGGAAGATCGGGGTGGGGTGTTATGGTTCGGTACCTACGGTGGTGGAGCTAATAAGTATGACCGGGGGCGGGATAAGTTTGCCTACTTCCGTAACGAGCTAAACAACCCAAATAGCCTAAGTGGCAACCTGATTTTCCCCATCCTTATCAATCGGTATGGAAGCGCATGGATCGGGGCATATGGAGATGGACTTAATCTGATCAATTGGCTTTCAGGAGAGGTCACACGCTATAGCTATGATCCCCAGGACCCGAACAGTCTCAGTTCCAATGAATTGTTATCGCTCACCTTCGATCATGAAGGGATGATATGGATCGGTACCACCAATGGATTGGATAAATTTGATCCATCGAAAAATGTCTTTACACATTATCGTTCCAACACCAACGATGTTGGTAGTTTAAGCTCCAATTTTATATATACCGTATATCAGGACAGCCAGAACGTATTGTGGGTGGGAACCAGCGCAGGCTTGGATAGATTCAACCGCGAGACCGGAAAATTCACTCATTATCTACCTAATCCAGATGATCCCAACGCATTAAGTGGTGGTAACGTAAACGTGGTCTACGAAGATAAAAACGGTGCGTTATGGGTGGGCACACTCGAAAGTGGACTTAATCGACTTGACCGCGACACTGGAATGTTCACACAGTATCATTACAGTGTGCAAGACAGAAATAGTGTGAGCAACGACTCCATTCTCTCGATCTACCAGGATAGCAAAGACCGCTTATGGGTTGGTACAGCCGGTGGGGGGCTGAACCAATATCATCCTGACACCAATACGTTCACATACGTTCTCGAAAAAGATGGGCTGTCCAACGGCGTTGTGTACAGCATTCTCGAAGACGCCGATGGGTATTTGTGGATGAGCACCAACTATGGACTTTCCCGCTTTGACCCAGAGACCAAAACTTTCCGAAACTTCGATGCGGGCGATGGTTTGCAGAGCAACGAATTCAACATGGGCTCCTACGCAAAAAGCGAGAGCGGGCTGTTTTATTTCGGCGGGACCAACGGCATGACTGTTTTTGATCCGCTCAAGATCACCGACAATCCGGTAGCGCCGCAGATCACACTGACATCATTATCTCAAGATGGCAAGCCGCTCAAGATCGATTCCACGGCAGAGACCGTGCAGGATATTACCCTGCGTTGGCCCCAGAACTCATTTGAATTTGAATATGCCGGGTTGAGCTACAACCAGCCCCTCAAAAATAAATATGCATACATGCTTGAAGGTTTTGACAATGGCTGGAATTACATCGGCACGAAACGCAATGGACGTTATACCAATCTGTCAGGTGGAACGTATACCTTGCTATTAAAAGCATCGAACAGTGACGGAGTCTGGAATGAAGTACCTGAACGCATTACCGTAACCGTTATCCCGCCCTTTTGGCAAATGTTATGGTTCCGTATCTTGCTCGGATTTGCCGCGATCGGAGTAGTCGCGGGCGGCATCCGCTGGCGCACAAAAACAGTACAGGATCGTAACCGCGAATTGGAACGTCTTGTCCATGAACGCACGGGCGCGCTCGAAAAACGCAGTCAGGAAATTCAGGCGCTCTACCAGGCAGACGAAAGAATCCTCCGCAATGTAAGTTTGAACCAGGTCTTTCAAACGCTTGTCGACGTGGCTGTAGATACGCTCAATGCCGACCGCAGTGTGGTCTTCGCATGGGATGAAAAGCAGACAAAGGTTGTGCCGCGCGTCAGCCACGGCTTTTCAAAGGAAGCGCTCAAGGTAATGGAGTTTGCGAAAGGCGAGGGGATGGTGGGTGAAGTGCTGGAGACTGGCAAACCAATGATTATCCGGCATGTTAATCTCAATGACTTTCGCCCGGATATACGCGCCGCGATCATTGCGGAGAGCATACACTCCTTTGTGCATCTGCCCATCATCGTCGACCATAAGGTAGTGGGTGTGTTCAACATCAGCTTTACAAGACCCGACCTGCTTGGCGACGATACCATACGTCTCTTCTCCGCGCTCACCCACCGCGCTTCGATCTCCATTGCCAACATGGAACTCTTCGAGCAGACAAAAGACCTGGCAGTAATGGAGGAAAGAAACCGCCTCGCGCGGGACCTGCATGATAGTGCCAAACAAAAAGCATTCGCGGCGCTCGCACAGCTTGGCACGGCAAAAGGTATTCTGAACGGCAATGGTAATGCTGTATCGATACATCTCAACGAAGCAGAGAATTTGGTCTCGGACGTGATCCAGGAGTTGACTTTTCTTATTCAGGAAATCTATCCCATGGCGCTCCAGGAAAAAGGATTGGAAGCCGTCATGCGTGAGTATGTTTTTGAGTGGGAGAACTACAACGATATTACGGTTCAGCTTGCCACTCGCAATGGGCGGAGTTTGCCACTGGCAGTGGAGCAAGCCATCTATCGTGTAACTCAGGAATCGTTGGCAAACGTGGCCCGTCACAGCAAGGCGCACAGAGTGGAACTATCGCTCGTGTACAATGATGACTCTGTACAGCTTTCCATCTCAGATGATGGACAAGGATTCGATACAGAGAAAAGACCACAGGGCATGGGGCTGCGTTCCATTCGGGAGCGCGTGAGCAGTATTCATGGGACAGTACAGATCCAGAGCACGCCGGAGGGCGGCACAAGGATCATTGTTCAGGTGCCCGCTAAAAGTTAAGCAGGAGGCGAAGATGCGTAAAAATAGTCAAACTGAACCAGTTGGAATCCTGATCGTGGACGATCATGAAGTTGTGCGGAATGGCATCCGCTCGTATCTTGATATGGTTTCCGATTTTACAGTGGTCGGCGAGGCGTCGTCCGGGGAGGAGGCGATTAAGCTGGTGTCGGAGTTGATCCCCGATATTGTTCTGCTCGATCTGATCATGCCGGGCATGGATGGTGTGGAGACGACGCGCCGAATCAAGCATATCAGCCCGCGCACGCAAGTGGTGGTGTTGACTTCGTATCACGAGGATGTGCATATCTTCCCAGCGTTAAAGGCGGGCGCGATCTCGTACATTTTGAAGGATATGAAGATGGACAAACTGGTGGAGGCGTTACACCGCGCCGCACAAAAGGAAGTGACGTTGCATCCACTGGTGGCAGCGCGTGTCCTGCAAAACATCCGCGGTGAGAACAGCGAGGAACAACCCCTGTTTACCGAGTTGACTGACCGAGAGTTGGATGTGTTGCGCTTGATCGCAAATGGGATGACAAACAGTCAGATCGCAGAGAAGCTGGTTATCAGCGAGAACACGGTCAAGGGACATGTGAGCAACATCTTGAGCAAGCTGCATTTAGCTGATCGTACACAAGTGGCGGTCTATGCCTGGCAGAGGGGGCTTGTGAATCGGGAACAGATGGAAAAGAAGTAAAGTTTTAGCCACGGATTTCACTGATTTACACGGATTGGTTAAATTTTGGAGGGTGTATGGTTGAGTTGCTTTACAAAGAGTTGACGTTTGCCGTCATCGGAGCAGCGATGGAAGTGCATAAAGTTCTTGGTCCAGGTTTTCTTGAAGCTGTGTATCATGTTGCACTGGAAAGGGAATTAGCTTTACGCGAGATTCCGTTTGAACACAAGGTCAAACTTCCGGTTACTTATAAAGATGTCGCTGTAGGCGTGTATGAGGCTGATCTTATAATTGACGGGAAGCTTATCGTGGAAATCAAAGCTGTTTCAAAATTCAACACCAGCCATCAAGCCCAGGCCATGCACTACCTCACTGCCACAGGTCTTCGCCTTGCTCTTTTGCTCAACTTCGGAACAGGTTCACTCGAACACCGCAGAGTTATTAAATAAACCAAAGAATAAATCAGTGATAATCTGTGCAATCCGTGGCAAATTCTACACCGCCCATCTTTGATGCCCAGCCTAGGACGAGTTAAATCCGCCAATACTCTCCTCCCCCACCTTCACGTTCCATCAACTTATAACCGATCAACTCGCGGCGCAGGGTCGCCGTATCTTCGTGATATTGTGACAATATTTCATTCACACGTTTTTCGCTGTATCTCTTTCCCACGTCAAATGACTTTACAACATGACGAAGCACGGCTTCGAGTTTTTTCTGTTGTGCAGGGATGGTCTTCAAACTTCCATCGCGTTTTGATGAAATCTTTTACCACTTTATTATCGTAGGCATCCGCATCCACTTCGGAAGCAACAGAGGAAAGCTCCTCCTGCGAGAAGATACTGCGCGATTTTTCCTCCAGCACTTTTTTATCCAATTGATATACGCTGTAATAACTTTCGGCGCGTGACTGCACCAATCCCGCTTCAGACAGCTTGGAAAGGTGATGCGAAACCGTGGGCGGTTTGAGTTGCAACAGCGCGGCAAGTTCCTCCACGCTGTAGGATTTTTCCGCCAGCAGACCGACGATCTTGAGTCGGTTGGGATCCGCGAGGGCTTTGAAGAAGGTGACGAGTTCTGTGTTTGAGTCGGTCATTGTTTACCACAAAGGCATTTTAGCCACGGATTACACGAATTATCGCAGATTGTTTTTAAAAAATTCGTGCAAATCTGTGAAATCCGTGGCTCGATTTTCTTGATTACGCCTCACGAATTCGGTCATTGAGGTTGTAGCCGCGCTCGCCAAAGGGTTGAAGTTTTTCCAACCATATCTCTTCGAGCAGTGTCAATTCATCTTTGAGATTGAAGTTCGGGGAATCTACAACTTTTACTTCCTCCAGAATTTCGAAGACGAACTGTTCGGGACCAAATTCATTCCAGTCTTTTTGTAGTTCCTTGTTGGTGTGACTGCCGATCTTGAGAGTGAATCTATGACGGTTCAAGAGTCCTTCCATGTTCAAGCTGCTGCCCAGTAAGACCTTTCCATTTGCCATGTTCTTCACCTGATAAATACCGGAAGGTTTTACACGTTCTTTATATTCTCTGTGAATATCTTTTCTTGATTTCATTTTGTTTTCCATAATTGACTCACTTAGATAATTCGGTGGTCAAGTAGGGCGAAGCCCGTATCGAGACCACCACTAATCAATATTATTTTGCTTATATGGTGGTTTCGATATGCCGCTTCGCGGCTACTCAACCACCGGGGTTGATTTAACTCTCCAATACCTCGTCCCATCGCCTTCGCGCGCCATAAGATTATTATCCACGAGATAACGGCGAAGGGCGGCTGTATCTATGTGGAAGCGGCGCAGGACGGTATTGACTTCCTTTTCGGTGTAATTCGCGTCGAACTCAAAAGCGTCCACGATGAAGTTGAGGATGATGAGCAGTTTGTTTCCCATCGGTGGGATTTTCTTGAGTGTTCCATCTGCATTCAGGAAATTCTTTAACACCTTGCGGACATCCTCCCGTTTTTCATCCTTCGCATCATAAGAGGGACGCTTGCCTGCGAACTCCCCACGCGCAAGGGACTCGATACCCTTCTCATTCAAGTCGTAGACTCCATCTGCTTCATTGATTACACCCACATGCACAAGAAAAGACAGATGATTGAAAATATCCCGCACAGACATGTGCAACTGTTCGGCAATTTCCGCCTGTGTAGCCTGCCCACGAGCCAGCACGCCAATAACGCGTAATCGCTCAGCAGATGACATGGCTTTGACAAAATTTAAGACTTCAGGTTGTGGTTCCATTTTCACTCTTTTATAACTAATTCGACACTTATCGAATTAGATTTTACCCAAGAATCAATGGCTGTCAAGGGGTGCCGTGCTTTGTTTTGAAGGTATCGGATGACCATCACGTTGGAAATGACAGCCACCTTGTTGAAAGATATAATTCTGCAAGCCCCTACATTAGGAGTAACGATTTGACCAGCAAAGCCCCGTCCATCATCTCCGGTTTATTGACATTCTTCACCCTGGCTGTAACTACAGCAACGGGGCTGGACATGGTGACCTCAATCACCTCAGTCATCGTTTCCATTCTATTGGCAGGAATACGCTGATTGATCGCCAAATCCCTTTTTCACATCTATCGCATATTGCAAAAGCGGCATCCCAACGTTTTATTTTATGGAGACGCCTCCCGCCGCGAAATCGCGCTGACCTTTGACGATGGTCCGCATCCACGCGACACGCCTCAGATTTTGGATGTGCTGGCGAAGCATAACATTCGCTCTACATTCTTTTTGGTCGGACAATATGCAGAGCAACATCCAAAACTCGTGAAACGAATCCATGACAGCGGACATCAACTCGCGTTGCATTGTTATCGTCATATCCCTTTTCCGATGGAAAACGCTTCAACACTTCAGGGACAGTTGAATCGTGCACGAACTGCCATCGCGGACGCCTGCGATATTTCCCCCGAAACCATACGCGATATCCGCCCGCCCTATGGATTGTTCACATCGAAAACATTATCTTTGCTGAACGAATGGGATTATCGCCTGGTCATGTGGAGTAGTATCCCCCAGCATTGGATGCAACCCACAAACTGGACAATCAAGCAAATACTCGACGAAGCTGTCCCTGGCACGATACTTGTCCTGCACGATGGACACGGGCACGGCGGGAAGGTCGCGTCAATCGTTGATACAATTGTGCCCAAGCTAAAAGCAATAAGCTTTCGCTTTATCAAGATCGAAGACATGAAAAGGAATTATTTGCATGAGTAATAAATCGTTTGTCGGCGCGTGGAAACTCGTCACGTATGAGTTTCGCAAGGCAGATGGGCAGGTCATCTATCCGTTCGGGGCTGAGGCGCAGGGAACGATCGTTTATACAGAATCAGGTCGTTATTCCGCGCAATTGATGCGAAAGGGTCGTCAGAAATTAAAGTCAGGGGACCAAATGAAAGGCACGGTCGAGGAAGTCCAGGCAAGTTTCAAAGGATGTATTTCCTACTTTGGAACGTATCATGTGGATCACGAAAAAGGGATGATCGTTCATCATGTGGAAGGTTCGCTCTTCTCGAATATGGAAGGAACCAACCAAAAGCGATATTTTGAATTATCGGGAAATTATTTGCAATTGAAAACCCCGCCCACCCGATTGGATGGTGAAAAAGCCGTTGGCATTCTACAGTGGGAAAGAATTGGATAATATAAAGACATAAGATGAAACTTATCAGTATCAACATCAAGATGGTTTAAACCTATTCAGAGTCCCAACAAAAAAGCCGAAGTATGGAACTTCGGCTTTTTTGTTGGATTAACGGGAGACCCAGGGACAGACACTAAAATGGTCGATGATCACCTTCCCATAATCATGAGATTGAGATCCCATCAGGACGAATTGTACCCAGCGAGGATTGGGGCTATCACCTTTGCCGACAATCCAGAGTCGTTTAAATGTTGCGGTCCCAGCTTCTTTGAACGTGTATTTTTTTGGAGAGCCTTCATTCCCATCGCTTTGATCCCAGTAATAACTAAACTCTATAGGACCGCTGGCAGTGACTTTGGCATACACGTTATATTTGGTGTTTTGTGGACACCCCTCGACAGGGTCGCGAATCAGAGTGTATTCCACATTTGTGATTCCATATTTGGCATTTACTGCTACGCCGATTTCCACATAAAAGGAAGTGTTTGGATCTCCGACTCCAAAGTTGGTGTTCCAAGGCGTTTGAAAACGCCAGTACCCCTTAGCCGTTCCCTCTGTAGTAGGAGCCTGCAAATAGATGGAGATATTTATCGTCCCACCTGGTTGAACATCATCTGGCATTGCGTAGGAGGTTAACCCGCCCATAAGGTCTCCATCCCAAAAGATCAGTTTATACTCTGTTGTCCAGATACATGTGCCCGTGTTGCGAAAAGTCCATGTCTTGTAGAAGTACTCCCCAGGTTGAAACAACGTTTTATCCGGCGGGTTTTCGCTGACCAAAGCAGCAGAGGCAACGCATCCCGGGTTGGAAGCCCCTTCAGTCGGGGTTTCGGTGAGAGTCAACTCAGGGGCAGGTGTAGTTTCAAGAGTGGGAACAGGCGTAATTGTGGGAAGAGCCGCTACTTCCGTCAGTGAATTTTGTGCCTCAACCGTTTGCGCGACGGACGTAGCAATCTCGGATTGGGCTTGTGAAGAAGTACCGCAGGCGCTGATCACAAACACTAAATTTATAAAAAGTAAAAAGGTTTTATATTTTCTCTGTTCAGACATTCAATTTCCTTTCTTGACATATTATTATACCTTTTCACAAAGCGCCAGATTATTCATCTGGCGCTTTGTGAAATCCATTGTTAAACCGTTGTATCTACGGACAACTGAACTCTGCACGCCCAAACTGCTGATGGTTTGGACCGTCAATGTAAATATCCATCCATTTGGCTCCAGATGCGGTTGTTGACCAACTTGTACTGACCGATTGTGTACCTGCCGCTGTAAAGTCAATGGGCGTATGCGTGGCATTGTCAGTTGCGCCATCGCTGCGAATCCAGTGATATGTAACCGAACCCGCGGCATTGGTCGTAATACTTGCCGTGATGTTGAAACTTCCACAACTACCGGAAACCGACATGGATACGCTAGTCACCGCAAATGGTCCCGGAGCGGCAACTTTAATATCCACAAAGAAGGACTTTCCCTGCGTGTCCTCCCAAAACAGGGATCAACACACCTGACGTATTACGAACACGCCAATATCCGCGATAGGAGCCACTTGTTGCAGGCGCAGTCAACGTAACGGAGAGGTCCACTTCCTGCCCTGGATTCACTGTTCCGATTGCAATGGGCGATGTACCATTCATCGCATCTCCGCTATCGAATACCAGCGAATATCCAGACCACGTGCAGGTTCCCGCATTCCTTAACCGCCACGTCTTTGTGAACGTTTCACCGGGATCGAAAGTCGTTCCATCGGCAATGGTCACATCCTTGACGTATTGAGCCTGATCACAAACCGGCGTAGCAGATGCCGCGGGCGGGAGAGTGGCAGGAACAGCTGTTGGAAGAACAACAAGAGTGTTCGTTGGTTGTGCGGGCGGCAGTGTCGGTGTATTGAATGATGCAGATTGGGTCAATTGTGCCTGCACAGTCAACGCGGCTTGTGTGAATATGCTATTCGGCTCCTCCGTTGCAGGAGCCTTCGACGGCAGGTTACAAGCCGTGATAATAAAAACGAGTACGAGACTCAAAAATAAAATATTACGTATATGTTTGGACATTGGATTCTCCTCTTTGGATGAAACAATTTTACACCAACGAGGACGGTCTCACACTCCCCTTTGTTCCTAACAAAAAACCTCTCACTGCCAGAAAATGCAAAAAGGACGGACTTTGCGCTTCTTTCTACGCTTCAAGCTGGTTCGTGTACCCCAGCCATTCACAAGCCCAATGGTTCGCTCGTCAAAATAGCTGAAGCGATGAAAACACCCATCTCATGAAGAATCAAAAACAGGAGTTGGGGGAACTCCTGTTTTATTGAATCAAGTTCGGGTGAAGAAGGACGCGTTACTTCTCGTACGGTGTCCCATCTGCCGCCGGCGGGACGGCGCGACCGACAATGCCCGTCAGTACAACCATCGTAATGATATACGGAGCCATTGCGAGGAACGAGGAGGGGATCGGCACGCTTAGGATCTGCATCTTGACCTGAAGCGAATCTGCAAATCCAAACAAAAGCGACGAGAGGAACGCGCCGATCGGATTCCATTTACCAAAGATCATGGCAGCCAAGCCTATGAAACCTTTTCCTGCGGTCATGTTCTGATCAAATCGCCCAACTGCACCAATGGTGAAATATGCACCGCCCAAGCCTGCGATCATTCCACCAATGATGACATTGACATAACGCGTCATATACACGTTGATGCCAAGTGTGTCCGCGGCTTTGGGATGCTCACCGACCGCGCGTGTCCGAAGTCCCCACGGCGTATAGAATAATACGACAAACAACACGGCAACGATCAGCAACGTGAGATAAACGATCGGGCTGTTCTCGAAAAAGATCGGACCAAGGATGGGAATCTTGGAAAGGAACGGAATGGAAACGATCTTGAACGTGCCTGAATTGTTGAGTAACTCGCCATTTGATTCCAGATAGCGTTGTGAAATAAAGGATGTCATTCCCGCGCCAAAGATATTGATGGCAACGCCGCTGACGATCTGATCCACCTTAAAGCGGATAACCAGCACAGCATGGACTGCCGCAACAATGGCGCCCATCAGAATCGCCGCGATCAAGCCCAGGATCAGGTTGTGGGTAAATGTGCCAACCATGACTGCCGCTTGTGCGGACATGAGCATAATCCCTTCGATGCCAATATTTACCACAGCCGCTCGTTCGCTGATCACACCGCATAACGCCGCCAACGCAATGGGTGTAGCGCGCGCCAATGTACTACTCAGCATACCAACTAGATTAAAGGACTTATCTGCTGTTGCCCAAAGAAGAAATGCCGCCACAAACGAGAATGCCACAATACCGATCAACCAACCTGTTGAGCGAACGCCGCGCGCCAATTGCCATGCGCCCAGAAACACGGTAATAACGATTAATGTGTATAGAGAAGCCTGTACAGGCAATACCAAGTCAGGGATCGTAATTGCCTGGTCGGGTCCGGTTAAGTTCATGCCAAAGGTGGCGGTTTGACCCGGTTGTGTGCCACGTGCAAAGAAAGCAAACATCAATAACCCGACTATAAGCAGGGCAACGCCCATTCCAATGCGGTCGCGGTTTAATTTGAGTTGTAAGGAAGTTGTTTTTTTCATCTAAACCTCTTATTTACCCCAACCGCGCGTCAAGACAGTTTGCTCTGTATTTCCAATACGCAAACGATAAATCCAGCGTATGATATCGGGCGCAGCGACAAATATGATCACCATCCCTTGAATGACCGAAATAATGTCAATTGGAATACGGGAAACCGACTGCATGTTGGTAGCACCACTACGCAGCATACCAAACAGGAGGGATGCCAGAACAACCCCAAGCGGATGGCTTTTGCCAAGCAACGCCAGCGCAATTGCGTCAAAACCATATCCAGCAGAGAAACCTGCTCCCACCCAGTGGTCGACGCCCAATACTTGAACAGAACCTGCAAGCCCAGCCAGCGCTCCAGAAAGCGCCATGACCAGCACTATGTTCCATTCCACGCTCATGCCTGCGTATTTGGCTGCATCAGGGTTGGAACCGACCGAACGAATTTCAAAACCTCTGGTTGTTTTAAACAATAACCAATAAACCAAAACCGCCACTGCCAATGCCAGAAAGAAGCCCCAGTTAAAGCGCAGAGGATCCGGAAAGAACTGCGGCAATTCGGCAGAAACCTCAACATTGGGTGTAACCGGACGAAAACTGGAAGCTTTCATGGGACCAAACAACAACCAGTCGCTTAAGCGAAACGCAATCCAGTTCATCATGATGGTGTTGACAACTTCGTGTGCGCCGAATTTGGCTTTCAAATAGCCAGGGATGGCGCCCCAAACTGCACCTGCGACTGCTCCTCCCAAAAGTGCAAGCGGCAAATGGATATAAGCGGGTAATCCTTTGATGCTATACCCAATGAATGCCGAGCCTAATGCGCCCATCAATAACTGACCTTCGGCGCCGATGTTGAACAAGCCACAACGGAATCCAATGGCGACAGCCAGACCCGCTAGAATATAGGGAGTTGATGCGACAAGACTCTCTGAGATCGGATATATAGCCTTGAGCAATAGTGCATTGTCACCTGTGGAACGATAAGCGGCAAATGCATCCAGCAAGTCTTTTGGACTGCCCAGCGCGCCTTTGAATAACGCACCATAAGCGACACTGATCGCATCCCAGCTGGCACCAAACGCCATCCCGGGTGACTGGAAGAAGTTTCGCCACGCAGTAATCGAAGCGTCATTGGATATGATGATAATAATTCCGCCAACGACCAGCCCTGTAAAGACTGCGAGAACGGGCAGGAGAATTTCCTGCCAAAGCGCCTCGCCCCGCACCCGCCGCTTGTGGGAATTTGGATTTGGTGCTGTTTTCTTGCTGACTTCTTGGACTGTCACGATATTCTCCTCTAGAAGACTCTTTCCGCTTTGATTTCCTTATCGGCTGTAGATGAAGTTTTTTCTGCTTCACCCGGTTTGATACCAGCCATTAGTAGTCCAAGGTATTCCTTGCTGATGCCTGCTGCCGGAACAATATCCACAATTTCACCGCGATATACAACTGCGATGCGATCGGAAAGCGCCAGGATCTCGTCCAGTTCGGATGAGACCAGCAGAACGGCTGTGCCCTCGTCCCGTTTGGCAATGATGCGGCCATGAATATATTCAATCGAACCGACATCCAAGCCGCGGGTTGGTTGGGATGCGATCAGCAGTTTGATCGGACGGGAAAACTCGCGCGCCACAATCACTTTCTGTTGATTACCACCTGAAAGCGTCGAAGCATTGACGAATATGCTCGGCGTACGAACGTCATATTGTTCGACAAGCGCATCGGCATTATCGAAAATTGTCTTTTCCTGTAAGACCATGCCTTTTGCAAACGGAGGCTGGTAATAAGTGCAAAGCACCATGTTATCGTAAATAGGGAAGGACAACACCAGCCCGTGCCGCTGGCGGTCTTCAGGAATATGGGCTACGCCGCGTTCCAGGATATTGCGCGGGGTTGAATGTTTCAGGATTTGATCGTGAATATAAACTTCGCCGCTTTGGATCGGCAAAAGTCCAGTCAACGCATACACCAATTCCGTTTGTCCGTTGCCCTGTACCCCGGCAATTCCCAGCACCTCCCCAGCCCGGACATCGAATGAAATACCGCGTACAGCTGGATGGTGTTGTTCATTATCCACATGAAGATTTTTGACAACCAAGACCGGCTCTTTCGGCTCCGCCGCTTTTTTGAGAATAACCAGATTGACTTTCCGCCCGACCATCATGGTAGCCAGTTTTTCCGGGTTCACATCCTTGGGCTTGACTGTTCCCACGGTTTGCCCGGCACGTAACACCGTTATACGATCTGCCATTTCCATCACCTCTTTTAGTTTGTGGGTGATGAAGATGACAGACTTACCTTTTGAGACGAGCAGTCTTACTATTTTGAACAAGCCTTCAACCTCTTGAGGTGTCAGGACGGCTGTAGGTTCGTCCATAATAAGAATATCAGCATTGCGATAAAGAACCTTGATAATCTCAACGCGTTGTTGCGTACCAACAGGCAAGTCTTTTATATAAGCGTCTGGATCAACCTCCAAACCATATTGTTCGGAAATCTCGCGAACGCGTTTTGCCACCTTCGCGCTATCCAAAATAATACCGTTTCGAGTGGGCTCTACACCAAGCATCACATTTTCGGTCACAGTCATCACAGGGACGAGCATGAAGTGTTGGTGTACCATGCCGATGCCGCGCGCAATTGAATCATTAGGACCTTGAATATCCACCTTTTCGCCGCGTATCAAAATTTCCCCTTCGTCAGGATTATACAAACCATACAGAATATTCATGAGGGTGGTCTTTCCAGCCCCGTTTTCACCCAATAAGGCAAGAATTTCGCCTTCTTCCAGCGTTAGGTTGACATGGTCATTCGCCAGCACACCGGGGAAAGACTTCGTAATCTCACGCAATTCCAATACTGTAGTCATCGAGTCTCCTGTTCGAACATTATGCTCGTTGGGATAAAAATTTGCAGTGAAGACCTTGGCAATGGACTTGACCAAGGTCGCCTCTGCAAATCTTCTACAGGAAGGCTCTAAAGATTAAAAAGGGTCGGAGGCATATGCCCCCGACCCTTTTTAGTTAGAGACAGGTATTACTGCGTGATGCCAAGAGTGCCATCAACAGTGACTGCGCCACTGATAATGTCTTGTTTCAGTTGGTCAACCTGAGCTTTAAGATCGGCAGAAACCTGGCTATCGAAATCGTGGAACGGAGCAATATCCACACCACCATCTTTCAAAGCATAGGTCACGTTGCCGCCGGTGAATTTACCATCCACTGCATCTTTGATACTGCTGAACACAGCAACATCCACTCTCTTGAGCACGCTGGTCAGAACAACTTCCTTATATTCAGGAGCGGTATCGTACCAGTCAGCATCCACACCGACGATCATGCACTTGCCGGTTTCTTTGCAGTAAGCGGCAGAGCCGAGTCCTACAGGACCAGCAACGGGCAGGATGATGTCAGCGCCTTCCTGCGCAAATGATTCAGCCGTCTTGCGTCCATCATCGGTGGAATCAAAGTTGTTGACGAAAGTACCTTCGCCCTTGGCGCTATCCCAACCGAGCAATTTGACGCTGGTGCCATTCTTGTCGTTGTAATATTTCACGCCAGCTTCAAAACCCTTCATGAAGATGGTAACTGTGGGGAAGGGCAAACCACCGAAGGTGGCTACCGTACCGGTCTTGGTCATGCCAGCGGCGGCGTAACCAGCTAGCATGGCGGCTTCATCGGTCTGGAAAGCCAAACCACGAGCATTCGGCATTTCAGTCTTGGAACCACAATCCTTGCCTTCAACAGCGGTGTCGCTGAAGCAGTCAGGATAAGTGTAGTCAACAATGGCAAAGAAGGTATTGGGGTTGGCTTTTGCGGCGGTGGCAGTGTCGATGCCCATATTAAAGCCAACGGTAATAACCATATTGGAGCCTTCACCTACGAACTGTTGAATGTTCTTGGCGTAATCGGCTTGTACCTTGGATTCCAGGAACTTGCCATCTGTGCCGAGATCGGAATTAGCTTTCTGAACACCGTCCCAAGCCAATTGGTTGAAGGATTTATCATCCACACCGCCAAAATCGCTTACTTCACCAACCTTGAAGGCGGCAGCCGGCGCTTCGGTCATTGCAGGTGCTTCAGTCATTGCGGGTGCTTCAGTCATTGCCGGAGCCTCGGTCATTGCAGGTGCTTCGGTCATTGCTGGTGTTGCAGTGGCGGGAGCGCCACAAGCCGTGATGACCATCGAGGCGACGATCAAAAAGGCTATAACAAAGTAAAACTTTTTCATTTTGTTTCTTCTCCTAGTTAAAATCAGGGCTTTTGCTTTGTATACCAAAAATCCTGAAAATTTGAAGGTTTGCTTTTGGCAAACCTTACGACTATTCGAGTATAAATCGTAAGGTTTTATTGCGCAAGCCTGACCATTCTCCGTACATTTGTATGACAAATTTCATGGCTTTTCGATGGGAACATTCGTCTTGATCTCCCCGTTTTCCAGTCCCGCTAATACATCTTTCATTTCCAGCAACACATTTTGTTGGACAAATCTATCGAAAGGGATATACCCGAACGGACTCATCTCCGCATCCGCCAGATTCCCCGCTTTGACATTTCGCATCAACTCCTTGACCGTGAAACTGGCGCGTCCCAACACAGAGGTGACAACACTTGATCCTTCTTCTCCCAATGCCGCGCCTTGATCCCGTTCCACCCCAATGGATTTAACCTTTGCCTCAGCCGCCGCGCGCAACGCTCCTACAGCCGTTTCACCGCCCGCCGCAAAGATCACATCTGCATTACTCTCAATCAGGCTCTGTGCATTTTTGAAGCCCCACTCATCATCAATGAACAGCTTACTGCTACTTTCATTATCCCTGTAAACGACAATGACTTTCACCGAATCGTCCATATATTTTGCGCCCGCGCGGAACCCTTCGCAATACCGCCACATCGAACCGATCCCTGAAGTCTCGCAGACTGCACCAATGATTTTCGTTCTTGTTAACTGTACCGCCAACGCGCCGGCAAAGAATCCCATTCTGTCTTCGGGGAAAGTAACCGAGATGAAGTTGGGCATGGATTTATCATCAGTTTGGTTCATGCCGATAAAAACCGAATCAGGATAAAGGTCCGCGCTGTGAAGCGTTGCACCGTGCATGCCAATCCCCGATGTGACGATGACGTCATAACCAGAATCCACAAAGAAGGCAATATTCTTTTCGTAATCCTTCGAATTCACTGACTTAATATATGCAATCTGATCAACTACCCCATCCGAATGTGACTGTTCCAATCCCGCCCAGGTATCCTGGTTTATCCCGAAATCATTCAAGCCTCGTGTGTCTGTTACCAACGCCGCGCAAAATATATCCTCTCGAAAACAATCCGGCTGTTGTGAGCAAGCGCCGAGGTTCAGCAACACAAGCGCAAGAATGGAGAATATCAATGGAATTCGCGGCACTCAATTCCCTGTTTCCATCACTTGCGCTTCCCCGCGTTTAACTCCCAGCATCAAGATGAAACGAGATAAGCAACGTAATGGGAGCAAACAACATCAAAATGTTGTAATTGTTGTTTGCCAATTTGATGATCGCACCGTTGGAAATGGGTCCTGCAATGGCTGAGAGTGTAGAAAATAAATAATATAAACCAGTAAATGTACCAAGGCGCGCGGCAGTTGTCATATCCACGACCATGGGCAGGGAGTTGATGTTTATCAATGCCCATGCGATACCTCCTATCATCAGGAAAAGACTGATAACAGGAATCTCACCCAGTACAGGCAGTTTGGTTAATACGATTGTGAGTGTTTGTGCTGGGGAAATGTATATTCCGAAAATGACCGCGGCAAGCAATAGAATGCCAGAAAGGATGGTTACGCGCCGCCCGATTTTTCCTCCGAGGAGACCAGACGGTAAAGCGAACAATACAAAGAACAAGGAAAGATGTCCCAGCAAGCGACTTCCATCTTCCACGGGAATGCCAAGATGATTTTTAGCATAAAGAGTAAAGAACGCTTCGATGGCAGAAAAACCAAGAAACCAAAAGAAGATTGCCAGAAGAATACGGAGCAAGCTTTTATCCTCATCATTCATAACTTCCAACAAACTCTCGATCATGTTGGGCTGTTCCTCTTTTGATTCTTCGTATTCTGTGGGCTCTTTTATGAAGAGGAAAACCAACGTTGCCGCGACGATGACCAGTCCTGAACCAACCCAAAATGGAAGCGCGGGATTGATCTTATATAACGAACTGCCTGCAAGAAAGGCAATAATGCCGCCAACTCCGCCCATCAAGTTGATGATGCCATTTGCCTGTGAACGATTGGGAGATGGCGTAATATCGGGCATCAGACGCGACGACGGGAGTACGCCAGAAAGCCATGGCAAGGAAGAATGAAGTGGTGCTCGCAACAAAGAAGGGCAGAATGGATGCGATCGGGATAAAACCAAACGCCACAGCAGAGACTGGCACGCCGATCAAGATGAAAGGCATACGCCGACCGATGGATGTGCGGACACGATCTGACCAAACGCCTACCACGGGCTGAATAAACAGTGCGGCGATATTATCAAGCGCCATAAAGATGCCGATGATATCGGACGAAAGACCAAATTTACTTTGAAGAAAATTGGGGACATAGGAGTTGTATAAAGCGTTCAAAACACTAACCCCAAAGAAACCGAAACCGAGCAGAAATATCCTGCCGTAGTTAAATTTCATAACAACTCCAAGTTTTGAGTCAAGAATTTGGGATCAAAGGTTGTTGACTTTCGACTGTAGTCCTTTGACAAACTTTCGATCTTTATCGCTTAATTCGGCTTTTTCCAACATATCAGGTCGCTTGTTGAAGGTGCGAGTTAATGCCTGTTCCCTGCGCCATTGTTCGATCTTGGCATGATTGCCGCTGGCGAGGACATCAGGCACTTTCCAGCCGCGGAACTCGGGCGGTTTGGTGTAATGTGGATATTCCAGCAAGCCCATGGAATGTGAGATCATCCTCCGCACCGGTGGGATCGCCGAGAACGCCAGGGAGGAGACGTGAGACCGCGTCGATGATCATCAGCGCAGGGAGTTCGCCGCCGGTGAGCACATAATCGCCGATGGAGATTTCATCGGTAACCAACCCTTCGCGGATGCGTTCGTCCACGCCTTCGTAGCGGCCACAGAGCAGGACAATTCTTTCGTAACGGGATAACTCTTCAGCCACACGCTGGTTAAAGACGCGTCCCTGCGGGGTGAGTAAAATGATTGGGATGTTTGAAATCAGGCATCGGCTGGGAAAGATGCGGAGCAAGTCCTAAAACAGTTTCAACGGCTTCGAAAACCGGCTCGGGTTTCATGACCATGCCGCCTCCACCTCCATATGGGGTGTCGTCGGTGGTGTGATGCTTGTCGTGTGTGTAGTCGCGGATGTTGTGGACGCGCACATCTATCAATCCCTTTTGGCGGGCGCGGTTGAGAATGCTGGATTCAAGATAGGGAGGGAAGACTTCAGGCAGGAGGGTAAATATCTCAAATTGCATGGAGGGATTTTACCGCTTGTCACATAAAAAAGAAACTTTTTAGTTGATTTGCAAATCGGAA
Organism: uncultured Chloroflexia bacterium; assembly: GCA_963730175.1. GTDB lineage: Bacteria > Chloroflexota > Anaerolineae > Anaerolineales > Villigracilaceae > Defluviilinea. The sequence continues at coordinate 2,253 of CAVSRF010000053.1, read as the reverse complement.
TTCATACTTTACATTTACCTGATTATGCGGCACTCTGTAACATAAGATAAGAAGTAAATAAGAACCCGCTTGCACGGCTTTACAGCAAATGGTAATATAAATCCATGTATTTACCCAGAAGCAGTAAATGGAGCATGAACCGCCGCAAAAAGCGACCGAACTATTTTAGTCTGATCATTTTGGGGCTGGTTTTGCTTTTTGGCTATTTTTTCGACCAGGTGTATTTGCCCACGCAACCCAATCCGTTCGAAGCGACGCCAACGGCGACGCGTTCGCCCAAGTCGTATGTAACCGACGCACAGAAGCTTTTTGACGAGGGGAAGTTATCTCAGTCCATTGAAGCGTACCAACAGGCAATCAATTCGTCGCCGCAGGATTCCACTTTGTATGTCGCGTTGGCACGCGTGCAGGTATTTGCGGGACAGTATAAGGAAGCGCAGGCGAACGCAGAGAATGCATTGTTATTGAATTCGAACAATGCCATGGCATATGCCGTCCAAGCCTGGGCATTGGATTTTCAGGGAGATAAGAATGCAGAGGCTTTGAGTTCGATTGAGAAGGCGCTCACCATTGACCCAAACAACGCAGTGGCTCATGCTTATAATGTGGAAATCCTGATCGATTCGGGCTTTGATAATTATCAAAAAGCGATAGATGAATTCAAAGGTCGCACTGGCACTTGACCCCAATATTCTGGAAACACATCGCGCCCGCGGATTGATTCTGGAGGCGACAGGAAATTATCAGGAGGCAATCGATGAATTTAATAAGGCAATTGAGATTAACAAAAAAATCCCCATCCTCCATATGGAACTGGGACGGAATTATCGCAAGGTCCAGGTCTATGATAAAGCTATAGAACAATTCACGATTGCAAATACACTTAATCCTAGTGACTCTCTCCCTGATCTATATATTTCACGCACGTATGCAACAATTGGCGATTATAAGAAGGCTGTACAATATGCAGAGACAGCTGTCCAAGACAGACCCGATGATGCCAGCTTGCACGGCAATTTAGGGGTGATGTACTTTCGTGATTTGCGATGGCCCGAAGCCATCGATCAGCTTGTTTAACCATCTATGGCGGGACCACTCAAGACGGCGTAAAAGTCACGGGCATCCCCCTCGCCAACGACCCCATTATCGCAGAGTATTATTTTACGTATGGTTTGGCGCTTGCACGTATGAATCGATGTGGCGATGCACTGCCCATGGCTCAAACGTTGCAATCCCGCATTCCATCGGATGATAATGCGACCTTTGCCGCAAGCGAGATCATCCGCATCTGCTCAGAGAATCTTAATAACCCGGCAACATCCACGCCCATCCCAAGCCCAGCCGAGAGCCCCACGGAAGTAGTGGTCACCGCCACTCCAACCCAATGAACGTATCCCCGCGCCGCCCTGCTTTTTAATCGCAGACCGCAGTCGAACATCTATCGCATGTTCCTGTGGGTTGTATTACTTCTGGGGAGTGTATGGATGTTGCAGAAGATCAATAGAGGCGAGATCAAGTCACCTTTTGAAGCAACTCCAACCCCCACACGCGCCGCTGACTCTATACGCGATGGAGGGTGATGCAAACTTTACAGCCGGCAAATTAGACGCGGCGATCCTTGCCTACCAGGAAGCTGTGAGCGTCGACCCGAACAATGCCCAAATCTGGAGCAAGCTGGCACGCATTCAAACCTATTCATCCGCTTTCAAGATCACCAACGACGAAAAGAAAACACGCCTGTTGGATGCGCTTGACTCTGCCAATAAAGCCGTAGAGCTTGCACCCGACGATAGTACAGCACATGCCATCCTTGCCTTTACACTGGATTGGAACGCAAACTCATCCATTTATAGTGATGACCTGGAACAAGTTCAGACCTATTTAGCCAATGCAGAAAGGGAAGCGTTACAGGCTTTACAAATCGACAGTTCCAATACGCTCGCATTGGCTTTCTACGCCGAGGTATTGTTAGACCAACAGAAATGGAACCAGGCAGAACAAAACATCAACCTGGCGCTCCAACGCAGCGACGCCGATCAGATGGATGTACACCGCGTAAATGCCTATCTCCTTGAAACACTGGGGCAATACAACCTGGCGATCACCGAATATGATAAAGCGATTGCGCTTGAACCCAACTTTACATTTCTCTATTTGAGAGCGGGGGCAAATTATCGCCGCCTTGCTTTTGCAATACCGGATGTCGAACTGGCAGCAAGACGCCGAACGAAGTACAGGAACATAACATTAAAA
>CAVSRF010000052.1:0-45180 GCA_963730175.1 uncultured Chloroflexia bacterium | reverse complement strand
TGGTACGTGCCGTGCTCAGATCGGAACTCTGGATCTTGAGCGTGATATTGGCAATTGAGGAACTTGCCCCCGGCTGAAATTGCGAACCGTGCGGATCTCGCCGTTGGGTAGGATGTACAACTCGCCTGATGATGAACGCAGTAAAGTCGTCCGTAAATTGATGGTTTCGACCACGCCTTCTATTGTTGGGGGACCATGGATCTCGATCTTGTCTCCAACCGAAAAGGTATCTTCAAAGAGAAAACTCAATCCGCTCAGATAGTCGCCTACAATGAGGCGAGCGCCGAAACCAACCGCGGTACCTAAAAGCCCCACCACCCAAGCCAGGGTGTTGGGGTCGACGAACAGTGTCACACTTGCCATGATGGCAATAATGAAAACGAACAGATTGATCGCACTGGCGATCAGGCTTTGCAGGGTTTTCTGTGGTTCGGGGCTGGACTCCGACCATCGTGCGGAGCCAGCCGACCGAGCTTGACCAACCCGTGCGCCAATTGTCTTAAAGAGAAAAGCAACCAGCAAGGCTGCTATGAAATAGGTCAATATGCGGACTGGGTTTTCCAGCCCGGGAAATTGCGTGAGGAGGTTGTTCATGGGGTTTCAGGTTTCAAGTTGGAAGTTTCAGATGTCAAGCTTCAAGGTTGTGGGTTCTTGTTTTCCAGACCCTACAGGTCTTATTGTGGTTTGGGAGGAGAAGACGACGTAGTCGTTTAAAAGAGATTCTAGTGAAGCGAGAGGATAGAAGTCGTTCAAATTCCGATATTGATTCTGTATGAAACTAAACCCCCCAATACCAACTTGATTTGTACACCGTAATTCCTCGCTCTGTCCGATTAACTTTTTCCCACATTAGTTTGTTATTTTGTCCACCGTATTTAGCATCGTCAAGGAGCGAATTGAATACGTCCGTTGTGATATGGGTTGGATATGTTTCGTCACCTAATTGGCAAAGCTTTGCAGCATAATTAGCCGCACGACCAACCCAAACAAGATCGTTATATTTACGGATTCCTGTGCGTGCTATAAAAAGTTTGCTTGTGTCAACTCCAATGGATTGTAAAAGACGATATGACGTATTCGGGTATTCCTTTTTCATGAGGGTATTAATCTCCCGGACCATGGCGTTTATTTGTAGTGCGGTTTTTACAGCTGATGTATTCTTTCTGCCGCCTATATAGACGGGCATCACTCTTATCGCCGTCGAACGCTGTAATCTTCCCGTCGTTGTTATTTTTTAATTATGCGGCATGCCGCAATGAGATAGGATTTTGTAAATTTCAGCAGCAAACCGATCTTTATAATTTTTCCAGACCAGTTAAATCACTCATATCCAGCGTACAAAACAGTGCCGTTCAATGTGACGGCATCGTTACCTGTAAGCTTTATATCCTTCTGGATCTGGTACATCCTACTAGTTCCCGCTGTTCCCATTTTGTTCAAAATATATTTCTAACTTCTTCCAATATTTTTTCAGATGTTGTCATTGTTATATTCTCCGTATCTTATTTAACGAGGACCAAGGTTGCTAATATGGGTTTTGAATTTGATGTGACACTTAATCAAACCTTTAATCGATTGTTTGGTTGATTAGGGTGGGTGTATTGTAGGCAAGTTATACCTAATAAATCAGATGGTATCTTGAATTCCACTCCCTTGGGTTGATTCTAAAAAGGTTCGATTACGTCCATTTGTTCCCATAAATAATCCTAGTTCGAAGATGGCGTTGTCACGTGGGGATGCTATCGTTGTTCCACGGCTTAAGGTTATATCATCAGGCGTTAGAACAAGAACAGCAAAGTCGGTTTAAAGCGGCATGGCTCTGAGATCCTCGATGGTTGTTTGCGAAGGTTGAAATACATCTAGCGTCCACAAGCGAGGAATAATTGATCTCTATTTTTCATATGCCGAAATATTAGCTTTGCAACGCGCAACCCCTACTGACGATGAACCTATAAAGACTTCAGCTTTATTGTTTGGTTGACGAACAAACATACTCCGATCTCTAAGCCGACTTGCAAGTTCAACTGAGATTCTTCTCCATAATTCTGGGTGCTTCTCAGCTATGTTTGCAAAGCTTGTATCCTTGAGCCTTGCCAGTATTGTTGGTTCAATTGCTATAACAGTTGCGCTTCTTCGAGCGGTTGGATCTATTAGCGCCATCTCTCCAAAGTGAGTGCATCGCTCGAAATCCCAATTTCTCTCTCATTCATGTAATTTTTTCACTTTTCCGCATATGATAAGGTAGAGATCGTTGTCAGAATTCCCTTGTTCGATAATCTTTATGTTGGCGGAAAACTCTTGAAGTTCTGCTTCATTAGCGAACTCTTCTGCAAGATCTGGATTGCCACCAACAATTGATTGGCGAAGTAATTCTGACAGAAGATTTTTCCTACCGCGTTTCCCTGAAAACCGTCGAAGCATACTTTGTTGATTAGGTGAGCGTTTCATGCCGTTTTCTCTTCCTGTTTGCGCATTTCTGATTTGTCAATGAAATTTAACAACAACCCTGCTAATGAATAGAGTGCTGATGCGGTGAATTCATCATCTTCTACAAGTTTGTGATGGCGTGGATTTCTAAATAATGTAAATGCTCCTGACATTAAAATCCCGAAGATGAGATGTGTGATCCTTTCCGTCTAATATCAATACCAATTTGCTATTTTCGCCACCATATTGCCTCGCTGATCAAGCGATCACCGCTTTTGGATCAAGAATCTGGACCAACCTTTTCCTTCAAATGATCTTCCACCGCGGTAAATGCGTGTGCGACAGCCGCCTTATAATCTTGCGTAAAAATTTCTCTCGAAACATGCTTTGCAATTGGCGATCTCTCAACGGACCTATCATCCACCACCAAAGATACGAGGGCTGCTTCAGCATCGGTACCCAAAAGAGAATTCCTACAATTACCTTCAGAGTAAATTCGCCTCCATTTTCGATATTGCCCAATAAACCACTATAGGGGCACTTGCTACGCTGGGAGCAATTATCCATCGTCGAAGCGTTGGATAAAGCTTGAATTTTCTTTCAAGCCACTCGGACAACCTTCCAGCCACTGAAAGCCTTTATTAATTGCGATGGAGAAAAATCCTGTCAATAAAGCAATTGCAATGCCAGCCAGCCAGGAAGCCGTCGAGCCGTATCCGTCGGATACGGCTCGATGCACCACGAAAACCATCATAGCGATGGTAATCAGTACTTGCCCCACGTTCATCGCTTGAATGATTCTGTCAAACGGATCTTTGTTCATTAAAACCCTTATTGTTAATGTTTTGTATTATATCTCCCAAAGCGATTAAGAATTAACTAAATCTATATGCATGCAACTTGTTAAAGGCTATCAAATAGTTGCGGGAAGGGGCAGCCACTGCCAATTCGCGGTTCCAGCCTTCAACTCACTTGGTATAATTCCGCCACTAAATATTTTCGGAGATTGAATGAGCAAAAAACCAACTGGCAATGAAATCCGCCAAACCTTTATAGACTTCTTCGTCGAACACGGACATACCGCCGTGCCCTCGATGTCCCTTGTCCCGGGCGGGGATGCTACGCTTCTTTTCACCAATTCGGGCATGGTGCAATTCAAGGATGTGTTCGTCGGCACGGATACGCGTCCCTACAAGCGTGCGGTCGATTCGCAGAAGTGTTTGCGCGTGGCAGGCAAGCACAACGATCTTGATGAAGTAGGGCGCGACGATACGCATCACACCTTCTTTGAGATGCTCGGTAACTGGTCCTTTGGCGATTACTACAAAAAGGAAGCCATCGCCTGGTCGTGGCAATTGCTCACCGATGTATGGGGCTTGCCCAAGGACGCGCTCTACGCCACCTGCTTTGAGGACGATCAGGGCGATATTCCACGCGACGATGAAGCCGCCGAAATTTGGAAGACCCAGCCCGGCTTCGACCCTTCGCATTTGCTGTTCTTTGGACGCAAGGAAAACCTCTGGCAAATGGCAGAGTTTGGTCCGTGTGGTCCGTGCTCCGAGATCCATATCGACCGCGGCGAAGAATTTTGTAACATGAAGGATGTTCCCGGTCACGTCTGCGTTGTGAACGGCGATTGCACCCGCTTCCTCGAACTCTGGAACAACGTCTTCATTCAATACAACCTCTTTGAAGATGGTCGCCTCGAACCGCTCCCGCAAAAACACGTGGATACCGGCATGGGCTTCGAGCGCATTGTCTCTGTTTTGCAGGGCGTCGACTCCAACTACAAGACCGACCTCTTCACTGGCTCGCTCGAAATCCTGCGCTCCCTCACGGGTCACAGCGAAAAAGAAATGCTCGATAACTTCACGCCTTATCGCGTCGTCTGCGACCACGTCCGTTCTGCGGCGTTCCTCATCGCGGATGGCGTCGTCCCCGGCAACGCGGGACGCAACTACGTGGCGCGCATGATCATCCGCCGCGCCGCCCGCTTCGGCTCCAAGCTTGGACTCAACGAACCCTTCCTCGCCAAGGTCGCACAATCTGTGATCGACTACTACGGCGACTTTTATCCCGAACTCCGCAAAGCGCAACCCGCCATTCTGGATAGTCTAACTCGTGAAGAAGTCCGCTTCGCACGGACGGTGGAAGCTGGTACAGCTCATTTAGAGAATCTACTCTCTGAGCTTCGCGAACTCAAACAAAACCACTCTCGACGGTCACAAAGCCTTCGACCTCTACGCCACCTACGGACTTCCCTTCGAGATCTCGCGTGACATCGCCCGTGAGCAGGGACTTGACGTTGACGAAAAAGGATTCAACGAAGCCAAGGAAGAACATGCCAAAGCCTCTGGCGGTGGCAAAGCCATGGGCAAGATGGGCGGCGAAGATGCTGAGTTCTATGCAGGTATATTGAAAGATTTGCAAGCGAAGAAAAAAATCGGCGCAAACGGTGTTGAGTATGATCCATACAACAGCCCACATGTGGAAGGTGAAATTCTTGCGCTTGTTGTGAATGGAGAATCTGGTTACATCCGCTTCACTCGACGACCAAGTCGAAGTCATCCTCCCCAAAACTGGTTTCTATCTTGAATCCGGCGGTCAGGTGGATGATATGGGTTATATCCGCAATTTACCCTCTCCCAGCGGGAGAGGGCAGGGTGAGGGCGAATCTGGGAGATCGAAGTCACCTCCATGCGCCGCGCCTCCGCGGGCGTGATCGTCCACGTTGGGACGGTTATCTCCGGTCAACCCAAAGTGGGTGACAAAGCCATCGCCGAAGTGGACCTGGCTCGTCGTCACGACATCATGCGTAACCACACCGCGACTCACTTGTTGCACAAAGCTCTGCACGAAGTATTGAGCGATCAAGCCACGCAAGCAGGCTCGCTCGTCGCACCAGACCGCCTGCGCTTCGACTTCAACCACCCCGAAGCCATGACCCCCGAACAGATCGAACGCGTCGAGAAGATGGTCAACGAAGCCATCGCCGCGGATATGCCCGTTCAAAAAGTGACCAAGTCACTGGATGAAGCCAAGAAGGAAGGCGCCATGGCGCTCTTCGGTGAAAAGTATGGCGAGACGGTGAGAACGGTTTCCATTCTGGAGTCGGATAGCTTGCTGTCCGCAAATCTGTCGGGCAGCAAGCTGCCAGCACTCCAGAATAAATATTCCTACGAACTCTGTGGTGGCACACATATCGAACACACCTCCGATATTGGAGCGTTCCTCATCCTCAGCGAAAGCTCTGTCGCGGCGAACGTGCGTCGTATCGAAGCAGTGACGGGTCGCGGTGCTTATGAGTTGATCCAAAAACGTTTCAAGACCCTCAAGCAAACCGCTGGCGCGTTGAAGACTTCGTTGGACGAGGTGCCTGTGAAGGTGGATGTTTTACAAGACGAAGTTTCTGAACTCAAGAAAGAACTTGCCAACTTGCGCGCGCAACAGGCTCTTTCAACCTTCAACCTGCAACTTGAAAACGTTCAAGCCGTGAAGGATGTCAATGTGTTGGCGATGGAAGTCCCTGACGCGGACGCGGATACGCTCCGTATGCTGGCGGACAAGTTCCGCGAGAAATATCCAAAGAGTGGAGCCGCTGTCCTCGTAACGGGCAACTCCCCGGGGATCAACTGTCATTGCGGTGCTGACCGAAGATGTCGTGAAGAGAGGCTTGAAGGCTGGCGATCTCATCACAGGCATCGGCGGCAAAGGGGGAGGACGTCCCAACATGGCACAAGGAAGTTTGCCAAGCGGGGATGTCAATGAAGCGTTGAAAAAGTTGACGAAAGTGATCGAAGAAAAATTGAAGTAATGGTAAGGGCGGACGCGTGTCCGCCCTTTTTATTTCAGGATCATGCCGCCCAAGCCATCCAAACGGATGGCTTTATTTTTTAATTCGTCGTTGGGAGATAGCTTGAAAACACATTCGGATGCTTCGAATTGCAGTTCCGTTGGCTGTTCGTTGAAATTCAACATGATGGTCAGTTTTTCGTTTTCAAATTCTCTTGTGTACCCCAGTACATTTTCAGGCAGATTTTCGATCAACTTTAATGAGCCTTCGTAAATGGCTTTTTCACCCTTGCGGATTTCGAGCAAATCACGAACTGTATTGAGCAACGAGTTGTCTTGTCCGCTTTGTCTTTCAACGTTGATCGTTTTGTAGTTTTCATGCACCGGCAGCCATGTTTTCTCTGCGGATGAAAAGCCAGCGTTCTTCGTCGTGTCCCATTGCATGGGTGTGCGGACATCGTCGCGGTTGATCGTCAAGTCAAGCGAGTCGAAGACGAAGCGCGGCAGGAAGGTGTACTTGTGTGGAATGGGGTCGAGCGCGGTGCGAAACGGAAACTTTGAATTTGTCATGCCAAGCTCTTCGCCGTTATACATACACGGCACGCCGCGCACGGTGAGTTGAAGCATGTGAAGCAGTTTTGCCTTTCGAATGTCGCCGCCGAGTTTGTGGATGCTCCTGCGCTTGTCGTGGTTGCTGAAAACATAGACTGGCATGAATGGGTTTGGGAAGTGTGCCTCGATATCCCTGATCAGCTCATGGAAATAGTCAGCCGTGAATTTGAATTGGAGCATTTCAAAATCGAAGACCAGTGTGAGACCGTCGTTCCTGTCGTCCCCGGCAAATTTGCGGACGATCTCTCTATCCCCGATCACTTCGCCGAGCAGGAGTGTTTCGCCAAACTCATTGCAGACCGCCCTCAGTTCTTTGGAAAATTCAAAACACTCCGGCTGATCCAGTGTGTATTGCGCCTTTTGGAAAAAGCCGGAAGGGTCGTTCTCGGTTGGGACAAGTTTAAAGGTAAACGGGTTGTCCCGAAATTCAGCATCCTTGTAAATAACGTTGAAAATATCGAGTTCGATAGCCGTCCACGCCCTTGTTCAGCCAGAAACGGACAGTATCGAACATCGTCTTTTTGACTTCAGGGTTGCGGTAATTCAGGTCGGCTTGAAAGGATAGAAAGCTTGCCCAGAAGTATTGTCCGCGTTCCGGTGCGTAATGCCAGCCGTTTCCACCGGTCATGCTTTGCCAGTTGTTGGGCTTGTCGCGCCAGATGTACCAATCTGCTTTTGGGTTGTCGCGTGACGACTTTGATTCCTTGAACCAGGGATGCTCAATGGATGTGTGGTTCAAAACCATATCGAATACGATCTTCATGCCGCGTTCGTGGACTTGCTCGATCAATTGCAGGGCATCCTTCAATGTGCCGTATTCGGGAGCGATGTCTGTGTAGTTAGAGATGTCGTAACCGAAATCAGCTTGTGGGGAGGAGAAGAACGGGGAGATCCAGATCGTTTCAAATCCCAACTGATGGATGTAATCCAATTTTTGGATGATGCCCGGAATATCCCCGATCCCATCTGCGTTGCTGTCATAAAACGAACGTGGGTAGATTTGGTAAATACTGGTTTTGTGATACCAAGGTAATGTGGTCATGTGTCACCTGTTCGTAATTTCGTATATTGTAAACCAAAGGTTTGCAAATCCTTTGCCGCTTTGGGTGAACATGATGATGGGTGAATTTGAAATACAAGGATGCGTTTCGGAAATTTGATAGTACATTATTCCCTCACAAATAAAACCGTTTTTGGTTATGATTGGTGGACAAAAGGAGATTTACATGTCACGCCTACAAAAATTCTTATTGTTGTTCGTTTTGGTTGTTTTTGTGATCGCCTGTAACGTTGTCACGCAGCCGATCAAGGATGTGCAAAATGTTGCAGGGACGGCACAGTCGTTTGCCACTTCGATGCCGGATGTTGCTTCTACTGTCGAGTCCGCTGCCACAAATATGCCTGGAGTTGCATCTACCATTGAAGCTGCCGCTACAAATATGCCGGGTTTGGCTTCAACCATCGAAGCCGCGGGTACGGACCTGCCTGATATAGGTGGGATGATGGATCCGCAGGGTACTCCTGTTGCAGAGTGGAAGGGTATTCCCATCATGTCTCAGGCAACGGCAGGACAGGAATTCTCTGACGCAAATTCTTATAGCTTCAAAGCCAGTGTTACCGTGAAAGACGTTCAGGATTATTACAACGCCGAGTTGGCTAAACTGGGCTGGTCCTCAACATTTAGCCTTCCGGGCAGTTCTGATGGGGCGATCATGCTGTTTTCGAAGGATAGCAGTGGGCTCACAATAACGATCAGCTCGTCGAATGGCGAGACAGTTGTCATTCTGTTGCTTATAGCAGAATAACGCAGAAGTATAAATATCAAAAAGGACGACCGTCGGTCGTCCTTTTTGATTCTTTGGTAACAATAAACCCACGGGGAACTTTTATATCACCTCAGCGTCAAAGAATAAGTTCAACTTAATAAATAACGATCTCTTTTTCTTCCCGAAAGGAGGGCTAATGACTTGACATGGATTCTCGCGAACAATTGGAACGCCGACCTGTTGTTCGTTTCACATCGTATTCACTAGATCAAATCATAGGAGAAGAAAATGTTCACCAAACGAAGCGCCCTTCTATCGGGCATACTATTTGTATTGTTGTTTACCTCTGCTTGCGGTGCTGCAGCGACTCAAGCGCCTGCTCCAGATCGGCAGAAAGATTACATTCCTGCCGTGCCCGCCGCGACGGGGGCGCCTGCCATGACTGAAGCGCCTTCTGCTGCCTATGCTCCCAATGCGGAAGCGCCGCTTTCCAGCCCGAATTCTTCAGCCCAAAATTGGGGGGCTCCACCAGCCAAAGACCAGCCTAACGATACTTTCTTCCAGAATTACGGGGTCAATCCATCCGTCGATACCGAGGATGACCATCTCTCCACTTTCGCACTCGATGTGGATACCGGTTCGTATACCATCATGCGCAACTATCTTAAGGATGGATTGCAAGTGCCGTCCGATTCGGTTCGTGTGGAGGAATATGTCAATTACTTCGATCAGGGTTATGCAAACCCGCCTGTGCATCAAGCCTTCAACATTTCGGTTGACGGTGCACCATCACCGTTCACACAGAACGAACGATATCAAATGCTGCGCGTCGGCATTCAAGGATATCAAGTCCCTGATTACGAACGCAAGGATGCCTCATTGGTATTCGTGATCGATGTCTCCGGTTCGATGAGCATGGACAATCGCCTTGAATTGGTCAAACGCTCGCTGGAATTGCTTGTTGAACAACTGGATCGCAAGGACAGCGTGAGCATTGTCGTTTACGGGACGGATGCCCGCGTCATTCTCAAGCCGACATCTGGCGCGAACAAAGATGCCATTCTCTCAGCGATTTACAGCCTCCAGCCCGAAGGCGCGACGAACGCCGAAGCCGGGATTCGACTTGGCTACAAAATGGCTCTACGTGCCTTTCAATCCCGATGGCATCAACCGCGTCATCCTTTGCTCGGACGGTGTTGCGAATGTGGGCAACACGGAAGCTAATGTGATCCTCGACGAAATCCATGGTCACGTGAAGGAAGGTGTGACGATGACCACCATCGGCTTTGGCATGGACAACTACAACGACACGCTCATGGAACAACTTGCCGATAAGGGTAATGGCTTCTACGCCTACGTAGACGATATGCGCGAAGCGAAACGACTCTTCATCGACAACCTCACCAGCACACTGCAAACCATCGCGATGGATGCCAAAGTGCAGGTGGATTTCAACCCCGATGTTGTTTCCCGTTATCGCCTTGTCGGCTTTGAGAATCGCGCCATTGCCGATGATCAATTCCGTGATAACTCCGTGGATGCAGGCGAGATCGGCGCGGGACATTCCGTGACGGCTTTGTACGAAGTGAAGTTGTATCCTGAAGCCTACGGAAATATCGCCACGGTCTATTTACGCTGGCAAGACCCGGATACGCGTCAGGTTGTTGAACTCTCGAAAGACTTCAACGCTGGCGAATTGGAAAGAAGATTTGAAAGTGCCAATCCTTATTTCCAACGGTCTGTCATCGTTGCCGAATATGCCGAAATTTTGAAGAAGAGCTATTGGGCGGAAGATAGTTCGCTTTCCGATGTTTATCGCGAGGCAATTCGCGTCAGCGATTATTTCCCGCGCGATGAGCAAATGTCCGAGTTTATGGAGTTGATCCGCAGGGCAGGGAATTGGCTGGATTAATGAAACTATCAGTCGTCGGATTGCAGCGGATTCGCACAGCAATCTACCCGTAACCGTGTTGATCCTTGCAATCCGTCGCTATAAGTATCGAATAGTACGACGCACCCTCACTCTTGGTACGCTATAATTGCCACCAGATGAAAACCCAGATCATCACACTCGAATTGCACGATGACCTCATCTCCGTCCGTGACAGGATGTCGTGGGCGAAGACGCCGCGCATTCTGTTGGTGTGGCCCAAGTATGAAAAGGTCACGCTTCGGCAGGTGGATTTGAAGGTATTGCAACGACACGCCTCGTCACTTGGCGCGCAGTTGGGATTGGTCACGCGCGAACGACGCGTCCGTGCAGATGCAGAAGCGTTACATATCCCCGTGTTTATTTCAGCGCGAGAAGCGCAGCGGAAGCCGTGGCCCACGCCTGGGCGAAAGCGATTGCCGTACCATGTACCGGATCAGAATCTGCGCGAGAAACGGGAGCAACTTCCGGTTTTGGAAGAGGCGTGGCGTATGCGTCCGGTGGTGCGCGTTGCGGCGTTCATCGTCGGCGTCCTATCGGTGCTTTTGCTTGTCGCTTTGTTTATCCCGCGTGCGCAGGTCAAATTAAAATCTGGTCACAAAAACACAAACTGTTACCCTGCCTGTGAATGCAAGCCCAAGTGTGAATTCGGTGTTCATCACGGGGAGCATCCCTGCGCATGAAAAGCGGATCGTTGTTGACGGCAAACAAACCGTAAGCGTAACAGGTGAGGGTGTTGTGCCGCAGTCGAAGGCGGAGGGCGTGGCAGAGTTTCGTAACCTGACTCAAAGCGCCGTTGCGATTCCTGCGGGTACGGTTGTCACCGCGGGCGATGTGCGTTTTATAACAACGGAGGATGGTGAAGTTGAGAAGGGGGTTGGTAAAACGGTTGAGTTACCGATCGAAGCGGTTGAGGGTGGGCTGACGGGCAACCTGGAAGCTGAGACGATCAATGCCATTGAAGGCAAACTTGGGCTTTCGCTTTCGGTGACGAACGCTGAGCCAACCGCGGGCGGGCGTGAACGTGCGTCCCTGCAGGCGAGCGATGCAGACCGCACGCGTGCAAAAGAATTTTTGACGAAGAGTTTGGAGAAGGATGCGCGCGAAAAATTTGCAAACGAACTTGCTCCCGGTGACATCCTTTTCGACGATACCTTTACGCTCTCGCAAACCCTATCGGAAGTCTATGACCCGCCTGCGGGCGCGGCGGGCGCCAATTTGACTCTGACCATGCAAGCGGAATATTCCATTCAATACGCAAACGCTTCGGACTTAACCGAGCTTGCCTCGTTAGCCCTGAACGCTTCTCTCCCCTCAGGCTTCTCCGCGGTATCTGACGCGTTGACCGTTACACCCGCCACAAAGCCCGCGACTCTTTCAAACGGTTCCACGCATTGGACGATCCGCGCGGAACGAAAGATCATTCAAAACATTGACGCCGCCGAAGTGACACAAATGATATTGGGGTTGAACGCTGAATCTGCACAAGCAGAGCTGGATCAAAACCTTCCTCCCACGAGCTTGCCAAAGCTGACATTCACTCCCTCGTGGTGGAAGTGGGTACCGATCGTGCCGTTTCGGGTTGCGGTGGTGACGGAATGAAAATTGGTAGTTGAATAGCAGAATGACACTATGCACCTGGCGCAAGTGCAAGTGTGAATGCAGAATATAAAAACCTGTTGACGCTCTCTCGCGTGCTTCGCGGTGAAAAACGACTTATGCGAATCCTAGCTGTTGACCACGGCGAAAAGCGGATCGGTCTTGCGCTCAGCGACCCGACCGCGACCATCGCCAGCCCATTACAAGTCATCAAGCATGTCTCACGTCTGCTGGATGCCGCGCAGGTTGCGAATATCGCCTCTGAAAACGAAGTGGGTTTGATTGTCATCGGTCAATCCTTCGATGAAGAAGGGAATCCCAATCTCGCTGGCAGACGCGCCGCCAAATTTGCCGAAGCCCTGAAAGAGCAGACAAATATCCCGGTTGAGTTATTCGATGAGTTCTTCTCCACACAAGACGCGCGTGCGACGCGCATCGAAATGGGAGTCTCACGCAAGAAGCGCTCCGGTCACATGGACGAACTCGCGGCGGTGATGATATTGAGATCGTATATTGAGTCTAAAAAGCAGTTCGGTGGTTGAGCGCAAGCAGTCGAAACCACCAGTAACTGAAATAGTTTTGCTTATGGGTGGTTTCGATACGCTGCTTCGCAGCTACTCAACCACCGGACTTCCACAATCAAAAAATCGTAAATCTGAAATCGTAAATCCCTCATGCGTAAACTCCTCCTCATCCTCTTTTTCATCCTCCTTCTCGCCTGTCTATTCACCGTCCTCATATACATCCCATCCAAAGCCGAGCAAATTTATGGTCAACCCGCGGCGTGGCTTACAGTGCCACAGCGCGTGCAATATTCCGCGCGATTGCTTTGGCATGACGGTTTGCTCACGCATCCGTTGGATAGCACGGGCGGCGAACAATCGTTTCCCATCGATAATGGCGAGTCGGTCAATTCAATAGCAACGCGCCTCCAGCAAACTGGACTGATCCGTGATGCGGGAGCGTTCCGTGATTATTTGATCTACTCCGGCTTGGACACATCCATTCAGTCGGGCAGTTATCAACTCAGCGCGGCAATGTCCCCAATCGACATCGCCCACAAACTACAGGACGCCACCTCCGCTGAAGTGACCTTTGTGATCCTCCCCGGCTGGCGGATGGAAGAGATCGCCGCTTCGCTCCCGACCTCGGGTCTGCCCGTCACTCCCGAAGAATTTATCTCCGCCGCACAGACTTCATTCTCCCAACTACGATTTTCTCGCAGGCGCAAACTCAGCAGAGGGATTTCTTTTCCCTGATTCCTATATCCTTTCTCGTACCAATTCTGCCGAAAATATAATCAATGAATTCATCCGCAACTTTGCCTTGCATCTCACCCCTGATCTTGTAAATGGATTCGATAAACAGGGACTGACCGTCTATCAAGCTGTGACTCTTGCCTCCATCGTCCAACGCGAAGCCGTTCACGATGAAGAGTCGTCGTTGATCGCTTCGGTCTATTTGAATCGCTTGAAGATCGGGATGAAACTGGATGCTGACCCAACTGTCCAATATGCGCTTGGGTTCAATTCACTTCAAAACACGTGGTGGACAAATCCATTGAGCGCGGATGACTTGCAATTCAATTCCCCATATAACACTTACATTTATACAGACCTGCCACCAACTCCCATCTCCAATCCCGGCTTGACCGCGCTGAACGCAGTCGCTTATCCCGCAGAGACATCGTATTACTACTTCCGTGCGAAGTGTGATGGCTCTGGGTTTCATATTTTTGCAGAGACGTTTGAAGAGCATCTCGCGAATGGATGCGAGTGAGGCACAGTTGTGATTCAACTACGGCAGGCTTATAATACTACATAAAACACCCCGCACAGAGGGAAAATGCGGCATGAGTCTGTATATAGTTGGACGGGCAAATGGTTTTCTTCGCTCTTTTGCAGAGAATGTTGGAATCCAAACCGTCATATAAGTGCAGAAAGGATAAAATCGCGATGTGGTTTTTGCTGGCTTACGAATTCTTAAGTCATGCCTATCTTTTTCTGACTTTTCTTCTGGTCATCCTTATTGCATTCGGCGTACATCGGTTGCGAGTGGCTCCTCCGATCAACACCAATAAAATCTCGATTGGGATTGTCATTTTTCTACTGAGTGCAACGACATCTGCGTGTGCATTGGGCAAATCCCAACAAGCTTATCAAGCTGAAGATAAACCCGAAGGGGTCGCGTTTAATTATTTGTTTGCCATGCAGTAGAAGGAGTATGAGCGTGCGTATGGATATCTTTCCCCTGATATAGATGGATATCCTAAGGGTGTTGATGCGTTTGTTAAGGATGTAAATAACTATAATGGGAATTTTTATGGCTTGCTTGATTCTTCTTCAACGACACTCAAGGTTGGTTCAATAGAAACGATTGGATCGAATATTTAACGTGCACATCATTCTAGAGAATATCGATAAAGGATTTATTGTTAAGATTGCGGGAGATGCTACTGAAGATGTTATTGTCAAGCTTCATCAGGATGTAGATGGAAAGTGGAAGATTGTGAACTCTCGGGATTACTGGTTTTCTTGTTGGAGCACGCCAAGTATCTGTGGTATTGGACCAACGCCAACCCCAAACGCCAAGAAAGGTGCAATTACACTTAGAGCACCTGAAAACTCAAAAGCATATATAGATTTTGGTGAACTTATTACTATGCCAACTTATAAAAAGAGCGAATTAAGATGATTTACTAGGAACAGCACTTTCAGATCCGTTTTATGTCTGTCCAAACGTCTGGATTGTTGCAGCGTCAGATCAAAAATCTCCCACCTTTACACTCTTTTTTGATACATCGCAGGAGGATGAGGGAAAGGGATTTCTTGTAGCTGTTTATCCTGCATCATCAGAAGAAAATCATATATCTCAGCTGACACTAGCTTCGTACCTACAGGCACCGACGGAAAATTCTTATGTCACTGCTGGCTATCAACCAATTTCCGAACAACCAAATCCCGGCAAATATGAAATTCAGCTAGTTTTCACGGGGTGCGAGATGTACACAGAAATAGTTACGTGGCCATAACAATAAATATATTATCGTAAAGTCAAAAATTGGAACTTCCATGAGACATCACTCATTATTTACCTAGGTCCGCCCAACAAAGCGTGAACAGATGAAAGGGGAAGTCAAGGGCGCCAATAAAAGAAGATAGATCTGGGCGCTGGGGATTCTGCGCACATCTCAAGCAGTTTTCTACGCATTAGCCTTTTTTGCCCCAGCACCACTAGTCCCCTTCAGGGGATGCTCCGCGAACGCAAACTGTTTGGCGGCTTGCCTGCAACCTGAATCCAAGTTGCGTAAAATATCAAGTAAATTCTTAAGGAGCAAACAGTGTCTTCAAACCCAAATTACAAAGCGGAACTTGTAGGTGTTTTTGGACACCCGGTCGGAGAAAATCCCACCGTAGTGATGCAGGAAGCTGGCTTTCAAGCCTTGAACTTGAATTGGCGCTACCTGACCATCGAAGTATATCCACATGACCTGGGCACCGCCATGCAGGGACTGCGTGCCTTCAATATGAAAGGGATTAATTTAACCATTCCGCATAAAGTGGAAGTACTGAAATATCTCGATGAAGTCAAACCGGATGCGGCTTTGATGGGAGCGGTGAATACGGTCGTCCGTGTGGGGGATAAGCTGGTTGGAGAAAATACGGATGGCAAGGGCTTTATGCACTCCCTGATGCAGGATGCGAAGGTTGACCCCAAGGGCAAAAAGGTGCTGGTGCTTGGCTCTGGCGGAGCCGCCCGGTCGATCACAGTGGAGCTTGGCATTGGCAGGTGCACAGCAGATCACCATTGTGAATCGTTCTTCTGAACGGGGCAGGGTATTGACGGAACTCTTGAATTCAAAAACACCAGTAAAAGCCAATTTTATTGAATGGCAGGGAACCTATTCCATCCCAAGCGATACGGATATTCTGGTCAACGCCACCTCGATTGGACTATCCCCGAATGCCCATGAAAAACCGGATATTAATTATGATACGATAAGTTCGGACATGGTCGTGTGTGATGTTATCCCAGTACCCATGACCCCATTCTTGAAAGAAGCCTGGGACCGAGGCGCAAAAACCGTCGATGGCTTGGGGATGCTTGTTTATCAGGGAGCTATCGGCTTCAAGCTATGGACAGGGCTGGATGCTCCGGTGGAAGCGATGCATAAGGCACTTTCCAAAGCCTTCAATTTGGAATAGGAACTATTATGAAAAAAGACGGATCGTTAACTAGGATTTATTGGGCGCAGAACATGGAATCGGGATTACAAAAGGTGAAAAAATGAAAACAGAGTTTGTCAATGGGACGGTAGAAGTCATGATGATTATTGTAGTGATTTTCGCCTTTCTTTTTCTTGTTTTGAGGAACAGTAGACACTCGAAGAGCAGAAAGGATATTGAAATGGGTATCTTCAAGAATTTGTTTGGCAAAGGAAAATCAAAAGGAATTTATGCTAATTACATAAATATCCTGGACGGCAAATTGATTCCGTTAGGTTTTGAACGTCAACAAGAGCATGATGATGTGAGGGAGAAAGAAGTCTCTTATAAAAAAAATTCTCTCATAGTCACTCTATACTCCGCACCTGGATTGAATTCTAATCAAATACAGGCTAGAAGCGGCAAAAAAATTACATCAGAAGAACGAGATAACCAAATGCTGCCTGAAATGAAAAATAAAATAAAATATATGAATGAGCAGGATAAATACAAGTTGGTTGACGCCTTAGATTTCAAGATAGAGCTTTCGGAATCTGAAGAGGTAAAAGTACAATTTTTAGAAACACTTGAAAAATGGCTAACTGAAAATCAATAATAATTATTTCACCACCGATGCTGCGAAATTTGTATTAGTCTTTCGGGATCATAAACCGCCGAACAAAGCGTGCTAGGCGCTGGGGATTCCGCAGGCATTTTTCTGGCTTCGAGTTTTTTTTGGTCTCGAGCAGAGTCCAGCGCCCCCCAGCGCCACAAGTTCCCTTTAGCGGATGCTCCGCGAAACACCGCAGAAAGGTAATCATGGAAACACCTATTGGAAAGTGCTCGAGCTGTGGGAAAATGATTGAAATGTGGCGTTGTGGAGATACAACTGGCGGCGGAACTTATCACATTGTATGTTTCGAGTGCAGCGAAAGAAACTCCCGACAAAGTGTACGGTTGACCGCCTTATGGCGATGGGTTGGCTGGATATTTGTGACTGGTTTTATTATTGGTATGTTGTTCTTTGTTTTTCTCGTTTTCGGTGGCAGCTAACTGCAAGCCGTTGAACTAACGCTTCCTCATCTCGTCCCATACCTCCAACGCGGGCTTGGGTGTGCCATCAAAGTTGAGGAGACCGACGTGAGCAAAATTTCCGAGGGTGGAAACAGCGTCTGCGCTTTGTCCGTTTGAGCGCATATATTTGGAATACGAGTCCAGGTTGAAATCAGTCAGTAAAAGATTGACCCAAAAACAAGGCGCGAGCCGAGTTGATTGTGCATCGTATTGAGAAAGGCAACCTGATCTTCGGGTGTGAGTTTGATCGTGCCAACATCTTGGGATGAGAATCCGCTCTCAGCAATGGCGAGCGGCTTCGAGGTCCGTGTGAGAAGCGGGGTGTAATAGTCCGCAGGGATGGGTGTCCCGTTGTTGAAAACGAAGTAGGGATACGTCGAGATCACCCACAAATCCAGGTTGGGTTCGAAGGCTTCCACCTGATCCCAGTTGGTATCGAACTTTTGACGATCCCCCTCTTCGGGCTGGGGGAACATGTTGTTGAGATCGTCCCATTGAAATGTGACAAAGATTTGCGTTTGGCGCCTCAGCTTTGACGAGCGCGTAGATCTCATTGTAGAGGCTGATGAAGTTTGGCGTCGTCGGGGTGTGCATCCATGTAGGTGTTGATCTCAGTAGGTCTCAAGTATTTTTTTAAAAACAGGAGGCGAGACCCAGATAGCACGGGATGAAAATTACGCACGACCCACAACGCATAATTCTTATAGGCTGTGCGCACCTTTGGGTTTGCAAAGTTTGCATCCCAACCCGCGGGCAGACCTTCGAAATCGCGGCGGTTGAGTCCGTTGAGCGCATCGATTACGAAAACATATTCAAGATTATTCTGACGCGCCAATTTGATCTGGTTGATGATGTCGGTACGTTTTGGTGATTCCCCATCCACGCCATTGACGAACTCGTCCCACGCCGTATTTTGTTGGATGAGGGCAAAGTCGCCGTGCGCGCTTATATCTTTGAAGGTTTGTAAAACACTTTTGATCGAGACTTCTGGCGGGGAGGGAAAATAATCCATAGGCAGTTTTGCCGGAATCAAAGATGGAACTTTTAGGAGTTCGGTGGGATGGATTGTGTTCCGCCGTTGCAGGCGAGGGATGTTAGAAGAAGTATGCAAAAAGAAAAAATGACGCGGCGCATGTTTCAACATGTTCCTTTAACATCCTTTAGTCTGTTGGCGGTCGCAAAGGTCAAAATTGATTGTAACATGCAGATTCGATGGTGGATAGAGGCGGGTTTTCCTACACATATCCCTTTCTTCTCACAAAGATCGCAATGCCAACCATTCCCACACCCAGGAGCAGGAACAGCAGTCCCTCGATGGCAACAGGTCTTAGCACCTGTTGCGCAACTTCACGCGCCGCTTCCTGCATCGCTGAAATGAGTATGGATGGCATGAAGTCGGATGCCTGGTTTTGCATAACGCGCCCGATGACAAATCCGACCACGGGCGACCCCAGCAATGCAATGCCTATACTGATGATGCCTGTTGTCATAAATGACCAGCCCCACCATGAAAACCATTCGTTGAGCGAGCGCACAGCAAAGACTGTCACAGCCAAAAGGAATAGGATCGGGAGTATAAAGGTTAGCTTCATGACGAGGCGAACCCTGTTCAGTTTGATACGCGGGTCGCTGGGTGTATTGCTTTTTTCACCGGAGAGGATCGTGACCTCATCGGGAAAGGCGAGCGTCATCAACTGGAGTTGCGACTCGATCAGGGGTGTCACCAGCCCCATTACTTCCGCGGGTGGGTTGCAAAGAAGGGCGATATCTCCGCCTGTGAGCGCGCTGAGAGCGATCTGTGTGAGTTGCTCGGTTGTGCAATCCGGTTGTGCCTGCAAGAGTTGCGTCACCGCCTCCACCCCCGATGCGCCGGTTAAATGACTCTTGATCGGCGTCAGGGAAATGACAGCTGAATCCGATTTCCCATTCAAATAATCAAAGGTTGAATCAAGCGCACCGTTGGTGATCGTTTTGATCTCAGCGGGCGGAAGAATGAACTTAATGCTCGCTTCCCAATCTGAGGTGGATAATCCTTTTAGAAGTGTGTTTGCACTCTCGCTGCCTCCAATATATGACGACACCGTAACCGCCAGTAAGTGGGGCATACTCTCGTACAAATTTTGTTTTTCAAATGCCAGTTTATACGTTTCAGAAGAAAAAACTTTTCTCTCCATATTCACAAGGAGCAGGGCGGTCACTCCTGAGACGACGAACAAGATTGCACAAACTCCGGCAAGCCATTTCCCGATCTTCTTTATGGCATCTTTGCTCATCATTCTCCAACGATCTCAATGTAATCTTTCGTGACCACTTCGCCCTCCGATGCGGTCAACAGTGCCAGCAATTCATTGACAAGCTGTGACTTGTTGTTCGCATCCTTGCGGCTCCATGTGCGGCTCTTGACCTCCAGAAAATATCCGAGGTTGGGCGTTGTCACATTGTCGAGATTTACGTAGAACTCTGTGTCCTTGTATTTGACCAGCCAGCGCAGGCGATCCTTTTCGATGTTGATCTCGGAAGCGGGCTTGAAATATTCGCGATAAAAGCGCAGTGAATTCGTGGCAGGCGCAAGGAAACGACTCCGTGAAAGCAATACATCATATGGGAAGCCGCCTTCGCGAATCTCGCCGAGCAACGTCAGCCTGGCGCGTGCATTCGAGACGTTGCCTTTTTCGTCGACGAAATCGTCTTCGCGGTAACGCAGACGTCCCTGTGATGGATCGTCGAATTTGAAATAATTATCATGTTGATGATAATGTCGTTCGTAAATGATATCGATCTCATCCCGCATCAAGGCTTGGACAATTGGGTCTGGTCCCGCTATCTTGACCTTTACCTGCACCTCGAACGATTCCTCCTCCATCGAGCCGCCCAGCGCAATGAGCTTCGACAACACCGATTGCTCACGCGCCACGAGGAACGAATCGATCTTCCTGGCAATATCCGCGGCTTGCGCAAGCAATTCATCTTCGTTCACTGTGAGAAGTTTTCTGTCGCGCATCAACCATTTGCCGTTGACCATCACATCGGTCACATCTGTGGATTTGCTGGCATATACGATCTGTGCGTAGGTGTTATCTGCCGAGCGTTTGAAGGATGGGGAATTGTGTATCGGTTTGATATCCACCAGGATCAGGTCGGCGCGTTTGCCTGTTTCGAGGGAGCCGGTCAAATGTCCGATATGAAGCGCTTGTGCGCCGAGACGCGTTCCCATCAGCAGGGCTTGCGAGGCGGGCAGGGAGGTCGGGTCGTTCGTCACCGCTTTGGCGATGAAAGCCGCGAGGCGAACTTCCTCGAACATATCCAGATCGTTGTTCGATGCGGGACCATCCGTGCCGATGCCCACGTTAAGTCCAACTTCGAGCATCTTTGTGACGGGGGCAAATCCCGAAGCAAGTTTAAGATTGGAAGATGGATTGTGTGAAACGCCCGCGTGCGCGTGATGAAGCGTGCGTATTTCGCCTGCGTCGATGTGGACGCAATGCGCGGCGATCACTTTGGCTTCAAGTAAGCCTTGTTTCTTTACGTAGGGAATAACAGGCATTCCGTTTTCGTTGCGCATGGTCTCCACCTCGAGAGCTGTTTCTGAAAGATGGATGTGAAGCGGAACATCGAATTCCTGTGCAAGATCAGATGTAGCGCGCAAGATTTCGTCTGTGCAGGTATAAGGCGCGTGCGGCGCAATGGATGGGACGATCAGCGGATGACCCTTCCAGCGTTGGATGTAGCCGCGCGCTTGTTCCATCGAGTCTTCGTAGGATTTTGCATCTGCGGTGGGAAACTTGAGAATGGATTGTCCACACACGCCGCGCATCCCCGCCTCGGCTGTGGCTTTGGCAACTTCCTCTTCGAAGAAGTACATATCGTTGAAAGTGGTCACGCCGCCGCGGATGAGTTCAGCACATGCAATGGATGTGCCGAGTTCGCACGAATTCACGCGTGGCAAATTCTCTTTCCACGGGCCACATATAGCCTTGAAGCCATACGTCGAGCCGCAGATCGTCCGCAATGCCGCGCAGGAAAGTCATTGGCACATGAGTATGCGCGTTGACCAGCCCAGGCATGAGGATGTTGCCCTTGCAGTCAATTGTTTCTGTGGCTTCGTATTCCTTCTTGATCTCATTCTCTGCCCCAACCGCGACGATCACATCGTCTTTTACAGCAACTGCGCCGGATGGATATTGCGTTAGTTTTTCGTCCATGGTGAGGACATGAGCGTTGACAAATAACGTGTTGACCTTCTGCATTGGTTCTCCTTTATTGTTTCCCAATTGTAGCCACTTTTACAAACCCCAGGTTAATAAAACTTCCAGAATGTCTAGATTAGTTTCAAGGTCTGTGTCGATATGATTGGTGAGTTCCATGTCCACTGCGGCGATGCCTTTCGATACGGCATAATCTGCAAGGGTGCCTGAATAGATACAGCCTGTATCAATCGGCGGATATGGATAGGAACTGACTCTCGCGATGGCTTCTGCAAAACGGGTCGAATTTATATCCGGCGGATCGCCGCCAGGAAAGATTCCCAACGCCGCACTGTGATAGCTGATCAATGCTTCGATGTTGTGACTCTCGATAAAGTTTACCAGCGCCCGCGTCTCTGGTTCTGAACCGGCTGAACTACCGCTGGTAGTGGGGAGGTAATTCCAACAGCCATCACGATTCCAACTTGCCTGCCAATTGACCGGGAAGTTACGATTTAAGTCCACGCCGTTAGCTATTCACACGACCATACTTGTTATGAGCGCGGACTTCTCCATCCGGATTGAGGCTGGGAAGAATGTAAAGTGTGACATCTTCTGGGAATGACACGCGGGTTTTGATTGAGGTATTGGATGAGTTGATTTGCCAGTGTGGTTGTGTTCCATTCGTCGCCACCGTGAATATCTGCAACGATCATGCGTTCATGTTCCCCCGACCCGAACGTGTAAACCAGGATGGGTAATCCGTTCACTGAGTAACCGATTGCATCCGTCTGTTGTTCATTTGTCAGATACAGTGGAGTCGTGGTTACGCTGGGTAATATTTTTATGGGAGTGGCACTCGGCTCGATAGATATTGTAGGTATGGCAGTTCGTGTTGAGCGCACTGGGATACTTGTGGATATGGGAGCCAGCAGGCGCGGCAGATTGTTCGAAGGCGTTGCAGTGTGAATTTGGCTTGAGCTTGAAAGTGCCGTGAACTTTTGATAGTTAACTGCCAAAAACAATAGGGTTCCCCCGATAATGATGCCGATGAAAAAAAGTGTCCCGTTGTTGTTTTTCACGGTGAAAAATTTACAAGCACATTTAAGGCTTTCAGATTTTGGGAAAAATCTGTATCTTTATGGTTTGTCAATTCCATATCCACTGCCGCGCCGACGCCGTTCTCCACTGCCCAATCTGCAAGTGTTCCGGTGTATTCGCAACCCGTATCCAGTGGCGGATAGGGATAACGAGTCGCTTTGGACAGTGCCTTTGCCAGCCGTTTTGAAGGCTCCTCCCACGGCACGCCTCCGGGGAAGACACCCAGCGCGGCGCTGTGATAGCTGATCATAGCCTGTATCTTATGTGATGCTATGAAGCTCATCACGGTTCGTGTCTCGGGTTCTGAGCCGCCATACGTGCCACCTGTAGTGGGACGGTAGATCCAGCATCCGTCGCGGTTCCAGTCCGCGACCCAGTTATGGGTGGGGAAGTTGCGGTTCAAATCCACGCCGTTGTTGTTGACACGTCCATCCACGTTATGCTCGCGTGCCTCACCATCTGGATTCATGTTGCGGATGATATATAACGTGGCATCTGCGGGGATCATTTCGGGATGGTTGTTGATGTATGCGATCAGCTCGTTGGCGAGCGCAATTGTGTTCCATTCGCTTCCGCCGTGGATGCCCGCTACGATGAGATATTCATATTGTCCGGTGCCAAACGTATACACTTCAATCGGACGACCTCCCAATGAATAGCCGATGACGGATGGAAGTTGTCCGTGTTCGAGAACAAAAGGTGTGGATGTTTCAAATACAGGCGGAGTATAAAAAGGATTGGGGGTTAGCGTGGGCAGAAAGAAACTTGTGGGGGGAATCACTTGCGCTGCAACGGGGGATGTAGCGGTTGGGGTAACAGGCTGGTCATTTGCGGCAAAAGCGTGCTGACTGGTGAAGTAAAGTCCTGCCGCGATCAAGGCGCAAAGAATGACTAGAAAGTTGATGCCCCAGATCGCATAGACCCAGGCATGTGATGGTGATTTTTTTCTACGCGGCATCCTTGTCCTTTTCCATTGCTTTTGTTCTTAGCCAGTTCAATGCCAAATTGACAGACCAACGCGGCAGACTGCGTGGTGGTCCGCCGTAGGTGATGCGGTGAGTCTTTTCTCCGTCTGGTGTGATGAGCGCCATTTCTGCTGCGCGTTCATCGAGGTAGATTGCGACTCCGAGCGCCGCGTCTGTTTTGGATTCGGCTTGGGCGGCGCGCAAGGTGTCCATGAGCGCGGCAGGTGAGAGGTCCGAAAAAGAGGCGGTGTGAGGAATTTTGCGTGCCAGTAGTCCGTCGAGTCCTGATTCGATGGCGGTCAGGGTCCAACCGCGTTTGGCGACTTCGTTCAGGGTGATGGTTTCGAGTTCGATCCTCATCTACACCGAAGACAACGTTACCCAATCGCTCGCGTACTTGATTTTCAATTTTTGCGATCATTTCATCGGCTTCGGCTTCGTTCTTTGCCTTTGCTGCGATACGGATATCCACCACGCCTGTGTGTGCGGCGAGCCCGATGGTTGGGTTGCTCAAGATTTCGAGGTCGGCGATTTGCTCGTCGATCATGCCCTCGCCAAGACCGGCGCAATGCAGGATGCGGATCTTGATGATCTCGTTCAAGTTGAAGCGGGTTTGCAAGTAGGGGATGATGGACTCGTGAAGAATATATTCCATTTCGTTGGGAACACCAGGCAGGGAGATAACCGCGTTGCGTTCGGTCTCAACGATGAAACATGGTGCAGTACCCACAGGGTTTGAGATGCCAAGTGCGCCCTTTGGAATATACGCCTGACGTTTTTGATTCTCGGATGGCTTGCGCCCATAGCGAGAAATAATGGCAACGACCTGTTCCCACAAATCCTGGCGGAATTCAAGCTCCATGCCGGTCGCGAGAGCAACTGCTTCGCGCGTGGGGTCATCCACGGTGGGACCCAGTCCGCCGGTGGTGATTATGATCTCTGCGCGGCTCATGGAATTGCGTATTGATTCGGCAATTCGTTCGGCGTTATCACCGATAGTGACGGTGCGATACAAGTCCACGCCCATGCCGCGCAACGTGCGGGCAATATAGCGTGTGTTGGTATCTACGATCTCGCCGAGAAGTATTTCTGTTCCTATGGTAATGATTTCTGCTGAGGGCATAGTTTATACATTTATCGGTGGTTGAGTAGCCCTGAGCGTTTGTTGCGAGGGGCGTATCGAAATCACCTGTAAGCAAAGGTTTTCTTGTTACCAGTTGGTTTCGATACGGCGGACAAGCGCCGCCTACTCAACCAACAGAGTATTATTTAAACCACATTGTACTCTTTTATCAATCTTCCTTCATCGAAGCGTGCAAGGTCAAGCGTTGAAACATCTACGCTCTTAAATCTACCATCCAATATTAATTCGCTCATTAATTTCCCTGAGATGGGACCGTGCATAAAGCCGTGACCAGAAAAACCCGCGCAAACCAGGAAACCATCTACATTTGTTTTGCCGAAAATCGGGTGCGCATCTGGTGTAACTTCATATAAACCCGCCCAATGCGAAGCGCGGCTCGCTTTTTCAACCATCGGCATGCGCGCAATGGCTGCTTCAAGATTGACCAGTTCAAAATCTTCGTCAACATTTTGGTCAAAGCCAGCCTTCTCATTTTGATTGCTCATGCCGATCAACAATCCCTCGCTTTCGCGATGAAAATATAGGGACTGTGCAAAATCAATGACGAACGGAAAATCTTTCGGCAGCCCTTTCAATGGACTTGTTGTAAATATTTGCCTACGGATAGGGATGATTGGGAGATGGACTCCTGCCATCTGACCGATCTGTCCCGCCCACGGACCTGCCTGCGTTAATGACCATGCGCGTCTTTATCAACCCCTGGCTTGTTTCCACACCTTCAACCTTGTCTCCACTGACGTGTATCCCTGTTACGTCCACGTTGTTGAAGGTCTTGACGCCCAGTTTGTGCGCGGCGTTGATATATCCCATCACGACACTATTTGGGTCAACGAGTCCATCTTCTTGGTTGAATGTCCCGGCGATGACATCGTCGAGACGCATCATGGGCAGTCGCTTGCGGATTTCGTCACCGCTTAGCCACTCAGTTGCAGCCCCCAATTTGTTTTGCATCTCCACATTGTGACGAAATACTATAGCGTCATTTTCTTTGGTGAGTATAAAAAGATAGCCGCATTTTCGATAATCAATTTCCTGCCCGATCTCTTCTTTGAATCTTTCGAGCATGGGCAGGCTGGCGATTGACAACTTGACGTTGATCTCGGTCCCAAACTGGTAGCGGACTCCGCCTGCACATCGTCCGGTGGAGCCCTGTCCGAAGAGAGGCTCTTTCTCGAGCAGGATCAAATTCCCCGTCCCGCGTGAAGCGAGATGATAGGCGATGCTGGCGCCCATGACGCCTCCGCCAATGATGACGATGTCTGCTGAAGTTGGTAGGTCCATATTTGGTTTAGTTGAAGAGAAAGAAAACCCGCTTTCACGCCTTTGGCGGAAAACGGGTTTTTGAGTTTATTCTATACCCAGGTACGACTTTTGCACCATTTCGTTCTTCCTGAGTTTGTCGGCGGTATCGGTAAGGACGATCTCGCCAGTCTGAAGAACGTACCCGCGATGCGCAATGGATAACGCCATCTGTGCGTTCTGTTCAACGAGTAGGATCGTTGTGCCCTCCTCGTTGAGTTTCTTGATGATGTCGAAAATAAGCTCGACGAGCACAGGCGCAAGCCCCATGGATGGTTCGTCGAGCATGAGGATGCGGGGGTGTTGCATAAGTCCACGCCCGATGGCGAGCATTTGCTGTTCACCGCCGGAGAGCGTACCGCCATATTGTTCAACACGTTCTTTCAAACGAGGGAACAATTCAAAGACCTGTTCCATGCTTTCGTTGTTTTTCTTTTCATCATTGAGCGTGTACGCACCCATATCAAGATTTTCGCGCACGGTCAGTTTCGGAAATATGCCGCGCCCTTCCGGGACGTGCCCCACACCTACACTGACAACGGTATGCGGCTCCATGTGCGTGATGTCTTTTCCTTCCAGTTTGATGGTGCCTTCCTTGGGATGGAGAAGTCCTGATACGGTGCGGAGTGTTGTGCTTTTTCCTGCACCATTCGAGCCGATCAGTGAGACGATCTCACCTTCATCTACATAGAGGGAGATGCCTTTGAGGGCGTGGATATGTCCGTAATAGGAGTGGACGTTGTCGACTTCAAGTATTTTTCCCATGCAGATTCTCCTATGCCTGTGCCGCGGCGGCTTCGCGCCCGAGATATGCTTCGATTACACGCGGGTTGCTTCGAATCTCAGCCGGCGTGCCTTCTGCGATCTTTTCACCATAATCCATCACGCTGATGCGTTCTGAGATGTTCATGATCACGCGCATATCATGTTCGATCAATAGCACTGTAATGCCTTTATCGTCGCGTATGCGGCGGAAAAGCTTGATGGCTTCCTCAGTCTCGTTGGGGTTCATGCCGGCAGTAGGCTCGTCCAGCAAAAGGAGGGTTGGCTTTGCGGCGAGGGCACGGGCGATCTCGATGCGGCGCTGTCCGCCATAAGCGAGATTGCGTGCCAGTTCATTGCCTACATTCTTTAAACCAACATAATCCATCAGATCTTTGGCTTTTTGCTCGGCATCTGCTTCTTCACTGTGAAAAGCTTTCGTCCTGAACAGGGCATCAGTACCTTTCTGATTGAGCTGCGTGTGCATACCCACGAGTATGTTTTCGATCACGGTCATACTGCCGAACAGGCGAATGTTTTGGAATGTACGAGCAATGCCATGTTCCACAACCTGATCGGGACGAAGCCCAAGGATGCTATGCCCATTGAAGGTTATTGCACCCTCTTCTGGAGTATAGATGCCGGTGAGACTGTTGAAGAAGGTGGTCTTCCCGGCTCCGTTGGGACCGATGATGCTGGCGATCTGTCCCTTTTCGAGAGAGAAGTTTATTTTGTTAACGGCGGTAAGTCCGCCAAATCTTTTTACTACGTCAGTGGTTTGTAATAAAGCCATGGGTCACATCCGCCTATTCATCATCTTCATGCACAAGTTCACGCTGACGACGGGCGGCAGGGATCAAGCCGGCTGGCCGATATATCATCATGATCACCAGAATCAAGCCGAACACAAGTTTTTGGTATTTTGCCGGATCAAGTTGGTTCGAAAGATCTTTCCATGCAAAATTGATGATGGGGATGACTGCGTCACTTTGGCGTAAACTGCTCAGGAATAGCGAGAAAGTCTGTAATACTTGAATGTTTAGGAACACAACGACTGCCGCACCAAAGATCACGCCAGGGATGCTTCCCAAACCTCCGAGAATGACCATTGTCAGCACACCGATGGATTGCAGGAAAGAGAACGATTTGGGACTCACGAATGTTCTGTTCGCTGCATAAATGACTCCCATCGCCCCTGCGAACGACGCACCAGCCGCGAATGCCGCCAGTTTCATTTTTACCAGCGGGATACCCATTGCAATGGCGGCGGTTTCATCTTCGCGAATGGCAGTCCATGCGCGCCCAATGCGTGAATCTTCCAGACGGCGCGCTACCACGATGGCGATCATAATGATGACCAGCGCAATGAAGTAAAAGAACACATTATAGAATTGCGCATCAGTCACTGAATGACCCACTATAGGGGCAAGCAGTGACCGTAACGGATCCATGATCCCTGAAGGTGGCAGAGGCGGACGTTGTATGGGTGTAATACCCTGAGGTCCGTTTGTGAGATTGATCGGTTTATCGAGATTCAATGCAAGCACACGGATCACTTCACCAAAGCCAAGCGTGACAATGGCGAGATAGTCACCACGCAATCGAAGGACGGGAAGCCCCAGCAAAATACCCATCCCTGCGGCAAGCCCAACCCCAAGGAAGATGAATACCCAGAATAAACGCGGATCCAATGCAAAATCGGCATTTGGAGAAGCTGCGCCTGGCACAGAGTGTAATAAGGATAATTGTTTGGAACCGAAGATAGCCCATGAGTACGCGCCTACGGCGTAAAATGCGACATATCCTAAATCCAGCAAACCAGCCATGCCGATAACGATATTGAGTCCGAGGGCAAGCGCCGCAAAGACACAGATCTGGAATATCACTTCAAGATAGAAGATATTACGTATGCCGAGCACAGGTAAAACGATCACTGCCAAAAGGATGCCAGCAAATATCTTGACCTTTGGACTCATGTTCAGGAAATACATAGCCATGGGGCTGAGCATCAAGATCAGAAATGCCAAGAGTGAACGCTGGAAAAAATAGACAAGCACGCTTCCAACGATCAAAAGCCCAAAAGTTACATAGTAGGGATTGTTACCACTATTTATTTTTGCATATAAGTTAGCGAAGAATTTTTTCATTATTTGGTCTCCTGATTCCGATTAAGCCTTTTGCCCCACCGTCTGACCGAGCAAGCCGGACGGGCGGAAGATCAAAATAATGATGAGAATGGCAAAAGCCAGAATATCTTTGTATTCGGCGCCGAATGCCCCTTGTGTAAAGATGCCGAGGTAGGATGCTCCAAATGATTCCAGCAAGCCCAAAACAAGTCCGCCAAGCAATGCGCCTGTCAGGTTACCAATGCCCCCAAGAACAGCGGCTGTAAACGCCTTTAAGCCGGGGAAGAAGCCGACAAAGGGATCGAGACGTGTCACCTTGAGTGCGAACAATACGCCTGCAGCGCCGCCTAATGCGCCACCAATGAGGAATGTAATTGAGATGATCAGGTTTACATTGATACCCATAAGGCTGGCAGAGGAACGATCCTGGGCAACGGCGCGAATGGCTTTCCCAATCTTTGTACCGTTTACGAGAAAATTCAGTCCAACCAGCATTACAACTGTTACCCCTATAAGAAGGATTGTCTTATTTTGGATCTGCACAGGGTCTGCCAATCCAGGGACGTTCAGGATTTGGAATTGGTCGAAGGTTCCAAACTGTGGGAGGATCACATTGAATTCGCCGGTAGTTAGACCGAGGATCAAGCGAACCGCATCCTGCAGAAAGAACGACATACCGATGGCAGAAATTAGTGGGACAAGGCGTGGGGCACCGCGCAGTGGTTTATAGGCAACCCGTTCCACGGCTACGGCGAGACCGCCAGCGATGATCATGCCAAAAATAATGGTAATTGTGATCACAAAATATTGATTCATCGTGGCTAACGATCCCCGTCTTTCAAAATATTCAAGCAACTCTACGCCGACAACGCCGCCGACCATGAATATCTCGCTGTGTGAAAAGTTAATAAATTCCAGAACGCCATATACCATAGTGTATCCCAGCGCGATGGTAGCGTAGACAAACCCAATCGTGATACCGTCGATCAAAACCTTTGGAAGGATTGTAAGCGTTCTCTCAACCAGGTCCAGATTAGTGATGGTACTTCTGAAAACATATGCTAATAATATGATAAATGCAGAAAGTATTATGCCAGATCCGAGAATGAACGTAAGCATCTGTCCAATTGGGAATATGATGAATTTGTATATTGGGTTTGAAGCGAAATTCTTCATGTTAGATCCCTTTATTATTTGTCATATTGTGAACCTCTCTCCCTGAATATTCAGGGAGAGAGGTTCCGTACATTGCCAGATGGCAACTAATTTTTATTCACCCATGCCCGGGGAAGCGAAGTCGAGTTCAGCAACGATCTCGTTCGAGCTCCAGGTATCGGATGATGTTGCGTTAACCTTGATCACAAAGTACTTGGCGGTTGGCAGATCGCCAATGCTGTCGAAGGAGATGGAGCCGGTAAGACCATCATACGACAATGAACGGATCGCGTCGCGAACAGCCTCACGAGTTGGCATCTTGCCACCAGCAGCGTCAGCTGCGGCTTTGATAGCGGCTAAGCAAACGCCTGCCGAGTCATAAGCCTGAGCGGCAAATGGCTGGGGAGTGGCGCCGAATTTGGCGGCGAAATCCGAAGCGAATTTCGCGGCTTTCGGGTAGGCTGAGGCGGGACCAGCAACAGAGGTGTAAACCATGCCACCGCCCTTGGTCAAGGCATCGCCAGCCAAAGCAGCGAGGTCGCTGGAGTCCATACCATCGGTACCTTCAAATGTGCCTTCATAACCGGCATCGCGCGCCTGCTTGAAGAACACACCAGCCTGGTTATAAATTCCACTGAAGAATACAACATCGGGGTTGGCGGCAAGAAGCGGTGTAATGATCGCATCGAAGTTGGCGGTCTCTTCGGTGCCTTCAAAGCCGAGAACTTCCAAACCGTCTTTTTCGGCGGCACCGCGGTAGAATTCAGCCACACCCTGACCGTAAGCGGTCTTATCGTGAATGATGTAAACGGATTTGGCGCCGAGTTGATTGAGAGCATAAGCTTCAGCCACAGGAGCCTGCACATCATCACGACCGACCACGCGGTTGACTTCAGCGTAACCACGGGTGGTCACAACTGGGTTGGTGTTCGCAGGTGAAACGAATGCGAGACCAGCAGTGTGATATTCCTCGGATGACGGGATCATAACGCCGGAGTTCAAGTGACCGACACCGCAAAGGATCGCAGAATCTGCAACAATATTCTTGGCGTTGGCAACACCGACATCAGGAGTTGCCTGATCGTCATATGGGGCAAGTTCAAGTGTGAAACCCATATCGGTCAATGGTCCGCCCAACTGCTCGACAGCCAGTGCAGCACCGTTTTTGATGTCTACACCCAAGATCGATTGACCTCCAGAAAGGGGGCTTTGAGTGGCGATTTTGATGACTTTGGATCCGCTGGCTGCACCGCATGCTGAAAGGATCATGCTGGCAACCAACAATACTGCGAGTAAAACAGACGTACGCTTAAACATTCTTCCTCCTCCAAATATTTTGATGATTATCAAAACTTCCCGCTAAAACGCGGGTTGCACATTAACGAGCTGACAACGCACTGCTTTGTCGGCATCACCTCCTTTGGTCGAGACTATTTACTTCCTTACTTTTAACAAAAAACCGGAGAAAATCCCCTCCTCGGGCTTTAATTTCTCACGGTTTAAAACAGAAAAATGTTTAAATGTAACAAATACACGACCTTTCATGTACTAATTATCGCTAATAGTACGTGAAATCCGGCATGGGGTCAAGTCTTCTTTTGGATAATCTTATTTCTTAATCTGGGTTGTATATAAAAGTTGTTCACGTATCCGCAGGTCAGTATTTCGGATTTTCATTGCGAGATCCGCTGCCAGGTTGTACATCAGCCTATATCCAAGCTGTGGATATGTATCGCATAACATGATCAACTTATCGCGCGCGATGATCAAAAGGCGGGTATCCTTTTGAGCCGCACAAGCTGAAGCAGAACGCAGTCCTTCATCCACCAAGGCAACTTCTCCAAAAGATTGTCCCCGACGCATGGTGGCTATTGTTTTGTTCTCGATGCCGTCCTCGGTGGTACCTACAAGGGAAGGGTCTACAATAATATCGACCTCGCCCTGAATAATAATGTAGAGTTCCTTGCTTCCACTGTTCTCCTTGAAGATCAGGTCATCCTTTTGATAGGATACTTCCTGGCACAGATTTGCCACAAGTTCAAGCTGGGTTGGCGTGAATTGATAAAAAATATCGCATTGTTTTAGGAAGTTGACGATGGAAAGAGTAGACACAGGTGCCTCCGAGGATTTTTTGAGTGTAGCATAAACAAGGATGAAGTGCAACGCCTCATTCTTAAATTTAAGGGTAAGCCTAATTCAGCCAATCAAGCCGGATTCACCTGGACGCCGCCAGCCCATACTTCAAAATGCAGGTGTGGACCAGTCACCCGTCCCGTTGCTCCAATTTGCCCGATCAATTCACCAGCTTGAACCTGTTGACCAACAGAAACATAAATCTCTTTCTGGTGAAAGTAGGCAGAATAAACTCCCCAGCCATGATCTATGTATGTGGCATTGCCGCGTACGGTCAATGGACCGGCGAAAACAACAGTGCCGGGTGCGGTTGCGTAAATATCGTAGGGTTTCTCTGGGGAACAAACGCCATAATCCAGTCCAGAATGAAAGTAGTCATAAGCACTTCCGTTAAAAGAGCGACGTGTCCCAAATCGATCATAGATACAAAGCTGGTCACCGGAAATCTGGCAGGAGTGAATACACCTTGCCAGAGTTTGTTTGTCGTGACAGGTGCGACGATCTTTTGTACTTGTTCATCTTCCGGTCCCGTCACTGCGGGGTCAGTCAACTCGGTGGAAACCACCAGCGTTTCCTTTGGATAATTTCCTGAAGTAACCAATACCATTTGCTCGAAAGATTGTTTGTTTCCATCTGGAAGGGTTGTTTCTATCTGTAATGGATATATGCCCGGCGCCAACAAGGCATGGATTCCCTGTAATGCAACCTGGTCGTTTCCATCCTGAAAAAAATGCAGGGGTTTGTCTACAAGAACTCCCGGAAACCGTAGCGCCTGCTTGTGTTTGCACTTTAATAACTTCAGTGGCGCCTTGAACCAATGGAAGGGGAGAAACGCTTATGCCCTGGAAAGCAGCAGGCAATCCATTTGCGTTTTCGTTGTTGCTGCCGGCAAGAGTGTAAAAGGTATCATCAGATAACACGTCCCATGTTCCACCGAGGCTGTTGACTGATGCAAGTGTCCATGGGTCGCTGTTCTGTTTGACGGCTAGTTCCAGTAATGATTCGCCGGATGCCAGATTTGCGCGGGATGTCAGGTCTGTTTCTCCTTCTTGCACAGGGAGGATCATGCTGGCACCCACATAAAGTTCCGTCGGGCTAACGAGCCGATTTTAATTTTATGAGTTGTGAGTCTGAGACCCGGGTTCTTCTACTTAAACTTTTCAGCGAATCTCCAAAGGGGACGACCTCCGTTTGAAGAACGCCTGTCACCCCTTCGAGACCGGGTATTACAACCTGTTGACCTGCCGCAAGGACATTGGGATCGATGGACGGGTTTGCCGCGATCAAATCATCAAGCGAAACGTTGAACCGCAAAGCGACATTGTAAAGTGTGTCCCCTTCTTGAATGATGTAGATGGGTCCGCTGGATTGCGCAGAGACGTTTTGAACAGGTGCCATGGATACAGCAAGAATAAGGAAAAGAAAAACAATACGTTTAAACATTCGTGAACTGCACCTTGTCGCCGATTTCATAATCGCCCCATCGGTCTGGATGGATTTCGAGGACATATTTTGCAGGTTGTTTTGAAAAATAGGCAGGTTTCCATGACTTGGCAAGTACCTTGTCCACTACTTGAAAGTCTAAGTCGATCCATATGACAGCCAGGTCAAAAGATACGAACAGCATATGGATGGAAGAGTCGAGGCGTGAATCACGCGTCCCAACGAGAACCAGACCTTCGTCACGCGAGAGGCGGGAGCGGAGGGTAAATCCACGTAACTGGGTCAGAAAGGTGTCGCAATATTTTATGAGCGGCAGCTTCTTGATTTCTCTGTTCTTGTTTTCAATGAGGATTTGTTTGGACATGGGTCAATTGAAAACGAGGCGTCCTTCAAATGGATCGCCTCGTTGTTTAGGCTTTCGTTGCCAGAACTTTTTCGATACTGTCGACAAGTTCTTGTGGACTGAAAGGCTTGGCGATGTAGTCGTCCACTTTGGCGATGTGCAGTCCAAGAACTTTGTCGATACTTTGCGCTTTTGCTGTGACGACAATGACTGGAATGTCTCTTGTTTTCTCGTCAGCTTTTATCTGCTGGTATACTTCCCATCCGTCCATATCGGGCATCATCAAGTCAAGCAGTATGAGGTCGGGCTTTTCTTTGTGGATCATCCTTAGACCCTCTAAACCGCCAGTTGCGCCTTTTACATCAAATCCGCGGCGCCCTAAAATCAACCGAATCAGATCGATCATTTCGGGTTCGTCTTCAACACACAGGATACATTTCAGTTTGGCATTCATAGTTTGATTGTGTGAAGTTTACCATAAAGTGAGAACGATGAAGATAGTAACATGGAACGTCAACGGTATTCGCGCCGCCCTAAAAAAAGGCGCATTGGATTGGGCGTGGAAGCACTCGCCTGATGTGTTGTGCTTGCAGGAAGTGAAAGCGCGCCCCGATCAGTTATCCGATGATCAGGCGGGATCGTTACCCTATCCGTATGCATGGAATCCAGCGGAAAAAGCAGGTTACAGTGGTGTGGCAACCTTCTATAAAGAACAACCACTGGATATTCAGATGGGAATGGGGGATGCGAGATTCGACGTGGAAGGACGCGTCATTTCTACGCTTCATCCTGGTTTCCGTCTATTCAACATTTACTTCCCGAATGGACAACGTGGACACGATCGCGTGGAGTATAAGCTCGATTTTTACGCTCATTTGTTGAAACTGTGTGATGATCTACATAAAAAGGGTGAGAGCGTTATCATCACCGGCGACTTCAATACCGCACACATGCCCATTGACTTGAAGAATCCAAAAACAAATGCGAAGACATCCGGTTTTATGCCGGAAGAACGTGAATGGGTGCAGAAATTTCTGGATCATGGTTTTGTAGATATTTACCGTAAGCTATACCCGGAGCGCGTTCAGTACACCTGGTGGACGTATATCTCCAATGCGCGCGAACGCGGCGTTGGGTGGCGCATTGATTATTTCCTGATTTCTGAAAATCTGGTCTCCCGTGTGAAGGATGTGATCATCCACGATGATGTACTTGGCTCCGACCATTGTCCGGTGGAGTTGGTGATCGAGTAAGAGGCGGACGATTTTCCACGTCCAGACCCCGATAATCCATAAAAACGGTTGTATTAGAGAATTATATAAAGAAGTTCAAATGGGCTATTCCTGAGTGGTCCCTGTTGGTATAATCTCAGCGGAATTATATTTGGAGGCATAGTGAATCCTAGAAACCAATCTTTTATCGTGACCTTTTTGTTGATCGTTGCCGTGGTTGCCATGGTAGTGACAGCAGTAAAAAATGGGTCATCCACCGCCGAACCGCTGACGATCAATGAAGTGGCACAGGCGATCAAATCCGACCAGGTGGCGCGGATTGTTATCGATAATACCGGCAGTTTACGAGTTATCTACAAGACTGGTGATGAGACCCAGGTAAAAACCGGTATTGAATCATATAAAGAAGTCCGGCTCTACACTGGTTGAACAGTTGATCAGTCTGGGTGTCACCCCTGAACAACTCTCTCCTGCTAACATAAAAATTGAAGTCAAGGCTCCCTCGTTCTGGGAGAGCGGTTTGGGTGGCTTCTTTGTTTATCTTCTACCCCTTTTGTTGATGGTCGGTATATTCTGGTTTATCTTCCGGCAGGCGCAGGGATCGAACAATGCTGCCATGTCGTTTGGTAAATCTCGCGCACGCATGTTTAGTGGCGAGCATCCAACCGTTACGTTTCAAGATGTGGCTGGAGCGGAAGAATCCAAGCAGGAGCTTGCAGAAATTGTCGAGTTCTTGAAGGAACCGCAGAAGTTTATTCAGTTGGGAGCGCGTATTCCCAAGGGTGTCCTTTTGGTCGGACCTCCAGGAACTGGTAAAACGCTCCTAGCGAAAGCTGTATCTGGCGAAGCAGGTGTTCCGTTCTTCTCCATTTCCGGTTCCGAATTTGTTGAAATGTTCGTGGGTGTCGGTGCCAGCCGTGTACGTGACCTTTTTGAACAAGCAAAACGACATTCACCCTGTATCATCTTTGTAGATGAAATTGACGCGGTCGGTCGTCAGCGTGGGGCAGGGCTGGGCGGTTCACACGATGAACGCGAACAGACCCTCAACCAGATGCTCGTCGAAATGGACGGCTTTGACACGGATACGAACGTCATCATTATCGCCGCGACCAACCGTCCCGATATTCTTGATCCGGCTCTTATGCGCCCCGGTCGCTTTGACCGCCGCGTGACCCTTGATCGCCCCGATATGAAGGGACGCGAAGCCATCCTTAAGGTTCATGTCAAAGGCAAGCCATTGGAACCGAATGTTGATCTTGGTTCGCTTGCCCGCGGCACACCCGGATTTGTGGGCGCCGACCTTGAGAACCTTGTCAATGAATCGGCCATCCTTGCGGCTCGTCGCAACAAGAAATCCATTGGGCAGCCGAACTTGAAGAGGCGATCGAGCGTGTCGTGATGGGACCAGAACGAAAGTCCCGCCTGATCTCGGAAGAAGAGAAACGCATCATTGCCTACCATGAGGCTGGTCATGCCGTCGTGGGCAATGCCATCGCTGAAGCCGATCCCGTCCAAAAAGTGACTATCGTGGGTCGCGGTCAGGCTGGCGGACTCACATGGTTCCGTCCTGATGAAGATCGCTTGCTCTATTCCCGCAAGAAATTGCTTGCCAACATGGCTTATATGCTAGGCGGACGCGTTGCCGAAGAGATCGTATTCGACGACATCACATCTGGTGCGTCGAATGATATTGAGCAGGTGACTCGCCTTGCACGCAATATGGTCACTCGTTTGGGAATGAGCACTGAAATGGGACCGCGAGTCTACGGGCAAAAAGAGGAAATGATTTTCCTTGGGCGCGAGATCTCTGAACAACGTGATTATTCTGAAGCTGTTGCCGAGCAGATTGATGTCGAAGTCCGCAAGATCGTAGACAACTCTTACAAGCTGTCGAGAAAATTACTGACGAAGTACCGAAAACAACTGGATGCAGTTGCGCAGAAATTACTCGAAGTTGAAACGCTCACTCGTGAAGATTTCGAAGCGATCTTCCCGCCACCGTTCCCCAAGAAGAGCGGTACGCCTCAGATCGCGTAAGTACACAAGTAAAATACGTATACATGTAAGCACGAGAGCCTCCCGAATTTCGGGAGGCTCTCTTTATATTTCTTGTGTACCTGTCTACTTGTTTCCTTTCTACGTGTCTACTTTTCACCCTCTTTATGCTGCCTTACCAATTCGCGTCGCAATATCTTTCCAACGGTTGTCTTCGGCAACTCGGTTCTAAATTCCACCTGACGCGGGACTTTATAGGGTGCAAGGCGTTCCTTGCAGAAAGCTTTGATTTCATCCTCGGTCAAGGACTCACCGGGTTTGACTACGATCCATGCTTTGACGGTCTCCCCGCTCTTCGGGTCAGGGATGCCGCCCACGCCAACCTCCAAAACTTTCGGGTGTGCGCTAATGACTTCTTCCACTTCACGGGGCCATACCTGGAAGCCGCCCGGTTTGATAAGCTCCTTCTTGCGGTCAACAATGTAAAAGTAACCGTCTTCATCCATGCGGGCGATATCGCCGGTGAACAACCAAGTTTTGCCGTCTTTCAACTGACGAAGTGCGTTGGTTGTCTCGGTTGGCATGTTGTGATAACCCTTCATTACCTGCGGACCGTGAACCACAATCTCGCCGATTTCACCTTGAGGTAATTCCGTCTCGCCGTCATCAAGGCTGATGATCTTCACATCCACATCAGGTAAGGGCATGCCGATGGAACCAGTCTTGTTTACGCCGAGTAAGGGGATTGCAATGAGTGGCAGTTGGCGCTTCTGAGAGACCATAGCCCTCGAACACTTTGCCACCTGTCAGCTTTTCAAATTGCTCCTTGGTTTCGCGCATCAAAGCCGCAGAACCGGAGATGCAAGCCTTGATCGAAGAAAGATCGTACTTCCCAGCCTTTACATCGGGATGGTTATTGATGCTGTTATAAAGTAAAGGCACACCAGGGAAGATGGTTGCCTTGTATTTGCTGATGTTTTCCAGGACATCTTTCAAATCACGAGGATTCGGCACCATCGCCATACTGGCTCCGGTTGCCATGGCGAAGTTCATCCCCGCGACCATGCCATACACATGGAAAAGAGGAATGCCCATCAATACTACTTCCTTCCCTTCCTCGAGACCGGTCATCCAGTTTTTGATTTGAAGCGTATTCGCTACCACGTTCCTATGCATGGCGACTGCGCCTTTGGGTACACCTGTCGTGCCGCCTGAATATTGGAACAGAGCGGTATCGTCTGGCGTAACCTCAATATTTGGCTTCGGAGAGTTGGTATGTTTCTTGAGCAGATCTTGCATCCATACATCGCCATCAGCAAGCTCTGATACGCGGTCGCCATCCTTTGTTTCGAGCGCGATTGTGAATATGAACTTAAGCAGCGGTGGAAATGTTTCCTTGATATTGGAAACGATGATCTTCTTTAGTTTGGATTTCTTTCTTACATCCTGTAACTTGCTGTAAAAGCGACTCAGCGTGAACATCACCTCGATGTTCGCATCGTTAACCGGTGTCAATATCTCATCCACGGGATAGGTAGGATTCACAGCCACTACAACCCCACCTGCCTTAAGGATGCCGAAGTATGCGATCACAAATTGCGGTGTATTCGGCATAAAAATTCCCACCCGGTCGCCCTTTTTTACACCCATCTCCACCAATGCCGCCGCCATGTGATCGGTCAATGCGTTCATTTCGCGGTATGAAATGACCGCGCCCTTAAAAATCGTACAGGCACGGTCTGGATACTTACGCGCTGCTTCTTCCAAAAAATGAAACAACGGCTCTTTTGGGTATTCGATTGTCTGCGGAACCCCTTTGTCGTAATGAGCAAGCCACGGACGGTCATTCATCATGATGCCTCTCCTTTACTTGGTTATTCTCAGTATATACAAGGAAGAATCAAAAGTCAACCAACTGGCGAATATTTTCCTCAATCTTATCTACAATTCCATCCTCAACTTTAAACCAATGAATATTCGGATCAGCCTCCTTAAACCAATTTGCCTGCCTGCGGACAAAAACCCGCGTCGCGCGACGGATCGCCTGCTTCGCCTCTTCAACCTTTATCTTCCCTTGAAGCACTTCCACACATTCACGGTATCCAATAGCGGAC
Organism: uncultured Chloroflexia bacterium; assembly: GCA_963730175.1. Classification (GTDB taxonomy): domain Bacteria; phylum Chloroflexota; class Anaerolineae; order Anaerolineales; family Villigracilaceae; genus Defluviilinea. Next base: position 5,776 of record CAVSRF010000052.1, on the reverse strand, counting down.
ATCGTTGGCAGAGTGGGGGAGAAGCCTTTATCCAACAAACCTTTGACCTCATCCAAAAATCCGTTCTGCAAACATCGCGTCGATGCGTTGGTCAACCCGTTGATACAACTCTTCGCGCGGACGCATCAGCCCAATCGTAATTAAATGATATGGCGAATCGGATTGCCTGCGTTGTTCAGAGAATTTCTTTCCGGTTGTCATAATGACTTCCAATGCGCGTATCGTTCGACGATAATTTCGTGCATCGATCTTCTCTGCCGAAACAGGATCAAGGCTCTTGAGTTTGTCGTGTAGCCACTGCGATCCCTCTTTCTTCCTTCATTCTTTCCAATTCATTCCTCAAACCTTCATTTGGAACAACCTCAGGCGGAGTCCATCCCTCCGTTACCGCACGGACGTACTGTCCTGTGCCCCCAACAAGGAATGGCAATTTGTTTCGTGTATGAATGTCTGCGATAACCTCATGCGCCTTCTGTTGAAAGACAGCCAGACTGAGTATCTCATCAGGACTGGCAATATCGATCAAATGATGCGGCACACGCGCCTGCTCTTCACGCGACGGTTTTGCTGTGCCAATATCCATCCCGCGATAAAACAGACGTGAATCCGCAGAGACGATCTCTCCATTCAACCGTTCTGCCAGTTGAATGGAAATCTCCGTCTTGCCGACGGCTGTCGGTCCAACAATCAGGATAAGGGGTTGGGATAAGGGTGATAGGTTAGATTGCATTTTCAAAGTGAGTAATCTTCGGTGTGGACTCTGGCTTTCCCTCAATTGAAATCACATCGATTTGCCAGTGGTCGATTTCATTTTCTGCCGCGTAATGGTCTGCCGCGGCGAGCATGTGTTCGCGTTTGCGCGGCGTAATGGCTTCTTCGGGCAATCCCATCTTGTTCGATGTCCGTGTTTTGACTTCGACGAAGACGGTGACATCACCTTGCCTGACGATGATATCGATTTCACCGTAGGGAGTACGGACGTTACGTGCAACAAGTTCATAGCCTTTTTGCTTGAGATAATCTGTAGCGGTATCTTCACCCCACTTACCGATACGTTGATTATGATTCATTTCAGGAACTCTTCCAAAATGGCTTGTAGGCGTTCGTCCAGTTTAGGCTTTACAGGTTTGGTGTTTTGCGTGAGGCGCGTGTAATGACCGAGCATAATCTTGATGGTACGGTCTATGGAATATTCTTCAGAGGCTTTCCGAGCCGCCGCGCCGAACTTCTTTTGCAGATCTCTGTTCAGACAAAGGTAGGTGAGTTTGGCTGTAAAGGAGGCGATATCCTCTGTCGCAAGCAGACCAGTTTTCCCGTCCACGATTAAATCGCCAACTCCGGGTAAGTCGATACCCAGGACGGGGAGTCCTGTTCCCATGGCTTCGATCACCGAAAACGGATGGACTTCTGTGACGGAGGCGGTGACGAAGATATCACACATGGCAAGGTGGGGTGGAAGCTTCTCATAAGGGATCAGTCCAACAAATCGGACACGGTCGTGAACGCCCAGTTCGCCCGGAAGCAGTTTCAATTCTTCGACGTGTTCTTTTTGTCCGCCACCGATGATCAGCAGGTATACATTTGGAAGCACTTGGGAAACACCGGCAAACGATTGGATCAGAAATTCGAGATTTTTCTCCGGTGCGATGCGCCCTGCATAGACCAATAGGATATCGTCATCTGTAAAACCGAATTCAGCAGCGTGAGAGGGGCTTGGCTGAATGGAAGCATGTCAGGTCGGCGCCGTTGGGAACGACTTCGATATCACTCTCCACGCCGTATTGCCGCATAATTTTTTTCATGCCATTCGATGGTGAAATGACCATGTCCATTTCACTGCAAAAATCAGGCATGTAGGCATGAAGTAACCCGTTGCTAACCTCTTCGGGCATGAACGGCATACGTGCCTGCGCATACAGATCGTAGCGTGTGTGGTTGGTGAAAATAATGGGGATCTGTGGACGGCGGCAATAGCTGAGGGCAAGACGTCCACTGAGGAATGGATGGTGAACATGAACCACATCCATGGTTTGGAGGAGTTTCTTGTATTTAGCCTTGTAGCGCATGGAGAGATAAAAGCCCGTGTCTGCAATGGGCACCCCCGGGTTTCGGATGACGTGGGGTTCGTCATCCTGATAATCGAGGTCGCCGAAGGTGAAGACATATACTTCGTGCCCTGCATTTTCAAGGGCACGTTTATTCAGGTCTATATAACTTGTAATGCCGCTGACATACGGCTTGTACGTATCTGCCATCATTCCGATTTTCATGTTTCAATCGTACAGGGAAGCCGGTGGAGAGTCAAGATATTGGAGGGTGGAGTCTCGTACTGGCGAAGCCGTGTTGAAGAGTTTTGGCTATGATAGAATCTCAAATTATGACCGTGAAATTGATATTGCGCGATAAGGAATATGAGGTGAAGCCGGGGATGACCCTGCTTGATTCTCTGAAGAAGATCAGCGTCCTGTCTGAATCGGTGATCGCAACGCGCGATGGTGAGATGATCCTGGATGATGAGATTTTGAAGGACGGCGATGAGGTCAAATTGGTTGCGGTGATTTCTGGAGGCTCGTGTCGTTGCGAGGGCGATAGCCCGAAGCAATCTCCTGTTTCAATCGAAGATTGCTTCGTCTCAACAAGCGCTCCTCGCAATGACGGGTGGTTGCCATGAAATGTAGAAAATGCGGTGAAAAAGCATCTGTTAATATGCGCCAACATAAGCTGGCGTTGTGCAAGGAACATTATCTCGAATGGATTCCCGAACAGACCGAGCGTTTTATCAAAAAGTATGAAATGTTCACGCGTTATGAAAAGGTCCTTGTCGCAGTTTCGGGCGGCAAGGATTCGCTTGCGCTGTGGGATATTCTCACCCGGCTTGGCTATGACGCGGATGGTTTGTATCTTGGTCTCGGCATCGACGGCGGAATAAATTATTCACACGAGTCGCAACGACTTGCCCAAAAGTTTGCGGATGAAAATAATCTAAAGCTCCATGTTGTGGATATTGAAAAAGAATACGGACAGCCCATCCCTGTGCTTGCGGAAATCTCCCATCGTGGATATGGCAAGCCGTGTGCAGTGTGCGGATTGGCGAAACGTCACGAGATGAACCGCCTCGCGCGTGACCTGGGGTATGCTGTGCTTGCGACCGGGCATAATCTCGACGATGAGGCTGCTGTGCTATTTGGCAACACGTTGAACTGGTCGAGTGAATATCTTCTGCGGCAGGGACCGGTCCTGCCTGAGTCGGATGGATTGGCGCGCAAGGTCAAGCCGTTGTGTCGTTTCTACGAACGTGAGATGACGGCGTATTGCCTCTCGCGGGGGATTGAATATATTTATGATGAATGTCCATTCGCCGAAGGGTCACAATCCATTTATTACAAGGAATTGCTCAACCAACTTGAAACAACTCGTCCCGGTGCCAAGCTGACGTTTTACCTGCGTTTTCTCGAGGCACGAAAAAGCGGTGACTTGTTCATCGAACAAAATATCGAGCGTGCGCATCTACACGCCTGCCCCAAATGCGGACAGCCCACATCTACGAGTGATCTGTGTTCGTTTTGCAGAATGATCGAGAAAGGCGAATTCGACTCCTGTTTTGTGAATTTGTTTATAGTGGGGAAGACAAAATTCTTCTTTCCTAGAATATTTGTGCTAAAATAAAAATCTCTTGTTTAGCGCTCAATGATAGGCGAAGCAGGACGTGTCTAGTTGGAGTGGAGTGGCCGTGACCAAAGCTGACGGTGTTCCACCATATTGTTGCAGTTGGACCAGATAATCCAGGATAGGAATGGCATGTTGACGACAGGTAACCAAAACACTCGCCAAAATGGCATGGGTCATCGCACCGCTGCGGTTGCGATTACAACCGTTGGTCTTGCGCGTGATGACCGCAGGGCGCAACATGCGCTCCGCCAGATTGTTGGTGGCCTCCAACTCGTCGACATACAGGAAGCGCAGCAAATGCGGACGATGTTTACGCAAGCGCTTGGCGAAGCGGGCATTATCACGATCGGAGAGGGCGGCGGTGCGGCGCGATCAAGAGATCCAATGAGATTCCAGTTCCTGGGCTCGCTGATGAAACGTGAAGGGATCCAGGCGGTTTTTCTCGGCTTTCAACGCCAGAGCCTCCTGCAAGACAATCGTCACCTGGCGGGCAAAGTGCAGGGCTCGGCCACTCTTGCTCTCCTTCATCTCCTTCAAATTTTTCAGCAGATGACCAACACATTTTTGTTTGAGCCACTCCTTCAGTTTCCGATCATCATAGGCCAGATAACAGTCCGTGGTCAGAATGCCTTTGAACTCTTCCCCCAGGACATCGATCACCACGTCACTGCTGCGATTATCGCGGATGGCATACACGGTCACTTCTTGGTGGGTGAAGACCCACAACCAAGCGGCCAGCGTCCCGATCCGCCAACCGGTCTCATCCGCATTGACTACACTGCACCGGCGGATAGCCTCCAGCAACTCGACATACACGGGCTGGGCGGTATGAGCCAGCTTCTGATCGGCTTGACACCAGCCACTTCTACTCACCTGCAATCCAAAGGTGTCGTTGAGTACTTCACTGACCTTGCCATACGAGACACCCAGTCGATGCTTGAGATCCGCCGCCAGGGCCTTCGCCCGTGGTCCCACCATCACACCGGCGGCTCCTGTGGCAAGCGAGGTCGGTCCGGATGCTGCGAACGAACTCGCTTGTGACACTCTGGGCAGTAGCCGCTATAGGTCACAAAACACGTCGTCTGCACTTCCACCACCGGAATGTCCGTGACGTACTGCTCCTGTTGGCGGATCGCCTGCAGATGCCCCCCGCACTCCGGACAGCCGTCCAGTTTCGCTTCTTTCGTTTCATGGATCTTCACCACCTTCGGCAGTTCACGACGAGCAAACTTGCCCTGTCCGCGCTTGCGTCCCGGACGTCTCGGCTTCTCCACCCAGTGCCGCCGCGCGAACGGCGCCGCCTGACGCTTCCGATCCGCTTCAGTTCCTCGATCTCGCCTGCTGCTGTTCCACGATCTGTTGCAGCCGTTCGATCTGCTTTTGTTGTTTCTGAATGATCTCCAGCGCCTGCGACAGTTGTTTTCAGTCCACGGATCTCTTCCGTTTTCGTTTCAGGAGAATGCGAATGCCGCTGATGTCCTTTGCTCATGCCTTCCAGTGTACTGGGGTCCCTCCCTCACAGACAAGAGTTGTTTCGCCTGTCTTTTGCCAGAAGTTCGACCCTTCTTTTTCTCGGGCTTTTGCACGTAAACAAGAACATAAAAATCTCTTGACTACTTTGGATTTCAATTGGAGTTATACATGGTCGTTTCCATTGAAAATACGGAACATTACATTTGGGGTGATGTCTGCGATGGCTGGCATTTGCTCAAGCGTGATGACATGAGCGTGATTTAAGAACGTGTCCCTGCTGGCGGCGCAGAAGTGACGCATTATCACAACACGGCGCGGCAGTTCTTTTATATCCTCGAAGGTGAAGGGACGATGGTTTTTGAAGATCGTGAAGTTGTTTTGCAGAAAGGACAGGGATTTGAAATTGAACCGCATGTGAAACATCAATTCAAAAATCGATCAAAAGAAGATGTGAATTTTCTGGTGGTCTCGGTTCCGTCCACGCGAGGGGATAGGGTAAATTTATAAAGAGAATTCGGTGGTTTCGACTGCTTGCGCTCAACCACCGGATTACAGCCAAAATAAAAGGTGACTTTAAATTTATGAAACAATATCGCTTCTTTGATTTGATTATGGCTGTCTTTGTGACCGTGCT
>CAVSRF010000051.1:0-105055 GCA_963730175.1 uncultured Chloroflexia bacterium | reverse complement strand
GGGAGGTCGGGCGCAAAAAACAGGAGCGCGTATCGCGAAGCACCCCATCCGTAATCCAATTTCGAAAAAAGAAAAAGAGCGAGTCCGAGCATCAAGAGTTCTTCGAGTTTGAGCAGATTTTTCATGTGGACATCCTGTGGATAAAGTTCGGGTTTTGCGAGTACTTACTGTTGATAACCCCTGATTTTTTGTGGATAACCCTGCTGGAACTGTGTGTAAAAACCGTCCAAACCAGTGGAGAATTCGGGGAGGGGACGCCCCAAATCTGTGGACAGTTTGTGGATAGACAGCCATAAATTGTGGGAACGTTTGGCGGTCAGGCTGGACATTTCGACTGATTGCGGCGCAATGAGGCTTTCTTTCAGCCCGAACTTGCGCGCCACTTCCACCCCGAACTGATACTTGTTCATCGGCTGTGCGCCAACGACGTGGTACAAGCCGTGCAAATCTTTCTCGAGCATGGCGATAAGAGTTTGCGCAAGGTGATTGACCCACATCGGGCAGAAGATGACATCGGTGAAGCCGTTGACGTTATTGCCTTCGCTCAGATTGTTGACGAAGAACTCGCCAAGGCTTCTTCGTCCGCTCATCGACCAGCCGTAGAAATTGACTCTTGCAATAATCGCTTGCGGGTTGGCTTCCTGCACGGCGCGCTCGCTATCGAGTTTTGTTTGCGAGTATACACTCTGCGGATTCGGTTCATCATTTTCGGTATATGCGCCTTCTTTTGTGCCATCGAAAACCGCGTCGGTGGAAAGATGGATGAACTTCGTATTTCGCTTTGCACAGGCTGCTGCCAATTCACGCGGCAGGTCTACGTTGAGGATTTTCGCCTGGTCGGGATGTTTCTCACATTCATCCAGATTCGCCAACGCAGAACAGTTGACGACCCAATCAGGCTGGGTTGAATTCAACGTCGAATCAAATGCGCGGCTATTGAAAAAATTGATCTTGATCACTGGGAACGGAGCAGATTGCAATCTGCCTCTATCCACGCCAATGACTTCATGCTCGCTCATGGCTTCCATTGCGAGGTTAATTCCGAGTAGTCCGCTTGCGCCAGTAATTAATAGTTTCATGTTTTAAGTTCCAGGTTTCAAGTTGTTTATGTCACTCTGAGGGAGCACTAGCGACCGAAGAGTCTCTTATGTCGTCGTAGAGATGCTTCGCTTTGCTCAGCATGACATTATCCTTCGAGTTTCCCTTGCTTGAACAACTCTTCAAACGGTGCGACAAATTCCTTGATGCCATCAATATCCAGCCATTCGGAGTTGTTGTCGCTGGTGTATCTGAAACCTTCAGGGAGCGGCTTTGCCTTTATCCTTCCATGAATAACCGAACCATGTCGCTTCGGCAGGTTGGATGACGTACATCTTGTCGAGTTCAATCGTGTGACGGGCTTCATCGTCCGAGATCAGGTCTTCGTGCAGTTTTTCGCCAGGGCGGATGCCGATGATATTGACCTTCGCATTCGGCACGATGGCTGTGGCAAGGTCAATGACCTTGGTGCTGGGGATCTTCGGCACGAACACTTCGCCGCCTTCCATCTGTTCGATGCAGTCAATTACGAATTGGACACCCTGATCGAGCGACAGCCAGAAACGAGTCATGCGGTCATCGGTGATGGTAACAGAACCACTCTCACGCTGTTTGAGGAACAACGGAACGACCGAGCCACGTGAGCCGACGACATTCCCGTATCGGACACACGAATAGCGGGTCGCTTTGCCTGCGGCATAGGCGTTGCTTTGAACGGTCAATTTTTCAGCGGCGAGTTTGGTTGCACCATATAAGATTCGCAGGGCTGACGGCTTTGTCCGTGCTGATGGTCATGACCTTCTTCACGCCCGCATCCAACGCCGCTTCGACCACATTCGCCGTGCCCATGATGTTGGTCTTGATGGCTTCCATCGGGTTGTACTCACAGGCTGGCACCTGCTTCAACGCCGCGGCATGGACAACGATATCCACGCCGTGCATGGCACGGACGAGTCTGTCGCGGTCACGCACATCACCAATAAAATACCGCAGTGAGGGATGGTTATATCCGCTCGTTTGCATTTCGTGTTGCTTCAACTCATCACGGCTGAAGATGATGATCTTCTTCGGCTGTTTTTCTTCGAGCAAAGTCTTCGTGAATTTCTTGCCGAAGGAACCCGTTCCGCCTGTGATGAGTACGACTTGATTTTTCCAGTCCATGATTGCTCCTATTACATCTGGTGGTCGAGTAGGGCGAAGCCCGTATCGAGACCACATCATCGAATTTCATTCTTACTTGTAATTGGTGGTCTCGATACGCCTTCGGCTATCGCCTCAGGCTACTCGACCACCAGAGTAGGAATGTTATTTTATCGCTTCAAACATACCAGAATCTTTTTGGATAAAGATTTTGCCTTTTTCTTTCAATTCCTGTTCAAGCTCAACCGCAAGTTTTTCAAACGCAACTTCCGATGCTTCTGCCACGTGCATGGTTGAACGAATGAAGGCAATGATCGGTTTGACTTCTGTCACATGCAAATTGTCAGGATAACGTGAAAGTGTCACTTGCGGAAAAAATTGTTTCAATTGTTCCAACCCATTTTCAAGATTAAAAGAACTTCCAAATGAATCAAAATCGCTCTTGGGACTAACTTGTCGGATCCAATTTGCCATTTCTTTATGATGATTCTTCCCAATGGTTGTAGCAAATAAATGACCATTGGGTTTTAACACGCGCTTGATTTCTGCTATTGCCTTTGGCTCTATCAGGGACATGATACAGCATGTGATTGGCGATGACCGCATCGAACGTCTCATCTTCAAACGGGATTTCCTGCGCGTCGATCTCTTTGAACTTGTAGTTGCGTCCAGTGACGACCAGATTTCTCCACGCTGAATCAAGCATCCCTGAGGAGAGATCGGAGAGGGTGATATCCCAAGTGGAGGGGATCCGATCTGGCATTCTCTTTCCACATAATATCCAGGTCCACATCCGAGTTCAAGTATCTTTGCATTGGCTGGCAATTTCAAGACAGCTGATCAAAGACCCAATTGAACCAACCATACGGATTCGTGCTGAAACGCTTGTGGATTTCCACACGCGCATCGAGATTGGATGAGTCCTTGTATTGATCGGTCTTGAGATATTGCTGGTCGGTGAATTTAGACATCAATCCTCTTTATCTCTATTTTTGATCACGATCAACGGATACTGTCCGTTCTCGCCGAAGAAACGCGGAAAGGTCTCTTCAAGCCAAAAGACCAAACGCAAGAAAGCTTTGCCGCCGAACTGTGGACGCACGAACCAACGCATGAAACGCGGACTTAAACTGCGCCACGGATATATCTTGAAGTGTACCGCGCCATTCAATTCATTCTTCAACCAACGCGGCGTCATCTTTTCGACGAACGTACCCGATTGATCTTCTTCAGAAGACCAATCTTTTTTCTTTTTGGCAGAGCGACCTGTGAGTAAACGTCCCAGTCCAATAAAGGTTCTGCCAATTTCATGAGCAATGGATTGTGCCAGCCGTTGATGATCGCTCCGCTTTTGCCTGGTTTCAACACGCGGGTCAATTCCATGTAGGCACGTTTGTGCTCGGTCAATGGCAGATGATGAATTGTGTGCATGGACACGACGCCATCAAACACATCGGGCTTGAATGGCAGGTTGGCAATATCTGCAACAACGAACAATCCTTTGTCGCCAAGTCTTGTACGTGCTTCCTTCAATGCTGTGATGGAAATGTCCGCGCAGAGACGATACTTATAATTTTCAGAATATGTCAGATATTCGGGCCACTGCACGGGACCAGAACCCGCGTCGAGCAGAATGTCACCGCTTGGAGCGAGATGTCGCTTCACGCGCATGTGACATTTGTGAACATACTCGCGTGAAACGGGACGCAGGTCTTCGTAACGGGCGTTTTGGTACAACCCGTCACCTGCCTGCGACCAGCCGATCTGGTCATAAAATTCGCGCACTTGTTGTTTTGTGTTTTCTGCCATATATTATTCCGTAGGGGCGAGGAGCGATCTCCGACGATCATTCTCCATCAAAGAGCTTGGAGACCGCGCCCCTACAATCGATATTTCATTTCCACGTAAACGGTTCACCAACCAAAAACTTGAACGTATCACCAAACTGTGACATGCCTTCATCGCTCAACACTTTTTCCAAGGGCCACACTTCAAGGTCGTCCCAGAAATTCATCAAACGCCACGGGAAAGGACGCGGGTATTCAAAGAAGAAACGATAGGCATAGTTCCATGCTTTGGCAGTTTGTTCTTCTGTCAAACGATGTGCAGGTAAATCGGATAAAACTTTTTCGAGTGTGGAGAAGTATTCATCCCATGTGTTTGGTTCAATGGTGAAGCCGCGACCACGATAATGCGTTTGTCCACATGAGATGACGGGGATGCCGTTCATGGCAGTCTCGACGCCAACGGTTGTTGTGTATGCCAATCCGAGATTTGCGATCTCGATCAAATCATACGTGTTGACATTGTCCAACGCGCCGATAACGTGAATATGACTTGGGAGTTCGGGCAACGCTTCACGCACAACCGTCCCCATGGACTTTGCTTGCGGGACAATCTTTTCGCCGGGATGGACACGGACAACCAATTGCACATCCGTTCGTTTGGCAAAGTATTGAACGGTCTTCGTGATCCATTCGCTCATGGATTCAGCGAAGATGTTTCGTCCGAGTGTGAGGCTGTCGCCCAATACGTTCGCGGCGAGCAGAACAACGGGACGGTCATCAAGCCCAAGTGCTTTTTTCGTCGTCTCCGCACCTTGTGCTGAGACGTATTGCCACAGTCGTTTTGATTTACCCCACACGCGAGCACCGCGACGGGCGTTCTCCAAGTCAGCGAGACGTTCGTACATTTCATCGGTCATCGGCAGGGAGCAACGGTCACGCACAAGATAATCCGTATCCTGTTGCATAATGGATGTATTCTGCGCCAAGCCAGATCTGTTCGCGTTGGTCGTTGAATTCAAAGGTCACAGCGGGGATGTTCAGGTATTTTGCCACACGGAAGACGATTCCCATTTCCAAGATCAAGCCATTGGGGATGAGAACAACATCGGGCTTGTTGACTTGCATCCATTCGAGAGCGGCGAGGGCAGCAAAGGTGTTGCGTTTGATTCGCAGATCATATAACGCTTTATCTTTCGCATTCGACATATCCACTTCTTCGCGCATGAGCGTGTATTGTGCATCCCACAGGGAGATCTCTTCGATGTCAGCTTTGAGAGAGGCGGGTAAGTCCGAAGCAGGTTTGAGGTCCAGGAAAGATGCGTGCGTCACATAAGGAGCAAGCGATGAGAGCGCGTCACGCGTGTGAAGTCCGCGCTGCTTCTGTGTCATCTTGTCCATTTCCTTGTGCCACTCAGAGTAAGGGAGAAGTCAGCAACGTGACCTTGTGACCGAGTCCGGCGAGGGTCAAAGAAATATACGCGGCTTGTTCGATCCAATAGTGAAGCGTGGCAAAGAAGAGAACTTTTTTACCGGGTTGCGATTTTTCGATAAAAGGTTTTGCCTGCGCAACGCCATGCGGCAATGACTTTTGCAAGCGCGCAAGATTGTAGTGATCTTTGCGGGCGCGTCCTTTTTGCCGAAGTGAATAATCGAGTTCGGCGGCAAGAGGCAGTTCGTAATTTCGAAAGATTGTAGTGGTCTTTGCGAGCGCGTCCTTTTTGCCGAAGCGAATAATCAAGTTCGGCAGCAAGAGGCAGTTCGCCCAGAAATTTGCGGAGGGAGTTTTTGTTTAGCAATATTTTAAGTCTCAATGTTGTAACAGATACTGATAATTCTTACTTCGCACCGACTTTATATCGTTTTCCAAGTATTCAAAAACTCTTGTTGCAGATTTAATAACCCACTGAACCATTATCTTCCATTCACCTTCGGCTATTCAGGTACTTCTAATCTTCCCACCTCGGCATAAGCAATTGATATATCTTTCATGTTTTCTGCCATCCTATGAAGGATATTTTCCCAATCATGCTCTTCACCATCATAAAGCAACGAATGTGATTGTCGCTCAGCAGAAATCCATTTTTCAACCAGAGGGATCCATTTCTCGAACCAATTGAGGGTGCTTACAGGTATCTTATCCGGGTGATGTCTTACCACCTGCGAAGCGTTCTCAATTGAATAAAGCGACCCACGAAGATGAAACAAAAATGTATGGAACAAGAATGAACTATCTGTAGCACTCATAAACTGCCTGTTTAATTTTCAGTCAATCTTTTCGATCTTCCAATCAAGCCGCGGGCGGATGGGACCCTGACGAAGTTCGGGCCACTGTGTGCCCGGCGCGCCGGAAATATCCACATTGAACGAGATCGCATTTTCATCCATGAAATAACGTTGCACGCCAAACGAACTGGCATTGACGCCTAGATAATAACGACCCTCGTTGAAAAAATCAGCAGGGATGGTGCAACGGCTGATATAACGCCCCGACTGCCGCGCGCCGAATTGTTCGTATTGTTTCGCATCGTCGGTATCGAACGCCGTGAACACATATTCGCCGCGCATCGTGTTGAGATACATGCCCACACGCAAACCCGTGATCGGCGCAGTGATCTGATATTCCCATTCGACGGTGACAGGTTCAGTAGAGCGGACAGTATCGACGACCTTCCCGCCTCCATCTTTAATTCGAATTGCCACGGGTTTAAAAGGCGAGCTCGCCGCTGGAATTTCTTCCGACACTCCCAAACGCGCTCACCTGATTCCGCCTGCCCCGATGCGAGATAATAATCCACGGCTTCAGGCGATGGCGCACGCTTGATAAGTTTTCCCTTGTTGAGAACAATGGCTTCCTGTGTGAGACGAAATATCGCAGACATGTTATGACTCACAAAAAGGACAGTACGTCCCTGTTGTGCGACATCACCCATCTTGCCAAGACACTTGCGCTGGAACTCAGCATCACCCACTGCAAGGACTTCGTCCACAACAAGGATCTCAGGTTCAAGATGCGCAGCGACCGAGAAAGCGAGACGCAGATACATGCCCGATGAATATCGTTTGACAGGTGTATCAATGAATTGACTGACTTCGGAGAACTCGACCATTTCATCGAACTTGCTATCGATCTCGGCGCGTTTCATTCCGAGGATGGCGCCATTCATATAAATATTTTCACGTCCTGTAAGTTCGGGATGGAAACCTGTACCCACTTCAAGCAATGAACCAACGCGTCCACGAACGGAGACTGTCCCTTTGGTGGGCTCAGTCACACGAGAGAGTATTTTGAGCAATGTGCTTTTGCCTGCACCATTGCGCCCAACAATTCCAAGCACCCTGCCTTCTTCGAGATCAAAGGAAACATCATCCAACGCCCAAATGGTGGATGTGCTGTTTGTGCCGCGCATCCCTTGTCCGCGCAGAGCTTGGATGACGCGCACGGGAGTCATGAGCGTATCCACGATCACATCACGGAACATGTTATAGCGGAACTTCTGTTGCGCCGCGCCGATGCGATATTGTTTACCGAGGTTGTTTACTGAAATAGCTGTTGTCATATCAAATCGTATCCGCGAATGTTTTTTCCATGTTGCGGAAATAAAACAGTCCACCCACCAGAACAAGAATGGAAACGGCGACCGAGATCCACATCTGCGGACTGGGTCCTGTGTTCGCACCAAGCAATGCCCAACGGAATCCATTCACCACGCCCGCCATCGGGTTCAACGAATAGACGAACTGCCATTTCCCCGAAATGACGCTCGCCGAATATGCGACCGGCGTGATGAACAGCCAGAACTGAGTCAGGAATGGGAGAATATAGTTGACATCGCGATACTGAACATTGATGGCAGAAAGCCAGAGAGCAACTCCAGCGCGGTGATGATGGCTAGAATCAGGAACAAAGGCAAAGTCCAGAGAGATGCGAAGTTCGGCGTCACCCCGAAAGTAGATCATCAACCCAACCAGAATGACCGATGCGATGGCAAAGTCAACCAACCCGCCAAGTACGGATGCAAGCGGTAAAACCAGACGCGGAAAATAGATCTTCGTCACCATGTTTTGGTTCGACGTCAACGAACGGCTGGCGTTGTTGAGCGCGGCGGTGAACAGCCCCCACGGCAGGAGCGCGGTGTAGGAAAAGATCGGGTATGGGATGTTGCTGTCGGTTTGAACCTTGGTGATGCCGCCATTGAAAATAAAATTGAAGACCAGCATCGTCAGCAACGGCTGGATCACAGCCCAAGCCGCGCCAAGCACGGTCTGCTTGTAACGGACTTTGATATCGCGCCAGATCATAAAATAGATCAGTTCGCGGTATAGCCACAAGTCACGCAGGTTAAGCGCGGCAAGTCCCTTGGGTGGTTTGATGTAGATGGTTGTAGGTTCGTGTTTTATAAGTTCGGTCATGTTTTTATTATGTCATTGCGAGGGCGACAGCCCGAAGCAATCCCTTTGTTACGGGAAGATTGCTTCGTCGCAACGCCCGTCTCGCAATGACATCCTATTTGATCTTGTCTCGATTTGCTTTGAACCACTCGATCGTGCGGCGCATCCCTTCTTCAAAGGGAACCTGCGCACTCCAACCGAAATATTCTTTTGCGCGGCTGACATCGAGTCCGCGGCGCGGCTGACCGTTGGGTTTATCCGTCTGCCAGGCAAGTGTGCCGTTGAAGCCAGTCATCTTGACGATCATCTCGCTCAAGTCCTTGATGGAAATCTCATAGCCAGAACCAAGATTGACAGGTTCGTCGCCGTTATATTTTTCCGCGGCAGTGACGATCCCATCCGCGGCATCTTCCACATACAGGAATTCACGCGTCGGCGAACCATCGCCCCAAACCTGAAGTTCCTTGTCGCCGCGTTCACTTGCTTCCACAGCCTTGCGGATCAATGCAGGGATAACATGTGATGAAGCAAGATTGAAGTTATCGCGCGGACCATACAAATTCACAGGCAAAAGGAAGATAGCATTGAAACCATATTGCTGACGATATGCCTGTGCCTGCACAAGCATCATCTTCTTGGCAAGTCCATACGGAGCGTTGGTCTCTTCGGGATAACCAATCCACAAATCTTCTTCTTTGAAAGGAACAGGGGTGAATTTGGGATAGGCGCAGACCGTTCCGATGGCAACAAATTTGCCAACGCCGTTCTTATATGCCTGATGCATCAACTCCACACCCATCATCAGGTTGTCGTAGAAGAAATCAGCAGGATGTTCGCGGTTGGCGCCAATGCCGCCCACGTTCGCGGCGAGATGGATGATAACCACGTTCTTCGGATCAACACCTTTCAATTGATCGGCATACAACTTGCGGATATCGTTCGGGTCAACGAGGTTGTAGTTCTCGATGCGCGGGATGAAGATGTCCGTTGCGCCGCGTTCTTTTAATTTTGCAGTGACGAATGAGCCAAGAAAGCCTGCTCCGCCGGTGACAATTACTTTTTTGTCCTGCCAAAAATTGTTGGACATGAAAACTCCTTTAGAAACTTGCGCTTCGACTTCGCTACGCTCAGCACGAGAAAATATAGTTATTGCACAATAAACTGCGCGTTACGATAGTGCGCATCGGTTGGGTTTTGAATGATTCCCGTTTTCAAAGCAAACAATATTTCACGGATACCATCGTCCACGTCGAGAGTGGTATCGAAGCCAAGCGTATTCTTTATCTTTGCAAAAGACACGGTGATGTCGCGCATATCGCCGCCAAAGGTCAGGTCTTTGTATTCCACGACAGTTTGAGGCATACGCTTCAGAACAAGACGCACAATGTCATCTTTTGAATAATTGCCTTTATCCGTTCCGAGATTGAACACCTGTCCGCGAATCTTTGATTGTTCCGCTTCAAGTCCCATGATGACGCCGCGTGCCACATCACGGATGTGAACAAACGAACGCGAATAACCGCGCTGGTAAATGATTAATTCACGCTTTGATGAATGCTTCCAACACAAATTGGTTGACGATCAAATCAAAACGCGTACGTGGGGATAAACCCATATAACGTGGCAAAACGAAACACCAAAGGCGCGCAAGAAGCGTCTTTTTGCGAAAGTAAAAATTCCTCAGATGCGATCTTGGTCTCTGCATATATCGATTGCGGATTTAACGGGGATTCTTCGGTGACGGGTTTGCCGTCAGTGGATAATCCATAATTGCTGTATGTGGACGCAAACACGAAATCTTTCCACGCCCAAATCTGCCGCCTGCTCGAAAACCATTTCTGTGGCTTCGACATTGTACTTCCACGAGACTTGTCTGCCGACAGCCTGACAGGCAGGGAATCCCACAATGGCAGCAAGATGGATGATGGCATCCGGTTTCTGCCAGCCATCTTTCAGCGAATCCTTGATCGCGCGCGGCTCGGTCACATCTGCTTTGACGAAATTAAAATTTGGATGATGCAAAAAAGGCACCAGCGACTCTCCGCCGAAGAGAAGAAAGTCGAGGACGGTGACACGGTAATTAAGGCGAAGCAGTTCCGAGGTCAGGAGAGAGCCGATGTATCCCGCGCCTCCAGTGATCAAGATATGGCGATCCGTCATTTTGAATCCTCCAACTGTAATTGCACTTTGAACCCATCCACTTGCAGGGCGGGGACATCCTTATCGCTCACAACAGCAATACCCTGTTCGATGCAAGTGAGACGGCAAATATCCACGACATCGCCTTTGCCAAGAATGCGCACGCGGTCGTAACCGGCATCCTGCACTTTGGCAAGATGATCTTTCACACGTTGACGGGTCTTGCGATAAATGGAAAACGAACGCTCAACATAATCCACGGCAAGACGGGCACGCAGGGCAATACCCTCAGGTGTGATGATGTAACGCAATTTCTTGCGCTCGGCGCGCATGGCTTTGACATAGCCTTTGGCGATGAGACGCTTAAGATGCCAGTTGACCGTGCCAACTGCCACACCAAGTTGGGTGGCAAGCACAGACTGGTTCACATCGGGATCATTTTCGATCTTTTCGAGCAGGGTCAGCTCGCGGAGTTCTTCGTTTGCGGTTTCCATAATTCAAAATTCAGTGACTGAATTATAACCGAGAACTTTTGCCTGTCAAACGAGGAAAAAGAAACTTCCGAAATCTCAGAGACTTCGGAAGTTTTATACGCTAGGCGAACTGTTCGAGATTGACCGCTACCAACGGCAACGCTTCATCTACAAACTTTTCCAGTGCCGGTCGTTTTTTCATATGGCTGTAATGCGATGCCAATCCATAGATCGCCCAGGTAGCGACGGTGGCGGGAATGTCAGTGGAGACTTTTGTACCTGTCTGTTTCAACCAGAGTGACAACAACTCAAAGAGAATGTTCTTGATCGTGCCCTCAATCAATGATTCGAATTGTTGGTGCGGCTGGGCACATTCACTATGGGTTTTTGAAAGAAATTCACAGACAGCCAAAATCAAGTTTCGCAAATTATCGGGCGTGTAATGACAGACATTCAATGTACGTTTTTCGATCTCTTGCATGAACATCTGGCTGATAGAACGATCAAGCAGTTCATACTTATCATGAAAGTGTGCATAAAAGGTGGCACGATTGATCTCGGCTTTGCCGGTCACATCCTGCACGGAGATGGCTTCGAATCCCTTTTCAGCGAGAAGGGATTCGAAGGCTCCCAGGATCAGGTTTCGGGTCCGTTTGACACGAGGGTCTAGCTTTTCTTGTTCCTTCGGGTTAGACAACATTTTTGCTCCAGTGTTGCTTAGTCAACAAATTCCAATGTTTGATGGTTGACCTGATAAGGTAAGACGGGTAAATTAGACAACATCTGTTGTTTAGAACACAACCGTATATTATCACTCAACACAAGGAGAGTCAAGATGAACGTAACAATTATTGGAGCAGGGAACATGGGACGCGGGATCGGAACCCGCGCAGTCGCGGGCGGGCACTCGGTCACTTTTGTCGATAGAGATCCTGCAAAGGCTGAAAAGGCTGCCACAGATGTAAAAGCTTCTGCAAAGAACGGTGCGAAAGTTTCAACCGCAAGCATCGGCGATGCCGAACTTGGTGACGTGGTCGTGTTTGCCGTGTGGTATGGCACGAACATCGAACTTGCCAAGCAACTCGGTACGAAGCTCGCCGGCAAGGTTGTTGTAGATATTGCCAACCCCCTCAATTCAACTTATGACGGACTTGCCACCGCACCCGATTCATCCTCGGCGGAAGATTTGGCAAAGGCGATTGCCTCCGGCGCGCACGTGGTCAAGGCTTTCAACACCACCTATGCCAGCACGCTTCTTACTGGACAAGTAGCTGGTCAGCCGCTCGATGTCTTTATCGCCGGCGACGATGCGGACGCCAAAGCCAAGGTCGCGCAGATCGTGACCGATGGCGGTATGCGCGCAATTGACACCGGTCCGTTGAGCCGCGCCCGCCAGATCGAAGGAATGCAATTCTTGCATATTGTTACACAGGGAACATTAGGCACTAATTGGGGCAGTGCATTGAAGATTTTGAGTTAGTGACATCAACAGAAGGCACATATGTTAACAGTAGATACGAACACAACATTGATTCCAAACAAGGAGTTTACAAAATTAGCCAGCGACGAACAGGTTGAACGCGTTGCCAAAGTATTGGAAATGAACGGCATGAAAACGTTTGTCGTGGAAAATGGTGAGGAAGCAAAAAAGATCGTTCTTGATCTCGTTCCACAAGGCGCGGAAGTATATGCCAATCAATCGCAGACGCTGGACAAATTAGGCTTACGAGAAGAGTTCGATCGATCAGGTCGTTATAACGCAGTACGCCCAAAAGTTTTGTCACTGGATCGTAAGACCCAGGCGGATGAAATTCGCAAACTACGTTCAAGCCCTGATTACATCATAGGCAGTGTACAAGCCATTACCGAAACAGGACAGGTAATGACCTCATCTTTCGGCGGAAGTCAATTGGGGGCATATGCCTACGGTTCAGCCAAAGTGATCTGGGTGGTCGGTACCCAAAAATTGGTTAAGAATTTGGATGAAGGTTTCCGCCGCATCGAAGAATATAGCTACCCGCTGGAAGATGCACGTTTACTGGCGGCTTTTGGAATACATAGCGCGGTCGGTAAAACATTGATCGTCAACCGTGAAGTCGTGCCAGGACGAATTACAATTGTGCTTGTCAAGGAAGAGTTGGGATATTAATTGAAAATCAAACTCTAAAGGTTTGCCAAACCTTTAAAGTCCTTTGAAATCCTATTTCAGGAGAGAAAACTATGTCTGTTTCATCTGTTCAACTGAAGAAATTATGGTGGGTTGGTCCATTGACTGTACTTTCGGCAATCGTTGGCGTATTGATCGTACGCACCATTGCAATGGCTATATTGCATCCACCCTATGCGCCCGGGCTTGCGATGATCCTGTTGCCAATTATGTTGACCTTGATCCTTTGTACGGGTGCTGTCATTGTGTTTGCACTAGTGGGACGTTTTGCAAAGAATCCCATTCGCACCTATATCATTATTGCATCTATTTTTCTGGTCATCAGCTTTTTACCCGATATTCTGGCTGTCGCGGCGCCATTTCCTGGAGCAGGCTGGCCTTATTCCATTACCTTGATGATCATGCACGTTGTGGCAGGGTTTATTACCGTTTACATGTTGATCAAATTGACCGACGGCAAAAAGTTAAATATATCGAAAGAAATTGTAAGAACGATTTGTCAAATGGACAGATCAGGAGATCATTGAATGAACATTTTGCCAACTTCAGAAACTAAAACCGAGTTTTCCATCCATCCTAAAACTTTGATGGGACACATCTCTCTCAGGGTTGCAAACCTTGAGAATCAGATCACGTTCTATCAACAGGCAATGGGATTCAAACTGCATTGGCGCGAAGGAAATAAGGCAGGCTTGGGTGCAGGCGGCACGGATTTATTGCGTCTCACCGAAGAGCCGAACCTGAAGAAATATCGCGGCGTGACGGGTTTGTATCATGTGGCATATGTCTTCCCAAATCGCCGTGAACTGGCAATTGCGATGGCACGTCTCTTTGCGCTGAAATATCCCAACTCACCTACAGATCACATTATGACCAAGACCACATACCTTGACGATCTCGAAGGCAATGGCATTGAGCTGTATTGCGAA
Source organism: uncultured Chloroflexia bacterium (assembly GCA_963730175.1). GTDB lineage: Bacteria > Chloroflexota > Anaerolineae > Anaerolineales > Villigracilaceae > Defluviilinea. The sequence continues at coordinate 90,993 of CAVSRF010000051.1, read as the reverse complement.
TCACCGGAAGATGGCTGGATGGGCAGTGAGAATGGTCAATACATCGCCCGCCGTGCAGATGGCTCTCTTAGCAATGGTCGTGAGCCTTTGGATGTCGACGCGTTATTTAGTCATCTCAAAGAAGATGACAAACTGGATGCACCCATTCCGTCCGAAACGCGTGTGGGACATGTCCACTTACATGTACGGGACGTGGATGAAGCTATAGACTTTTATCACGGCATCATCGGCTTCGATATTATGGCTGTGGCGAAAACCTTCCAAATGGGATTTGTTTCCGCGGGCGGCTATCATCACCACCTCGGATTGAACACATGGCAGGGTGAGGGTGCTCCTCCGCCACCTGACGATGCAGTGGGACTGCGTTACTTCACAATCGACATGCCGAATCAAAAGGCTTACGATGAGGTCGTGGCTCGGGTTGACGCGGCAGGCATCCCGTCGAATCAGACCGAGGAAGGGTTGTTCATCCAAGACCCGTCGCAAAATGGAGTTGTGTTGACAGTCGCCAAATAGTCATCCTTGCATAAATAAACTGCATAGTTTTTAGCTTGACAATTCAAAAGAAAAGCGTAAAATCCTTCCGTTTTGGAAATATTTCAAACCGGAAGGATTTTTAATGTCTACAGAAAGCACAGCAGAACAGTTCGTTAATCTTATCCAGCGATACATCTGTTTACGCCCAAAGATGATCCTGCCTGAGCACATCGTTAAGTTCAAGCAAAAAATGGAGGGGTTGAAAGGCGCCAACGCAAGCCCTGATGACCATTCATTCCTATTTCGCATTTTGATACTGTTGGCGCAAAGCGAAAAACCTGCGACCATGAGTGAATTAAGCACAGAATTGAACGTGCCCATGAGCACGGCTACGCGGATCGTCGATTGGCTGGTGCAGGGCGACATGGTGGAACGCGTCAATGACCCCAATGATAGGCGTGTTGTACGTGTGGGTATGAGCGAGAATGGACGAGCGTTGTATGAAACCGGGATGACCTATAACCGACAACGGATGGAAAAGTTATTAATTAGTTTTTCAAGCGACGAACAAACTCAACTATTAAAGCTGATGAACAAATTATTTGACTCACTTGTCAGCGAAAACGAAGGACAAAAATAAAGGAGCATGGATGAGACGATTTAGAGCATTGATAAAAAAGGAAATGATCCACATGCTGCGCGATCCGCGCACGCTGATCTTTATCTTCTTAATGCCCATTATGCAGTTGGTGTTGCTTGGTTACGCCAATAATACCGAGATCAAGTACGTACCTACGGTTGTGTTCAATCAGGATAACAGCAAAGCCAGCCGGGAGCTGTTGGATTTGTTTCAGGCGACAGAATACTTTTCGTTCGACTATGCTGTTTATAGCCAGCAGGAGGTCTACCACCTGATCGATGGCGGGCAGGCAAAAGTGGGGATCATCATCCCACCCGATTACAGCCAAAATATTGCCATCCGAAAATCGGCAGATGTGCTGGTATTGCTGGATGGCTCCGATCCAACCATTGCAGGAGCAGTCTTGTCTGCGGCGGCGTTGGCGGGTCAGGCTTACGGAGCGAATATACGTTCGCAACAGCTATCCCTTCAGGGTCCAGTGAGAAGCGGTTCGTCACCGGTGGATGTACGCACGAACGTTTTATATAATCCTGATCTGAAGGGCAGTTACAACCTTGTGCCGGGCTTGATCGCGATCATCCTCTTCCAAACGGCCACGAGTCTGACCGCGCTTGCCATCGTCAAGGAACGCGAACGCGGCACCATCGAACAGTTGATCGTTACTCCGATCCGCAGTTGGGAATTGGTTGTTGCAAAGATCATCCCATATATCATCGTTTCATTTGCAAACACAGTTCTCATTTTAGCGATCGGAACATTTCTCTTCGGGGTTCCATTGCGGGGCAGTCTCATTCTATTATTCGGACTCGTTGGTCTGTATCTACTCCCCACACTGGGGCTTGGACTCTTGATTTCCACTGCGGCAAAAACTCAACAACAGGCACAACTCATGACCATGCCCATCATGTTGCCATCCATGATGCTATCCGGAGTTTTCTTTCCGATTTCATCACTGCCCCTGTTCTTGCAATTTGTGAGTAACCTCCTGCCCCTTACGTATTTCATTTACATCCTGCGCAGTGTGCTCGTCAAAGGGGTTGGGCTCGATCTGATCATCCCACAAATTGTTGCGCTGACCGTTTTCGCAATCGTTCTGCTCGGCTTAGCCGCCAGCCGTTTTCAAAAAACATTAGATTAAATTCAAGGAGTATATTTCCATGCCACAAAGACTTTCCCGTGTTCAGATCGTGATGATCCTGGTATTCATCGGCGCCGCAATTTACTTTGGTTTCCGTGTATTTGCAAACAAGGATGATGGAAAACTGCGCGCTTCCGGCACCATCGAAGCCGTCGAGGTAAATGTTTCCCCGGAGACTTCAGGCAAAGTAAAAGATATTCTTGTCGACGAGGGGCAATCCGTTAGGAAGGGAGATGCGCTTCTTGTCCTCGACGACAGCCTGCTCACCGCCCAACAACAAGTTTCGCAAAGTGGAGTTGATTCTGCCCACTCCGCCCTACTGACAGCTCAAAGCTCCTACAACCTGGCTCAAGCGCAATACAATGCCTCGTTGACCGCCGCCCGCGCCCAGGAAGGCGCACAACGCCTGACCGACTGGACCAACCGTGCCCCCGGATTGTTTAACCAACCCTTATGGTACTTCAACCAGGAGGAACAAATCACGTCGGCAGAAACCGAGGTAGATTCCGCCAACCAGGCTTTACAACAGGCGCGAACCGATCTTAAGAATATCGTCGAAGATCTAAGCAATGCCAAGTTCGTAGCGGCAGAGACCCGTCTTGCCAACGCACGCACCAACTATCTAATTACCAAGACGGTCAACGATCATGCACAGGCGACAGGCGGCAAAGTCAGCCCGGAAGATGTGCAGGTGGACCTGCCCAAGTACGCCCCTGCCTATCGTATCAAAATTCGTATTGCGAAAACCCTCAGCGGAGACAGCGACATTGTGACTGTTTCGAGCGACGCTTTCGATGCCGCAAAAACGGAACTTGATGATGCCCAGCAAGCCTACGATGCTCTTCTGAACACAGATGCATCTGACCGCGTGCTTGAAGCACGCGCCAAAGTCGCTGTGGCGCAGGAACATTATGAGGTGGCTCTCGATACGCTGAGCAAATTGCAAACAGGCGCATATTCTCCGCAGGTTGAAATTTCCGCCAAAGCTCTTGAACAGGCAAAAGCCGCGTTGGATCAGTCACAAGCCGCAGTCAATTCGGCACAGGCTAATCTTGCTCTGCTTGATGCACAAATGAAAAAGCTGACCATCTATGCACCCATGGATGGCGTTGTCCTCGTGCGCAATGTAGAACCCGGTGAATTTGTTCAACCCGGCGCCACAACCGTTACCATGGCAAACCTCAACGAGCTGACCATCACGGTATATGTTCCTGAAGACCGCTACGGTGAAATTGCCCTTGGACAAAAAGTAAATGTAACCGTTGACTCCTTCCCAGGCGAAACCTTCACCGCCGCCGTTTCATCCATTGCCGACCAGGCTGAATTTACTCCGCGCAATGTTCAAACCGTTTCAGGGCGCAGTTCCACCGTCTATGCGGTCAAACTAAAAGTTAGCGATCCTGTCAGGCAAGCTTAAACTTGGTATGCCCGCTGATGTTGTATTCGTAAAATAATATGACCGATGAAATATTGCTGGAAACTGAAAATTTAGTCAAAACCTTTGGCACGTTCCACGCTGTGGATGGACTTAACCTGCAGGTACGCGCCGGAGAGATGGTTGGGCTGGTTGGTCCTGACGGCGCCGGCAAGACCACTGCCATCCGCTTGATGGTAGGTGCGCTTAGCCCCACCAGCGGCGTGGTGCGTGTTGCAGGATATGAAGTCCCAGCCCAAGTGGAGAAGGCGCGTGAACAAATTGGATATCTCGCGCAACGGTTTGGTTTGTATGGTGACCTGAGCGTAAAAGAAAACATCGAATTTTTCGGTGAAGTATTCGATATCCCTGAAGCAGAACTAAAACAACGTTCCGTTGAGCTTCTGAACTTTGCAGGCTTGGGTGACTTTATGGATCGTCCAGCCGCAGCGCTTTCAGGCGGTATGCAGAAAAAACTTGGACTTGCCTCTGCGTTGGTACACCGCCCCAAGGTCCTTTTGTTGGATGAACCCACCGGCGGCGTTGACCCGGTCGCACGTCAGGAGTTTTGGCATTTGCTTATTGCACTCCTGCGCGGCGGCTCGGCTGTACTGGTTAGCACACCCTACATGGATGAAGCCATGCGATTCAACCGCGTCATCTTTATGAATCACGGACGCTGTCCTCACACAAGGCGCGCCGCGTGATTTGATGAAACGACTCGATGGACGTATCCTTGAATTGGATACGAACGACCAAATGTCCGCACGCCAGATCGTGGAGGATGATCCAGAAGTGGAGGATGTTCATACGTTCGGGAATCATCTTCACTTGCGCGTCGGCTCTGCAAAGGGACCCATGGAACGCATCCCCTTACGATTGCAATCTGCAAACATCCCGATGAGTTATCTTGCCCCCGTACCCGCCACACTGGAAGATGTATTTATCCACCTGATCGAAACGGAAGGAGAAGAATATGAGCGACCCAATCCTTCCGCTTGAAGTGCAGGGATTAACCAAAAAGTTCGGCGATTTCACCGCCGTTGACCATGTCTCATTCACGGTACAGCCTGGTGAGGTGTTGGGCTATCTCGGTCCAAATGGAAGTGGGAAAACGACTACGATCCGTATGTTATGCGGATTGATTACTCCCACCGAGGGCACAGCGAAGATCATGGGCATTGACGTCACACAGAATCCCGAAAAGATCAAACCTTTGATCGGGTATATGTCACAAAAGTTTTCGTTGTATGATGACCTGACCGTATTGGAGAATCTCCAATTCTATGCAGGCGTGTATGAAGTGCCCGAATCAGAGGAGAAAAAGCGCATCGACGAAATTCTCCAGCTTGCGGGGTTGGAGGAGCGCACGAATTCCCTGACCGTGGAATTATCCGGCGGCTGGAGGCAGCGGTTGGCGCTGGGTTGTGCCATACTTCATAAACCCAAATTATTATTTCTTGACGAACCCACCAGCGGCGTCGACCCGGTTGCACGCCGCGAGTTTTGGGATTTGATCTATGGAATGGCAGCTGAAGGCACTACCATTTTCATTACCACCCATTACATGGATGAAGCCGAGCATTGCAACCGCACCGCATTCATGTATCGCAGTAAGTTGATGGCGCTGGATACACCCGCCGCATTGAAGTCCGCCTATTTGCATGGCGCGGCATGGGACCTGGATGCGAAACCGCTTTTGGAAACGGTGGATGAATTAAGTCATACAGATGGAGTTGCACAAGCCAGCCTGCATGGCGACCGCGCACACGTTATTCTGGATTCGACTATATGGTCGGCTCAAAGCCTGACAAAATATCTTGCAGGCAAAGAGATCACTGTGAGTTCAATAGAAACGGTTCAATCCACGCTGGAAGATGTATTCACGTTACTGGCACATCGCGGCAAAGCAGGCGAGCCGGCATAATTAATTTATAGGGGGTGGAGCAATGCTCCGCCCCTTGTTCGCGATACGCATACCAAACTCTAACATTTTCCGCAAAATTTCATGCTACAATTTTCGCATCATGAACAACGTACGACCTCCCTGCTAAGTCCATACTTGGGCAAGACAATCTCTCAAGACCCCATGGGTTTGTTTTGCATTCCCCTTAATTCATGAAAAACCTACGCCCGATGATCTCGACGGTGCCTGACGCAGCCGTCTATTTTTACAGTTTAACCATCTCGCTCGCGCTCCGCCCTGCTCCGATTTGCCGCATTTTCTCAAATCAACAAATCGGAGGTTTCAAATGGAAACAATTCGGGGCAGGAAGCCCTATATTTTGGATTTAAATGAACTGTGCGCACGACTCGCAAACTACAACCGCATCATCCTTGACCTTGGAACTGGTGATGGTCGCTATGTGCATCATCTCGCCGAGAACTTTCCGCGCCACTTCATCATCGGCGTGAACTCGTGCCGTGAGAACCTGCGTGAGCATTCGAGAGCCAAACTACCGAACATGCTTTTCGTCATCGCCAGCGCACAGAGTTTGCCGTGCGAACTCAATGGACTAATCTCACACATTACCATCAACTTCCCTTGGGGAAGCCTGCTTGAAAGCTTACTCAGTAGGCGACTCGAAACTTATGCGCGGACTTGAATCCGTTTCACGCTCTGTCACGACCATGGATATATGTCTTAACGGTGGCGCGCTAACTGAAACTGGAAGGACACTCGAAGGAGGAGCAGAAAAAATCTACACCAACCTGCTTCGGGCAGGATGGCAGGTCAAAGAACCTGAGATGATCAAAGCTCAAACCCTGCAAAACGTTCCCGTCCACCTGGGCAAGGCGTTTGGTATATGGACGTGATCCACGTGCAATGAGGATGAGTGGTTGCCTTGCTCACAAATAAGAAAACATGCGGCTGGATATTCCAGCCGCATGTTTGATTTCACTTCGCCATAAATATTTCTAAAACTAATCCTTACTCATACGCCAGCACTTCATTGATCGTCAAGCGGGCGGCGTTGCGGGCGGGGACGATGCTGGCAATCACTGACAGGACCATGACAACTCCCAGCCAGATCAGGATGCCCAGCGGGGTGAAGCTGAGTTCAGAGCCGAACCCATCATGGCTTCTCCAACGATATTCAACAGGACGGAACTGATGGGAAAAGATAAGCCAATCGCCAGTACCCACGTAATAATGCCAATCACCAATCCTTCGATGATGACCGACTGCATGATGACAGTATCTACCGCGCCGATGGTTCGCATGACGCCGATCTCACGCGTCCGCTCCAACACGTTGATGCTCATCGTCCCCGTCAAGCCGATACTCCCCACGAAGGCGGTCAGGATCGCCATGATCAACAGGAAGATAATCAATATGTTGATCGCCTGCGTTGCATTTGCCTGTCGGAGAGAACCAGATTGAATACTTTGTATTTCGAAATTCCTGTCCGTCAGATAATTATCAATACGGCGGACCAACTCTTGTTGGGATACCGCATCGTGGTTTTTCGCGATGATGCGATATGAAGCTGTCTGATTGCGTGAATGCGTCTCCCTCGCAATAAATTCAAAGTTCGCATACGCCAGTGGATCTCCAAGCACGTTTACAAAGCGGAAGATGCCGACCACTTCCCATTCTTCCTTCCGTTGCCCGGGGAGTTTAACAGTCAACTTATCTCCAGGCTTGATGTCTGGATAAAAATCATAAATGGTGTCAGATACTATGATGGCTTTTTGTTCGCCCGGTAAAAGCCACCTGCCAGCCAAAAATTCGGGGGCGAGTAATTTTGTGTCTTGAGGCGGGGCGACCACAGAGATCTTGGACACGACGTTTTCGTTCTCATCCCAAATCTCACCTGCCGCGCCACCCCAGCCTTCCACACTCTCCACACCTGGAACCTTGAGCAAGTTCTGCTGGATCTTGTCCACCCGGTATGGCTGGGTAAATGTCACGGTCACATCGCCCAAAAAGTGTTGCGTGAGTTGGGTCATCATGTTGTCCATGGAATCACGGACATTGAAGACCGCAATAAAAACGGCTCCAGCGACGGTCAAAGTAAAAATGGTCAGAAGCAGGCGTCCCTTTTTGCGGAACGTGTTTCTAAAGGAGAGCAGGAGCGGGCGTGAGATCCAGCTTGTCCATTTGGCGTTTATGTTGAAAAGTTTCCGTTTTGCAGTCTGGCTGCCGGGGCGATAATTGCTGATCGCCTGTTGGACACTGGTTTTGGCTCCGCTGTTGACCGGGAAAAATCCAGCACCCAGAGGAATCAGCATGGCGATCAAGACCTGGGTGATCACCGCCGCCGGGATGATGCGGAAACCCTGCAGGACAGCGCCCATGAAGCGGGCAATAAACAAGGCGAGACCATATCCTGCGACCGCGCCAAGCGGCACAGCCAGGATCAGCGCGATCAAACCATAGGCAACGATGAGGGTCAGATACATTCCCAGAATTTGGAAACTGCGTCCGCCCACCAGTTTCATCACGCCGATCTGGCGCAATTGTTGAGTGAGCAGGGCATTGAGGGTGTTGATGATGAGCGAACTGCTCAACACAGTGATCAAACCGCCCAGAATGCCCAGCACACCGATCACTGCCAGGACCGTGTCGATCATCGGGTGTTCTGTGGAAAGATGATCGTCTGTGCGGTAGACTTTCCGCCCGCTATCCTTCACTTTATCTTCGACCGCGGCGGAAACGCTGGTAATAAACTCACTGTCACTTCCCTTATTTACTGTGACATAAAGCTGGTTGAAATAATCACCCTGTCCAAATGAATTGAGCGTCTTTAACGTCATGTACACGTTATTCGTTGCACCCGGGTCGGTCTTGGCAGTCATTTGGTCGGTGACAAGTCCCACTACAGTGAGATTGCGATTCGAACCATCGGGCAGTTCAATTTCAAGAACATCGCCGACATGATAGCCGGTGACGTGCATCATGTTCTGATTCAGGAGTATCTGGTCTTCACCGGCAACCTTTGTACCTTCAATGGGGTCAAGAAGATCGATGCTCCCCGAAAAATCCGACATGGCGACCAACTTTAGATTTTGCCAATCTGCTTCGCCTCTTCTCGCCCGAACCTGCATGGTGCGACGCCCCACGACATTATCCACGCCGGGAATTTTTTCGATGACATGGACAAGGTCTTTATCAAAGGGGTCTGTTTGCATCTCGATGTTTGGCGGGTTGACAGCTTCATAGCTGTGGTTGATATCCTGCCCGAGGATGAGATAGGTGGTGATAATCATACCAATGGCAAAGACCCCGACTGCAATGGAAGCGACAACCAGACTTGTACGTGTCTTATCCTCCCACAAGTCAGCAAAGACCTTGCTCCAGCGTGGTTTCAATAAATTAGGTTTGATATCGTCGTTCATTGGTCGCTCTTTCTTCTTTTATTTTCCGCAAGTCGTGTTGTAGCGGTCTCATGGATGGCATGTAGTGTTAAAGGGGAGCCATCAACAAGTTCATAAAATAGTTCTTTCGGCAACAGTGCCAACTCGGTGCAATGATTAGCACCTTGTACATGGACAATCGAATGATGTAATCCGCGGTTGAATTCTTAAGTCTTGGGGTTATTATGCCGACTGATATTTACTCATATGCCAACACTTCGTTGATCGTCAGCCGTGCCGCATTGCGTGCAGGCATGATACTGGCAAAAACCGACAGAACAATGACAACGCCCAGCCAGAGCAAAATGCCCAGCGGGGTAAAGATCAGTTCCATAGGCGTGCCCAGCGCCTTGCTGATTATGGTAAGGAGAAGGTTTTCAATGGGAAAGGATACGCCAATCGCCAGCACCCAGGTGATGAGACCGATGACCAAAGCTTCAATGATGACAGATTGCATGATAACCCGATCGACCGCGCCGATGGTGCGCATCACGCCGATCTCGCGGGTACGTTCTAGTACGTTGATGCTCATGGCGCCGGTCAACCCCATGCTGCCGACAAACGCGGTAAGAATCGCCATGATGAACAGGAAAACGACCACAACGTTAATAGCAATGGTTGCTTTTTGGCGCATGTCAGAACCGGATTTTACGCTTTGTACGGCGAAGTTGCGCTCGGTAAGATAGGTATTAATGCGCTCCGTGAGTTCCCGGTTGGATTCAGCATCATGCAAATGGGTAATAATTCGATACGAAGCAGCGCGGTTAGGCTGGAAGTTTTGTGCGGCGATAAAATCATAGTTGGCATACGCCATGGGATCGCCAAACAGCGCTAAAAAGGGGAAGACCCCCACCACTGTCCAAGATTCTTTGCTACGACCAGGGAGTTTGATGACGAGCTGGTCGCCAGGTTTTAGGTTGGGGTAGGTAAGGTAAAGGCTGTCGGAAACCACGATGGCTTGTTCCTCGTTTGGCAAAAGCCAGCGCCCCGCGACCAGTTTCAGGTTGAGCAGTTGTGTATCCTGCGGCGGAGCGACAATGGAGAGCCTGCTCACGAAGTTGTCGTGCTCGTCCCATATTTCACCCGCAGCAGATGTCCAGCCTTCCACGCCTTCCACGCCAGGAATTTTTAGTAGGGTTTGCCGAATCTTATCAACGCGGTAGGAGTCGGCTAAAGTCAACAGTGACATCGCCGAGGTAGTGTTGCAGGAGATTTTTCACCACACTGTCCAGCGAGTCGCGCACATTGAAAACAGCGATGAAAACGCCTCCAGCAACGGTGAGTGTGAAAATGGTGAGGAGCAACCGTCCGCGTTTGCGGAACGTATTTCGAAATGAGAGCAGGATTGGGCGGGAAATCCAACTGAACCATCCAGATTTACGATTCAAATTATTTTTTATGGATTTTTTACTGGAGCGATAGTTACTTATCGCTTCCTGCACGCTGGTTCTTGCGCCGGCATTGACCGGGAAGAATCCTGCAGCCAGTGGGATCAGGATGGCAATGAATGTTTGTACGATGACAGCCAGCGGCACAACACGAAAACCCCTGAGGACTGCGCCTGTCAAATAAGCCATGAACGACGCCAATCCATAACCTGCCACTGCGCCGAACGGAACGGCAATAATTAAAGCAATAACGCCATAAGAGATGACCAGAATCAGGTACATCCCCAAAATTTGTATACTGCGCGCACCCACCAATTTCATCACACCGATCTGGCGTAACTGCTGGGCAAGCAAGGCATTGAGCGTATTGACGATCAACGAACTGCTCAAAATAGTGATTAACGCACCCAGCGCCCCCAATATGCCAATGATTATCAGCGTGATATCAGACATCGGATGTTCGTTGGAAAGATGTTGCTCCATGCGATACACAGTTCGATGACTATCTTCCACTTTTTTCTTCACTAAGTCAGCTACGCTGGCAATATATTTGCTGTTGCCCCCATCACCCTTTACGTTGAGATACAACTGGTTATACGTGCCATCCAGTCCCAGGGATTGCAGTGTTTTGTCGTTGACAAACAGCAGATTGTTCGCAGATGGGTCAGGTTTGGATGTGGTCTGGTCGGAAACCAGCCCGACGACGATCAGGGAGTGCTTCGAGCCATCAGGCAGTTCGATTTCGATTACATCATTTGCATGCAAACCGCTGATATGCATCACATCCTGGCTAATGACTGCTTCATCTTTCCCGGCAGTGCCCACACCTTCGATCGTCGTGCGGAGATTGATCTTGCTATCAAGGTTCTTCATTCCCACCAATGTCAAATCCATCCAGTCTTCCACACCGCGCCGCCCTCGAACGGTGAGGATTCGACGCCCTTCCACATCTTCCACACCCGGCACCTTTGAGATGACCTTGACCAGATCCTCGTCAAATGAATCGGTCAGCACTTCAATGTTGGGCGGGTTGACCGCCGCGTAACTACGGCTTACATCTTCACGCATGATCACAAACGTGCTGATGATCATTCCGACTGCAAACACACCCGCGGCAATCGAAGCCACCACCAACCCAGTCCGCATTTTGTCATTCCATAGGTCGGTAAAAACTTTGCTCCAACGCGGCTTTAAGAGATTGGGTTTAATCTCGTTACTCACCGGTCGCTCTTTCTTCTCTTATTTTCTGCGAGTCGGGACGTAGCGATCTCGTGAATGGCATGACGGGTTAAGGCAGAGCCGTCAATGAGTTCATAGAATAGTTCTTTTGGCAGTAATGCCAGTTCTGCACCCTGGTCAGCGCCCTGGACATGCGCAATCGAATGACCACCTTGTGTCAATTCGACCTCGCCAAAAAATTGTCCGTGCCCCAAGCGCGCCAGCTTCACATCCTTACCCTGTTCATTGGTCGTAACAACTTCCACTTCACCAGATTCGACCATAAAGAAATGTTCGACCGGTTCACCCTGTGTGAGAATTGTCGCACCCGGAGTAACCGTCTTTTTCTTTGCCTGCTTCGTCGCCGTCAACATTTGCGGGTGTGAGAGGAAAGGCAATGCACGCGCCACGGTCTGGTCAATGATCTCGCCATCCGAAAGGATGATCGTTTGATCGGTTCGTTGTGTGATCGAAGGATCATGCGTGACGATCAAAACCGTCTTTCCATTTCTTGCCAAATCTTCAAACAAGTTCAAAACATTATCTGCCGCACGTGAATCCAGGTTACCGGTGGGTTCATCCGCCAAAATGATGGATGGATCAGTTGCCAACGCACGCGCAATCGCCGCGCTTTGTTGCTGTCCGCTGGAAACGGCAGTGGGATATTTGTGCGCCTGATCTTCCAGTCCTACCAACTTGAGCAATTCCATTGCACGGTCGGGGCGGTCATAAAATGGATACATATTGCAGTAATCCATCGGGAGCATCGTGTTTTCCAATAATGTCAGTGTCGGCAGAAGTTGGAAGAACTGGAACACAACGCCCATATTCTTTCCACGCCATAACGCGCGCTTGCTTTCACTCATCTTATAAATCTGCTCGCCCCCGATCAACACTTCGCCAGCGGTGGGATGGTCAATGCCTGTGATCATGTTCAACAATGTAGACTTTCCACATCCCGATTTCCCCACGATGGAAATGAACTGTCCATAATTCAATTGCAGGTTGATGGTTTTCAACGCCTGGAATTTCCCTGCAGAATTTTCGTAGATCTTTTCCACGTTCCGCAAGACGATGGCGGGTGTTTGATCGTGATCTTCCTTGGACGAGGCAGAGACTTCAACACGTGACTTTGACACATGCGTGGATGCATGCGCCTTATCAAGGTCGATCACCGCTTCTTTCTTGACCGTGGAACTGTTCCCGTTTTTCGAGGGGTCTGTTACCACCCCGTCAGCGATCTGGAGTCTGCGTGTGAAACGTGAGGCAAAACTTTCATCATGAGTCACCATGACAATCGTTTTTCCCTGTGCGACCAGCTTCTCGAATATTTGAAAGATCGTTTCCGCCGTAACGCTATCGAGGTTGCCGGTTGGTTCGTCAGCGATGATCAGGTGCGGGTCGTTGACCAGCGCCCGGGCAATCGCGACGCGTTGTTTTTGTCCGCCTGAAATATGAGCCGGGATTTTATTGGCATGATTGCCGATCTCGACCATCTCCAACAATTCGAGCGCCCTCTTTTTACTGACTGTGGGCTGGTACGCGCCCAAAAAGTCGGGAGGCAACATGACGTTCTCCACCAGACTGAGCGTTGGCATCAACTCGAAGGATTGATAAATGATCCCCATGTTTTCCCCGCGCCATGTAGCAAGTTTATCTTCACTCAACGATTGGATCGGAATGGAGGGAGTTTGTTCCATCTCCCCGCGGGCGGCGGAGGATGAAGGCGAATCCACCCAATGGAATAGAATATTCCCTGAGGTTACCTCACTCACTCCTGAGATCATATTGAGCAGAGTGGATTTCCCTGCGCCCGATTTGCCCGTGATCCCCAGGAACTCGCCCTGCCTGATATCAATGTTGACACGGTCGAGCGCCACAAAAGGGACATTGCCTGTATCGTACGTTTTTACTACATCCTGCATTTGGATGATTATGTTTTGGTTGTTATTGGTCATCGTCAAATTATCACTATCTGTATTTGAAACCTATAAAACAGAGAGATTCACCTAGTATCTATCCTAAAAGTGTTCTCGTCGCCGTTTGAGGCGGCGAGGACGCCGCCTCAAACGGAATATTCGGACAAGCGCTTAATCTCGCCTGTTTATTTCTACTCGAACTTGACAGCGGCAGTCATACCCCAGCGTATGGCAGGGTTGACATCTGTGAGCACAATCGTCACTTCATAAACAATGTCACCCTGGTTCTGTCCATAGTTCTGTCCAATGGAGAGAACTTCGCCCTTCATTTCCACATCCGGGATGGCATCCAACGTAACCGTTACAGGTTCCCCTTCCTTCAACTTGACCACATCGATCTCGGTCACATCGGTCGTGACCACGGTCCAAGTGGACATATCCGCGATCGTCACAGCGACCTGACCCGCGTTGATCGTACTGCCCAATTTGGCATCCAACTTAGCCACCACACCATCAAAGGGAGCTGTGACCTCAAAGGCGGCAACTCCAGCTTTCGCCGCATTCAACCGCGCTTCAACCAAAGGAACTTGATCCTTATCCGGACCATCCTTCAGACGATCATAAGCACGTTGGAGGTCATCCATAGTCGATTTTTTCAGTGCGAGATCATTCTCGGCTTCGATGATCCAGTCTTGAGGCGCCGGACCCTTGAAAGTTTGGGTCTTGTATCTATACTCATATCCCTTCCGATTTTGGATCAGAATGACTTTGTTTAGAGTCTGCGGGACTTTCTTGGCGTTTTGCAAATAGGTCAGATAATCATCTGCTTTGTCGTATTCTTCCTTGGCATCCTTGAGATCGATAATGGTTTGGGCGAATTCGGCGTCTCTCGAATTGACCAGATCGTCCCATGCCTTCTGTGCGCTGACCAGTTCCAGTTGTGCGGCGGCGTAGTGTGTATCCGTTTCATCGCCCAATCTGATCAAGGGTTGATCCTTTTTCACGGACTCACCTTCTTTGACCAGCACTTCACTGATCGAGCCGCTGGCGTTGAAGGCGATATCGGCGTAACTGATGGGTTCCACTCGTCCTTCGGCGATGACGGTATCATCCGCTATGACGGTTGGGATTATTTCTGGTGTTGCTGTCCCTGCATTGTTCGAAGATGAACAGGCAGTAAAGAACAGGCTTAAGACCACAAACAGAACAAGTATTTTATTTTTCATGATTTGTACCTTTATTTATTATTATTGTGTTACTAATACAAGTTGAGTGATTTAATTTTTAAATTGAGAAGCGAAAAACTCAATCGACTTGGACATCAAACGAATAAGTGTTTTACTGTCCTCTTCTCCCAAATGATTGACGAGACCGATCAGATTTTCTCGAACCTCGGAAATAAGGGTTTCTGCGACCTGGGTTCCCTTACTGGTAAGTCCGATCCGAACAATACGACGGTCATGCGGATCTGGCAGGCGTTCTATATATCCAGCCTCTTCCAATGGATTGATCAAATGAGTTACCCCAGCAGGCGTGACCTGTAAAAAGTTGCTTATTTCCGTCACCGTAAACGCCTGTTTGCCATCTTTGACACTCATGATCAGCATTACTAACAATTCATATTCACTCCGCGTCAACCCATCTATAGAGCTTTTCTTCAATTTAATACGGGGAAACTGTTTCATAAGCTGGAACAATTCCTGGGTAACATCCAATTGGCCTTTGTTCGTCATTTTTGCCTTTCAATTCTGCAAATTTAGTTTACATAATAAATAGTTTATATTAGTAAACTATTTACAAGTTCAACATTTACAACATAAGCTCTTCCCTGTCAAGGAAATTATTTTTCAGAACCGTTAGGGAAAAAATGGGTTATCTGTTTCAACAATAACTCGAAATGACATTATGTAGCGAAAAAGCATCCGAAGCCACGTTGACTTCGGATGCTTGTGCTTACTTCAAAACCTTCACTACATTCCTGCCCGCCGCACCGCTGACTCCCCCTCCGCCGTGGACTCCGCTTCCGCAGAGATAGAGGTTATCGAGCGGAGTTTTGTGATTGGACCAGCCAGGGATCGGACGCATGAACATGAATTGGTCGAGCATCAGTTGTCCGTGGTTGAGGTCGCCTTCGGTGAGACCGTAGGTTTGTTCGAGGTCGAGAGGCGTGATAGTCTTGCGATTTACGATTGACGATTTTAGATTGGGGAAATATTCAGCGAGCGTATCGATCGCCAACTTTTCAACAGTTTCAAATTCTGCATCCCATGCCATCTATCGTCCTTGAGTTGGTAAGCCGCAAACTGGAAGTGGATGCTCGACCACATTCCCGGAAGTTGTCACTTCAAGATATGGCTTTTCTGAAATGCCGTGATACTTCGCCGCATCGTAGGCTTTCTCTAAATACTTGATGGATGGCGCAAGTGCAACCGTCCCATCAGGGATGCCGTGGTTACCATCTGTCAGGAAATGCACCTTCGCAACCGATCCGCGCATCTTGATGGATTGGACATTCCACACAAATTCAGGCGGGAGGTTGACCGCGCCAACGAGAGTCAAGAATGTGCGCTTCGGGTCAGCGGCGGAGATGATGTTATCTGCCGAAATCTCTTCGCCGTTTGCAAGGACGACACCTTTGCAAGTGAATGTATCCACTTGAATGGATTTCACTTCTGTGCCTGTGCGTATTTCACCGCCAAAGGATTTGACTGCTTCTACCAATGCATCAGCGATTTGACCAATGCCGCCTTCAACAGAAACGTGCGACAAGCCACCCCGATTCGCCCAGTTGTGCATGAGAGTATAGCCTGTGCCCGCGCCCATCACGCCGAGGGTGAAGCCGTGGATGCCAAGAGACGCCACCGCCGCCTTGACCACATCAGACTCGAACCATTCGTCTACGAATTCTTCGGCGGTCATGGGGATGCCGCGGATGACGCGCATCATGTCTTCGCCACCCATCAAGCGCAGATCGAGACCGAGTTCGGCGAGTCCGTATCCTTCCGCGAGGCTGAAGTTCTTGGGCAGACGCGGCATGATGGTTTCGTTGGCGAGATGAATAAAGCTTGAGGCTTTGTCCATGAAAGCGAGGAAGGGACCCCAGTTCGCGGCGTCTTTTTCGGAGAAGCGTTTGATGGACTCGGCGGCTTTTGCAGGATCAGGGTCAAGTACACGAGGTGGATTGGCAATCCGCTTGAAGCGAGATGAAAGGCTTTCGGACGGAATCAATCTGAAGTCCGAATGAGGCGAGCTTCAAGTCTTTGATAATGTCGGGACGCAAAGTCCCGCCTGCGTGGAGGGAGTCAACGGTGAAGCCATCCGCAAAAGTTTCGGTGACAACCTGCCCGCCAACGATGTCACGCCGTTCAAGGACGATCACCTTTTTGCCTTTTTTCGCAAGATATGCCGCGGCGACCAGACCGTTGTGCCCCGCGCCGATGATGATGGTGTCGTAATGATTTTGTGTCATGCGATATCCTTTTATTAGAGTAGAAATATCAATGGACTTTATCTGAGAATAGGCGCAAATTCGGCGATGATATGACAGGAGAAGAAGTTCAAGTCCTATTATTGCAAGGCGAGAGCGTATGAATACATGATATGGTATTAGCAGATGCACAGTTAGTCAAGTGACGGTTATCTTAAAGGTGACTGTCACTTATAATCAGAGGAATATGAAAGAATTCATCTACTCCCGTAATGCCGTCTACGAAACCCTGCGCGCCAAGCGCAGGGATGTGTTCAAGATCGAACTTGCCGAAGGAGTGCAGGTAAAGAGCAGGCTCAGTCAAATCCTTGCTTTGGCGGCTGAAAGAAAGATCCAGGTCGTCAAAGCGCCGCGGGCACGCTTGGACAAAGTCCATGAGAACAATCAGGGCATCATCGCGGAGGTGAGCGGGTATCCGTATAGCGACGTGGTCGATATCCTTGACCATGCCAAAGAACTCAACGAACAGCCCTTTATCCTTATACTTGATTCGCTGAACGACCCGCAGAACTTCGGCACGCTCATCCGCACGGCGGAGGCGACGGGCGTGCATGGCGTGGTCATTCCGCTGGCGCATACGGTGGAGGTGACTCCGTCCGTGGTGAACGCGTCATCGGGCGCGAGCGAGCACATGTTGATCGCACGCTCGAATCTGGCGCAGGTGATCGATGCTCTCAAAACGGAGAACGTCTGGGTGGTGGGACTCGATCAAAACGGGGAAACGGCCGGGGCGAAGACTCAGCGTCATTTGACGGGAGCAACTGCACTCGTCGTCGGAAGCGAGGGCGAAGGACTTCGTCAACTCACGCGCACCAAGTGCGACTTCATTCTGCAACTTCCCATGCGCGGTCAGGTCGAGTCGTTGAACGCGGCGGTGGCGGGTTCGGTCGCGTTGTATCTGGCGTATATGGCACGCAACGCGTAGGGGCGAAGCAATGCTTCGCCCCTACATACAATAATTGGAGACAATATGCCTCAAGCAACCTATCATTTTCCACGCGGATTTTTATGGGGGACGGCGACCGCCGCGCATCAGGTGGAAGGCAACAACACGAACAATCAATGGTGGAAGTGGGAAGAAGACGGTCATACCGACGGGAGGTCTGGTCTGGCTTGCGATTGGTGGGGCGGCCGCTGGAAGGAAGACTTCGACCGCGCCGCGGAAGGCGGACAGAACGCGCATCGCTTTTCGGTAGAGTGGAGCCGCATCCAGCCGACGCCTGATACCTGGGATGAAGACGCGCTCGAACATTATCGCAACATGTTGCGCGGCTTGAAAGAACGCGGCATGACAGCGATGGTCACACTGCATCATTTTTCCGATCCGTTATGGTTCTACGATATGTGCGGATGGGAACACGAGGATACGGTTGTTCTAGTTTGAGAAGTTCGTCCGCAAGACAGTGGAGGCGTTGAAGGAATATTGCACGTTGTGGTGCACGATCAATGAACCAAACATCTACGCGTTAAGCGGCTATTTATTAGGCACCTTTCCTGCCTGTAATAAAGGGTTGAAGGCTGCCATCCGTGTTCAGGCAAACATGCTGCGCGGACATGCCGCCGCTTATCACGCCATCCATGAGATACAGCCCGAAGCGCGTGTGGGCTATGCCCTGCATTACCGTCCGATGGTGGCGCACAGCAAATCTCCATTGGATGTGATCGTTCGAAATATTCAATACAATGCGCTCAACATGTCATTTCCAAGTGGCATCAGCACGGGCGTGATGAAGTCACCGTTGGGGAGCATACGCATTCCCGAAGCCAAAGGGACACAGGATTATTTTGGATTGAATTATTACTCTGTGGATACGGTCAAGTTCGATATTACCAAGCCGCAGGAAGTTTTCGGGACGCGCTATTATCCTGAAGATTCCGATTTCAGTCCGACGAAGTTCATCGCAAATATTCCTGAAGGGATTTTCAACTCCATCAAATGGGCAGTGAAGACGTATCCCAACCTGCCGATCCTCATCACCGAAAACGGAGTGGAAGACGCGGAGGATAAAATGCGTCCGCGTTATATTGCACAACACATTCATCAGATGTGGCGCGCGGTCAACTTCAACTTCCCGGTAAAGGGATACTTCCACTGGTCACTGGTGGATAACTTCGAATGGGAGCGCGGCTGGACCCAACGCTTCGGTCTCTGGGGCTTGGATGTGGAAACGCAGAAGCGTATCAAACGTCCCAGCGCGGACCTGTATGCTGAGATCTGCAAAGAGAACGGTCTCTCCTCCGAGATGGTGCAGAAGTATTGCCCTGAGGTGTTTGGTAAGTTGTTCCCTGTATGATGAGTAGGGGCGAAGCAATGCTTCGCCCCTACTTTTTTTCCATTCCCCTTCGTGATAAAATCCAGTCCCTATGACACACGCAGACCAGATCGCATCCCAACTTAACGTCAAGCCATCGCAAGTGACCGCCGTCATCAACCTGATCGACGAAGGCAACACCGTCCCATTCATTGCCCGTTACCGCAAGGAAATGACAGGCTCCCTCGACGACGAACAGATCCGCATCATCGCCGATGAACTCGTCCGTTTGCGCGCGCTCGATGAACGCCGCACCGCCATCCTTGCATCCATTGAAGAGCAGGGCAAACTCACTGACGAATTACGCGCCAGCATCAACGCCGCCCTCACCATGACCGCGCTCGAAGACCTGTACGCGCCCTATAAAAAGAAACGCCGCACACGTGCCATGGTCGCCCGTGAAAAGGGACTGGAAGCAACTGGCGGAATACATTCTCGAACAATCCAGCAATGGCTCACCCGAAGAACTCGCAAAGCAATTCATCAACGAGCAAGTCACTACTGTTGAAGAAGCCCTGCAAGGCGCACGCGACATCGTCGCCGAAACGATCAGCGACAACGCCAACGTCCGCGCCGCGACACGTGAGAAGGCGCTCAAGTTTGGCAAGATCCGCGTGGAAAAGATCAAAGATGCCGTGGATGAAAAAGCGGTTTACGAATCCTATTATCACATTCGAGAACCGCGTTGACCGTCTCATGCCGCACCAAATTCTCGCCATCACGCGCGGTGAAAAGGAAGGCATCCTGCGTGTGCATGTGGATGTTCCCGAACGTGACTGGCTCGATGCCATTCAGGCTGAATTCGAAGAAGACATCATCAGTCCCTTTGCCGAACAACTTGAACTCGCCATTCAAGATTCTGCCGAGCGTCTTTTACTCCCCGCCATCGAACGCGATGTCCGCCGTGAAAAAGGCGAAGCCGCCGATAACCACGCCATTCAAGTCTTCGCCACCAATTTGCGTGCCTTGCTCGGTCAGGCTCCGCTTTCCAATCATGTTGTGCTCGGCATCGACCCTGGCTTCCGCACCGGCTGTAAAGTCGCTGTTGTAGATGCCACAGGCAAACTACTTGATACCGGCACGATCTATCCGCACGAACCAAAGAACGATTGGGCTGGCTCGATCAAAACGCTCGAAGATATGATCAACCGCCATCACGTCACGCTCATCACCATCGGCAACGGCACCGCATCACGCGAAACCGAAAAGCTTGCCGTCTGAATTAACCCGCAACGCCAAGCAAACCAAATATCTCATCGTCAACGAAGCGGGCGCATCGGTCTATTCTGCTTCTGCTCTCGCACGCGCTGAATTCCCCGACCTCGATGTCACCATCCGCGGCGCAGTGTCCATTGCCCGCCGTGCACAAGATCCGCTCGCCGAACTCGTAAAGATCGATCCCAAGTCCATCGGCGTTGGCATGTATCAACACGATGTGGATCAAACCGCCCTCACGCATGCCCTCGATGGCGTGGTCGAAAGCGTGGTCAACCGCGTCGGCGTGGATGTCAACACCGCCAGCCCCGCATTGCTCACGCACATTGCAGGCATCGGTCCCAAACTCGCGAACAACATCGTCACACATCGCGATACCAACGGTCCGTTCAAATCACGCACTGCGCTTCGCAAAGTGACCGGGCTTGGTCCCAAAGCATTCGAACAAGCGGCAGGCTTTATGCGGATTCAAAACGGGTCGAACCCGTTGGATGGATCAGCGATACATCCTGAATCCTACACGATTGCCGAATCCATTCTCGCTCTCGCCGGACTTTCAGCTGGCTCGCCATTAAGCGACCGCATCCCCGCTTTGGAATCTCTCACCTCAAAAACTTCGGTCGAAGAGTTAGCCAAACAATTGAACTGCGGCGTGCCCACATTGAAAGACATCCTCGAGCAACTCGTCCGCCCGGGACGTGACCCGCGCGCCGATACACCCGCTCCCATCCTGCGCTCCGATGTGCTCAAAGCTGAAGACCTGCTGACAGGCATGCAGCTCAAAGGCACTGTCCGCAACGTGGTGGATTTCGGCGCCTTCGTGGACATCGGCGTCAAAGGTGACGGTCTCTTACATCGCACCCAGATCCCCAATGGAACGGTCCTCAAAGTCGGCGACATCATTGACGTGGAGATCCAAAAGATCGAACCCGAACGCGGACGCATCAGTCTCGGTTGGGTAAAGTAGCCAGACGACAAAAGTTTTTTTGCAAAGCGGTCATCGTATGTGATGACCGCTTTTTTATATCCACTCATATCTGCCGGGTTTTTATAGATCATTATGAGTCTCCTCCTAAATTCATTGTTATGCTTCTATAAAACCCATACTTTGTAAGCGCTTTTTGACAAACCCCGCCAGCCAGTTGATGGTTGCCACACAACTTTTCGTATTATGTGTCTCATATTTCGCTTATGCTCGTGGTGTATTATAAATTGAAAATTTTCAGTAAAAAGCGATTTTTTGAGCGATTGAAGTATCCGGGGACTATTGCAGAATAACTAAATCACATGCCCGACAAAAGCACCTTGAGAGTAATAGACCGGGGCATTCGATGATATTGAAACTTTTATGGTTATAAAAAACATGAGTGCTAAAGGAGTTAAACTATGCAAACCCAAATCACAACTCTATTTCTGGATATAGGCGGCGTCCTGCTTACGAATGGCTGGGATCACAATATCCGCAAGCATGCCGCTGACCAATTTGGTCTTGACTATGAAGAGATGAATGAGCGGCATCATCTGACTTTTGACACCTATGAGGAGGGCAAGCTCAGTTTGGGTCAGTATTTAAACCGTGTGGTTTTTTATCAGGAACGCTCCTTTTCAAAAGAAGAGTTCAAAGCGTTCATGTATGCCCAGTCCCAACCTTATACAAATATGATCGAGCTGGTGCGCGGACTTAAGACCCAATACAACCTTCAGGTCGCAGCAGTCAGCAATGAAGGACGTGAACTTACCGAGTTTCGTGTTCAACAATTCAAGTTGGGGACGTTCATAGACTTTTTCGTTTCATCCAGTTTTGTCCATTATCGCAAGCCGGATGAAGATATGTATCGTATCGCCCTGGATATCTCCCAGGCACGTCCGGAACAGGTGGTATATATCGATGACAGGGAAATGTTTGTCGAGGTTGCAAGAGGGTTGAATATAACCGGAATTACCCATACCGGTTACGAGGCGACACAGAAGTCGCTGGAAGAATTGGGATCTTACCTTGTCCAACTGAGATTTGATCAATGATTTAAGTATATAGCGTTATGAAAGGAGAAATAATATGCAACTTGGTATGATCGGATTGGGACGTATGGGAGCCAATATGGTACAGCGCCTGATGAAGGATGGGCACGAGTGCGTAGTCTTTGATATGAACAAAAACGCGATTACAGCACTTGCGGCTCAAGGCGCAATCGGAGCGGATTCACTTGAAGATTTTGTCTCGAGGCTGTCCAAACCGCGCGCAATTTGGCTTATGGTGCCAGCAGGTGTAGTGGATCAAGAACTGGCAACGCTCGCTCCATTACTTGAAGCAGGAGATATTATTATTGATGGAGGAAATTCCTTTTATCGCGATGATATTCGGCGGGGTGCTGAGATGAATCAGCAAGGCATCCACTATGTAGATGTTGGAACAAGCGGCGGCGTCGCGGGACTCGAACGCGGTTACTGTCTGATGATCGGCGGCGAATCAGATATCGTGAGTCATCTTAATCCGATCTTTGCCAGCCTCGCTCCCGGTGTTAACGCCGCACCACGTACCCCGGGTCGAGATATAAACGATGGTACGGCTGAGCAGGGTTTCCTGCACTGCGGGTCACAAGGAGCGGGTCACTTTGTCAAGATGGTCCACAACGGAATCGAGTACGGCATCATGGCAGCTTATTCTGAAGGGCTGAACGTCTTGTACAACGCGGATGTTGGCAAACGACCACACACTACAGATGCCGAAACAACGCCAATGCAAAACCCGGAGTATTACCAGTATGAACTGGACTTGCCTGAAATTGCCGAGGTCTGGAGACGGGGCAGTGTGATCGGCTCATGGTTATTGGATTTGACTGCCATCGCGCTCCGTGACGATCCCGATCTGAATGACTTTGAGGGCCGTGTTTCGGATTCCGGCGAGGGACGCTGGACGATCGCGGCTGCAATTGACGAGGCGGTGCCAGTACCCGTCATTAGCTCGGCGCTCTACGGACGTTTTTCATCACGCGGCGAAGCTGACTATGCTGACCGGCTTCTCTCAGCAATGAGAAAGCAGTTTGGCGGGCACAACGAGAAGAAAGGATAGTGACATGGCTGGGAACAAAAACCATACGGTTCAGTCTGATGCATTGGTGCTCTTCGGGGTAACGGGCGATCTTGCCCACAAGTTGATCTTCCCAGCACTATATGCAATGGTAAAACGAGGCGTCCTGAAAGTTCCAGTGATCGGCGTTGCCTTCCCAAACTGGAGTTTGTCGCAATTGCATGCGCGTGTAAAAGACAGTCTCAAGCAATCAGGAGGAATTGATGATCGAAAAGCGCTCGACAAACTTATCTCTCTTCTCAGTTACGTAAGCGGGGACTATAACGATCAGGATACATTCACAGCTATAAAGAAAGCGCTGGGCAGTGCAAAGCATCCGGCACACTATCTCGCTATCCCACCATCGCTCTTTGGGAAAGTTATCCAGGGGCTCGGTGTCGCGGGTCTTGCCAAGGATGCGCGTGTCATCGTTGAAAAACCATTTGGACGCGATCTCGCCTCCGCAAGGGAACTCAACCAAATCGCACATTCGGTGTTTCCGGAAGACTCGATCTTTCGCATCGATCACTTCCTTGGGAAAGAGGCGATCATGAACATACTCTATTTCCGCTTTGCCAATTCTTTTCTGGAACCATTCTGGAATCGCAATTATGTAGCCAGCGTACAGATAACTTTATCTGAAAGTTTTGGTGTGGAGAAACGGGGCGCATTCTACGAATCCGCTGGCTGTTTACGCGACGTAATTCAAAACCACCTCTTCCAGATCGTGGCACTGCTTGCAATGGAACCGCCAGCCTATCAGGGTTATGGAGCTGTGCAAAGTGAGAAAGCCAAGGTGTTTCAGGCAATGCGTCCATTGAAGTCTGACGACCTGGTACGGGGCCAATATGTTGGTTATCGAAAAGAACAAGATGTAGCGAAGAACTCTGATGTCGAGACGTTCTGCGCTTTGCGCCTGTTCATCAACTCATGGCGTTGGGAGGGAGTTCCATGGTATCTACGTTCCGGTAAATACATGGCTGAAACATTATGTGAGGTGTTGGTGGAGCTAAAGCCGCCTCCACAGAGGTTGTTCGATGACTCGGAACCAACGAATGGACGGGCAAATTATCTGCGTTTTCGACTCTCCCCAAATTCTGCAGTTGCCCTGGCGGCTCGCGTCAAGAGCAAGGGAAAAGAGTTCATCGGCAAACAACAGGAACTCTACATGGTCGAGGAGGAGCCAGGCGAGGAAACGCCTTATGAACGACTTTTGGGAGATGCCATGGCAGGTGATGGGGCTCTCTTTACCCGTGAGGATGCGGTTGAGGCGGCCTGGGCAGTCGTCGACCCGGTGCTTAAGAAGCATTCGAAATCCCACCCCTACAAGCGCGGCAGTTGGGGACCCAAAGAGGCAAATGCGCTCATCGCAAAAGATGGCGGCTGGCATAATCCATCATCGGAGCGATAAATAATCTGATGGTTTTTGGAATCCGCTAATTGCGGGTTGTAAATCGAATAGAACATTAACAGTGATGTTAATACAAGACCGTCCCCGGGTTTTAATCAACTAAAACCCAGGGACGATTTACTTCTTATTAATCGTTATTACTCAATCTCGACTACAGCCCTTTGTTCAAGTGATAGTACAAGTCGTTCCAGCGCAGGGTATCCTTGAAACCTTCAACGGTTGTATTTTCGTCGATGAGCAGGAACTCGACGCCAGCCATCTCGGCAAAGTCACGGAGATGTTCAGGTGTGACCGAGTAACTGAAGCCCGTGTGATGTGCGCCACCCGCGAAGATCCATGTGGCGGCAGCGACCTTGAGATTCGGGCGTGGCAACCATAACGCACGAGCAACTGGAAGTTTCGGAAGCGGTTCATCGGTTGGGACTACATCCACGATGTTTGCGACGAGACGATAGCGTCCACCCATATCCATGATGGAGGCGCAGACGGCGGTGCCTGTCTGGGCGTCAAAGACCAATCGGACGGGATCAGCCTTCCCTCCGATCCCGAGCGGATGAATTTCCAGTTTGGGTTTGTTCACTGCGATCGATTCGCAGATCTCCAGCATGTGCGCGCCCAAAACTTTGTCACCTGTCTTGCTGAAGTGGTAGGTGTAATCTTCCATGAAGCTGACGCCGCCCTTTTGACCAGCGTTCATGACCTTCATCGAACGGACAAGGGCAGATGTTTTCCAATCGCCTTCGCCGCCAAAGCCATAGCCATCGCGCATCAGACGCTGCACAGCCAAACCAGGTAATTGTGTCATTCCGTGCAGATCTTCAAACGTATCAGTGAAGGCTTTGAAGTTGCCAGCCGTCAAGAAGTTGCGCAGACCGATCTCGATGCGCGCGCCATCACGCAGGGACTGATGCTTTGCGCCGCCAGGCTTGAGTTCAGCGACAACATCGTATTCGTCCATGTAGGCTTGGATGAGTTTATCCACTTCGGCATCGCTGGCTTCATTGACCAGTTTGACGAGATCGCCAATGCCATAGCCATAGACATCATAACCAAGCTGGATCTGCGCTGAAACTTTGTTGCCTTCGGTCACAGCCACGTCACGCATGTTATCGCCGAAACGCGCAACCTTCATGCTCTGCGCATCAGCCCATGCACAAGCGGCACGTACCCACACGCCGATCTCGCGTTGTGTTTCATCGTCCGACCAGTGACCAACTACCACTTTGCGGTTGAGGCGCATACGGCTTCCGATAAAACCGAATTCGCGGTCACCATGCGCAGATTGGTTGAGGTTCATGAAATCCATGTCAATTGTTGACCAGGGAATCTCACGTCCGTATTGCGTGTGCAAATGCAGGAACGGTTTCTTGAGCAGGCTCAAACCCGCGATCCACATTTTGGCGGGCGAGAAGGTGTGCATCCAGGTAACCAAACCAACACAACCCTTTGTTGAATTCGCTTCGAGGCACAGATCACGAATCGCATCAGGCGTGGTCAATACAGGTTTGAATACCACTTTCACAGGCACATGCGCCGAAGCACCCAATGCCGCTGCGATCTCCTTCGAGTGTGTAGCAACCTCTTCAAGAGTCTTGGGACCATACAAATGCTAACTCCCCGTCACAAACCAAACTTCATATCCTTTTAGATCAATCATGATTACATCTCCTTGTTTTGTATCTGACCACAGACGATGGACAATTGACCATTGTCCACGGTCTATTGTCCATAATAGGCGTTTGCGCCGTGTTTTCTTAGATAGTGCTTATCCAACAATTCCTGTTGCATGGGCGGAATACTCGGCTCAAGCATCATGGCATGGAAGTTCATAAACGCGACTTCTTCCAACACCACCGCATTGTGGACAGCGTCCATGGCATCGGTACCCCACGTAAAGGGACCGTGGCTATGGACAAGAACCGCGGGAATGGCATCTGGGTTCTTCCCTTGGAAAGTTTCTATAATTACCGTCCCTGTTTCTTTTTCGTATTCGCCTTCGATCTCGGCTTTTGTCATTTTTCGAGTACAGGGAATCTCGCCATAGAAGTAATCGCCCTGCGTTGTACCGAGCGCCATAATCCCACGACCTGCCTGTGCAAAACTCGTTGCCCAGCGACTGTGAGTGTGTACAACGCCGCCGATGTTGGGAAATGCTTTGTAGAGTTCGACATGGGTGGGCGTATCGGATGAAGGTTTTAGTTTTCCTTCTACAACTTTTCCTGTTTTTAAATCCACGACCACCATGTCTTCTGCCTTCATCACATCATAGGAAACACCTGATGGCTTGATAACCACCAAGTCCCTGTTCCCTATCGATCCCAGAGACATTTCCCCAAGTGAAGGTGATAAGTCCATGCTTGGGGAGTAATAAGTTTGCTTGAAATACTTGTTCTTTCAATTGCTCTAACATGTTTTACTTCAATCCTTCCACAGCGGCTCTTTCGATGACAAGCCCCTTCTTGTAGCGTTCCATGAACGCCGCAAAGCCATCGACATCTTTTTGATCGGGCGCTATTGTTACAGCATCTCCCCCAGCAAAGACCTTATCCGAGAGATAAGCTTCCAAAGGTTCCCCAGCCTTATTCAATCATATAAGAGGCAAGCAATGCAATTCCCCATGCGCCGCCTTCGCCTGCCGTCTCCATCACAGAAACGGGGACATTCATCGCCGCCGCCATGATCTTTTGACCCACTCCCTTTGTCTTGAAGAAGCCACCGTGACCGAGAAGCTGGTCGAGCTTCACTTTTTCCTGTTCAAAGAGAATGTCCATGCCGATCTTCAAAGCGCCGAGCGACGAGAACAAATTCACACGTATGAAATTCGCAAGCGTAAAACGGCTTTCAGGAGTACGCACGAACAACGGACGTCCCTCTTCGAAGTGAGTGATATGCTCGCCTGAGACATAATTGAAAGCAAGTAGTCCACCCGCATCCGCATCGCCTGTGAGCGCTTTTTGATACAACGTTTCATATAGTTTGGATTCGCTAATATCTACACCAAGTACTTTTGTGAATTCAGCAAACACATCAACCCACGCGTTAAGATCGGATGTACAGTTGTTGCTATGCACCATGGCAACAGGCTTGCCGGTCGGCGTTGTCACCATGTCAATTTCTGGATACAACTTCGATAGTGCCTTTTCCAAAACGATCATCGCAAAGACAGATGTCCCTGCGGAGACGTTGCCCGTTCGCACTGCGACGCTGTTGGTTGCCACCATGCCCGTGCCTGCATCGCCCTCGGGTGGACAAAGCGGAATGCCAGCTTGCAACTGTCCCGTAGGATCGAGGCGCTTTGCACCTTCTTCAGTCAGCACACCTGCGGCATCTCCAGCCATAAGAACTTTGGGCAGAATGTCTTGTAATTTCCACGAGATGTTTTCAGCTTTGAGCTTTTCATTGAACTGCTCAAGCATGCCTTCATCATAGTTGTTGATCTTGCTATCAATGGGGAACATACCCGAAGCTTCACCAACGCCCAACACCTTCTCCCCCGTCAACATCCAATGGACATAACCAGCCAGCGTGGTCTGATGGTTGATATCTTTGACATGCGGTTCCTTGTTCAGGATCGCCTGATAAAGATGGGCGATGCTCCAACGCTGGGGAATGTTGAATTGGAACAGTTCAGTGAGTTGCTCTGATGCCTGCCCAGTAATGGTATTTCGCCATGTGCGAAACGGGACGAGCAATTTTCCATCCTTATCGACAACCACATAGCCATGCATCATGGCGCTGAAACCGATGGCGCCAATGGTCTTGAGCGCAACGCCGTACTTCTCAGAAACTTCCTTACTGAGCTTCTGATAGCTGTCCTGCAAACCCGCCCAAACAGCTTCAAGACTGTATGTCCAAACGCCGTTCTCGTATTGGTTCTCCCACTCGTGGCTTCCCGATGCGATCGGCATATGATCCTCACCGATCAGCACAGCCTTGATACGGGTCGAGCCAAACTCGATGCCAAGAACAGTCTTCCCGCTTTCAATTGTTTTTTGGATATTCGCCATATCACACCTCAATAATGATTTTCAAACCCTCGCGCCGCTCCGCCACACGAAATGCTTCACTAGCTTGCGCCAACGGAAAGCGATGCGTAACTATCGAACGCACATCCACCAACCCCTTCGACACCAACTCAATCGCGCGCGGATACGTATGCTTCATCCGTCGCACGAGTTTTATTGTAAGACCTTTTCTTCTCGCAATCGATGCCGAGAAAGATGTTCTGTCTTCATCAGGGATACCTGCAAGAATTACTTTTCCACCTGGACGAACAGCGGCGAACGCATCATCGACTGCATCCTGCGCCCCAGCCGCTTCAAAGCTGACATCGACTCCTCGTCCCTGAAGTCGCCGCTTGGATCTCATTTAACTGTGAGTTGTCTTCTACTAAATAAGCCTGGTCTGCCCCGAATCTTTTTGCCGCCTCAACCCTATGCGGAAGTTTATCCGTTGCAAAAATATTCGCCGCCCCCGATAACTTTGCCATCTGAATGATGAGCAAACCAATGGGTCCGCAACCGAACACGCCAACATTCATCCCTGCTTTCAGCTTACCAAGATCAACAGTATGGATTGCTACACCAAGAGGCTCAAGCATGGCGCCGTCAGCGTAGGATAAGGAATCAGGAATCGGGAACAGGCATTGGGTCGGATAAGAACCGTACTCACGTAAGGCGCCATCATTTTTGCCATGTCCCGCAAAGATCATATTGTCACAAAGATTGGGATGTCCAAGCTCACAAAACTCACAATGCCCGCACGGGATCGCGGGGTCAATCGCCACCCGCTGACCATCCTCCGTCTCGCCTGCAAACTCATGCCCCAACACCAGCGGATGATCCAACTTTGCATCACCAATCGAGCCTTCAGCAAACCAATGCAGATCTGAGCCACATACCCCCACAGATTTTATTTGAACAAGTTGTTCCCCCGTCCCAGCCACAGGGACGGGTTCATCGTGTATTTGTAAATTGCCGGTTCCGTGCAAACGAACGGATTTCATTTAACCCTTCCAAACGGTGTGATAACTTTTCGGCAGTTATACATTTCAAAGCGGGTTATTTTGTTAGATAGGTTCAACAATCTTTTGAAGCATCCCTGTATCCTTGGTGCCGTATTCAAGAGGGTGGACATTGCTTTCACGATCAATGATTAACATGGGAGAAAGCGGATGATTCAAATATTCTGCTCTAGGAATGCTTTTTTCTCATATAGAACAGGCTTTGAATTCCGATGAAAACCAGTGTCAACACGCCAACGCCGATGCGCGTCCACCAAGAGCTCAATGTACCGTTGAACTGGAGTATGGAGACAATGGTACCATTGATCAAAACTCCAAACAAAGTTCCGATTACATTTCCAACACCACCCGTTAGCATCGTGCCGCCTATTACCACGGATGCGATGGCATCCAATTCCATCCCTGGAGCATATCCTCCATATCCAGAGAGCAGGGAAATACTGAACACAATCCCTGCCAGGGCGGAACAAAAACCACCGAAGGCATATACGAGAAGCTTTGTGCGTGCAACTGGCAACCCCATGAGCATGGCAGATTGTTCGTTATTACCAATGGCATAAACAGTTCGCCCGAAGCGGGTGAAGTTCGCCAGGTAAATTGCCACCAACAGCATCACGGGACCGACAAGGGAAGGAATATATACATACGCCTTTTCGAAAAAGGGAATAGGAAGTTTCGTCAACGCCAGATAACGATAGAAGGGATCCTTAATGGTCAGTGAGGAAAGGGTGATAATGAAAGCCATCCCACGTGCAAAAAAGAGTCCCATCAAGGTCACGATAAACGGTTCCACTTTGAGGTAATGAATAATACCGCCCTGGACAAACCCGAATGCAATGCCCATTAGTAACATTAATATCATCACAACTACAGGGTTGACACCATTTACAAGCAGTGCAGCCGATGCGGCAGAAGTTAGGGCGATCATGCCTGCTACAGAAAGATCGATCCCTTTGGTTAGGATCACAAATGTCGTTCCAATGGAAACAATCAACAAAGCGGCGGTGTTAATAAACAGGTTAAAAAACACCTGCGGTTTTTGCATGGCAGGATACAACCGACTTCCAGCAAAATAGACAAGGATAAATACTGTTATGGTGGTCAGCAGAGGACCATTATTTATCAAAAAAGGTTTAATTCGTTGCGCCATGTTTGGGCCCTTTCCGATCAAAAATTTTATTCAAAAAAAGACGGGCATAATCAGAGTAGAGCAAAATCACCACCAGAACAAGCACGGCTCTGCCAGCCAATAAAGCATTTGCCGGCACACCAAAGATATACATGGTGATCGTGAAAGTCCAAATGATAAGGGCGCCAACGATACTGGCGAGTAGTGAGAACCGGCCGCCCGACATTAGAGTACCGCCAATGACCACCGCAAAGATTGCGTCCAGTTCATAATTGAGTCCAATGTTATTGGCATCGACGGCATGGATGTAGGAACCGAGGATCAGTCCCGCGACGGCGCCGCAGAAGCCGCAAAAAGCATAAGCGAACAATTTAATATTCTTCTCGCTAATGCCGCTGTAATAAGTTGATTTTGAATTGACCCCAACCAACTCGATAAACAGCCCGATCGATGTTTTACGAACCAACAGCCAGGCTAATACATACACAAGGGCAACAATGTAGAGTGAAACGGGGAGACCTAATATAAAACCATTTCCGAACCAAAAATAGGGCGCGTAGTAAACGGTCATAATTTGTCCGTGTTCAATCAGTTGGGCAATTCCACGACCCGCCACCATCAGGATCAGGGTCGCCACCATGGGTGAGATTTTGCCCCGTGAAACCAGCAGCCCGTTCCACAAGCCGCATAAGATGCCCGCTGCCAAAGTAACCAGTACAACAATTCCCAAAGGAGTATTCGTGAAAGTCGGATCTGACGCAGCTCCAGCTGACACAGCTGTATCGCCAAAAACTGGATTAATCAATACCGTGCCCATTGCAGCCGAAATGGCAATCACCGCGCCAACCGAAAGGTCAACGCCTCCCGTGGCAATCACCAGGGTCATCCCGAGCGACACCAACATCAAAGGAGCCGCATTGTTAAAACGTCAATCAGATTCCCGTATAAATGACCATCCAGGATCCCGAGTTTAAAGAACCCGGGTGAAAAAATCGCATTAAAAATGAAAATCAAAGCCAGCGCAACCAAGGGCCAGAACAAGCGATTTTCACGCATGCGTTTGAATAAAGGAGTGTTGTTTTTCATAAAATCCCTGCCATTGTTTCGATTATGGTGTGATCATCCACATCGCCGGAGTACTCAGCGGCTTTCTTATGGTCTCGCATCACAACAATGCGGTGACTGGTGCGTAATACTTCTTCCAATTCAGAGGATATGAAAATGATAGACTTGCCATCCTCTGCCAACTGCAAAACCAACTTTTGAATTTCCGCTTTTGCTCCCACGTCTATACCACGAGTGGGTTCATCCAGGATCAAAACCTGTGGGTCTGTTGCAAGCCAGCGCGCCAGGATAACTTTTTGCTGGTTTCCGCCGCTTAAGTTTTTTACCAACTGATCCGGGGATGGTGTGACAATTCCCAATAGTTTTATATATTTATCAGCAACTTCATATTGTCTCTGGGTACCTATGAATTTAAACCATCCGTATCGAGCCTGCAAAGCCAGAATAATGTTCTCGCGGATCGTTAAATCGCCCACAATTCCTTCTGCTTTACGGTCTTCAGGGCACAGGGCAATTCTGTTTTCAAGAGATCCCAAGGGTGAAAAATGGTCAATCTTTTTGCCCCTTATTGTGAGAGAACCTGTGTCTGGCGTATCAATACCAAAAATCAGGTTCGCTACTTCTGTACGTCCGGACCCCAGTAAGCCAGCAAGCCCAACCACCTCGCCGACATTTAGCTCAAAATCAATCGGTTCAACGGAACCTGTGAGACCCAGTCCTTTTACTTCAACCAGGCGTTCTTTATCCTTCCTTTGTTCGCTCTTATGTTTGGCTTTTGACACTTCGTCGAGATCGGTCAGACTGCGCCCCAACATTTTTCCGATAAGTTCGATACGAGGCAACGAAGCAGTATTATAGGTGCCAACCAGTTTGCCATTACGCAACACCGTGATCCGGTCAGTTATTTCATAAACCTGGTCAAGAAAATGAGTAATAAAAACAATACCTATCCCCTCGCTTTTTAATTTAAGTATCACATCAAAGAGCTGAGCGGTTTCATTAACAGACAAACTTGATGTAGGTTCATCGAGGATTAATATTTTTGGGGAAGCAACTTCAAGAGAGCGTACAATCGCCGCCATTTGTTGGATGGCAACTGAAAAATTCCCCAAAGGTTGCGTAACATCAATATCAACATCCAGTCTTTTCATTGCCTCACTGGCTAAGGCATTCATTTTTCCCCAATCGATGCCGGCAAAATTATGAGGTTCAAAACCAAGCATAATATTTTCAGCGACCGAAATATTCGTACACAGGTTAATTTCCTGATAAACCGTACTGATACCAATTTCCTGTGAATGCTGGGGGGAACGAACTTGAACAAGCTTTCCGTCTAATTCAATCGAACCCGAATTTGGATGTTCCACTCCAGTTAAGACTTTCATCAAAGTGGATTTCCCAGCCCCATTTTCTCCTATCAAAGCGTGAACT
Source organism: uncultured Chloroflexia bacterium (assembly GCA_963730175.1). Taxonomy (GTDB): domain Bacteria; phylum Chloroflexota; class Anaerolineae; order Anaerolineales; family Villigracilaceae; genus Defluviilinea. The sequence goes on along the minus strand of CAVSRF010000051.1, from coordinate 57,298 downwards.
TCCCCTTTTCTCAGGGAAAAGTCAACGTCCTCAAGAGCTAAAACACCAGGAAATGATTTTGTGATACCTTTCATACTTAAAATATTTTGAGTATCTGCCATATTAACCTGCCTATCTTTTGGTATTCATTATAGCTCTGGTTTGTTTGTGCCCATTTATAGGTTTTGGATAAGGAAGCGGTGTTGGGTTCAACACCGCTTCCTTATTATTTTAGCATACTCTGAGAAATCTCAGAATGCTGAACGAATTTTAGTACTGGCGGGAAGGCAGTAATTCGGCAGCGTTGTCAGGATAATAGACCGTCTCATTGGTGAGGGTTTCGGGATCCACTGGTTCGCCGTTCATCAACTTCAGAGCCATTTCCATCACCTGCGGTCCAAGTAGAGGATTACATTCAACATCAGCCTGTACCCAACCATCGATCATCATCTGGAAACCACCACGGGTACCGTCTACGGACACCATCTTGATGTCACCGGGTTTGATACCAGCAGACTTCATGGCTTCGACAACCGCTTGTGCCATGCCGTCATTGTGGATGAAAAAGCCGTCGATCTGTCCAGCATATTTCTTCAAGAAGGCTTCTGCAACGGGTTTAGCTTCAGTAGGATTGAAGTTACCGGTCTGGGAGTCCAAGATCGTGATGTTCGCATTGAGGGTTTCGCGGAAACCTTTGGCACGTCCAACTGCAGCACCGGAGCCCGTGGTACCACTAATTTCGAGGACATTACCGCCGTTGGGCAGCAATTTGTTCATTTCATCGCCAGCCTTCTTGCCTTCCAGTTCCATATCGGAACCGATGTGAGCGGCATACATGGAAGGATCAGCGGAGACGGAGCGGTCAACAATGATCACTGGAATGCCAGCATCTTTGGCTTCCTGAAGGACTGCATCCCAACCATCTTCGACGACTGGAGGCAGAGCAATCACATCCACACCTTGTTGGATGCAGGCGCGCATGGCAGAGATCTGGTTTTCCTGTTTCTGCTGGGCATCAGAGAATACCAATTGTTTGATGCCGAGTTGTTGGGCTGTTTCCTTGAACGAAGCGGTATCAGCCGTGCGCCAGTCGCTTTCGGCTCCCAGTTGAGGGAAGCACAAAGTCATATCAGCGTAGGTCTTTTTCGCAGCAGCAGGAGCTTCCGTCATAGCAGGGGCTTCGGTCATGGCAGGAGCTTCCGTCATGGCAGGGGCTTCAGTAGCAGCAGGGGCTACAGGGGCGGGGGCTGTGGTGGCCGGAGAGCCACAAGCGGCAAGGACAAAACTAGCCAGCATCAAAACAGCTAAGAGATTGAAAAGCAATTTCTTGTTCATTTTCTTCTCCTTTTAGAAGATGTAGAATGTTATGTTAACGTTATAATCAAACGGACAGAGTGCCCCATCCAACAACGATGGGATGCTTTGCCAGGGAGCGTGCACCCGACGCCAATCTACCGGTGTGCGCTTCCTTTTTTATGGAATTTGTCTATTTCTCTTTCGTTACACCTCCTTCCGCTTCTTATTCACATGTATCATTAAAAAGAATTTGCCGTAAAGGGATGAATTGGAAACATGGTATAAGTCGCTGCAATTTTCATAAAAATGGGGGGATCGAGTTATATCGTCTTCTTTCCTTATAGTTAACGAACTGTTAACAGGATACAACCTAACACCTTGAAAATCCATGATTTCTTTTTAGAAAGAAGTCGATTTTTTCATTGTGTGAACGAACAACGAATTCACTACCCGATTGGGTGATGAATTTCTTTTGAATTAAGTTAAATTTCTTTCGATGGGAACGAGATGGGACCTGTTTCAATATTTACGGGTTGGCAAAATCTCTTTAGCATCTTCTGGGAAGAAAACGCCTTCAATTGATGGTACCCACTTGGGAACGAATTCACCATTGACCACTTTCAAAGCCAACTCAAAGAACTGAGGTCCAAGCAGAGGATTACACTCAACTGTCGCATTTAGTTTGCCGGCGATCATCGCTTCAAACGCACCCCGGGCTGCATCCACCGAAACGATCTTAATATCCACTCCGGGCTTGAGTCCGTAGTCTTCAATTGCCTGGATGGCGCCTAAAGCCATATCATCATTATGAGCAAAGACAGCAGTGATCTTATTTCCATATTTTCTCAGGAAATCAGCCATTACTTCTTTGCCTCTGGCACGTGTAAAATCACCGGATTGTGAATCGATGATCCGCATCCCTGGATAATCTTTTATAACTTCCCTGAAGCCTGTATATCGGTCGTTTGCAGGCGCAGAACCGATCGTACCCACTAACTCGACAATATTTGCTTCGCCATTCATCAGTTTTTCCATAATGCGGGCGGCTTTGCGGCCCTCTTCAAGAAAATCTGAACCCAGATAAGATACATAAAGGTTCTCTGGAACCGCAGCACGCCGATCTACAACGATAATGGGGATACCCGCATCTTTAGCCTCTTGAAAAACCTCTTCCCATCCTGTTTCAACAATGGGTGATATCCCGATCACATCCACTTTCTGAATAATAAGCTTGCGTATTGCCTCAATTTGGTTTTCCTGTTTCTGCTGTGCATCGTAGAAACGCAGTTCCACACCCAGTTGGTCTGCCGTTTCCTTGATAGAGACGGTATTCGCTACTCGCCATTCGCTTTGGGCCCCCAACTGGGAAAAACCTACAATGATATCTCCGTAACCTTTTTCAGGCTTGGCATTCAAATTGGAATCAGACTGTCGGGTAGATATGGAAATGGGTTGTTGTGAACAGCCCAAAAGTCCAAGAGCGAACGTGAATATCGTCAACAAAACCAAGAGACGAAATGTTTTCATTCGGGAACGTTCCTCACTCTTCATCACGCTTCAAACCCGACCGGTAGCTGGATCTCTTCGACTTGGGGCATCGTCTCCGTTTTAGCCGGAATCACCAGAGTAACGCAAGTACCAGTGTTGTATTCGCTTCGGATGGAAACGCCATATGTTCTGCCGTAATACAGCCGAATACGATTATTGACATTGCCAATTCCAAAACCACTTTCCGTTTTTATATCACCCGAGTCGTCTTCCAACTCAGTACGCAGTTGAGCCAGCTTTTCAGGAGTGAAACCAATGCCATTATCTTCCACTTCGAGTTGGACTTCATTTTCACCGCTTCGTCTGGCACGCACATTGATTGTGCCCCCCTGCCGCTTGTTCTTGATGCCATGATAAAGGGCATTCTCCACCAAAGGCTGGAGAATAAGTTTCAGAATGGTATTCTCAGCTACATCGGCATCCACCTCGATCTTGAAATCCAGAATATCCCGATAACGCATCTTTTGAATGGTCAGGTAGCTTCTGATACGCTCCACTTCTTCGCCAATAGTAATCCAATCCTTACCTTTGCTTAGGCTAATACGAAAGAAACTTGATAATGCAGTGACAATATCAACCACGTCATTGGTCTTTTTGGACTCTGCCATCCAGATGATGGTGTCGAGGGTGTTATACAGAAAATGTGGATTGATCTGAGCCTGCAAAGCACGCAGTTCCGCCTTCTTGAGGTTTTCCTGCTCCTTGATTTTAGAATCCAGCAATTCTTTGATTTTACCGATCATGATATTGAAGCTCATGCCCAGTTCTGTGATTTCATCGACATTATCACTGGTCATCAAGGCTTGCAGATCGTTTTTAGTTATGGTGGTGGTTACATCATGTAATTTTTTGATGGGGGCATAAATACTCCTGGATAAACTCCAAGCCGCCAAAACTGAAAAGCCCACTGCACTGAAAATCAGAATAATGGAGAGGGTTTTCCAACGGTCAAACCCTTCGCTCATCACCTGGTATTGTCCTTCAGTGCGATTTACTTCGTACAACACATAATCCTGGACAACTTCATTCAGTACAGAAGTTGCAAAACGGATCTTTTCCAACACGGCTTCGTTCTCAGCGGCTGTGCTGTTATGGGAAATTTTGTCGCCCATTTGATTGACATATCCCTTGAGCGATTGTAATGTCCTAAGGATCAATTCCAGTTTGATCTTGGCACGCTGCGAATCAGTGTTTGCCATCATCCAGCGTACCTGAGCATCTACATTGGCAATGGTCTGGTATTGTTTACCATCAGAAAACGCTGATGCCCCCAGAAACTATTTTCCACATTTCGTTATCGATATCAGGTTTGACACTGCCGCTGATACTATTTGCAGTGGTAATATTGGTGATGATGGCATCATACTGACGACTGTAGTTCAATACCTGCAGCATTGAGACAACGTTAGTAATCCCCATCAATAAAACGACAATACAAAGCGATATCAGGATCTTCGCACGGATCGATAGATTTACACCGGCGATGGAATCAGCAAAACGTCCCATGTATTAAGCGGGAACCTGCTTGTCCGACTCGCTTGCGCACTTATTCTAGTCAGAATATGCCTCGAGTCAGACGTTACTGTTTTTTGTGACATATTGCTCTCCTACGAAGGTGACTAAATCTGCGATCGAAATTCGATTGGCGATTGACCCGTATGTTTTTTGAAAACAGAACTGAAATAGTGGGGATCGTTATAACCCACCTGATAGGCTATATCAGCTGACCTCAATGCGGTCATACGTAGTAATTCCTTCGCTTTGTTGATGCGGATTTCAGTCAGATACTCCTTGAAATTCTGCCCCGCTTCCTGGCTAAACACAACGCTAAAATGGCTGGCGCTCAGATTTGCCTGTGCTGCCACGGTATTGAGGGAAAGTTCCGGATCTGTATAATGGCTTTCCATGTACGCTTTTGTCTGACGGATCAAGTCTTTATACTGACCTTTGGGCTGGCTATCTCGATAGGCAAGCGTCACCGACATGACCTTTTTTACCTGCTCCCGCAACTGTTCGATCGTTTTAATATTCGACATGATCATTTCGATCGAATTCAGTTCCGGGATGACCCTGTCCACCTCTCCACCCAGGTCATTTACAAGTTTTGCGATAGCCAAAACAACATCTACAAAAATATAATTCTTGATTAGGTTGGATTTCAGCGCCGTTTCACCCAATGGCAATATATAAGCATCGAAGAATTTATCGAACCCTTCCTTTGAGCCGCTATATAGATAATTTTCAACCGCTGACTTATCCACCTTGAGTAGTTCCATCCGTTCCAGGGACTGGTTCAAACCGGGTTCGTCACCATGGGCTGGATTCTGGATTTGTGCCAAAGCCTCAACAAACGACTGGCAGATATCTGCAATTCTTTTTTTCGTAGCCCCCGTGCCTACGGTAAGTTTGTAACGCGTTTTCTCGACCTCGCGCCTGATCTCGTCCAGTAGAAAATCTCTCCCCTCCTCGAGATATTCCTGGGTACTCCCTTTAAAGATCAAGACCAGGTCGCCCCAGTCCCTTTTCAGCATGAAAATATCCGGGTCCGGTTCGATCAATCTCACAACAACACTTTGGATCTGTTGATATTCATCGTGTTCATATTGTTCGGTACGATCATCAAGCTCGATCTTCAAGATCACCACCAAATAATGCCTGCCAATCAGGTTAAGGCCGAGCGCTTGACCATTTTCAACAGCTTCTGTTGGAGAAACAGCTCCTACGATCAATTTGAACAAAAGCCTCTCACGGAGCGTCGCGCGATTTTCCTCTGCCTGTTCCTGAAGTTGTCTCAATTTTTCCCGCTCTTTACTTTCCTCATCCAGTTTCGCGCTCAGTTTCTGGAGGACAGCTTGTAGGTTTTGTACAGTGATGGGTTTCAACAAGTAATCGGTAACACCAAGTTTGATCGCCTGCTGGGCATATTCAAATTCGTCGTGCCCACTGAGGATAATGATCTTCACCCACGGCATACGTTCCCGCATAATCTTGCTCAACTGCAAACCATCCATGAACGGCATCTTGATATCAGTGATCAAAACGTCGGGCTGAGTTGTACGCAACAGAGGTAGAGCCATCTCGCCATCAGATGCCTCGCCGCAAAACTCAAATCCACTAGCACCCCAATCCACATTATCTCGTATCCCCTCACGAGTTATAGCTTCATCTTCGACAAAAAACACCTTGTACGACATACCTGTCATCCTTGACGTTAAACATTGTACTCCAACCGGGAATGCAATTAACCTGGATACCAAACCTTGCGCGGGTCATTATCTGCCCGCACATAATCAAATGCCGCGTCGATCATCTTCCTCATATCATATTCAGGTCGCCAGCCAAGTAAAAATTTTGCTTTTGTGTTATCGAGCCATGTGGAATGATATTCGGTTTTGATTTCCACAATGGGCAATCCACGCGTTTCATTTAGATACTTACCCAGTTCACCATAGTCGACGGGTTCATCCATGCAGATGTTGAAGAGTTGTTGTTTCGCTTTGGGATTATCCAACGCAAGCAGGAGGGCGGAGACCAGATCGTCAGACGTGGACAAAGTTTCGTTTAACGGGAACAGATTCCGGGTCCAGCATGACCGGAACTGCTCCTGTCCGAATTAACTCATCTACACTTTGAGCATCCACCAGATCACGCCAACGCGGTCCGCCGAAGACGTCCTCACCAAAAGAAAGTTGATACTTGAAATCATCCTTCTCCATGATCCACGGCGCACGCAGACAGCATCCGTTGAGATCATATTGAATGTAATACTGCTCGAGCATCACTTCTTCAAGAACTTTGGAAAGCGCATAACAACCTTCATACGCCGAATGCTTTTGCGTTTCAGTGACGGGGATCGGATGCGGATAAACGAAATGCCCCACGCCCGCATCGCCGCCAACCATGATGAACTGCTCGAAGGTTGGGCTGGTGCGACAGGCTTCAAGCAACCAGAACAATCCCTTGACCGCCACATCCATGATCTGCTCCGGTGTTTCTTTTACGGTTGCAAGGTGAAGAACATGTGTGACGCCATCCATCGCTTTTTCAACAACATCACGATGTTCGATGGAGCCATGAATGTTTTGAATACGTGCGTGAGGTTCGAGTTCACGGTTATGACATAATGCCCGCACAATGAACGAATCAAATTTTGGATCCTCCAACAAACGATCAACAAATACCCTTCCCACCTTGCCTGTTGCGCCTGTGACTAAAATGATTTTAGTCATTTAAGATCCTTATGAGCATTTCGTCCACTTGCCATTGGCTTTGCTTGATTCAATGGCACTAAAGACAAACTTCAAAGTCATCAAGCCATCAAGTGAGTTCGGGAAATACATTGCCAACGGATTCGGCGTGTTGCCCGATCTTCGAGCGGCAATCGCTTCTGCCGCATCGGAATAAATATTGGCAAAGCCTTCGTGGAATCCTTCGGGATGCCCTGCAACGATGCGTGACGAATGTTTGGATAACGGAAGTGTGCCTGGCCCGTTGGGGGTTCTGTTTTGCGATGGCGCGCCGAGTGGCTTGAACGTTAACGCCTGTGGAAATTCCTGCATCCATTCGAGACTGCCTTTTGTTCCACTGACACGAATGCGCAAACAATTCTCCACGCCAGCCGCGGCTTGCGTCACCCAATAACTGCCGCGTGCGCCATTATCAAAACGCAGTAACGCACCGCCGTAATCATGCACTGCCCTACCTGGGACGATGTTCCCGATCTCTGATAACACCTCGTCAACTTCAAGTCCAGTAATGAAGCGTGTGAGATTATGCGCGTGCGAACCGATGTCACCCATCACCAAAGATGGACCTCCGCGAACAGGATCGAATCGCCACGACTCAGACGGATCGGGCTTGCTTTCATCTGCTTTGCCCCCTTGAACATATTCCACCTGAACGAGCCTGATCGTGCCAAGCTGTCCATCCTGCAACCATCGCCTTCGCCTGACGAACCATCGGGTAACCTGTGTAATTATGCGTGAGGCAAAAGATCAAACCAGTGTCCTGTACTTTTTTATGAAGGGTTTCCGCTTCTTCAAGCGTGTTGGTCATGGGCTTATCGCAAATGACATCAAAGCCGCGTTCCAAGGCGTACATGGCATATTCATAATGACTATCGTTCGGGGTCATGATGGCAACCACATCGGCGCCATCTTCACGAGCAGATTCTTTATCGAGCATTTCTTGAACGCTGGAATATAAACGGTCGGAGATTCAAGCCGATTTCCATTGCGGCTTTTTTCGATTTTTCAATATCAGAAGAAAGAATACCCGTAACGATCTCATAACGGTCATCGAGCCGTGCCGCCTGCCGATGCATGGCACCAATAAACGAGCCTGGTCCACCGCCGATGACAGCGAGGCGGAGTCTGCGCCCAAGCATTGCAATAACAGGATTCAAATCCATCTTATTTCTCCTCTGTCAGATATTTACGAATTGATTGAACGACCAATTTATGATCTTCTTCTTGAGGCAATCCAGAGACTGTGACCGTACCGACCATACCTGTTCCTTTGACGATCACAGGGAAACATCCACCATGCGGGGCATATTCACTTTCAGGCAACAAATAAGCTTCCTCTATGCTTTTACCCTTGCTCTTCAATTCTTGTCCCACATAAAATGAACTGTGACCAAATCTATACACAAGGCGGACTTTTCGTTTCACCCACTCATCGTTATCCGTTGCCGCGCCGCGCAAGCTGGCATGAAACAATTGACGGGTTCCGAGAGTGATATCGATCGCTATAGGCAGTCCATCCTTTGTGGATCGCTCAACCATCTGACTTCCCAGTTTCCAAGCTGTCTCTTCGTTAAAACTTGTAAATTGAAGTTCTTGTTCTTCTTGAAGCAATAGTTTTAAAATGTCGTCCATACAAATGTCCTATGATGATAAAGGTGACAGTCACTTTGTAAAGTGACTGTCACCTTATTTTAGATAAGCCTATTGACTGCTCTATGCGTTCTTATTCTTATTATAAACATCAAATAAAACCGCAAGCAACAACACCATACCTTTAACAACCTTCTGCCAATCGATCCCGACTCCCATGATGGACATGCCATTGTTCAAAACACCGATAAGAAAAGCACCCACTACTGCGCCGATGACTTTACCAATACCGCCAGTAGGCGATGCACCACCGATGAAACAAGCGGCGATAACATCCAACTCCATACCATCCCCGGCGTTGGGCGTGGCGCTATTTAAACGAGCCGCAACGATCAAACCTGCCACAGCAGCCAGAACACCCATGTTGACGAATGTATAAAATAACAAGCGTGTCGTATTGACACCCGAGAGCATGGCAGCTTTTACATTACCGCCCATTGCATAAATGCGGCGGCCTATTACCGTCTGGCTGGTCATAAAAGCGTAAGCTGCAATCAGCGCAAAAACGAGGACGAGCACATCTGGAAGTCCTTTGTAGGAAGCCATCAAATAGCACAAGCTCATGATCGCCGCAGTAATGGCAATGTTCTTGACGACAAAAAAATAGAATGGCGTTACTTCAAATCCATATTTTTGCTGGTTTTTCCTGGTACGAATATCCAGCCATATTAATATAACTGAAAGTATTACTCCGATCAGGATGGTGGTAATATGAAGCCCGTTGCCATTAAAGATATCTGGAATAAACCCGGAACTAATATTTTGAAATCCCCTCGGGAAAAGGTCCTACTGATTCTCCCTGAAGCAGAGCTATGGTCAAACCTCGAAATATCAAATAGCCTGCCAAAGTAACAATGAAGGATGGGATTTTTAGATAAGCGACCCAATAGCCCTGAAAGGCGCCAATCGCCGCACCGACCAGCAGGGAAATCGCAACGACCAAAACCCAATTGAAGTTATACCTGACCATTAGCACGCCCGCAAGTGCGCCAATAACAGCGACAACCGAACCCACGGATAAGTCAATCCAGCCAGCGACAATAATCAACAACATACCCAGAGCCATGGTAATAATATAACTGTTCTGCAAAACAAGGTTGGTTATATTCACTGGCTTAAATAACACGCCCTTAGTCTGAACCTGAAAGAACACCATGACCGCGAGCAGGGCAATCAACATACCATATTCGCGAATATTGTTCTTGAAAAGAGTTGTCAGAGTTTTCATTGTTCCATTGCCTCTTGTTCTGTCATAATGAATTTCATAATTATTTCCTGTGATGCATCACTTGCCGGCACTTCGCCAACAATCCTGCCTTCACGCATCACGTAAATACGATCACAAACTCCCAAAATCTCCGGCAATTCTGATGAGATCAAGATGATCCCCTTTCCTTCACTAGCCAGGCGATTAATAATGGTGTAAATCTCGTATTTCGCTCCAACATCAATGCCACGCGTGGGTTCATCCAGGATCAGAATTTCCGGACCTGCAAATAGCCATTTGCTAAGCACTACTTTTTGTTGATTGCCGCCAGAAAGATTAACAGCCAGTTGCCGAATACTGGAGCTCTTAATATTAAGCTTGTCCCGATATTCGCTAGTGACCGTCATCTCTTTGGGCTCATTAACAACCCCGTGGTCTGAAATTTCTTCAAGATTCGCCAGGGTAATATTATCTTTGATTTCCTGAATCAAGACCAGCCCATACGCTTTACGGTCTTCAGTTGCATAGGCAATTCCATTAGAAATAGCTTTATCAATACTACTGACATCTATTTCCTTTCCATGTTTATAAACGGTACCGCTAATATTTTTACCATAAGCGTGGCCAAAAATACTCATTGCCAGTTCAGTTCTACCAGCCCCCATTAACCCCGAAAGCCCAACTACTTCGCCCTTGCGGACGTTGATATTTACATTATTACTAACTTTGCGGTCCTCATGAAGCGGATGATATGCATTCCAATCGCGCACTTCAAAAATAACTTCCCCAATATTCTTTTCGCGCGGCGGGAAGCGATGCGTCAGGTCGCGTCCCACCATGCCACGAATAATCCGATCTTCTGTAATTTTGTCTTTATGACAATCCAAGGTTTCGATGGTGGCGCCATCACGGAGAATTGTGATGGAATCAGCCACTTTGGAAACATCGCTTAATTTATGAGAAATTAAAATTGAAGAAACTCCATGTTCTTTCAGTTGGAGTAATAAATCGAGCAGTTTTTCACTATCACTTTCATTTAGTGAGGCAGTGGGTTCATCCAAAATAAGAAGTTTAACTTCTTTTGCCAACGCTTTGGCAATTTCAACCAACTGCTGCTTACCCACCCCCATATTTGTGATCAGCATATCAGGCGACTCGAACAACCCTATTTTCTCAGTCAATTCTTTGGTTTTGGATATAGTTTCATTCCAATTGATCACACCGTTTTTGGCGCGCTCGTTACCGAGAAACAGGTTTTCAGCGATGGAAAGAAAAGGAATAAGTGCAAGTTCCTGATGAATAATGACAAGCCCAACCGCTTCAGATTCAGTAATATCCCGAAATTGACATTCCTTGCCTTGAAAATAGATATCCCCGGTATACGAACCATGCGGGTATACACCGCTCAACACATTCATCAAGGTCGATTTTCCTGCTCCGTTCTCCCCCACCAAAGCATGAATCTCTCCCTGAGTCACGCTAAAACTCACATTATCAAGCGCTTTTACACCGGGGAAAGTCTTCGTGATATTGCGCATTTCCAAGATGACATCAGACATATTCTTCTAGTCCTTGATCTATATGACATGAAATTATTATGCGATTTATGCAATTCTACTTCAAAATTCTACAAAGTTTAAATTTTTTCCTCTACTGTACATTTCTAAACTTGAGAGCGAACAAGCACAAATTTACGCGGAAAAACCAATTGAAATCCATTGTACGCTAGCATATTTTTATTTATATTGACATAGTATATAAGAGCATTTTACCCGTTACACAACGGAAAGGCTTTACTAACGCTTTCCTATACAAACGCATCTTGATCTAACTTAGTCATGCGCCTGCCTTACATATAAGGACCTTGGTCACATGTATCAATCAAGGGTTTTGAGTTAAGGAAGCGGTGTTGGGTTCAACACCGCTTCCTTATTACTTTATCTCAATCTTGCATGATTTGAGAAATCTCAGAATCTCGAACGAATTTTAGTACTGGCGGGAAGGCAGTAATTCGGCAGCGTTGTCAGGATAATAGACTGTCTCATTGGTGAGGGTTTCGGGATCCACTGGTTCGCCGTTCATCAACTTCAGAGCCATTTCCATCACCTGCGGTCCAAGTAGAGGATTACATTCAACATCAGCCTGTACCCAACCATCGATCATCATCTGGAAACCACCACGAGTACCATCTACGGACACCATCTTGATGTCACCGGGTTTGATACCAGCAGACTTCATGGCTTCGACAACCGCTTGCGCCATGCCGTCATTGTGGATGAAAAAGCCGTCGATCTGTCCAGCGTATTTCTTCAAGAAGGCTTCTGCAACGGGTTTAGCTTCAGTAGGATTGAAGTTACCGGTCTGGGAGTCCAAGATCGTGATGTTCGCATTGAGGGTTTCGCGGAAACCTTTGGCGCGTCCAACTGCAGCACCGGAGCCAGTGGTACCACTAATTTCGAGGACATTACCGCCGTTGGGCAGCAATTTGTTCATTTCATCGCCAGCCTTCTTGCCTTCCAGTTCCATGTCGGAACCGATGTGAGCGGCATACATGGAAGGATCAGCGGAGACGGAGCGGTCAACAATGATCACTGGAATGCCAGCGTCTTTGGCTTCCTGAAGGACTGCATCCCAACCATCTTCGACGACTGGAGGCAGAGCGATCACATCCACACCTTGTTGGATGCAGGCGCGCATGGCAGAGATCTGGTTTTCCTGTTTCTGCTGGGCATCAGAGAATACCAATTGTTTGATGCCGAGTTGTTGGGCTGTTTCCTTGAACGAAGCGGTATCAGCCGTGCGCCAGTCGCTTTCGGCTCCCAGTTGAGGGAAGCACAAAGTCATATCAGCGTAGGTCTTTGCCGCAGCAGCGGGGGCTGCAGGAGCAGCTGTAACACCCAGATCTTCAGCTTTAATATAGCCGCTATCTACCAATTCTTTCTGGTAGTTGTTAATATCAATGCTAATCGGGGTCAGCAAGTAGGAAGGTACAACCTTGACACCGTTATCGTAGGTCTTGGTGTCGTTTATATCAACGGTCTCACCCTTCAAAGCCTGATCGACCATCTTGGCGGTCTGTGCAGCCAATTGGCGAGTATCCTTGAATACGGTGTAAGTCTGCTCACCAGCGATGATTGACTTGACGGAGGCAACTTCTGCATCCTGACCAGTCACAACCGGGCACTTTTGCTCGGCTGTACAATAACCAACGCCCTTGAGGGAGGAGAGGATACCAATGCTAAGTCCATCGTACGGGGACAGCACACCATCGACTTTCTTGTCGGTGTAGTATGCGCTCAACAGGTTGTCCATGCGAGCCTGGGCGGTAGCAGCAAGCCAGCGCAGGGTGCCGACTTTGTCCATGCCCATTTGTCCACTTTGGATGACGATCGTGCCGTCGTCGATGAAGGGTTGGATAACGGACATGGCGCCATCATAGAAATAGAAGGCGTTTGTGTCATCGGGAGAACCACCGAACAGTTCGACATTGAAGGGACCAACGCCAGCTGGGGCTTTTTCGCCGGGTTTCAGGCCGAGGCCTTCGAGGAGCTGGGTGCCTTGAATCACACCGACACCAAAGTTATCGAAAGTTGCATAGTAATCAACATTCGGGGTCTTGGTGATCAGACGATCATAGGAAATTACGAGGGCGCCGTTATCATGTGCCTTCTGGAGAACATCAGAGAGGGTTGTACCATCGATGGCTGCAATAACGAGCACCTTGGCGCCCTTGGTAACCATGTTTTCGATCTGGGCGAGCTGGTTTTGGATGTCATTGTCAGCAAATTGCAGGTCGGTCTGGTAACCAAGCGCTTCAAACGACTTGACCATGCTGTTGCCATCAGAAATCCAGCGGGTTGAGCTCTTGGTGGGCATAGAGATACCAACCAATTTGGCATCTGCAGCAGGAGCAGCAGCAGGAGCAGAGGTAGCAGTAGCCCCTCCACCACAAGCTGTGAGAGCGAGACTGGCAAAAATCATAACAGCCAGCAAATTGTAAAGCAACTTCTTGGACATTTTCTTCTCCTTAGTATATGTTGGCGTATTCATTAGGCAAGAGCAGAATAATCATAAAGCTAACGATCTTCTGTTCTGCCAGGGTTAGCACATCAGACGCCAATGAACCAATGTGCATTTATTTCTTACATCAAACTTATCTCACTCTTTAACACATCACCTCCTTTTAAGTCAATTTTCATAAGGTCAGAATCCTTAATAACCAGGATGGGAATACTTAAACTTTTTTTGAACTTTCACGAACAACGAGTTTGGGTTGAATAAACAGCGATTGAGCAATGATAGGCTTGTTTTCCTGCCGGGCTTGGATCATCTCCACTACGTTTTGAACTGCCTGCTCGCCAAGCATCTGGAGATCTTGAGAAATGGTTGTCAAGGATGGATAAAAATAGGCTGATTCAGGGATATTATCAAAACCAACCACAGCTAATTGTTCAGGGATACGAATCCCTCGACGGAGGGCTTCCTGCAAAACACTCAATGCCATCTGATCGTTCGCGACAAAGACCGCATCTATATCCGGAAATAAATCAAGAAGCTGAATAAATGCCTGTTCCCCACTGGCAGATGACCAGTTGCCTTCAGCGCAATATTTATCTGTAACATCAAATCCTGCGGCGCTTAATGTTTCTTGCCACCCTCGTTTACGCTCATCTGCTTCCCACCAGCTCATCGGTCCTGAAATATGCCCTATTTTTTTTCGTCCACAATCAAGTAGATGACGGGTCGCCATCACCCCTCCCTGATAATTATCTGTTGCAATACTAGAAACACTTTTTCGTGGCTGCATTGCTATAAAGAAAACGGGCACCGGGATTTTTTCCATATTTTCATCGACCCAGGCATGGTTGTCGCCAATTTCTGGCGCCACCCATAGTATTCCATCTACTTGCCGGGCGAGAAGCGAATCGATAACATCATCCATTCTATCGGAATTATAACTATCAAGTTCTTTCATCAAAAGCATGTAACCAAGATCGTCTGCTTTATCGGCTATACCGTTGAGAGTGCGAGAGGGTCCGATATGTTTCAATCCAAAGGTGACCACCCCCAAAGTGTAACTACGTTGCTGAATTAGACTACGTGCGAGGGTACTAGGACGATACCCCAATTGGGCTACTACCGCCTCTACATGTTGACGAGTTTCCTCTGAAACATAAGAAAATTTGTTCATTACACGCGAAACCGTTTGCGTGGATACACCCGCGGCATGTGCTACATCTTTGATTGTGACACGTTTTCTTTTTTCAAAAGAAGTTATAGTATTATCCATATGGGTTATGTTATCGATAACATGTTATCGATAACATAATAACAAAAATGGCAAACAGAGTCAAGGAGGAAAATTTTGAGGTTCCCGTAATACATAGTTGACAAATTTCGAAAAGGAGAGAAGAAAGGGTTTCCCTCGTGAGTTGATTTACAGGCATACACCCAACTAACAGCGGATCCGCTCCCCCACAGCTCCCACAACACTTATGCCATTGTGCACAGCCCATCAACAAGCTCAGGACGGGCTTTATGTGACCTATCACACGCTACTACTATACCAACCCGACAACTGCCACGGCCACGAAAAAATCTGTTTCCGTTTTGTTCATGATCAGAATAACCTTTTCAATAAAAACAAACTGATTTCATGACCATCGTATAATCAGGCAATGACCACTTTTTATGAGGTCTATCTACGCTCGCCGACTATTTATAGATCAGTATGAACCTTCCTCCTGAATTCATTACTAATATTCAAGGTGGCTTTGGTGAAAGAGGTGATGCCTTTTTGAAGGCATTACCCGACCTCATCGCGGAAGCGTCCGCGCGCTGGGGCTTGACGAGACGTCCGCCCATCACCGACACTTTCTTATAATTTTGTGGCGTTTGCACGGCGTAAACGAGGTCGCTCTCGCCCAGTGACAGACCGATTCCAAAACAACAGGTCGGGGAGACCCCGTCCCTACACATGATGTTGTTTTCAAAATGGGTGTGCCTAACCGCGAGATGAGCAGCGAGATGGCAGCGTTGAAATTATTCAATGGCGAGGGCGCCTGCAAGTTACTTGATTATGATGAAGAAAGATGCTGGATATTATTGGAGAAATTAAATCCCGGTGTGATGCTGGCGGAGTTGGAAGATGATGAGGAAGCAACTCACATCGCGGCGGAGGTGATGAAGAGGATATGGCGACATTTGGAGTCGGACAGCTATGCTGTCCGATACTCCAACAGCGAGCTATTGAACTCCAAAGTTTTATCCAACTCACTGATTGGTTCGATGGATTGAAACGATTGCGAAAAATGTTCAACGGCGGGACAGGACCGTTGGATGAGAAACTTGTGGAAAGAGTTGAAAGAACAACAAAGGATTTCTTCGCCGAGAATCACAATCCCGTTCTGATGCATGGAGATTTCCACCACTTCAACATTTTGTCATCGGAGCGCGGATGGCTGGTGATTGACCCGAAGGGAGTCATTGGTCCGGCGGGGTATGAGGTGGGACCGTTCATGCTCAATCCGTGGGAACAGCATTTCGGACGGAAGCAGGCAAAAGGTCCAGATAAAGAGGCGGATCGATATCCTGCATGAGCATTTGGGATTCGAGCGCGAACGCATCCTTGAATGGAGTCTTGCGCACGCGATCCTGTCTGCATGGTGGAGTATTGAAGATCATACAGGGTGGAAATATGCAATGCAAATCGCGGAACTGCTTGCATCTTTATAGAAATAGAAACGACCTCCCTTTCGGGAGGTCGTTGTGTTCGTTGAAGCAGGTTACATACCAATGAAGGCGAAGACGGCGTAAGCAAGCGCCAGCCAGGGCGCTATCGTGGCAAGAATCGGCAACCCACATTCCAAGGCCAATAGCATAGGAAGAACAACCACATACACCAGCCAGAAATCGTCGAAGGCATATTTATTTTCATTTCACACTCTCCTATAGAGTCTTTGGGGTGACCATCCACACGGACGGGTCTATGCTTGATAACCCACCCCCCTTTGGGGAGTTACGCCCCACGTGGTAAAATCACCACACTTTCACTCTCGCGGTCACTTGACTGCGGGAGAATTTTTCTACCTATGACTACAACTACATCTCCCGCTGAATTTTCAATGTACCGTACTCATACGTACGACCGCACCCACCCGGTAAAGTGGATCTGGTCGCACGCGCGCCGCCATGGATGGATCATTCTTCATGCTGGTCGCCGGTGCGATCGGCAACGCCGCGCTCGCCGCGGTGGTGCCTGTGCTGACCGGCAACGCCTTCAACGCCATGCTCAAGCCCGTGCCAGACACGAACGTGTTGATCCCGCTGGCTGTGACGATTGGGATTTCGCAGATCATCCGCGGCGTCCTGCAACTGGGACGCAACTTCGGCGCGGAACTGCTTGCGCAAAAAATGGAACGTCAGATACGCGACGAGTTGTATCTTTCCCTGCTTGGCAAGAGCATGACCTTCCACAATATCCAGCCGGTGGGCGATACGATGGCACGCTCCACAAACGATGTGCGCGAAGTCAATTACATGTTCAGCCCAGGCGTCAACCTTGTAGTTGGTTCGTTCATCTTTATTCTCATGCCCATTTTTGTGGCAGGAAAATATCATCCATCGCTTGTTCTTACACCGCTCGTATTCATCATTCTTTATTTCTTCTTCCTCGTCCGTTACCTGAAAACACTTTCACCGGTCACGGATGAAGTCCGTTCATCCTTTGGGGAGATGAACACGCATCTTTCCGAATTGTTGGACGGCGTGGAAGTGGTCAAGGGCGCCTCACAGGAAAATGCGGAGGTGGATCGCTTTGTAGTGAACGCCAGTCGCTTTCGGGATGCCTTCGTCAAACAAGGTGACCTCGAGGGACGCTACGTCGCGATGCTCCTGCTCGGCTCTGCCTACGCCTTTGGGCTGTTTCATGCTCTTCTACTTTTCCGCAGCGGATTGATCAACACTGGCGATGTAGTGGCGTATTTTGGTCTGCTCCTTTTGCTTCAATTCCCCACGTTTGTCGCCACGTTTGCCTATTCACAGATCTCATCGGGCGTATCCAGTGCGCGTCGCATTTTGGAGTTGATCAACAGCGAGACAAATCTCGACCAGAATGCAAAGGGACGCATCGAATCCATCAAGGGTGAAGTGGAATTTAGGAATGTGAGTTTCGATTACGCCTCACGGAGCGACATTGCGTTATGCAGACGAAAGCGAGGATGGACAATCATCCTTCGTCTGCGCTCCGCTCCGCTCAGGCCGAAGTTTTACAGAACGTCTCCTTCAAAGTCAAACACCGGGCAGACCGTAGCCATTGTTGGGCAAACCGGTGCGGGGAAAACTTCGCTGGTGAAAATGATCAACCGAACCTACGACACCACACAGGGACAAGTCCTTGTGGATGGTGTGGATGTACGCGACTGGAATCTCGCCTCGCTTCGTTCGCAGATTTCAATGATCGAGCAGGATGTTTTCCTTTTCACACGCACTGTCAGCGAGAATATCGCTTTCGGGAAACCAGAATCAACTCAAAGTGAGATCGAAGCGGCGGCAAAATCTGCACAGGCAGATGAGTTCATCCAATCCTTCGATATGGGATATGAAACCGTTGTCGGTGAACGCGGCGTCACACTCTCCGGCGGACAACGTCAACGCATTGCACTCGGACGCGCATTCCTGACCGATCCGCACATTTTGATATTGGACGATTCCACCTCCGCCATCGACTCCGCTACCGAAGACAAGATCCAACGCGCCATCTCCAACGCCGCCCGCGGACGAACGACCTTCATCATCACCCATCGCCTTTCGCAAATACGATGGGCTGATTTGATCATTGTGCTTCGCAAAGGAAAGATCGCCGCCATCGGCACGCACGATGAACTAATGAAAACATCGGAAGCATATTCGAGGATATTCAGGGAGTAGCTTACAGCTATTAGCGATTAGCCATTAGCTTCAAAGCTAAGAACTAATCGCCAACCGCTAAAAGCTAACCGCTAAGGGCTAAACTTATGGGTTTCTTTGCCGGACTTAACGAAGAAAAATATGATCGCCAATACACCGACCGTGAATTGACGCGTCGCATTATCGGTTACTTCAAACCACAGGCTAAACGTTTTGCAACAGTCACGGGTTTGGTGGTTGTTATTGCGGGTATTGGCGCAGCATTACCAGTAGTTGTTCAGCGAAATGGTGGACTTACTGAAAGGCGAGCCAACACTGACAGCCATCAGTATTGTTGGATTGATCATGTTGCTCATCGGCATTGCTTTATGGGGGCTGAACTGGGCGCGGCGCAGTCTTGTTGTGCGCGCTGTGGGAGATGTGGTTCTCGATCTGCGCACACGCGCCTTCCGTGCCGCGGCAGAACATGATCTTTCTTTTTACGATCAATTCTCATCGGGACGCATCGTCTCGCGCATCACCTCCGACACCAACGATTTCGGTCAACTCATCATCATCATTACGGACGTTGGCTCGCAATTTGTCCAAGCCTTCATTCTCGGGGTGGTTCTATTCCGTACCGAAGTGCATATGGCGTGGTTGTTGATGGCGTTCCTGCCATTCATCTTTGCGTTTGCTTCGGGTTTCCGTGTGCTCGCTCGCCGTGTTACCAAGCGCGGCATGCAAGCCATGTCCGATGTCAATGCCGCCATCAAGGAAACCATCAGCGGCATTTCGATTGCGAAGAACTTCCGTCAGGAGGAGAGCATCTTCCAATCGTTCGACGAGTTCGAACCAGCAGTCCTATCGCGTCAATGTGCAACGCGGACTTGTGCTTTCACTGGTTTTCCCCACACTCAATGCGCTCGGCGGCATTTTCACTGCTGTCCTCATTTATGTCGGCGGTCTCAATGCGGCGCAGGGCATTATCTCTGTCGGTGCGTGGTATCTCTTCATCATCAGTCTCGATCAGTTCTTCTTCCCCGTTTTGAATCTCTCCGCGTTCTCGGCGCAAATCCAATCCGGACTTTCCGCGGCGGAACGCGCCTTCGCTTTGATCGATGCCGACCCGAATGTGATCCAGATCGACAAACAGGATGTTCCTCGACTCAAAGGGAATATCCACTTCGATGATCTTCATTTCCGCTATACGGATAACGAACCGATTCTGACTCACTTCAACCTGCTCATACAACCCGGAGAGAATCTTGCCTTTGTCGGTCACACCGGCGCAGGGAAATCGTCCATTGCCAAGTTGATCGCCCGTTTCTACGAATATCAACAGGGACGCTTACTGATAGACGGTCACGACATCCGCACGTTCGATCTCGCTCAATATCGAAAGCAATTGGGCATCGTGTCACAAGTCCCATTTTTGTTTTCAGGAACAGTGGCAGATAACATCCGTTATGCCGCGCCCAATGTCTCGGACAGTGAAATGCTGGAGATGGCACGCAAAATAGGAGAAGGCGAATGGGTGGATACGCTTCCGAATGGGATTTAAACCGAAGTCGGAGAAAGAGGCGGACGTCTCTCGATGGGGCAACGTCAACTCGTGGCGTTGATGCGCGTCCTGATGCAGAAGCCCGCCATCTTCATCCTGGACGAAGCGACAGCCAGCATTGATCCGTTTACAGAGTGGCAGATCCAACAGGCGTTGAATCTCATCCTGAAAAATTCGACAAGCATTTTGATCGCGCATCGTTTATCAACAGTAAAGGCGGCGGATCGAATTGTTGTAATGGAAAAGGGAAGTATTATCGAAGAGGGAAATCACGATGGCTTGCTCGCACAGGGCGGGCATTACGCGACGTTATATAACACTTATTTCCGGCATCAAAGTCTGGCATATATTGAACAGGCAAGGGAGATAATAAAATAGGAGTGAATTTTATTCATCTCTCAACGAAACGAATATCGTTTCAATTAAATTCATATGTTTAATTCGTAGGTGTGTAGTCTTCTTGTTTGAACCAATACTAGGGTAGGTTGACAGTCTCATTTCATGGCATATAATTGTTAACTTCACCGCGAAGTACTTAACAATGAAAGGAGGCGCAATCGCAAAGTCAGGTTAAACTTGAGAGTATTTAGCATCCAATTTTCAAAAAAGGAGAGAATATATGAAATCCCAAAAGTGGTTCTTGATGATTAGCTTGTTGATTTTAGCAAGCATGGTGCTGGGAGCCTGTGCACCGGCGGCAACGCCAACAGCCGCGCCGACTACCGCACCCGTAATGACGGAAGCCCCTGTGGCTACCGAAGCCCCTGCCATGACCGAGGCTCCCACCGAAGCCCCCGCCGCATCTACACCAGCGGACGCGATCGTCATTGGCACAACTGACACTGTCGCCAGTTTTGACCCGGCAGATGCCTATTCCACCCGTGACTGGGAAATAATCAAGAATATCAACGAAGGTCTGGTTAAGTGGAAACCAGGCAGTGGCGATGAACTTGTTCCCGCCATGGCCACAAGCATGCCGGATATTTCCGCCGACGGCTTGACCTATACCTTCACGCTGAAGGACGGCATTAAGTTCGGCGACGGTACTGATATGACAGCACAAGTTTTTGTGGATAGCATTAACCGCGTCCTTACCATTGGGCCTGACTGCCCGAACGGTGTGGCTGATGCGCTTGTAACACCATATGTGGATAGTGTAGAAGCGCCGGATGCGAAGACCGTTGTCTTTCATCTGAAACAACCGGTTGCTTACTTCTTGCAACTCCTGGCAAGTGCAGCGTATACGCCAGCCGACCCCGCCAACTTCAAGGCTGACGAATGCACACTCTACCCAGACGCTCCTGTTTACGGCACCGGTCCCTGGTTTGTCTCACAATTCACGCCTGATGAGCAGATTGTTTTTGAGCCTAATCCGTACTACAACGGCGATTACAAGCCCCAGGTTAAACAGATTATCGTACGCTTCTTCTCAGACCCACAGACCGAGGCTTTAGCTGTCCAGAATGGCGAGATCGACGTTGCCTGGCGTTACCTTGGCGGTGAACTGATCGGCCAGTTGAAAGGTGTTTCCGACTTAAACGTTGGTACGATCAACGGCGGTTCCATCCGCTACCTGATCCTCAACCACACCATGGCTCCTACAAATGATCCGAATGTGGTCAAGGCAATTGCTTCAGCAATCGACCGCAATGAGATCGCTGACACAGTCTTCGGTGGTGAAGTTAACCCGATCTATTCCATGGTACCGCCCGGATTCCTGGGCGCCTCCGAATCCTTCGATACCATGTACGCTTCACCCGATTTGGATGCAGCCAAAAAGTTCCTGGAAGCTTCCGGCTATAGTGAGAGCAAGCCATTGGAACTCGAAATGTGGTACCCGCCTGAGCACTATGGCACTCAAACAGCTGCCTGGATGCAGGTCATTCAGAAGCAGTTGGAAGCTACCGGCGAGATCAAAGTCACCCTGCAAAGCCAGGAGTGGAGCACGTACGCCAAGACTTGTACTGGCGGCGAAGCTTATGCCGCGTGTGTGCTGGGTTGGTTCTACGACTACCCGGATGCATCCAACTACATGGAGCCGTTCATCTTCAACGGCGGTGAGGGTACCAACGTATCCCCGCAGGCTGAGGGAACAGATTATGGCAAACCGATCAACGATCAGGCACAGAAACTCCTTGATCTGATGACACAATCGGATGTTGAAACTGACCTGACCAAGCGTGCTGACCTGCTCAAGCAGGCGCAGGACGTCTATGCCGATCTGGTAGTGACGGTTCCATTATTCCTCAATCCGGAATATGTGGTCTTCCGCAACAACATCCACGCATCTGACCAGTTTGCAAGCCCGGAAACATTGAATATCGGCGGCACGATCGAATTCAACTACTCCACCCTCACAAAGTCCCCATAAAGGTTATAGGTATTTGAAAGTCGAGGGGCGGGCAAATAAGCCCGCCCCTCTTTTTAGCTCATACCTACAGAAAGCATAATGTCTCCCATTGCCCTGATTAGCATCGTAGTTGGTGTGCCAGCTTTACTATTGCTGGTTTATGTATTCATACGCGGCTCGGCAGGATTGCGCCGCTATATCCTGACACGCATCGGTCTCACCCTGCCCATGGTCTTTATCCTGGCGACGTTGGTCTTCTTCGTGATGCACATCCTGCCGGGCGATCCAGTGAGTTCGGCCCTTGGTCCAAAAGGGACCCCAGAGTTGGTGACCCGCATTCGTGAACAACTGGGGCTGAACGATCCTCTAATTGTGCAGTATGGCCGCTTTCTGGTCAATACGGTCACGCTGCGTTTTGGAAACTCCTTGGTCCTAGGGCATCGCCCGATCATCGACGAAATGAGCGAACGTTTTCCCGCTACTTTGGAATTGGTGATTCCGGCTTCCATCTTGGCGCTTCTTATCGGAATCCTGGGGGGGACATTCGCGGCTTCACGCCGCAAAAGTGCCATTGACTATTCCTGGCGTATTTATTCTGTTTTTATCTATTCCTTGCCTATCTTCTGGCTGGGACTCATGTTACAGCTCCTATTTGGCGTTTGGCTTAACTGGCTTCCGATTTCCGGTCGTATCGATCCAGTCTTGGGTGCCAGTATCAAGCACACCACCAATTTATATTTAATCGACTCCCTGATTAGCGGAAACTGGCCCGCGCTGGCTTCCGTATCGATTCACCTTGTACTCCCCACCGTTACACTAGGACTGATCCTGTCAGGTGTATTCGTACGCATGACCCGTGTCAACGTCATTGAAACGCTTCAGGCTGATTACATTGCAGCCGGACGCGCCCGCGGCATCCGTGAACGTGTATTGGTCTATGGTCATGCCTTGAAAAATGCAATGATCCCAGTGATCACTTTGATCGGTCTGCAAGTGGCGATCCTATTGGCCGGCGCTGTTCTGACAGAAACAGTGTTCTCCTGGCCCGGCATGGGAAGTTACCTGGTGCAGAGAATTTCAGCGCGTGATTACACTGCTGTGCAAAGCGTCATTACGGCGTTTGCTCTTCTGGTGGCGCTGATCAGCCTGGCAGTCGATGTGATCTATTCTCTTGTCGACCCACGAGTGAGGTACTAAACCGTGACCATCATGAATGAAGATTCCCCTGAAGTTACTCCCGAGACCTGGAAAAGCGATCTCGAACAAGTGGGTTTTGTCCGCCGCATCTTCCTCGCCCGCAAATGGTATGGCGCTGACTGGTGGTTTGTTGCTATTTCATTTGTCATGGTGGCTGGATTCATTATCATTGCCCTCTTTCCTGGACTGTTTGCACCATTCGAACCATCTGCTCTAGTTGGACCCAGGTTTCTGGCACCGGGGGAACATCCGGCACTACCTGTGTTAATTGTGACTGTAAACTCTACAGGTTAACGAACTGAAAGACCTTGCAGTGACTGCAGATCAGCCCCGGCCAACTGTGGCAGTTGTTCAAAATACGCCAACGGGGGGAGCGTTGAATGAACAGTCACAGGCAATTGATGCTCAAATCAAGAATGAACCAGGCGGTCTGCGTCTGCGTCCGCGCATCGAACGCTTTTCCACAAGGGAGGAAGCCTTGCAGGCAGTCGCTGACGGCACTGTTAATGCCGCTGTCATTCAATCGATAGAATTTGAACCACTCGCGGCTCAATTTCCAACCCTGCGCGAGGGGGCAAGTATTACCGGCGAGGTTTCCTCAGCAGGAGGCTTTTTACTCGGTACCAATGATATTGGTCAGGATGTGTTTAGCCGCTTATTGTGGGGCACACGAGTTGCTCTGATCATTGGATTTAGCGCTTCTATCGTGGCATTGGTTTTGGGTGTACCTCTTGGACTTCTTGCCGGTTTTGTAGGCGGTTCGTTTGACCGCTTAATGAGCTTGGTGATGGACAGCTTATACGCTTTTCCCGGCTTGATTCTGGCTATTGCTATTACAGCTGTATTGGGTCCCAGTATCCTCAATGTCATTGTCGCCATAGCAGTTTTGTATATCCCCACATACTACCGAATTGTGCGCGGTCAGACTCTATCTGTAAAGGAAGAAGTCTATGTGGAAGCAGCAAGAAGTATAGGGGCGCGTAATTTTGAGATTCTGCAAAAGTACATTTTTCCAAATGCAATCCCATCGGTAGCCATCATCTTTTCAGTCAATGTTGCGGATGCGATTTTGACGGGTGCCGGGCTTTCCTTCCTGGGTCTGGGATTGCCTCCCACCATTGCAGATTGGGGCATCGATGTGGCGCGCGGCCAGCGCTTTATCCAGACCGGATGGTGGATGATTACCTTCCCGGGACTGGCCATCATCCTAGTGGTGCTTGCATTCTCCATGATGGGCGAGGGGCTGACCGAGATATTCAATCCGAAACTGAGGGAACGCTGATGCCCGATAATAATATTCTCTACTCTGTTCGAGAATTAACTGTTGAATATGAGACGCGGGCTGGTATCGTGCGGGCAGTGGATAATATATCTCTTGATATTCGCCGCGGCGAGATACTGGGCTTGGTGGGCGAATCAGGCTGTGGCAAATCCACTCTGGGCAAAGCATTGATGCGTTTGCACAGAGGTCCAGCCCGAATTGCCGCTGGTGAATTATGGTTCGATGGCCGCGACTTGATGACACTTTCTGAAAGAGAAATGCCGGACGTACGCGGCGCTGAGATCGGCATGGTCTTTCAAGACCCAATGACTTCGCTTAACCCAGTTCAACGTATTCTCGATCACTTAACTGAGACCATCCAAACCCACAAACCGGAAACTTCTGATGCGATGGCGCGTGCCCGAGCGGAGGAATTAGTCGAACGGCTGGGGATCAGGCGAGAGCGTCTAAGTGAGTACCCGCACCAAATGTCAGGAGGGATGCGCCAGCGCGTGATGATCTCTCTGGCACTGGCGTTGCATACCAAGTTGGTCATTGCCGACGAACCCACCACATCCCTGGATGTGATCGTGGAAGCAAAATTCCTTGATCTTTTGAAGGAACTCCAGAAGGAATTTGGCCTGACCATTCTTTTGATTACTCACAACATTGGTGTGGTTGCCGAAGTGGCAGATCGTGTGGCAGTGATGTATTCAGGCAAGATGGCTGAAGTGGGTGACGTCAATGATGTTTTTGCCGACCCAAAACATCCCTACACTCAGGGACTGCTGAAATCCGTTCCCAACATCAAGTTGGACGAGGGCGAACTCTATAAAATGGAAGGTGCGCCGCCGAATCTCTTACATCCGCCTTTAGGCTGTCGCTTTCACCCTCGCTGCCCTTTCGTGATGGATGTCTGTCGCATCAAAGAACCCGCTTTTGAACCCGTGACAGGTGATCATCTCGCCTCCTGCCTGCTGTATCAGGAAGCTAACGTTAAACAAGAGAGTCATAATGGCTGAGTCAAAAAACGCTAAAGTCGAGACCATTAAAACAAACATGACCAAATCTGATGACTTGGTGCACGTCGAAAATCTTCGCAAACATTTTCCCGTACAAAGCGGATTCCTGGCCAGTATCCTCAATCAAGGTCACATACCGGCTGTTAAAGCTGTAGACGGTGTCTCCTTCTCCATTCGTCATGGGGAAGTATTTGGGTTGGCAGGTGAAAGCGGTTCTGGTAAATCCACCGTGGGGCGTCTGATTTTACATTTATTAGAACCCACTGATGGAGAGGTATCGTTCGACGGAATTAACCTTAATGACTTGTCCCCGGAAGAAATGCGAAAAACGCGATCCCGCATGCAGATCATATTTCAGGATCCACTGGCTTCGATGAATCCGCGAATGACGATTGGAGAGGCAATAGGTCACCCTGTACGTATCCATATCACGACCAAGCCGGAAGAAGTCAAGAACCTTGTATGTGAGATGTTGGAAAAAGTTGGGCTCGCGCCCGCGGAGCAATACTATGATAAGTATCCGCATCAAGTAAGCGGCGGTCAACGCCAACGCGTGGTGATCGCTCGAGCTTTGGTAACATCTCCAGATTTAGTAGTTGCAGATGAACCGATCGCCATGGCTGACGTTAGTGTGCGAGCGCTGTTGCTCGATTTGATGATGCGTCTGAAAGAGGAACTTAACCTCACCTACCTTTTTATCACCCACGATCTGGCAACAGCCAAATACGTCTGCGACCGTATTGCTATTATGTACCTGGGTAAGTTGTGTGAGCTTGGTCCGTTGGCTGATGTTTATGAACATTCCGGACACCCTTACACGCACGCTCTTTTGGAAGCTGTTCCAGTTCCCGACCCACGACATCGCAGGAAAGAGCCGATGCCTGCTGGTGAAATTCCCAGCGCTATTAACCCGCCATCAGGTTGTCATTTTCATCCACGTTGTCCCATCGCACGTCCAAATTGTGCTGTCGATGAGCCTGCTCTGCGTGAGTTGCATCCTGGGCATTTCATCGCCTGCCATTATGCTGAGGATCTCCTCAAATAAGAGAAACATACGTTATGCTGAAAAAAACGTGGGTGGCATTCAGAATGTCATCTGCGTTTTTGATTTATGCCCATATATCATGAGGTAATTAGTGCAAGATCCACATAATCTTGTCCACAAAACTAAGCGCCGACTTAATACACGACTCTTGCCCATATTATTTGGACTCTTCACAATTTTCTATGCGCTGACTGGCTATCGCGGCTGGCTCGTTTTCTCGATTGGCATTGGCGGCGTATGGTTGTTGGCTGCCATATGGGTATATGCATTGGAGCGCGGACTCAGCATCGATCGTAAAATTCATCTTGCGTGGGCAAGTGTCGGCGATTCAGTGCCCGAAGAAGTCCTGGTAAAAAACAAAAGTGGATTTCCCGCCATCTGGCTTGAAATTACAGACGAGTCGAACACGTTGGCGGAACCGCTTCGTCTTGTCTCTGATGTTGAGCCGCATGGTGTACGCAGGCGAAACCCGGTCCATCACTTCAACCGAAGAGGGCTGTATACATTGGGACCCACACGTCTGCGTACCGGTGACCCGTTTGGCATTTATACGTTGACCATCCATGACCAGCATTCGAGCACCATCCTCGTAACACCGCCCCAATTGCCATTATCGCAACTCAAGATTCCTCCCAGCGGTTGGGCAGGAGGCAGAAAACGGCGCCGCGAGGTACTGGAGCGAGAGATCAGTGATGCCGGTGTCCGTGATTATGTTCCTGGAGACAGTCTCAAGCGAATACACTGGCATGCCACAGCCCATCATGATGCTCTTGTTGTCAGACAGTTGGATGCGGCCGCTTCGGGGGATTGGTGGATCTTCGTCGACCTGAACAAAGCAGTACAGGCTGGAACCGGTCAGGATTCAACACTCGAACTTTCGATTGTTCTGGCTGCATCTCTTGCTACGCGGGCATTGAAAGAGCATCGCCGGGTGGGACTGGCGTTAATTGGACCAAACTTGACATGGCTGGAACCGCGCGCCGACTCTGCCCATCGCTGGCGCATCCTGCGCGCCCTCGCAATGGCTGACGCGGGTGAACGTTCCCTGACAGATTTGCTTACTGTTAGGCAACCTGCGCGGAGCGCGAGTTTGATCGTCATCACTCCGACTTCTGATCCTGCCTGGGTGGCAGTCTCTGCTCAACATCGCAGAGGCGCTTCGATGACTACGCTTCTGGTTGATCCCACTGAATTTGGGAGCCGCGTCAACCAGAGTCAAGTAATGAGCGCGTTAGCCCGGAGCGGCATCCCTTATACCCGTATGCCAAGATCACTGCTTGCAGAAGCCTACGGGTCGTTCAAATATAGAAATCAAATTAAAAATGCCGAGGCGGAATTCAAGAAACGAAGTCCGGAACAAAGCAGGTCAGCTTGGCAGAGCATGGATCGATGATTCGTCTTACGAACTCTTTTATACAGGTAAGGCGCAGTGGCAGGCTTACCATCTTCCTGCTTCTTTTTGTTTTGCTGTCCGCCGCAACAGCTGGATTAACAACGACACTCAAGGGACCTGATTTAGGTTCGTTGTGGCAAAGTTTGCTCTTTGGGTTGCTGATGGGGTGGATGCTGACCGACTTCCATTTTTCAGCGGGGCGTGCTATATGGATGGGTCTAACGCTTGGAACAATTTATATCCTGCTTTTTCCTGCCAGCTTGCTTGGAACAGGTAACTTCCATCGGAGAGGAATTGATTCGTTTAGGATGGCTTCTCATTGTCCACTGGAAAGACGCGCATGCTGACTTCGCACCATTTATCAACTCACTACAAGATTTGTTTTCCGCGATCCGTGTCATTTTTGAGCGAGTCAACGCCTGGGTTGTAGGGCTGGTTATAGGTCAACCGATCATTGATCCGGTGGCTACAAGGCTCATGTGGAACGGATTGATCATGGTCATTGCCATATGGGCTGGATGGGCAATTGTAGCTCGTCGAAGTGCCTTGTTGGCGGCATGTCCCGCGATCTTGTTAAGCGTGGGGACTTTAGCTTATGCACAACGGACATCCATTGCCATTTACCTGGTTCTTGGAACGACCCTTCTACTGATGGCAGTCGTTGGACAGGCGCAACACCAGCAAACCTGGGATGAATCGAACGTGGCTTATCCGGCGAAGAAGAGCGGACAGATTACAAGCGTGGCTTTGTTTGCTACAGTTGGTCTCGTGATGCTTTCTGCCCTACTATCGTCATTATCAATACAACGCATTCAGGAATGGATATCAGAACACACAAAACCCGCTGAAGGACAAAGTAATGACCTGGCACAATCCCTCGGCATCATACCGGGCGCGACCGCCATCCCCGATGTCTTCACGCCTGTTCGTAATCCGGGCTTGCCGCGTGACCACCTCATCGGTTCCGGTCCCGAGCTTTCACAGCGCGTTGTGATGACCGTCGCAGTCAAAAACCTGGCATCCATTTCCCAGGCTGGGCAATCATTCCCACTATATTGGCGTGGATTCACCTACGATATTTATACCGGACATGGCTGGAGTTCCAGTGAGATCAAACAGAGTGAATATCAACCCGGTCAGTCTCTGCAAACAGCACAAGGATTAACTTTGCTACAAACCGTGTATCCGGTGGAAGACTTGGGAGGAACAATTTATCTCGCTGGAGAACCGGTAACGATCAACCTGCAAGTGGATGTCGCAAGACGATCTCCCGAAGATCTATTTGGCATCCAGACTGATGCATCCAGTTCATATGAGGTTCTTTCAAGCATTCCCCCGGCAGATGAATATAGTTTACGCTTAGCGGGACAGGTTTACCCCGATTGGGTCAGACAACATTTCCTGAAGCTCCCATCAGACACCCCTGATCGAGTCAAATCTCTGGCTGTTCAACTTACAGCTTCACAACCAACGCCCTATGACCGGGCACGTGCCATTGAACAGTATTTGCGCACATTCCCATATACACTGGATGTTCCCCGCCCACCTCTGAGCCGGGATGTGGTTGATTATTTTCTGTTTGATTTGCGGCAGGGATACTGCGATTACTATGCCTCGGCAATGGTGGTTCTGGCGCGTGCGGCAGGCATCCCAGCCCGGCTTGCCATCGGCTATGCCAGCGGCACATATAATTTGAACTCGAAACGTTACGTGGTAACTGAAGCTGACGCACATTCCTGGGTTGAGATTTATTTTCCCCGGATCGGTTGGATTCCGTTTGAGCCGACTGCATCCCAGCCTCTGCCGGACAGGTCAGCGACAAAGATATCGCCGTCACAAAACCCGAATCAATCGGACCAGGTAGCTGCTACCGGTCAAAAAAGATCGCTCCCACTGACGGCTTTGTCCGTCGGCAGTTTGGCATTGGCAATCATGCTCGGCATGGCTTGGATCGTTTTCGATGAAGTCCAACTGCGT
The DNA here is from genome assembly GCA_963730175.1 of uncultured Chloroflexia bacterium. GTDB lineage: Bacteria > Chloroflexota > Anaerolineae > Anaerolineales > Villigracilaceae > Defluviilinea. The sequence continues at coordinate 26,676 of CAVSRF010000051.1, read as the reverse complement.
CGTCTTTCATCACAAGCGATGGCATCGGAGGTTTATCGCAGAATGAGACGCCATGCCAAACATCTGGGAGTGATTCTGTACGCAGGCGCTACTCCCTATGAATTTGCTTCATCGCTGAATGCCCGACTTCAAGTATTAACCTCGCAAAAGGCTGGTGGATTTCGAGAACCGCAATTGACCAGTGATATTGAAAAGATCATTGATGGGATTGTAAATATTATTTATCATCCATCCCTGCAAACGGACCCTCACATCCTACAACAATGGAAGCAACTGAACCGGCGGTTACTTCTATTACGGGTGTTTTATACTTTAAACTCGATGCTCTTCCGTTTTAGAGAAGGATTCCCGGTACATTCAACGAAGTAAAAATAGATGACAGGAGATTTGATCACAATGGTGTTAAGAAATCAGGATAATCCCAAAACTGTCAGTGACGTTCAGGAATTTGCCGAGGCGGTCATCGATAATGTTGAACGTGTGATCGTTGGAAAACGTTCGATCATTGAATTGGCTTTGATCGCTCTTTTGTGTGAAGGGCACGTGTTAATCGAAGATGCGCCCGGAACAGGCAAGACCATGCTGGCAAGAGCCATTGCAATTACAACCGGGTTGGATTTCAAACGCGTACAGTGCACGCCTGATTTATTGCCAAGTGATGTGACCGGCATTTCAGTCTTTGACCAGAAGACGCGTGAGTTTGAGTTTAGACCGGGTCCCGCTTTCAGCAATATCCTGCTGGCTGACGAGATCAACCGGGCTACGCCGCGAACACAAAGCGCCTTGCTGGAGGCGATGGGTGAGGGACAAGTCACCGTTGACGGCGTGACTTACCCTCTGCCAAAGCCATTTATGGTGATGGCAACTCAAAACCCAATCGAATTCGAGGGAACATTTCCCCTGCCAGAAGCACAATTGGATCGTTTCTTCATGCGTATCAACCTCGGATATCCAGATTTTGCCAACGAGGACGCCATGTTGCAAATGCAGCAATTCACCCATCCGATTGAAACCCTCTCACAAACTGTAGATGGAAGCCGTTTACCCGCTCTTCAAGGACAAGTCAGACAGGTTCACGTTGTCGAGAGCATCCGCCGCTATATCCTTGACCTTGTCCGCGCCACACGTGACCATGATGCCCTGGGGCTTGGCGCCAGTCCGCGCGGCAGTCTTGCGCTCTTTCGCGCATGCGCAGGCAAATGCCGCCCTGCACGGACGGGACTTTGTTATTCCAGATGATGTCAAACGTATGGCAGTGATAACCCTGGCACATCGCATGACAGTGAAGCCCGAAAACAGTCTCGATGGCAAGACCCCAGATGGTGTTCTACACGATTTGCTCAACCAGATAGAAGTGCCTTTGAGTGACTTAAGAAAAGACAATTAAGGTTTTGACATACATATACTTTCCCCGTGTTTTTTCACCAGGCATTTTTAGTATACAGGCAGAGGCATTCCAACTCCATTCAGTACCACTGTAGTTGGATCGTTGTGCCAAATGCCCGGCACCTTCAAAAGACACTTGGGACATTTCCCATCCCCCGTTATATGATATTCACGGATGACATATCCGCTTCTTCGAATCAGCCGGTAGTTGCATCTTGAACAATAAGTATCTTCATACTCCCCAACCTGCCCCGGCAAATTCCCCGCATAGACGTATTTCAACCCCGCCTCTTTCCCGATTTCCGCCGCGCGTAAAAGAGTCTTCGCATCCGTATTATCGGGGTCGGTCATTTTGTAATCTTTGTGGAAGGCAGTCACATGCCAGGGAATATCCTGCGATACACCCGCGATGAATCTAGCCGCATCCCATAATTCATCATTCGAATCATTGAAGCCTGGAATCGTAAGGGTGACGATCTCCACCCACAATCCCAAATCGTGCGCGCGCTTGATCCCATCCAACGTATTTTGTAAGACCCCACCCAGTTTACGATAATTCTTATCCTGCATACATTTCAAATCCACTTTATAAGCGGAAAGATACGGAGCAACATACTCCATCACCTCGGGCGTATTATTTCCGTTCGAGACATACGCACACATCAAGCCTGCCGCTTTCGCCTCCTTGAAAATATCCACCGCCCACTCACTGGTGATCAACGGCTCGTTATAAGAAGAGACAACCACCGAAGCTTTTGTCTTGCGCGCATACTCAACCATCTCCTTCGGAGAAATCTTGCGGATGTAATTTACAGACACATCCGACGAAGGATCGCGCATGGCTTGAGAAGTTAACCAGTTCTGGCAATTCGATACAAGGAAGAATCCCGCCAGATAATTATGTTCTTCTTCGACTTCCATATTGAAAACATCCCCATCGAAAGATTCCTGTTCGATCCTACGCAATGGGATGAGGTAAAAATCGTCTGTCTCAACAACTTTGCGCTTGACTTCTTTGGTCTCATACCAAACAACCGTATACTGATGTGGCGCACGGCGGACAGTGCGCCCCTGAATAGCACCAGTCTCTGACATTTCTGTATCATAGACAGACGAAACATAACCACATTTCAGCGCCAACCACGCAACGCCGTAGGCAAGCTCTCTTGAAACAGTGGTTGATGTCACTTTCCCATTTGAAAATTTATGCCCGTCTCCCTCGATATAAGCATCCAAAAATGCGTCCACTACTTCTCGCGGCGCGTCAAATAACATTTCAGGGACATGCTTTCTCGTTGATCGTTCCCCAGCCAATGACTTGAACAACAAAGCCAGCGAAGCCTTGGAAATTGAAACCGCAAGAGTTGTAGCACGATGAACAAGCCTCCCATCAACTTCAAAATAGTTCTTGAGCAACTGAATAACTCGGTCTGCTAAATGTCTTTCCGTTTTCGAGAAACTAAAATTGATATTGAAACTGTTCGGACGATCTTTACTCGAAACAACTGATCCTTCGGCACAGTAATATCCAAACAATTCAGCCAGTTCCACGCCAAAGTCTAATTTCAATGGAATTCCAGGTTGTCTTTCGTTGGGGAAACGCAAATATCCATTCTCAATATAAGGTTGGGATGTTTTTGAATCGGTCGTTCGTTCATTCCTGATCTTGACTCTCAAATGACGAATATAGGAACCGCTCTTCCCAAATATTTCCCCTATATCGCGTGACGGTTTACCCTCTGCAGACAAATCCATAATCTTCTGCATTTGCTCCTTCGAGAGTTTCCATGGTGTCTGATAAGTGACCTGATGCGAACCAAGCAGACTTTCCACATCAACGATTTGTGGAGACGAAAACTTATAAGTCTTTGGAATGGACAGGTAATGTTCCTGGGTCAAATCTTTTGCATAGATGGGTGCAGGCGCCTTCGAGACATCATCGGTAGCATACACCCGATGGTCGGGTGTGCAGCGAAGCGCGGGCAAATAATACGGTATTACCTTTACCAAATTCCCCTGATACTCGTGTCGAAAGACACCCTTTACATTACGCAAACCACCTGAGGAAGTCACAGCCATCAAGCCAATAGGAAATGAAATCTCTCCACTAGGTTGTTTGATTCGTTTTTCGCCAAGTTCAAAAGCATCCTGCAAGGCAATCGGTCCACGATTTGTAACCACCATCGTATCTCCTGTGAAACAATAGCCGCAGTGATAATCGCAACCAAGCATCCCAAACGTTAATGCGTTTGCACTCGGCAACACATGAAAGAACGGTTTCTTCTCGATCGGATCACTTTGCAACGCGGCGACATATCCATGCGGAACGCGCAATTCGCCACCCTCATTGAACCGCACCTGACAAATCCCCCGCTTGCCCTCACGTATCACACAACGATGTCCACAGGCAAAACAACGTACCGCCCCATCTTCCAGCTTTTCATACAGCCTCCCCTCAACTGGTCAGACTATCCAGTACATCGCCTATCGAACTCATTTACTACCTTTCGCTATTGTCCAATATTATCCAATGGGACCCATGTATTATTTTGCCAGACCTCGATCTGCATCACAGGATGGATCTCCCATAACGTACCGCGGGTCAAACCCAATTGGTCTGGATGCTCAGGGTCGAAGAACACCCATCCGCTGATACGCACACGATCCTGGTTGGTAATGATCGGCTTTAATTTCGTCAGCGTCCATTGATGGTTGGCGCGACTGCGCGGTGTTGGCTCGATCACAATCGACACTTCGCGTCCATCCCCGGAGTTCTTCACGAACCAGACATGCCAATCCACCAATGTCGCCCCGGTCTTATCACAGTTGGCAAATTCAGCCCCAATTCTTTTGCACCCGCAAGATAGCCTTCCACGACTACAGGAATCCCCTCATATTTTGCGATCGTCGCTTTATCCTCGGGCGACCAATTCTTTCGTTCCTTTTGTTGAATAGCTGGGGGCCACGTCAATGATGCAATGGAAGCAAAATTAACAGGCACGTAATTCCCTTCATCACTGCGATTCTTCAAAAGATTTTGTTCGCCGTCTCCGCCACTGCCCTCGGGCGGACAACCATTGAATGGAACATCCAATGGCGTGGGCTTGGTCGGCATATCAGGCAACCCGCCATCTGGTGTTGATGTCAGAACAGGTGAGGGAGAAGAAGTTGCCGTATTGGGAGGTAGAGTAACGGGCGAAGGAGAAGAAGTCGCTGTATCAGGAGGTGGAGTAGTCGTTGTTGGTACACAGGAACTTATGATTAAAACACTGATAAAAAATACTAACTGTAAATGGTTTATCTTTTTCATAGTTACCTTTTCACGCAATAGCATAAAACATTATAATCCCGCCATGCTTTCTGTTGTAATTCAAGCTGGTGGCGCCTCCTCCCGCATGGGCGTAGACAAGGCGCTTAAACCTTTTCTTGGACATCCCCTCATTCAACGTGTGGTAGATAGACTCCAACCTATTGCGGACGAACTCATCGTGACGACGAATCATCCAGCAGAATATGAATTCTTAAACCTTCGCCTCGCTTCGGACCTCAAGCCTGGTCGCGGCGCCCTCGGCGGACTCTACACGGCAATCGCTTCTGCCACACATCCCATTGTGGCAGTGGTCGCTTGCGATATGCCCTTCGCCAGTGCAAAGCTGATCGAAGCAATGAGCAGGCTTCTCGTCGAGAATGAAGCGGATGTTGTCATCGCAAAATCAGAAGAAGGTTACGAACCGTTTCACGCCGTTTATCGCCGCGAGACTTGTCTTCCCGCCATCGAATCCGCAATTGAAGCTGACAAATGGAAAGTCATCGCCTGGTTTCCACAGGTAAAAGTTATAACATGCTCCGCTTGATGATGTCAGGCATTATTTGATCCGTCAGGGATCTTGCATTTTGGAATGTGAACACGCCGGAAGAGTTTGCTGAAGCTGAAAAGCTGGCTACCTCACAATGAGCACCGGGCAGGGGGCATGACTGACCACCTTCTGGCTTGTACTTCCAAGCAACAAGCCAGCCAGCATCCCCAGACCGCGTGAACCCATAACGATCACATCGCTGTGACGCGTGGTCGCCACTTCGATGATGGCTTCGGCGGCATCTCCCTCGATCAATTCGGTGTGTATATCGAGTTTGGAATCCCCCACGATATCAACAGCTTTTTGCAGAATATTCTGAGCCTCATTCAACCGGGCATCGATGACAACTTGTAGATTCGGTTCACCCAAATAAGGCGGAATGGGAGCATAGGCTACAACGATCCTTAACTCGGCAGATTCCATGCAATGCGCCAACTCGGCAGCAATTTTCGCGGCATGGGTCGCGTGATCTGATCCATCTACGGCAAGCAAGATATTTTTGAACATAGTGCCTCCTTTCCGTAGAGTACAATTTAAGTATACAATTTTTCACACCCAAATTCAATCATAGGAGACAGTATGTCATTCGATGTAAATATCGTTCGCCAGCAATTCCCCGCCCTCAGCCGCCCAGCCATTTTCTTCGACAACCCCGGTGGGACTCAAATCGCAAAACAATCGCTTGACCGAATCAACCGATACTTGATCGAGAGCAACGCTAATCATGAGGGTGTATTTGCCACCAGCATTGCATCCGATGCGGTTCTGGATGAAGCACATCGTGCAATGGCAGACTTTTACAATGCGGCATCGCCAGAAGAAATCGTCTTCGGCAACAACATGACCACTCTCACCCTCCACATCAGCCGTTCGATCTCACGCGAGTGGAAAGCAGGTGATGAGATCGTAGTTACCCGGCTTGACCATGATGCCAATGTGACTCCCTGGGTTTTGGCGGCTCAAGATCGCGGTGTGAAGGTCAACTGGATCGATTTTGACGTGGAAGATGGCACACTGAAGTTAGATGAGCTACAAAATGCATTAGAGCGAAAGCCACGTTTACTGGCGGTGGGATACGCTTCCAATTCGCTTGGAACGATCAACCCGGTTGAGAAGATCATAAAAATGGCGCATGATGCCGGTACGCTGGTTTACATCGACGCAGTTCAGTATGCGCCCTCATGGACCCATCGATGTCCAGCAACTGGACTGTGACTTCCTAATTTCATCCGCCTATAAATTTTTTGGAACTCATTCAGGGATACTGTATGGAAAGCACGACCTACTGGAGAAATTATTTGCATACAAAGTACGTCCTGCAACAAATGAACTTCCAGGCAAGTTCGAGACCGGCACACAAAACCATGAAGGGATTGCAGGTGTGCTCGGCGCAATTGAATATTTCGAATGGGTGGGAAAAGAGTTTGGGAAGGAATACGCTGAAAGTCTGCACAACTACGAAGGTCGGCGTCTGGAACTCAAAAAGGGAATGGCAGCCATTCACGCCTATGAGATCGAACTGGGGCGTGCATTACTTTCAGCATTAGGTTCCGTTCCGGGACTGCGTATCTATGGGCTCACTGATGAAAATCGACTGCAAGACCGCGTGGCAACCTTCTCTTTCCGTTTAAAGGATATGCATCCGCGATTAGTCGCCGAAAAATTAGCACAAGATGGGATTTACGTATGGGATGGAAATTATTACGCGCTCAATGTCAGCGAACGGCTTGAGGTCGAAGAGAGCGGCGGCATGGTCCGCGTAGGTGCGGCGCACTACAATACTCTCGAAGAAGTTGAGCGATTGAAGGAAGCCTTGATAAGAATTAGCGCGGGTGGTCAATAATCAAGCTGTTTCTGCCTGAAAAAATAAAACGCTTTGTTGGGAGCAAATCTCCTAACAAAGCGCCGACTGGTGATTAAATGATAACCGCCAGAGTGAGGGGGGCACCCTAGCGGTTATCGTCTATATATTACTATATTTGATTTTGTTTTGCAAGTAGGAATTTATAATAATTTCGTTAGAGTTTTTGTGCCCTGGGCGGGAATCGAACCCACATCTAAGCCTTAGGAGTGCCTTGTTCTATCCATTGAACTACCGGGGCAATGAGGCAATTATATCAAATCCTTCGTCTTTGCTTGGGATGTATGGACATCATGCTCTGCCATCCTTCAGTCGGCGCGGTGGACCCATTAATCCAACGGTTTCCGTTCGCGGAGCATCTCCTGAGTGGGACTCGTAGCGCTGGGGCGGACGTGGACTCTGCTTGGAAGTAGATAAAACTCGAAGCGAGGAAAATGTTCGAAAATGGCACAAAATCCCACCCGTCAAGTGCACGCGGTGTTACTAGAATGAAACAGGAAGGGGCGTGGCGGGTGTATCCTAGGAAAGACAAACTCACCGGGATGCATCCGGGGTGTGAGCATCAGGGCAAACCGTTGCCGCCTATGAGCGAATTGAAACGAGAACAAACCCACCACCTCAATCGGATCAAAGGGATCTTGATCAGTCAGGGTGTGGAAATGGAGGTTACGAAGGATTTTCTGGAAGAGCTGAAAGCGGTCAGACTTTGGGATGGGTCGCCGCTCCAAATGGGTATACGAGTTCTGTTGGAGCGAGAGCATGAGCGATTGGAACTGGTCCGAGAGCAAATTCGAAAAATTGAAACGAAACGGAGGGAGATCCTGCGCACTTCGGAGGAGGCTTCCATCGAGCAAGTGCGTCGGTTATTGAAGCTCAAAGGGATTGGTGTGAACTCTGCCTGGGTGTATGTGATGGAATTTTTCTCCTGGCGGGCATTTCGGAATCGTCGGGAACTGGGCTCGTTATCCGGGTTGGCTCCAACGCCCTATGCGAGCGGCGAAAGCTCGCACGAACGCGGAATTAGCAAGGCAGGCAATCGCCCAGTACGCGCTATGGCGATCGAGATCGCATGGTCATGGTTACGCAATCAGCCGCAAAGCGAATTGAGGCGGTGGTACGATCGGCGCTTTGCCAAAGGCGGCAGCCGGATCCGACGGATCGGGATCGTCGCTTTGGCACGCAAGCTCTTGATTGCACTCTGGAAATATTTGGAATACGGGATCTTGCCGGAGGGTGCCCAATTGAAGCCAGTTTGATATTAGGTTGAATGCAAAGTTTTGCTGTGGTGATCTGTTTCTGATTTGGTGTGAGCGGCCCGCGATTTCATGCGGGTCTCCCGTCAGGGAACCGAAGTGTAGATGGGGCCGCTCCTGAAAAGCTTGTCTCTCGCCTCGAGCGAATACAATATTGGGTGTCCGGACTTCCCCGGCACGGATAGAAGCTTGTGTGAGGCAAATGCCTCAACGCTTCTTGGAAGCTGCCAAGAGAATTTCAGAAGTAGCGTCAACAGAAAACAGAACGCGTCTGAAAATATAGTTGGACACCAGGCACGGAAGTTTCGCAATTTATCCGTGCGTGATCCAGAGAGGCGACCTGTCAAGGACGATCTGGAAGGCTATCTTTATATGACCCCCTTGACAAATTCGCTCACATAGAAGCATGAGTGAAGAAGCAAATGCAAGACCCTCACGACGTTATGTAGCACTGGATATTCACAAGTACTATTGCGTCATCGCAGGAGTGGATCGAGAAGGACGGGTATTGCTTCAACCGGTACGTGTGGAACATGCGGACTTGGAGGAGTGGCTGAAGAAGAAACTGCTTTCCAGTGATCAGGTGGTGATCGAATCGACCACAAACGCCTGGCATGTCTATGATCTTTTGGAACCACTGGCAAAGCGTGTGGCGGTTGCCAACCCGATCAAAGTGAAGCAGATCGCGAGAGCCAGAGTTAAGACAGATGTCCGAGATACCATGATCCTGGCGCGACTATTGGCGGCGAACCTAGTTCCGACAGTATGGGTACCACCCATGCATGTTCGCCAAATGCGACAGTTGCTCTCACAAAGAAGGCAATGGGTGGAGACGCATACGCAGATCCTGAACCGCATGCACAGTGTGGCACACCGACATCATCTGAAACATGAAAGAGGCAAGCGTTTCAACGAAAAGAACACAGGCTGGCAAAAAGATAAACGGCTGAGCAAGATGGAGCAGTTCCAGTTGTCGTTGGAGATGGAAAACAAAACCTATATCGAGAAACAGATCGAGCGGATCAGCCAGGAAGTGCGGAAGTTGTGTCACCAGAAGCCTTGGGCAGATGATATGACCTGCCTGATGCAACTGCCAGGGTTTGGCGTCATTACAGCCATGACGGTATTAGCGGCCATCGGGGAGATCGAACGATTTGAGACGCCCAAACATCTGGCGAGTTATTCGGGACTGACGCCGGGCTTGGAGCAGAGTGGGACAAAGTATCGGACCAAAGGGATCACGAAGGAGGGACGTCGTGAATTGCGATGGGCGTTGGTGGAAGCGGCGCAGATGGCGGTGAAGTCCGATCCGGTATTGAAGATGAGGTTCGAAGCCTTGCAAAAACGCATGCATCGAAACCAGGCGATCGTTGCGATTGCACGACATTTGTTGGAAGTGGTCTGGTATGTTCTCGCGCGACGCCAACCCTACCGTCACTTCAGCCACGAACGGATTGCCTACAAGTATTTGACCTGGTCCTGGCAGATGGATGAGGCTTCACGGGATGGCTTGACCCGCCAACAATTTGCGCGCTACTATCTGATGAAGTTGGGGATCGGGCATGACCTGACGCGCATTGCACTTGACCCGAAACATCCACGCAGATTGGCAAGCGAAGCAGAAGTTTTGGCAATCCATCCGGAGCTCACACAGATCGAGTAATCACTCCCTTTCTTTCGTTCGATGGCATAGCTCCACCCTAAAACAGGGCGGGGATGGTGGAAGCTGTCTATAGGCTGAAATTCTTATAAAATGTGTTTCGATCTTTCTCTAAAAAAGAAAAGTCCCGATGCTTTTTGCCAGGCACGGGACTTTTGCATTCAGTTTTTCTCTCTCCCCTTGACACTGCTGTTTATCGGTAGGTGGCGTTTTGTTGTACTTACTCTTTCCATACTACTTCCATGTACTTGCCAGTATCCCAATATCTACCTTTTTCACCAATAACTCGAATTTTTGAATACATATAGAAATCATGGGTCATATCTATTATGCCAGCCACAGCCATTGTGAGCAGAACGGGCAACCACCAATTAGGAAGAATAAGATTTCCTATGAGTCCAACTACTGCTAGACCAACACTCAAGACAAAAGGTGCTAAGAGAGCACGCCTATTAATCTGATAAATGATTGAACCTTTTACTCTGTAATACCCATTCAAGAACAGGATGTTTTTGCGATTGAAGTTAATGAGAGTTCGATTTTCGGGTTTGGTGCCCCGATAGGCGAGACAATGAAGTTGCTCGTGGAGCCAAACACCAAAGTTAGTGTACGTGATAGTAGCAATAAAATAAATTGCTAAAAAATTACCCCAACGCCATTTTGTATTGGGCAATTCTCTGAAAACCCATATTGCGAGGAAAATTATTGCGGACAAAGAGACAATGAGGATTGCTGTGGAGAACATAGTATCTGCGTATCCAATACGCATCCACTTATATCCACATTTTTGTTTTTGCAATGTTCCTTGCATGGATTTTCTCTTTGCTTCTGGATGGAGCCACCTAACTATGATTTATACAGCCAACGGCTGTATAAAACCCCGTACAAGGTGGTTATACAGTCTGTAGGCTGTATAAATCCTTATATACAGCATTATATCCCCAACATCCAAATCCAAACTACGCCCCATCATCCTTCGGCGGTGCAGTGGGACCATAATCCAATATCTGGCGGACCTGTGAGGTGCCATCCGGTGGACCGATGATACCCTTGTCTTCCATCATATCCACGATACGTGCGGCGCGTGTATAACCGATACGCATACGACGTTGCAACATGGATACGGAGGCGCGTCCCTCTTTTCGCACAAAGTCAACGGCATCTGCAAACAAGGGGTCAACGTTCTTTTCTTCGGGAGACATATCTTCAAACATCGCGGTCTGTTTGAGAGGCACGTCAGATGCGGGAATGTCTACAGGTATGGATGCCGCGCCGTAGGGGCTTGCTCCGCTAACTTGCGCACGCCAGAATTCAACCAGAGTTTGTATCTCGCTGTCTGAAACAAACACGCCTTGCAAGCGTGCCGCGGCAGGCGCATCAGGAGCCTGGAACAACATATCACCGCGCCCAAGCAATCGTTCCGCACCAGGTTGATCGAGAATGACGCGGCTATCCGTGTTGGATGCAACGGCAAAAGCGATACGTGCCGGGAAGTTTGCTTTGATAAGACCCGTCACCACATCCACAGATGGGCGTTGCGTAGCAAGGATCATATGAATACCGGTGGCACGCGCCAGTTGTGCGAGACGTGTAATCGTCTGTTCCGTTTCGCCGGGAGCGATCATCATCAAATCGGCAAGCTCGTCAATAACAATTACCAGCAATGGAAGTTTCTTGCCGCCCTGTAGTTTCATCTTGGCGTTGTAATCATTGACATTACGTGAACCAACCTGGGCAAACAAATGGTAACGTTTATCCATTTCACGCGTCATCCATTGCAGTGCACCAATGACGCGGTCGATCTCGACAACCACGGGTGAAAGCAAGTGCGGGATGCCGTTATAACCAGTCAATTCAACGCGCTTGGGGTCTACCAAAATCAATCGCAAGTCATCGGGCGTGTTGTGCATCAGGAAGCATGTCAATATCGCGTTGACACAGACCGATTTACCAGAACCCGTCGTACCTGCGATCAACAGATGCGGCATGTTCTCGAGGGTCGGTATTTACCGGATGCCCTGTCACATCGCTTACCAAGTGCAAACCGCAACGGGTTTTTGTTCCTTTGAAATACGTCACTCTCAAGCAGGTCGCGTAGAGCCACCAACGCCATCTCTTCATTTGGCACTTCGATGCCCACGTAACTATGTCCCGGCACCGGCGCCTGGATACGGATGCGCGGCGCGGCAAGTGCGAGTGCAAGATCATCTGATAATGAGGATATCTTGTTGACGCGCACACGGTGCGCCCGTTCCTTGTCTCGACGAAGAGCGGCTCCACTCCGAATTGCGTGATCGTAGGTCCGCGGTTGATCTCTACTACCTGCACAGGCGCGCCGAAGGATGCCAGCGTCTCCTCGATCAAACGTGCGCGTTGCTGGATGAACTCTTCATTGACCGAGGGCGCCGAACCCGAATCAAGGATGTTTTTCACATCGGGCAGTTGCCATTGGATCACCTTTTCCGATGGCTTGACCGTTGTCACAGGGACATTCGCCGCGGCGGTCGCGTCAACCTCAGGTTCAGGGCGGTGCAACACGGTAAATCCGTTGGCATCCACTTCAGCACCATCAAGGGATTGGTCGGCGGGAATTTTTGGTTTGATAAGGGAACTGCGTATCTTTATCACAAGAGGACTGACCCACCTGAACATATCCTCGATGGAAATATCGAACGTCATCGCCACCGCGATGAGGAGCCATGCAAGCAGTGCAATCACCGCTCCACCTACGCCAAGACCATTGAAAAGTACTTTCTCGAAGAGACTGCCGAAATATCCACCACCGACACCATCTATCACAGCTTGATCGGCAAATTCAATGGGAACGTAGATCGCATGGAAGAATGCCAGCAACCAAAAGAACAAAGTAACAATACCTACGGCACGTTCCAGCGAAAGCGGAGGAAGTTTCTCAATGCGGCGCAGGATGAGCCACAAGCCCATGAGTATCAAGCCGATTGGCAAAATGTAAATGCCCCAGCCAAAGAAACGGGTCAATACGCTCATGGGGATGGCAGTTAATGTGCTTCGTTCTGCAGAGAACAAAATGAGAAGGATCAATACCCCGATCACTGCCATGACCGAGCCGACCACGTCCAGTTTGCGTTCAGGGCTGAGGGTCTCCCACCAGGAAACAGAAACAAGTTCCGGCTGAGGACGAGACGCAGACTTCCTTCTTTTTGGAGTCGCTTTGCCAGTATTTTTCCCGCGAGAGGAGGCGCCGCTTTGCTTTTTGACCTGGCGTTTGATTTTTTGGAGGAGGAGGATGGAAATCTTGAGAGGCATAACTCTGGTTTGAGTATAGCACAAATGGTCTGGTTTTCTTTTGACGTTCGTTCCATATATTGGTTAACATTTTGGTCTTTTACGCGGCGCTCTGTAGGGTACAATTGCACCGATCGTTATAAAAATTCCCCTTGGGCACAATAACAAATGATCAGTAAGAGTTTGTCTGCCATGCTCAGGTAAGTTAAAAAGGTCACTTTGTTCGAAATACTTTTTCTCGGCACTTCCGCCTCCGCTCCTTCCGCAAAACGCGGTCTCTCAGCGCAAGTCATAAAACACGATGAATACCGTTTCCTTGTTGATTGCGGCGAAGGCACGCAGCGACAGTTATTGCAATCGGGAACGGGCTTTAAGAACATCACCAAAATCCTGCTTACGCATGGACATCTCGATCACATCCTGGGACTGGGGGGGTTGCTCAGCACCTTTCTGCGGTGGGAAGCCATTGACGAATTGGACATCTTCGCTGGGCGCGCAACACTGGAGCGCGTCCGTGCGCTTGTGTATGATGTTGTCTTGCGCGGCAACCAGCCTCCCATGCCTCTGCGATTGAACGAGATCAAACCCGGCACTTTTTTCGAAGCCGATGATTTTACTGTTACCGCATTCTCTGTCACACACCGTGGTCCCGATTGTTTGGGATACGTTTTTGAGGTTAAGGCGCGTCGTCCCTTCCTGCCTGAAAAGGCGGATGAACTCGGCGTCCCGTTCGGACCCGAACGCAGTGAGCTTGTCCATGGAAAGAGCATTATCCTGCCCGATGGCAAACGCATCGAACCGGACGATGTATTGGGTCCGCTTCAAAAGGGCGTTAAACTCGTCGTTGTAGGGGATACCGGCAAAACAGAAAACCTGCTCGAGGTCAGCAAAGATGCGGATGCGTTAGTGATCGAATCCACCTACCTGGAGGAAGAGACTGAAATGGCAAGCCAGTTTTCGCACCTGACGGCGCGTCAAGCCGCGGAACTGGCTGTCAAAGCTGGTGTTAAGAAGTTGATCCTGACACATATTTCACGCAGGTATCGTGAAAAGGATGTGATAAAAGAAGCTCAGGCTATTTTCCCGAATACGGTGGTAGCGAGGGATTTCGATACATTTCAAATTAAGAGAGATGAGCAATAAGGCATGCCAAGTACAAAGAGTTTTACATTAGGGGTATTAACTTCGGGTGGAGATGCTCCGGGAATGAACGCCGCCATTCGCGCGGTGGTTCGCACGGGAATGTCAAACAATGCCAGAGTGTTGGGGATCGCGAACGGTTTTGAGGGGTTGGTAAATGGCGAGTTCCGTGAATTGGGACCACGCGATGTGGGCGGCATTTTACAACGCGGAGGAACAGTCCTACAGACACGTCGAAGCGAACGCTTTCGTGAACCCAAAGGACAACGTGAAGCGATCCGCCGCATGAACGAAGCCGGTATGGACGGCTTGATCGTGATCGGCGGAGACGGTTCTCTGCGCGGTGCGCACTCGCTGGCAACACAGGGTATTAAGTGATCGGCATCCCAGCCAGTATTGATAATGATATTTGGGGCAGTGACATCGCCATCGGCGTGGATACTGCATTGAATACCATTATGGAAGCCGTGGATAAATTACGGGACACCGCCTCCTCCCACGGTCGCGCGTTCCTGATCGAAACCATGGGGCGCAATTCCGGCTATCTGGCTGTCCTGGCAGGCATTGTGTGTGGAGCAGAGATTGTTCTGATGCCTGAAGTACCATCCACTGTGGAAGAGGTCGCACAGGCTGTAGAGGATGCCTATCGGCGCGGTAAAACTCATGCGATCATCATTGTCGCCGAGGGAGCGAACATTCGTACAACGGAACTTGCACGTTTCATTGACGAGATGGATGTTGGCTTCGATACGCGTGTAACGATCCTTGGTCATATTCAGCGCGGCGGACGCCCTACAGCATTCGACCGTCTGTTGGCTTCACGCATGGGTGTCAAAGCCGTTGAACTTATACTTGAAGGTCGGGCAGATGTAATGGTCGGCTTGAAGGGCAAGGACATAGTGGAAGTTCCACTTGATGAAATAACCACACATGAAAGACCGGCACCGTTGAATTATTACGAAATGGCAAAGATGCTGGCACGATAAAGAACAATACAGGAAGCCTCGTCCAATTTGTTGGACGAGGCTTCTCTTTTTATGTTATATTATTTATGTGGGAAAAGTTTGATAACAATATAACACTCATCACAACAGACCCCTCCCTGTCATTTTGTATTTCAACTATTGTAGTTGAATGAAATCCAACTATCAAAAGGAGGTAGTCTAATGGATATTCTTACGCAATTGCAGGAACTTGCCACACAGTATCTCATCCCCCTGCTTGCCATTATTGTGGGCTTGTTCGTGGCATGGGTTGTGGCACGTATCGGTGCGTTTCTGGTTCGAAGAGGACTTGAGCGGCTCAAGATAGATGAGCGTGCTTCAAAGTCACTGGGCACCGACACAAAGATCACAAAATGGGTGAGCGGACTGACATTTTGGCTACTGTTCATCGTTGTGCTGTGGCAACTGGCAGTCGCAGCGCAAACCTATGCAGGCGTGTCACAAGCCGCCGCAATACAGACTCCGCTTGGAACTCTGTTAACCACCTGGCTTGGCAGGATCGTCAATGTTGGCGTATTCCTCCTGGTTGCATGGCTCATAGCGAGTTCGCTTCGATTCCTTGTGGTGCGCGTGTTGGAAATGACCCGCCTCGAGGAGCGTTTAGGGGAACAGGTTTCCGATGAAGAAACAGCCTCCATGGACGTTAATGAATCCATAGGACGGGCGATTTTCTGGTTGACCTTCCTTGTATTCATGCCATCTATTTTGGGCAGTCTTGGGCTTGGGGAAACAGCCACCTCTGTCCAGTCCCTGGTCAATCAACTGCTTGGGTATATTCCAGGCATCATCGGCGCAGTGATCATTCTGGTGCTTGGAGCACTGCTTGCCCGTATCGTACGCCAGATCGTGACAGGCTTTCTCGAAGGCGTGGGCATTGACAATCTCGGTGAACGCGTCGGGTTGAGTAAGGCACAGAACGCCCAGCCTCTTTCAGTTTTGTTGGGAACCGTGGTCTACGTACTAATACTCATACCGGTGGTCATTCAGGCGTTGAATACCCTCGGTCTTCCGGTGATCTCTGATATTGGAACCCAGTTGCTCGGCAGTGTTATCAGCGTGATCCTTAACATTCTCGGTGCGGCTGTCATCCTCACTGTGGCATATTACATTGCCAAGTTCATTTCGGATGTTGTTTCGAGTTTGTTGGCAGGGATTGGCATCAACCGCCTTCCCGCCGCGCTTGGTTTCAAGACTACAGAAGGAGCAGTGCTCTCGGATGTGGTTGGATATGTTGTACTGGTTGCTGTGATGTTGCTGGCGGTTCAAGGCACGGCGCAGGCAGTTGGACTTACTTCCATTGCCGCACTTTTTGGCAGCTTGATCATCTTTGGAGGTAATGTGCTGTTGGGTATCGTGATCTTCCTCGCTGGCATCTATCTTGCCAATGTGGCTTCCAATGTGATTACGTCCGCAGGTGGCGAGGACGCATCCTTCCTTGCCAACATTGCGCGCTGGGCGATCCTGATCTTTGTGGCGGGCATTGCGCTGACACAGGCTGGAGTGACCCTCGCGGCAAATGTGATTCAGATCATATTGATTGCCATCGGCGCGGCAGTTGCGCTCGCTTTTGGTTTGGGTGGCCGCGATGCTGCCGCTTCACAGCTTGATAGATGGTTCAATCGCAAGAGTGAAAAGTAGAAACGCTTTTTAAAAATAAAAAGACCTCCGAGTTGAACTCGGAGGTCTTGCTTTCTCATATCATCGTTGGTTCTTCGTAAACCCCAAACACTTCCTTCATCAACTGGATGATCTCCCCGAGCGTCGCGTATGCATGGACAGCCTCCATGATATGCGGCATCGTGTTCTCCGTGCCTTCCATGGCGATGCGGAGACGATCCAACGTCTGACCGACTTGTCCGTTATCACGCGTCTTGCGGACCTCTTCCAGCCGCTTCACCTGTCTTTCATAACCGGCTGGATCCATCTCGAGGATCGGGATACTCAACGGTTTCTTCTCCGCGTACGCGTTCACACCGACAATTTTTCTGACGCCCATATCGATCTCACGTTGATAACGATACGCCGCATCTGAAATTTCGCTCTGGAAGAATCCCTTTTCGATGGCGGGGATGACCCCTCCCAACTCTTCAACTCTGCGGAAGTAATCATACGTCTGTTGTTCGATTCGATCAGTCATGGCTTCGACAAAAAAACTGCCTCCCAGCGGATCAACTGTGTTCGTCACGCCAGACTCTTCTGCGATGATCTGTTGTGTGCGCAGGGCAATCGTCACGGCATGTTGAGAGGGAAGCGCCAAGGCTTCATCGAGTGAATTGGTATGCAAGGATTGTGTCCCACCCAGCACAGCCGCAAGAGCCTGGAGGGCAACACGCACAACATTGTTTTCCGGCTGTTGTGCGGTCAGTGAAACTCCCGCCGTCTGCGTATGGAAGCGACATAACCACGAGCGTGGATTTTCGCTTTAAACGTTTCCTTCATCTCACGCGCCCAAATGCGTCGCGCAGCGCGGTATTTGGCGATCTCTTCAAAGAAATCATTGTGTGCGTTGAAGAAGAACGAAAGGCGCGGCGCGAACTCATCCACATCCATACCGCGAGCGATACCCCAACGCACGTATTCGAGCCCATCTCCTAAAGTGAATGCTAATTCCTGCGCGGCTGTGGAACCTGCTTCACGAATGTGGTATCCGCTGATCGAGATCGTGTTCCACAGCGGGACTTTTTGCGAGCCAAATTCCATTGTGTCCACAACAAGTCGCATGGATGGTTCAGGGGGAAGATGTATTCCTTCTGCGCGATGAATTCTTTGAGAATGTCGTTTTGGGTCGTGCCGCGCAATTGATCGGGACGCACACCCTTGTTTTCCGCCGCGGCGATATACATCGCCCAGATGATCGCGGCTGGCGAATTGATGGTCATGCTCGTGGACACCTTATCGAGTGGGATTCCATCGAGCAATATTTCCATATCCTTTAAAGAAGAGACAGCCACGCCACACTTGCCAAATTCACCCAACGCTTCGGGTTGGTCGGTGTCATAACCCATTAGTGTTGCGAGGTCGAACGCGATGGATAAGCCGGTTTGTCCCTGTTCCAGTAAATATTTGAAGCGTTCGTTCGTTTCTTCCGCCGTGCCGAAGCCAGCAAACATCCTCATTGTCCAGAGTTTGGAGCGATGCAGCGTCGGGTGGACTCCGCGTGTGAAGGGGTACTCACCCGGAAGTCCAAGAGAGGAGGCGTAGTCATCATCCGCCACATCAAGCGGAGTGTAGAGTTGGTTGATCGGTTCGGAGGAAGTCGTGATGAATTCGTCGGCTCTTTCAGGTAATGATTTAAGCGCTTTGCTCAGGCTGGTCTTTTCCCACTGCTCCAGCGAATCCTTCAATTCGTCGAGTTTCTTTTTATCGTACATAACAACTCCTTTGGCAGTGACAAAATTATACTTTGTAACCCGTCTTGTGAGTTTTTCATAAGCGATCTCGCAGTGATATATGAAAATGGTATACTCGCCACATGCCAAGATTTGAAATTGACGTTGACCCATGCGACCACCTGACCTCCGACGCGCTCGGTAAACCCGGTCAGCGTGTGTTTTATTTGCAAGCCTATCAGGATCAGCGCACGATCACGGTAATCATCGAGAAGGCTCAGTTACATTCACTTGCCATCGGCGTGGAACAATTTCTCGCGCAAGTTGACGAACAGAACCCGGACCTCTCCGAAGCATCCGGTGATTATGTGGAAGATGTGATGCGGATCAACCCGCCAGTTGACCCGCTCTTCCGCGTCGGTGAAGTTGGGCTGGGCTATGACAAGGAACGCGACAAGGTCGTTCTATTTGTGAAAGAATTGTTGACCGAAGAGGATGACCCCGAGTCTGCGGCAGTTGTGCGCTTTTGGGCAACGCGCTCGCAGATGCGCATGTTGGCGCGTTGGGGCGTGGAAGTCATCTCGCGGACGCCCCATCTGCCCGCAATGTGGTCAACCCGAAGAACCTGAAGGTCATTTCTGCCCTAAGAAGAATGGGCACATGCATTAATGTATGGATCCGACCATTAAAGTTATTGGTGTATATCCAATCGACAGTGAAACTCCCGTTCATTTAATTGAAATTCTTGTACGAAATTCCAAAGATAAATTTGATTTATCAATATTTACACAAGGGATCCCTTCCCAACCAAAAGAACATTGGCAAGTTCCTTGGAATGAAAAGTTGCTAGATGGGAATGGCAATAATGTAATTGCGGATGATTTTGCATTTTCCCAGGGAAGACAACTTTGGATTGGGGATCTTCGTATCGTTTTCTTTTTTCACTACCTTGATATTTCAAAACCATTGATAACACCTTTTGGCTCAATTGATTTACCAGAAGAAAAGCCAAGGCCTAAACGTCTTTCTCAAATAATTTATGAAGCTCCAGACTGACGATTAAAGGCAGAAAATGGGCATTGACCGTACCCGCCGAATCACATTCGAAGAAGTAGCTGACTTATACAACGAATCCCGTCCCAGCTATCCGGATGAATTGATTGAGGATGTAATTCACCTCTCCGCCCTGGAACCCAATGGGCGTATTCTGGAAATCGGTTGTGGATCGGGTAATGCCACTGTCTTGTTTGCCCAAAGGGGATATAAACTTTTAGGCATCGAATTGGGGGGAAGACTGGCTCAATTCGCACGTCAACGTTGCCAAGCCTTTCCAAATACAACCATTGTCCAGTCTGCGTTTGAGGAATACAACGTGCCGTCACACAGTTTTGACCTCGCGATCTCCGCGGACGCATTTCATTGGATACCGCCAGAGGTTGGTTACCCCAAATTAATAAACTCGCTCAAAGAGACGGGCTCCATTGCCTTGTTCTGGCACATTGAGATCGACCCACACACTGACTGGTCTGTAGCCATTGACGAACTCTTCCATAAAATTGCTCCTCAATTCGACAACCCGCAAAAGTCTGTTACGCTTGAGTGGCAGACAAACATCATTAAACAGAACTTCCATGAACATTGTGGCATTGAAGATGTAACGATCAAGTCATATAGCTGGTCAGAGACCATTACTGCCGATAAATTCGTCAAACGTCTGCGCACTTATTCCAGCCATCGCGAGATGAGCGAAGAGCTTCGTACAAAACTCTACACAGAGATCCAAAACGTCATCAACGACTTTGGCGGCAGTGTGGAAAAGCCAATACAGGCAGCTTTATTTCATGCCAGAGTAGCTCGGGGATGAAGTAAAATCATCGCGTGGCAACTCTCAGTACTCCCGATCATCTTCGAAAAGTCTTCCAAAACGGCGACCTTGAACTCAAAGGTCAATTTACGCTCGGCTCGAATTACACTTTCCTCGCCGAAGTCACATATCAAGACAAAACCTATCCTGCCGTCTATAAACCCACACGCGGCGAACAACCCCTCTGGGATTTTGAAGAGAATACCCTCGCATTACGTGAAGTCGCAGCGTATATCGTCAGTGAGTCGCTGGACTTTCACATCGTTCCTTTCACCACACTGCGCGATGACGGTCCGTACGGAGCGGGTTCGCTTCAGCAGTACATCGAATACGACCTCAATTATCACTACTTCAATTTTTCGAGTGAAGACAAGGAACTCCTCAAGCCTGTCGTCCTCTTCGACATGCTTGCCAACAATGCGGATCGTAAAGGCGGTCACGTCTTCTTCGAGAATGACACACACAAGCTCTTCGCCATCGATCACGGGATTTGCTTTCACGAAGATGACAAACTCCGCACTGTGCTTTGGGAATTCGGTGGACAGAAGATCCCGGACGACTTGATCGCCCGCCTCTCTCTTAACGCAAACCTGCTCGCTGACCTTGAGCCTTATCTCAGCCCAAGCGAAATCTCCGCCCTTTGCAACCGTGCAGAGTCAATTATCAAAAGAGGGACCTTTCCCCGCCAGCCGCGTGACCGTCGTGCCATGCCGTGGCCGCCGTTATAAATTTGTATTCGTAAAGGCGGGGAGACCCCGCCCGCCCTTATGCCATTCCACAACAACGGGACGAGACGCTACGCAGCCTCGCCCCTACGGAGAAATATAATGACCCATTACAAACTCGCCTTCATCGGATTCGGAAACGTTGCCCGCTCACTAGCCCGCCTGCTCGAACGCAAAAGCGACCTGCTCAAATCCCAATACGACATCACCTATTCCATCACTGGCATCGCGACAGGAAGTCACGGCTTCGCCGTGAACCCAAACGGACTGGATGTAAACAAAGCCTTGGAGTTAGTAGAAAGTAAAAAGTCAATCTCTCCACTTTCTACTTTCCAAGTGGAAAGACTCCCTCTCTGTTATCAAAAACTCCAAAGCAGATGTCATGTTCGAGAACTCACCCGTCAACACCCAAACGGGACAGCCCGCCCTCAACCACATCCGCACAGCGCTGGAGTTGGGGATGCACGTCAGCACCGCCAACAAGGGACCGGTTGTACATGGGTATAAAGAATTAACTGCGTTAGCAGAATTGAAGGGGAAAAAGTTCAGGTTTGAATCTGCAGTTTTGGGAGGCGCACCCGTTTTCTCGGTCATGCGTGAAGCGTTTCCTCTCGCTGAGTTGGCAATCCTTAAGGGAATTTTCAACGCCACAACGAACATCATCCTATCGAGAATGGAGAACGGCGAATTATACGAAGATGCGGTCAAGTTCTGCCAATCCATTGGCGTGGCAGAGACCGACCCCACCAACGATGTGGATGGCTGGGACGCGGCGATCAAGGTCGCGGCGCTGGTGACGGTGCTGATGGATGCGCCGATGACGCCGCAACAGGTTAACCCGACTGGCATTCGCGGCATCACGAGTGAAATGATCGCCAAGGCAAAAGCCGCAGGGCAGCGTTATAAATTGGTTTGTTCGGCTGAAAAGGTTGGTGACAAGGTGACCGCCAGCGTCGCCCCCGAACTGGTAGATGCGATTTCGCCTTTATATGGAATGATGAACTCCAATACCGGCGTCACCTTCCGCACGGACGTGATCCTCGATTACTCGATCACCCAATCCGAACGCCCCGGCATGCAAGGCGGACCAGTCGAAACGGCGTATGGTCTGTTCGCTGATTTTGTGAACGTGGTTAAGAATCAAAAATAGCTTTTGTTATAAAAGTTCCACACCTTCGCCGGTCTCGCCCATGACGCCCAAAAAACGATCTTTGATAGTAGCCAGTAGTTCTTCCACGTTTTGCCCGTTCAATGGAATTTGACCGCCTGCCATTGTGCCATGCCCGCCAGCTTTTCCGGGAAGGGAGGACCACTTGTTGAATGATCAGCCCGGCATGCTCTCCCATGGGTTCCGTGCGAAGGGAGACGTGCAGGGTATCTTCATATTGTCCCAGGCATAATACGGCGTGTGCGCCCTCCAACCGAATGAGAACATCAGCCATCTCTGCAGCGAAATCGGCTTGTTCCATCAACCCCAATTGGGAAATAATGGCACGACCATAAATGCGGGTTTTATGCAGACCCCGGCTAAAGGTACGGAAGTATCCGGGGCTAAGGCTTGCCAGTTCCACTTTGGATAATTCACGTTGGTCCAAACGGTGGAGCAGCCTTACGAAAGCCACCTCATCGGCAGGTGAGGCGCCGTGTGATAACCCTCGTGTATCGGTTTTCAATCCATAGAACATGGCTGTCGCTAAAAGCGGATCGGGTTGTAATTGTACAGCGTCCATATATTGATAAAGCATTGTAACCGTTGCCCCGGTGTCCGTCCGCACATCGGAGTAAGCCACAGAGTTAATCATCTCACGAATGGGATGGTGGTGGTCAAGGACAATATGCGCAGGCACAATCGTATTCAGGCGATTGTTTCCAGCACCTGGTTGTGTATCCACTTGTGCCACGGCAGAATACTCTTTGAGGTTGGGCAATGTCTCGCTATACTCCCACTCAGGGGTCAGGCGGTGAAGCATGACTTGATTTTCGGCACGGGCAACCAGTCCGCTGTACATCAGGCGGCTGGGAATGTCCCAGGCTTCCCTGAGCAAAAATGCAAGCGCTTTGCCAGACGCGAGGGCATCCGGATCGGGATTGTCATGGGTCAGGATCAGCACAGGGCCCCTGCCCACCACCTCGTGCAGTTGTTCCATGTGTGCATGGCCAATGGGATTGGTTAAAGTGGATGTTTAGATCGGTCATTTGTGATATGGTGAGTATAGCATGTCTCCATGCCGATCAAATCATAGTAAGTATAAATTATGCGTCTCTACGGTTCGTAGGTCCAGCCGTTGCTCCTGACCCAGTTAATCACCTCGTCACAGGTCTCTTCAGGCGTCTTATCCTTGGTGTATACAATGTGTTTGGCGAGATCATAATTCGAGTGATGACGAATGAGATGCTCATTTACCTCGCGCTGGGCATCCGTGTCATAGGTGTTGCGGGCATTCAGGATGGCAATCGATTTGTCCAGGTCGGGCGATGGCATTAACAACACAACATAAGGATACGGTGCAAGCAGGTCGCTCACCTGCCTGAAAAGTTCATCATCCTCGTAAACAGAGTGACTGCCGCCCAGGTCGAAGACACACTCCCTATAATCCTGAAGTATTCTTTTGACCGCGTACGCTTCAAAGGGTTTCCAATATTGATAGAGCGCCCAAAAACCGCCTTCTGAAATTTTTTCCCTGGCAATGCCCCGGTCATAACCGATCTCTTCGTAATACAACCAACGCAACAGATCCATGGAGCAGTGTGGCAGCATGGTTCTCTTATAAAGTATTTCAGCAATGGTGGTTTTTCCACTCCCGATGGGACCGATGAGTATGATTTCAGATTTCATTCGAACAGGTCTATCCTGTATTTTATTTCATTGGGATTTTTGACAACCCGTTCCATTTTACCGACAATAATGGGTTTTGGTCTATGTTCAGAATATTGCATCATTAACGTAATACTATAAGCGCAGAATCCGCCGCGCTTATTCGTTTCGGTTTCGTTCCAATCAATATTCCATGCGTTTCCATGAGGTAAAATCTGGTTGTCTGAAATTCAGCTTATTTTTGCGGAGGGTCTTTTTTTATGCCAATCACCAAGCAGCGCACGTTGGATTACGTTCAACAGGAATGGGGACCTACATTGAACGATTTAACCTCCTGCCAATGGATGAGCAGGACAGACGCGTCAAGCAAATGGGATATGAACAATTTCGCGATATGCTGGCACACATCCTTGCCTGGTGGAGGGAAGGCATGGGCATCATCCTTGCCATTGCGGAAGAACGTCCGTTCGAGCGAAAGAAGTATGACTTTGCTGTTTTCAATGCGGAGGCGGTTGCGAAATACAAATCATGGGATGAGGTGAAGTTCCTGGCTCACTTTGAGAAAACGCGTCAGAAACTGGGGGCAGACCTAAAGTCCATGAATGAGGCGGTGTATGACAATCGACGCGTCAAAGCCTGGTTGCATGCAATCATCTTCCATCATGTGCGCGAGCATCTCGTTGTTGTGAGTTGGTTCATTGTGATGGACCTGTTGAAAAATGAATGGGCTACCTACATCGGAGACTTTAAACAACTTGATGATGACAAGAAAAAGGAATTCCTTGCGAAACAGGGCTTTGAAAGTTTTCACGACCTGCTCGCGGATATCGTCGGCTGGTGGGAGGAGGGTGCGCGCATCATCATGGGCATCCTCGATTTGCCTGCTTTTACATGGGAAAGCCATGATACCGACGCATTCAATGCCGAGTTAACACAAAAATATTCATCCTGGTCTGATGACGATCTTTTCAAACATTATGAGGCTGTGCGAAAAGCGTTGTTGGATCTGACCTCCGACCTGCCTACCGATGCCTTTTTGAACAAGGATATTGAAGGCTGGCTCAAAGATGATGTTGTCGAACATTACGATGAACATCCGATCCCAAACTGACGCTTCGCCTCATGCCTACGCCCAAACTTGATTCTGGTGAATGAATATGGACCACATTGTTTATCTCTCTCTCGGCTCGAACCCTTGGTAACCGCTCCACAAATTTGAAGCAGGCCATCGCTGCCCTACGTCCACAGATGGATGTAAAAGCAAGATCAAAGGTGTACGAAACGCCTCCCTGGGGATACACCGAGCAGGATAAATTTCTCAACCAGGTTGTCAAGGTGGATACGTACGTTGAACCTGTGCCTCTGGCTTAAGCACCTCAAGCGGCTGGAGATTGCGCTGGGCAGAAAAGAGACCTTCCACTACGGGTCCGCGCCTGATCGATATTGATATCCTCTTTTATGATGATCTGGTTCTGGAGACCCCTCAACTGGTCGTTCCACATCCGCATGTACATGAGCGCGGCTTTCGTGTTAATTCCCATGATGGATGTCGCGCCCAACCTTGTTCATCCTGTTACAGGGAAGAGTATCCGTGAAATGCTGGTATTAAACGATACAAGCGGCATCAGGGAGTTTGTTTAGTCTTATAATACGGGGCAACCCATATTGGGGAATAGAAACAGGAGAAAACATGGAAACACAATCCCTTCCCTCACTCCGCCCGTTGCGTCTGGGTGAACTTCTCGATCAGGCGATCCGATTGTATCGCCGAAATTTTCTGACATTCATTGGGATCATCGCTGCTGGTGTACGTTCCCCTGATGATATTGCGGACTGCCTCCACCACCATTTTGAGCAGTTCACTGAGCAGTGTGGTACGGTCCAATTCCCCGGAGGAGATATTCTCGAATTATGCCTATTGGGGTGGAATGCTCTCGACCCTTGTGGTCGGTTTTTTACAGTTCATTTTCGTTTCAGGGATCGCGACCGGAGCATTAACGCGTGCCGTGGCAGATAATTACCTCGGCAAGACGACCAGTATTTTGGATGCCTATCGCGGCATTGGGAAATCCTGGCTTCCGTTGATCGGCGGATTGCTTTTTGTCGGCTTGTTGATCATTGCCGCCGCGCTCTGGTGGATTATTATTCCATGTATAGGTTGGTTCACAGGTTTTGGAATGCTGGTTTTCCTGGGTGCAGCGATCAGCCCCATGGTGGCACCGGTCGTTGTGCTTGAGAAGAAGGGTGCGCTTGACTTGGTTCGACGCACGTGGAATTTGGTGCGCCGCCGTTTCTGGCCCGCTCTGGCTATATATTCATTCTTTATCTGTTCAATCTAATCATCGTGAACGGTCCGGTAACCATTGTCAATATTCTGTTGACTCGCATCCTTCCATTTTCATTTAATGGCTCAACCTTTGGAATCGTGCTTACTACGATCATTCAGGCTATTGTCTCTCTTGTATTCATTCTTATCTATTACCCTCTACAAATGACAGCTTTCACGTTGATCTATTTT
>CAVSRF010000050.1:0-33842 GCA_963730175.1 uncultured Chloroflexia bacterium | reverse complement strand
TATACGTGTATAATTCAAACATGGAACATCCAGTCCCATTGGTCATCGGCATCGCAGGCGGTTCTGGCTCTGGCAAAACAACCGTTGCACAGGGAATTCTCCAGCGAGTTGGAACAGATCGCATCGCATTTCTCCAGCACGATTCCTATTACAAAGACCTTGGCGGATTGCCTCCCACACAACGCTCAAATATAAATTTCGACCACCCTAATTCGCTCGAAACTGAACTTCTGATTCAACATATCGCTTCTTTACGTGACAGAAAAGCTGTCGAGGTCCCGATCTACGATTTCTCCACCGACAGCCGTACAGGGCAGACCTTCACGATACAACCGCGCAACGTCATCATTGTAGAAGGTATACTTATCTTTACCGAAGCCGCCCTGCGAGAAATGTTCGATGTGAAAATATTCGTAGATACCGATTCAGACCTCCGCTTTATCAGAAAACTCGAAAGAGACATCACCGAACGCGGACGCTCGACCAAATCCGTCATCAAACAATATCTATCCACAGTCCGCCCCATGCATCTGGAATTTGTTGAACCATCCAAACGGTACGCCGATATCATCATCCCCGAAGGCGGATTCAACTCCGCCGCACTCGACATGGTCGTTGCACGCATAGAAGCGTTATTGAAATAATTTATCGTAAGGGCGGTCAGCCCGCCCAAACCCAATAAGGAGAAATTAAATGGCAAAACAATGGAATACCCCACCCGCAATGCAGATCGACCCCAAGAAAAAATACAAGGCACGCATGGAAACCGATAAAGGCACCATGGTTATCGAACTGTTTGCTGATAAAACCCCGAACACAGTAAATAATTTTGTATTCCTCTCTCGTGAAGGCTACTACGATGGCGTGATCTTCCATCGCGTGATAGATAATTTCATGGTGCAGGGCGGCGATCCCACAGGTACAGGCATGGGTGGACCCGGCTACAAATTCGGCGATGAATTTCATCCCAGCCTGAAGCATGACAAGCAAGGCATCCTCTCCATGGCAAACGCGGGACCCGGCACGAATGGCTCACAGTTTTTCATCACCCACGGACCGACGCCACACTTGAATAACAGGCACACCGTTTTTGGTCAGGTCGTAGAAGGACTGGATGTGCTTATGTCTATTCCAGCACGTGATCCCAATAACCGAAATGCCCCCGCGGTGAAGATCATCGGTGTCACCATTGAAGAAAGCGAATAAGAAAGTTTCAACGAAGGAAAACAAGAGCGCACAGAAGACAGAGAGGTCTTCTGTGCGCTCTTCACACGTCGCTGTAAAAAAGACTCAGCCAAAAACGGGGAAAGCAACAACACTGAAAAAGGTCTCAGCCAAAGCACTCTGGTACAACACCAATCGCTCGTAAAGCAAAATCAAAACCCGCTACAAACAGTCTCGCAGTTGAAAGCTCAAACATGCCTCAAGAGCAAAATCAACTAAAAAAAACAAAAACGTCCCTGCAAACCAACCTCCTCCGTATTGTTTCACTGCTTGCGGTTATTGGAATTACTTTCTACATCTTTAGTATCCGTGAACACGTGAAGGATTTTGAAAAATTCGGTTACGCAGGCATCTTTCTGATCGCGCTTATGGCGAACGCAACAGTTCTTCTTCCCGCACCTGGCGTGGCAATTGTATATGCCATGGGAGCCGTATTCAACCCGATTGGCGTTGGTCTTGCCGCTGGGACTGGCGGCGCCATCGGCGAACTCTCCGGCTACCTCGCGGGCTTTAGCGGACAAGCTGTCATCGAAAGATCTGACATCTACAATCGCTTCAAGCCCTGGGTGGATAAATACGGCGGCTGGGCGATCCTTGTGTTGTCAGCAATCCCCAATCCATTCTTCGATCTCGCAGGTATAGCGGCGGGTATCTCAAAAATGCCGATGCGAACCTTCCTGTTCTTCACATGGATCGGGCAACTCATCAAAATGACAATGTTTGCGGTTGCAGGTTATTATTCCATTGAATGGATGACAAATCTTTTTAACCACTAGAAGGAGAAAAGACATGTCTGAATACGAAAAGATCGATTCCTATCTTGAAAAGAATCTCGATAAAAGTCTCGACGAACTTTCCAAACTCGTTGCACAACCAAGTATCAGTGCGCAAGGGATTGGGTTGAAGGAATGTGCAAACCTTGTTGCAGATATGCTGCGTGCACGTGGCTTCACCGCCGAGATCATGGACACGGATGGTGCGCCGGTTGTCTTTGCAGAGCGAAAAGGTAAAGGCGATAAAACCCTGCTTTTCTACAATCACTATGATGTACAGCCGCCGGAGCCGCTTGAGCTTTGGGAATCACCTCCCTTTGAACCGGAAATACGCGAAGGCAAAATGTACGGTCGCGGCATCAGCGATGATAAAGGACACATCGTCTCACGTTTGCACGCGATTGATT
This sequence comes from uncultured Chloroflexia bacterium, assembly GCA_963730175.1. Classification (GTDB taxonomy): domain Bacteria; phylum Chloroflexota; class Anaerolineae; order Anaerolineales; family Villigracilaceae; genus Defluviilinea. The sequence continues at coordinate 31,438 of CAVSRF010000050.1, read as the reverse complement.
CGATCCTTGCCATCGATGGCGATCTGCCTTGCAACATAAAATTCATCATCGAAGGCGAAGAGGAAACAGCCAGCGTTCACCTGCATGAATTCGTTCGCAACAACAAGGATAAACTGAAAGCAGATGCCTGCATCTGGGAATTCGGCGGCGTGGATCATCGCGACGTGCCCATGCAGTATCTCGGACTACGCGGCATCTGTTATGTGGAACTTTCGGTCGAAGTCGCTGAAAATAGATGTACATTCGGGCACAGGCGGCTCCATCTTCCCGAATGCTGCGTGGCGTTTGGTGTGGGCTTTATCCACGCTGAAAGGACCCGACGAGCGCATCCGCATCCCCGGCTTTTATGATGACGTGAGACAACCCACCGCGCGTGACCGCGAACTAATGGACGCGCTTCCCGATGTAGCAGATGAATACAAGGAACGTTATGGCGTTAAACAATTCATCAAGGGACTCACAGGCGGGACGGATCTCAAAATGGAGGAGGTATTCACTCCCACTTGCACGATCTGTGGATTGACCAGCGGATATCAAGGTCCCGGCTCGAAGACGGTACAACCCGCCTTTGCCTCTGCCAAAGTGGATTTTCGACTCGTTCAAGATCAGAAGCCTGAGGATATCCTCAAGAAACTTCGTGCTCACCTGGATGCTGAAGGCTTCGAGGATGTGCAGATCAAATTCCTGGGCGGTGAACCAGCCGCTCGGACGGAACCAGACGATCCCTTTGTAAGAACCGTTGTTCAAGCGGCGGAGGAAGTCTATGAGTTCCCGATGCAACTTGTCCCAACGGTGGGAGGCTCCGGTCCAAATTATCCATTTGTACACGATCTTGGTTTGCCAGTTGCCACCGCGGGCCTGGGTTATCCCGATACACGAGCCCACGCCCCAAATGAAAACATCCGCATCGATCTGTATTTGAAACACGCGCGCCACATGGCACGTGTGATCAAGGAGTTTGCAAAGTAGGCTAATGATGCGTCGCTGGTACGACTTTCATCGCGATCTCGGTCTTCAACTTTTCGCACTCTATCTTCTGCTCATCATTCCATTCCTGATAACATTGCTGATCTTTGATGGGCTGATCGGCGTGCGTATTCGCGATGATGTACAAGCCAGCGACCTGTCTTTGGCACAATCCATTTCGCAGGAAGTTGACATTTCGATCACCAAAGCTTTGAGCGCAGTGAAAGGCTTGTCCACTTATCCAGAGGTCATCAATGCAGACCCATCTGAAATGGAAAATATATTCAGTGTTATTTTCAACACGACACCTGATGTAAATTTGGTGTATCGGCTCGATGCCAATGGGATCATGTTATATCACTACCCAACAGGTCCTACTTCAACCGTTGGGGATGGTTTTTCCTTCAGGGATTATTTTCAACGTGCACTGCAAACAGATCAACCATTGGTCTCCCAAGGGCGCATCTCACCCACTACAAATCAAGCGGTAGCCACTGCTGTCATGCCTATATGGTCAACGGATGGAAAATTTCTAGGCTTGGTTGGCGCAAACATCAGACTGGAGAGTCTCAGCAGGGCATTGACTGCGATTATTTCGGAGCACCAAACAGACGAGGGACTGCAGGTTGTCATTCTTGATTCTGCCAATCAGATCATCGCTTACCCAGACCAACAATTATTATTGCACCCCGCCCAGGATATTATCCCGGAAACCTACATCGAAAACTTTATCAATAATGTACATTCACAAACGGTCAATGCACCTGGCGGCGAAGAACATCTCTACACACACGCACCTGTGGCCAATATCAATTGGCAGGTCATTGTCAGCCGCCCCACCTCCGCCGCATTTGCAACCCAAATATTCTTACGACGTATCGTTTTGGTTACATTTGTGACATTTCTCCTGATTGGGCTATTCTTCTGGATGGTGCTTACTATACGCGTTATTCGGCCCATTGAGCGAATTGCTCCCATCAGTGAAGCCATTGGATTAAACCAACCTATCAGCATTGAAGAGCAACAGCATCTTCTGTCTCAAGCAAAACGAAGCGATCAGATCGGACATTTGATCAGAAGCATCATACGAATGAGAGGACTCCATTGCCGAGCGAATGAAGGAACAGGCAACCCTGCTTGAGACAAGCACTGCCGTCGTATCTACACTGGACCCTGAAACTGTTCTCAACCGTATTCTTGAGCAAATGGGACGATTGTTACAGATTAAAATGTATGCCGTTATCGCACTCGACAATGAAAAGGGAAATTTCAGGATACGAGCCAGCAGGGGCTTATCACGCCAATTCACTGAACAACTGTCCATTCAACCCAGCGAACCTGATTCTGTGACCATGAGGGCATTACGTGCAAAAGAACCCATTCAAGTCAATGATACGGAAACGGATCCATCATATAAATTCAGAAAGGAACGCGCTCGCATGGAAGGGTATCGCGCCATCCTTGCTGTACCGTTGAACACACAACACGCACCCCCCACTGCCTTGCTTGTGTTTTATCCAACACCACATAACTTCACCCACAATGAAATCCAATTATTGACAAGTTTTGCCAACCACGCAGCAATGGCCATCGAGAATGCCATGTTGTACGAACGTAGCGATATGAGATTACGCGAACAGACACACCGTCTCGAAGCGCTCGTTCAATCGCTGCATGATGGTTTGATATTGAGCGACCTAAGAGGAAAAGTCATCTACGCAAACAAACGCGTCGGCGAGTTGGCAGAACTCTCCACAAAAAGCTTGGCGGGGCTGCATGCAGACCAAATCCTTGCGAGGATTATTGCGAGAACATCTGGAAAACCAAACAAGAGAATTGACGCACAGAAGATATTGAACAAAAAAAGCGATAGCAAGATCGAGATCACCCAAAACCTGTCTAATGGACTTACCCATCTGCGACTTGAGGTATTCAACGTGAACGATGAAGAAGGGGTTCCCATTGGGCGCGGCATCTTCTTCCACGATATAACAGCCGACCGCGAGTTGGACCGTATGAGGTCAAGCCTTGTCTCCACAGTTTCGCATGAATTAAGAACTCCACTCGCAGCGATCAAAGGATACGCCACCACATTACTGGCAGACGACGTGGAGTGGGATCGCAACTCACAGCATGAATTTCTCACCATCATCTCGGACGAATCAGACCGACTGACCAACCTGGTCAACAACCTACTGGATATTTCACGGATTGAAGCTGGTTCACTAAAACTCACGCGGGAGAAATGCGATATCAAGAAAACAATAGCGCGCGCCGCAAAACAGACACAGCTAACGCCCAAAAACATATTTGAGGTTAAAGTTGAATCTAAATTGCCTGTTGTATACGCAGACCCGCCAAGGCTGGAAACTGTTTTACGCAACCTGATCGAGAACGCAGTCAAATATGGAGGCGAGGAGGCAAAAATCAAAGTGGGTGTCAAAAAGAACGGCAGGGATTTTCTTTTCAGCGTCAGCGATAATGGACCAGGCATTCCACCCAAGGAAAGCCAGCGCATCTTCGACAGTTTCTATCGCGTGGATGACAGCCTCACACGTCTTACCAGCGGTGCGGGGCTGGGATTAACCATTTGTCAGGGTCTTGTACGTGCACATGGCGGAAAGATCTGGGTTGAACCACAGGATGTTGGAGCGTGTATCACGTTTACCATACCGATAAAATCCGCTACAGCTAAAAACCACAAGAGAACCAAAAAGGGATAAGCTGATGAATATCAATGTTTTAGTGGTAGACGATGAAAAATCCCTGCGTGATTTTGTACGTCGCAATCTGGAAGTACGCGGCTATAAAGTGTTGACCGCGTCCAATGGGCTTGAAGCGATGGCGTTATTCCAAAATGAAAACATCCAAATGGTCATTATGGATATTATGATGCCGCACATGGATGGGCTGGAGGCGACGCGTCGCATTCGTCAGGAGTTACGCGTGCCGATCATCATTTTGACGGCGATGGGCGAAGAGGCGGACAAAGTCCGTGCGTTTGACTTGGGGGCGGATGATTATTTGACGAAACCATTCGGCGTTGGGGAGTTGTTGGGAAGAGTCAAAGCGGTGTTGAGAAGAGCTGATTGGTCTGAACCAGACTCGGGTGAAGAAAGAATCGTGCGCGGTGATATAGAAGTCGATGTGGAGCGACACAAGGTCACGGTCCGCGGAAAAATCCTGGATTTGACCCCCACTGAGTTCAATTTGTTGGTTTATCTCATGAAGAATGCTGGAAAGGCGCTCCCCCATCGCGCCATCCTGCAAAATGTATGGGGAACGGAATATGGGGATGAGGCGGAATACCTGCGCGTATATGTGGGGAAGCTAAGGCAAAAGATCGAAGAAGATCCTCTCAAGCCGAAATATCTGCATACGGAGCACGGAATCGGCTATCAATTCGATAGATGATTTTTACACCATTTTTATATATCACGGTTCTGTTTTTAGCAAAAATTTCCATCAGCTTCCTACAATAAAGATGGAGCGGAAAGGTTCCGCTCCATCTCGAATCTATTTTCCAATTGGAGGAGGCATAAAAATGAAACGTTCGCTGTTCAGTATCTTTACGATGTTGGTTCTCATGGGGCTGATCCTATCAGCCTGTGGGCCTAGCGCCACGCCCACCGCAGCCCCGGTGCAACCAGCCGCGCCCGCTGCAACTGAAGCACCGGTGATGACTGAAGCACCTGCAATGACAGAAGCACCAGCAATGGTTGAAAAGACCGTTACTATTGGTTTTACATCCTCGATAACAGGCGCACAGGAAGTATCTTCAAAACGACAAGTAAATGGGTTTAATCTTTGGATGAATCAGGTCAACGAAGCTGGGGGAGTTCATCTAAGTGACGGCACTGTTGTCAAATTTGCCGCGCAAACCTATGACGATGAGTCCAGCAAGGAGCGTGTGCAGGAACTTTATACACGCCTCATCACAGAAGATAATGCGGACTTCCTCATCAGTCCGTATTCATCCGGTCTTACAGCCGCCGCGGCGATCATAGCCGAGCAGAATGGCAAGGTAATGATCACAACCGGCGCCGCAAATGATGATACCTACAAACAGGGCTACACTCACGTCTATCAGCTCTACACACCTGGCAGTTTTTACTTGAAGAGCACTGTGGATATGATCAAGTCATTCAACCCCAACGCCAAGATCGCGGTTGTACATGAAGCCGATTCCTTCACTGAAAGTGTAGTGGCTGGGCTGGTTCCGTATGCACAATCACAAGGCTTTGAGGTCGTGTTGGAGGAAAGTTACGCATCCGATACAGCAGACTTTGGTCCATTGGTAAATAAAATTGTTGACTCAGGTGCGAATGTACTATTGGGTGGTGGGCACTATCCAGATGGCAGTACGTTTGCACGTCAAATCTACGAGCGGAATGTTTCGCTGGAATACATTGGACTGTTGGTGGCTCCTGCCGACTCGAAATTCTCTGAGTTGGGTGATGCGGCATTAGGTATCGGAACATCCAGCCAATGGGAACTTTCGGCAACGCATAATGAGGCTGAAGCAAAAGCGTTAGGAATAGAGTGGTTTGGTCCCAGCGGTGCTGATTTTGCAAGCGCTTACGAAGCGATGACTGGCGATAAGCCCACGTATCACGTCGCTGGCGGCTACACGGCTGGACTGGTTCTCCAGAAGGCAATTGAAATGGCAGATTCAACTGATCCTGAGGCTGTAAACGCCGCATTAGAATCCCTGAATATTATGACCTTCTTCGGCGGCACGCAATTTGACACAAGCGCCGAGGCGCATGGGTTACAGATCAACCATGATATGGTTGTTGCACAGTGGCAAAAGAACGATGCCGGCGAACTGGTACGTCAGGTGGTTTGGCCAGCAGGTGTTGCTACTTCTGATCCGCTATACCCAATTCGATAAGAGCTAGTCGTCCATGCCATATCCCCTTAGTGAGAGACTAAGGGGATATGGTCTATCTTTAGAATAACGGGAGCGCTCATGCAACAAATCAATCTTTTATTAGCATCCCTGCCTGATGGCATTCTATTGGGGTTTGTATATGGGTTGGCGGCAATGGGGTTGACATTGATCTGGGGCGTCATGAATGTAATCAACCTTTCCCATGGACCCATCATTGCTCTGGGAATGTTTGGCACCTTTTTCATATTTACGCAGTCTGGGGATCAACCCATATGTTGGCTTGGTTCCTGTGGCTATTTTAGGATTGTTGCTTGGAGTATTGATCTACGTTGTGGCAGTCCACCGAGTGATCAACGCACCTCACCTTTCCTCGCTTCTCGCAACATTTTCCGTAAATATGATCATTATCGGACTTGGCACTGCCGCTCTAACAACATCCCCCTACAATGTTGATTTTAACGCATCGAGCATTCAGGTTGGTTCAATAACACTCCTCGGCACACGGCTGGCAGCAGCATTTGTCGCGATCTTATTCACGGGAGGCTTATATCTGTTTCTATACAGAACCAGACCGGGAAAATTCATCCGAGCTGTGGCAAACAACCGGGATGCAGCTGAACTGATGGGGATACCTTCCACTAGAATCCTTGCCTTGAGCTTTGGACTGGGGACCATGTTGGCGGCTGTTTCAGGAGCGCTGATTGCGACCTTCTTCCCCTTCAATATCCTCTCTGGCGCCGGATATGAACTGAAAAGTTTCGTCATTGGCGTATTGGGAGGCTTGGGCAACCCAATTGGCGCATTATTTGGGGGATTGATCCTCGGTATTCTCGAAGGCATCGTCCCTGCCTTCATGGAAACATCCTGGGTTCCAGTCATTGAGTTCGGGCTGTTTGTTGTTATCCTACTAGTGCGCCCAAGCGGCCTGTTTGGAGCAAAGAAATGAAACTATGGCATAGATATAGCGGACTTATTCTCCCCGTGCTCGCAGTTGGCGTTCTTACTCTCTGGCCTATTATTACGGGAAAACCTGCCAATCGCGAAAGCGCCTTCACAATACTTAAAGCCATAGCCCTGGTATCAAGCCTCAATATATTGCTTGGCTATACTGGCTATGTCAGCTTCGGCCATATCGTATTCTACGGGTTTGGTGGTTACGTTGGTATTTATTTGCTCGGCGAACAGGGATGGTCATTATGGGCTGCAATGCTGGCAGGCGGGGTGGCATCAGCAGTTCTGGCGTTCTTGCTTGGAAGTGCAATCTTAAGATTGCGTGGTGCCTACTTCGCCCTCGCGACGATTGGTATCAACGAAGCCATGAAGGCCTTCATCAATAATTTCGACTTATTCGGTGGACCCACTGGAATCACATTGCACTTCAGCGTATATAAACTTTACGGTGGTGCTGCACAAGCATTGCAAACGTCCTTCTATCTAGTGGCTGGGTTGGCATTGTCTGCAATCGTGCTCAGTTACATCATACGATTTTCCAAATTTGGATTGGGACTATTGGCGATTCGCGAAAATGAAGATGCTGCAGAAGTAATGGGAGTTGTCGCACCCAGCACCAAAACATGGGCATATGTATTCTCTGCGATCATTCCTGGCATGATCGGCGTTTTGTTCTTCTTCAAGAACGGGAACGTTGAACCGCATGATGCTTTTCCGTTAAACGCTTCGATAGAATTATTAGTAATGGTCATGCTCGGTGGTCAGGGAACGGTACTGGGACCGATCCTCGGCGCATATGCCTATCAAGGTATGCGTGGCTACCTAGTAACGAGTGATTTCTTCAAAAATATTCAGTTATCCGTATCCGGCGCACTGCTTCTCATGATCGTGCTGTTCATCCCTGCCGGTGCAGTTGGATGGCTCCGCCGTCGCGTTCCAGGAATGAGGAGGGTACTCACATGACCATTCTACTTTCTCTACAAGGTGTGTCAAAAAGATTTGGTGGATTACAGGCGTTGACCAACGTAACCTTCGATCTGCCTGAAGGACAAATCCTTGGATTGATCGGTCCAAATGGTGCGGGCAAGACAACGCTCTTCAATGCGATCAATGGCGTTTATCCTCCCGAGGTGGGACGAATCCTATTCCGCGATAAGGATGTGACATACGCCAAGCCATACGATCATGCCCGTATGGGAATGGCACGCACCCATCAAATCGTTCAGCCTTTGAACGAACTCTCGGTTCGGGAAAACGTTATGGTTGGCGCGTGCTTCGGACACGAGAATCAAGGACTTGTCAACGCGGCAAAGATCGCAGACGAGGTGTTGGAATTTGTTGGGCTGGCACCCAGAGCCGAACAACTGGCTGGCAGTTTGAATGTCGCACAAAAGAAGCGCTTGGAAATGGCTCGGGCGCTGGCGGCACATCCCTATCTCCTGCTACTGGATGAGGTACTAGCAGGACTCAACCCATCTGAAATTGACAATATGGTACAGACCGTATTGAAGATCCGTGAGCAGGGCGTTACCATCATTATGATCGAACATGTAATGAAAGCTGTGATGAACGTCTCGGACAGGATCCTGGTGCTGGATTATGGGCAACAGATCGCGGAAGGCTCGCCGGAAGTTATTGCCAAAGATGAAAAAGTGATCGAGGCGTATCTGGGCGATCCCAAATTAGCGGAACAATTGCTGGAGGAGCAGTAGACATGGCTATCCTAGAAATTAAAGATGTGACCTCCGGCTATGGAGATGTTCAAATTTTATGGGGTTCCACCTTGTCGCTTGAAAAAGGGAAATTGACTTGTCTGGTGGGAGGCAACGGCGTTGGCAAGACAACTTTGCTGCGCACAGTGATGGGATTGCTGCACCCATGGAGCGGAACGATCACGTTTGCAGGGAACAATGTAAGCAACCTTCCCGCTCATGCGAAAGCAGAGATGGGACTGGTGCTTGTACCAGAAGGACGCCAACTATTCACAGATATGACCGTGTATGAAAATTTGGAATTGGGTGCAACCAATCAGCGGGCCCGCCCCCACGCGTCAAAAAATCTTGAACGTGTATATGAGATGTTTCCGCGCATGAAAGAACGAAGTGGACAAAAAGCCGGTACCCTCAGCGGAGGCGAACAACAGATGCTCGCCGTGGCACGTGGGATCATGGCAGACCCCACCATTCTTATCATCGACGAACTATCACTGGGTCTTGCACCTGTTTTGGTGCTTCAACTGTTCGAGAGTTTAAAATTACTCCGCGACGAAGGAATTACTCTACTGCTCGTGGAACAGAACGTACATCTTGCGCTGGCGATCAGCGACTATGGATATGTCCTCGCTGAAGGAAAAATCGAAATAGAGGGACCCGCCCATCAACTCATCAAAGACCAACATGTCCGTGCGGCTTATCTTGGCTTATAACATTATGACCTAAATCACTCCGATTTAGTGACAACATCGAATTCTTTCAAGCGTATAATGTTATTAAAGTAGATTCACATCAAGCGGATACACCTGTCCGCATTACCGCAGGAGGTAAACATGTTTGTTGGTGAAAGAATGTCCCGCCCGATCATCACAATTTCGCCGGAGGCACCGATCAATGATGTACTCGCAATGTTCAGGAAGGAACATATCCGCCGCGCACCAGTCATCAAAAACGGAAAGCTGGTTGGCATCGTTACCGAGAACGACTTGATTTACGCGTCCCCATCCACCTTGACCACGCTGAGCGTATGGGAAATGCACTATCTGATCAGTAAAATAAAAATAAAAGATATCATGACCAAAAAGGTGCTCACCATCAGCAGGGACACACCCATCGAGGAAGCCGCAAGGATCATGGCTGACAAATCACTCGGCGGCTTGCCTGTAGTAGATGGCAAAAAAGTGGTCGGCATGATCACAGAGACCGATCTCTTCAAGGTTTTTCTTGAGCTGATGGGCGCGCGCGATAAGGGCATTCGCGTGACAGCATCGGTTGAAAGTAAACCCGGTCAACTTGCCAAGATCACCAAAGCCGTTGCCCAAGCGGGTGGCAACTTTATCTCTTTTGGTTTCTTCGACGGAGAGGATGCCACTTCCAAGATCGTTACATTCAAAGTGGAAGGCGTCAAAAAGGAAGAGATCAAAAAGATCCTTGGCAGCGTTGTAAAAAAATTCTGGGATATTCGGGTAAGTTAAGCACCCACACTTTAAAAGACAAACCGCCTTACCGGCGGTTTGTCTTTTTTCCTATAGCTTTGCCTTTCAATTCATCAACTTCATCTTTCGTCAGATATCGCCATTGACGGACTTTCAGATTAGCTAACCGCAATGTCCCAATTCGTGTCCTTAGTATTCGCACGATTGGCAAGCCCAACTGCTTACAAGTCTCACGGATCTGGCGCTTGCGACCCTCACCCATAACGACACGTACCCAGGCGCCTTTCCCCTGTGATTCTTCAAAGCGGATATCTACCGGCGCGGTCTTGTACCCATCTTCAAGCACAACGCCTCTTTTCCACGCTTCAACCTGCTCCCGATCCGGACGCTTTGCCAAAAGGACGCGGTATTCTTTTTCATGCCCGTATCTCGGATGTGTCAGTCGATTCGTCAGGTCGCCATCGTTGGTCATCAAGACGAGACCTTCACTTTCAAAGTCAAGCCTGCCAACGGGATATAAATGCCCTGGCACATCGACAAGGTCACGCACAGTTTGGCGGTCATCCCCTCTTTCCTTTTCCACGGCAGAGAGTACAAAACGCGGCTTGTGCAAAGCGATATAGGTCATGGCTTCTGCCGCAGCAATTGCCTTTCCATCAACCGTGATTTTATCCGTAGCCGCATCAGCCTTCTGACCAAGTTCAGCAATCTTCCCATTGACTCGTACCCGCCCCGCTGAGATAAAGTCTTCGCAGGCGCGGCGTGAACCGTATCCTGCTTGTGCTAGTATTTTTTGAAGTCTTTCTGACATAGTGGCGGAATTATATCAGGCAAGAGCACCTAAAAGGATGGGCTAAATGGAACAACAAAACCTATATCAGCGTTAGAATTCTCATAATGAAAATTCGTCGAGTCTCGGGCACTTTATGGATCAAACCGGTAAAGGCTATTCTTGTTGGGCTTGCCCTTATTTTGGGATTCCTACTTTACACCTTTTGGGATCTACCCTCGGTCAATTCCATCCCAAATACCTTTATGACTCCCAGCGTCCGCATCACGGACCGGAACGGAAACCTGCTCTATGAGATCATCCCACATGAGGGCGGACGAAACACAGTCCTATCCATTGACAATATCCCTCAATGTTTGAAAGATGCCACAATTGCAGTGGAAGACAAATACTTTTACACCAATCCCGGCATTGACATAACCGGCATCATCCGCTCTTTATGGATCAATATCAAAGGCGGAGAGACCGTTGCGGGTGGAAGCACGATCACGCAACAAGTGGCGCGTAATCTATTGTTGAGTCAGAATGAAAGAACAGAACGTACACTGCGACGAAAACTTCGAGAAGCCGTCCTTGCCTGGCAGATGACGCAGAAACTCTCCAAAGATGAAATCCTGGCTTTGTATTTGAACCAGATCAATTACGGCGGGCTGGCGTATGGCGTGGAAGCCGCATCGCAAACGTATTTCGGTAAACCAGCCAGTGAATTGCTTTTGCCGGAATGTGCCTTGATTGCGGGATTGCCACAAGCGCCGGGAATTTATAATCCGTTCACGAATCCCGATCTTGCAAAAGGAAGACAAAGCATCGTGTTGGGATTGATGGAGAAGCAAGGCTACATCACAGACGAACAACGCGTCAGCGCAGAATCAACTCCGTTGAGCTACAACCCAGCCCCCTATCCGATTGAGGCGCCGCACTTTATCTGGATCATCAAAGATCAAATTGATAAATTAATTTCGGATGGGGTTCTCAATTCACATCAAAGTCTTGTAGTGCGGACAACGCTCGATCTCGATACACAACATTTCGCCGAGAATGTTTTGAAACGGCGCATCGCTGGATTCAAAAATCAGGCTGGCGCGCTCAGCCACAACGTCAATAATGCCGCGCTGGTGGTGATAGATCCGCATACGGGTGAAATCCTTGCGCTCGTCGGCAGTGCGGACTATTTCGATGAATCCATTGACGGCGCGTTGGACATGGCGATCTCTCCGCGCCAAACCGGTTCGGCGTTCAAGCCATTCATTTATGCGCTGGCGCTCGACCCAACCCGCACGGATGCGTGGACTCCCGCGACACCGATCATCGATGTTTCAACAACTTTCACCCTGAAAGATGGCACGCCTTATACCCCCGTCAATTACGATGGTCTTGAACATGGGATTGTTACTGTGCGCGAGGCGCTGGCTTCTTCGTTGAATATCCCCGCGGTGAAAGCGCTGCAACATGTGGGCATCGATAACACGATCGATCTTGCGCATCGACTTGGCATCACTTCGTTGAATGACGCGGGACAATATGATCTCTCACTCGTGCTCGGCGGCGGACAAGTGAGCCTGCTTCAACTTTCAACAGCGTATTCAACTCTCGCAAACGACGGATATTACACCGGCAATTCTTCGATATTGGATATCAGCGATGCGGATGGCAACCTGCTTTACACTCAGGGTGAAAAACCACCGCTTCAAGTATTGGACCCGCGCGTGGTCTGGCTCATCAGCGATATCCTCTCTGACGACTCTGCCCGCTCAATCGGATTCGGTCCCAACAGCACGCTCAAACTTGACCGCACCGCCGCCGTCAAAACAGGGACCACCACCAACTTCCACGATAACTGGACGATTGGATACACTCCCGATCTTGTCGTTGGAGTCTGGGTTGGCAATAGCGGATACGAAGCCATGCACAATGTGACCGGTCTCACCGGCGCCGCGCCCATCTGGAACGAAGTCATGCGCGGACTCTTACAGGGGCATCCCGATCATCCCTTCGCAAGACCCGATGGTTTGACCCAAGTGGAAGTATGCGACATCTCAGGCTTGCTCCCCACTCCAGCCTGCCAACACACACACACGGAATGGTTCATCAACGGGACAGAACCCACGCAAAAAGATTCAACCTATCAACAAGTTTGGATCGATGCACTGACAAATACACTTGCCACCGATTCAACTCCCATCGAACGAAGAAAATTCATCACGGTTCTAAATCTCCCCGTAGAAGCACAAGCCTGGGCACACAAACAGGGATTGCCTTTGCTTTCCGATTACTCTTTGGACTCAGCCAGCTCGCTGGCGAACTCACGAGAGCAAACCACTAACTCCACACTCGTTCTACTTTCCCCACATCCCAACACGACATATCGCATTGACCCGAACATCGATCTCTCCTCGCAACAACTCCAAATCCAAGTCGCGGCAGGACAAGGCATCTCACAAATTGAAATCTGGGTGGACGGGAAATTTGCTCACAACACTATCCTCCCCGCCCTACCAAGCCTGGTGGACATTATCCGCAGGCGAGCATCGCTTCTGGACGCAAGGTGTGAATGCAAACGGAGAGACGGTGAAAAGTGATATTGTGACGATTACGGTAGCCAACAATTAAAATCATTCGTCAATCAGCACAAAACGCCTTGGAAAACAATCTTTCTCCCAAGGCGTTTTTATTTCAACACTTTTCCACATCTTGATATTGTTGATCTTTCTTGATTGTGAACAAGAATTTATTTCTTATTGGCGTCAAAGGCAAAACGAGGCGAGTTCCGTATTCCAAAAAGAAAGTTTTGATTATCCTTTACGTAAAAGATCAATCGCAGATATGTGTCTTTTTCAAAGGAGATATTTTCATCACCGGTGTTGGCAGTATCACTAAGTTTAATGCTTACCGGGTCAAATTTTTTGCCAACCTCCACAGTTCTTGATGTACCAAAATTGGCAAACCACTTATCATCATTCTCGTCGACAATATATATATTCTTCATAAACATTTTAACTGGTGTTGTTTCTATGTTTCTTACCAAAACACCTAATTCAACAAAAACATAACCTTCTTTTGCATAAAAATAATAGAAACCTCCAGGTACAATGTGACTATGGGTTTCAACACGCAACAATGTGATTTCTAGTGAACCAAATTTAACAGTCTCACTTATGGAGGCAGGGGTTGGTTCGATAGTATTTGTCGGTTTTGGTGTTGGCGTTGAAGTTGATGTGGATGTTGGCTTTGGGGTGGATGTAGGGGTAAAAGTGGGGGTCAGAGTTGGCGCTGCGGTTTGGGTCTGCGCTTGTGCCATCACCGCCGTTGCAGTAAGGTGCTCAGGCGAGGTTCCACAACCTGCTAGTATGAGAACAATCAGAACAATATAAAATGCCTTCATGCTAATACTCCTTTGGTAAATATTTCAAGCACTTTAATCAGAGCTACACAGAGAATCAATTATCTAAGGTTGTGAACAAAAACTTTACCGCATAGGAAGACTCCTTTCTTCATTTTGCAAGTAAACATCGCTTCTGGCTTCTGGGCGGAAGGGGCAATTGGGAATAGAGAAACGGTAAAGAGCACTATAGTGACGATTACGGTTGTAAGATAACCTGAGAGCAAAAAACGTTTCATCTACGGCGCCATCGTGACCGTTGGCATCGGTATCGAAGGTAGAGTTTTAACTGTCGGTTGATACATGCCATATCCCTTCCAGGGTTTGTAATACGGATCAGACTCTTTCTCAGAGGTTCGATATAAATTTTCATCCGAAAAGCTGATCCCTTCCACCGCCGTTGTTTTTTCGATATCGTAAGTTTCGCCAGAGATCTCAGGCAATGAAACTACCATTCTTATCGAGTTCCAATAGAATCTCGGATGGACAGTACCTGGTGCACCTTCTTGATCCACGGTTACATAGTTTGGTTCTCCATATTTTTCAACGATCTCTCCCAAGGATATCGAATCATTTGGGAGAAGCGAAACTCCATTGACAATGTTTGTCTGTGTAGCTACCTGTACATTTAGCCTGCCCACACCACAGATAAAAAGGAACCAGGAGACATTTGGCTCTGTGAGACAACGCGAACTTGCAATACCGTTTTTCTCTAACGTAGGCATTACTTGATCAAATTGGGTCTCTCCAGCTCGAATTCCGAAGACACATGGTGCGGAACATGGTACGTCAGATATGACACCCCCGTCGCCGATATTGATTCCGTATTTAGCAATATAGTAAAACCGTATGATAGAAGTTGGGTCCTTCTTATAAGCGAGCCAGAGCAAAGCCATTGCAACAGCCAGAACTGTTACCACTCCTCCGAGTATTAAACGGCCCCGTTTCATAGATTTGCCTGATGGAAAGGAATTGGTCATAAGAGGCTCCTTCCAAGCGCATGGACGCTGGGCAATCTCCAGCTTCCAAGAGTAGATGTTAAACACTATTTATCGTTCAATATTTTGTATAGTTCTCTAACTGTATTAATATTCCTCAAGGTCATATATTTGTATAAATCGCTTATGATGACTTTGCCCAACCTGCTCTTATTCAAGTTTGTCCTCTGTAAATTCCATGTCAATGCATTATTTACATACTTTACTGTTACGTATTCCTCATTAAATGGCAGAGATTTAATATTTCAACATTGTTAATCTTATCAAACAGAAACGCAACATCTGTTCTTTCAATCTCATCATTTTTCCACTCGTTTGGAATTTGATCTACAATTCGTTTGAAATCTTTTTTGTTGAAAACAATCACCTGCATATCGTTTGCGAAGTATGCCGTAAGGGATTTCTCGATATTTCCCTTTATATTTTTTATAGTATCGCTCGAATCAAATATAACATTCCCAGAGTTTATATAGACTTTCACATCGTTAAAGTTTAATAATGTGAAAATTTCTTGCAGTTGATCTTTTTTTATTCTGTTTTCCGATCCTGCATTCAATTTCCTAATCAGTGCAACGTATCTCATCATTATTCCTTATTTTTTTCGCAGAATGAACTGCCCTATAGTTGGCGTTTGCAGATGCATCATCTAAAGGAGACTCTGTGGCGCTGGGACGTATCTCGACAGGCTCGACAACCAGGCGTGGACTCTGCTTGAGAGCAGGAAAAACTCGAAGCCAGAATAATGCACTAATATGCCACAGAATCCCCAGCGTCCAGGCATGCTGTGTTGGGCGGCTGCTTGATCTTTCATAACATCAGTGGAAAAGGAAGGGGTCTTGCTTGGTATTTATAAATGTATTGGATAATCTGTTTCAATAGCTCGTCCAATGACATAAAGAGATTGCTATAATCATAACCTTCTGTTCGATGCATTGTTGGATGAGCTAATCTTTTATTGATAGTCCAACAGTTACTGGTTTTATCAGTAGGTTCTCCATACACACTTCTAAGGGCATTTATTTTTTCAGAGAAGGTTGGTCCGATTGATTTTACTTCGAAACCAAGCTGCTCAAGGTTGATATCGTCGGGCTGTTTCCCTCTACTCAAAAATATATCAGTCAGAATGCGAATATGTAGAAGTGAACTTTCAACTAAAGCGTTTCGGACGAGCTGTGCTTCGTTACCGCCTTCTATTTTTAGGTTTGACCGTAAATTACCAATGCCCAAAAACATCTGGACTTCGTAATCCAAAATTCTCCATGCCTTATCTTTTGCATTACTCGGAGTATCTAGGCTCATGATTATTTCCTTTTGTCCTGTCCTGCCGCCCAACGGACTTGCATTACTGGCGCTGTGTCGGGCGTGGAATCTGCTTGGAAGCAGAAAAAACTCGCAGCCAGAAAACTATTTGAAAATGCGGCAGAATCCACAGCGTCCAGTAACGCTGTGTCGGGTGCATATCATGGTGTAGGAATCACAGATGCAGCATCTATCGGTCGTGTAAATGACCGCAGCATTGAACCCACAGTCATCGCAGAAATTGTGCCAGAAATCAATGCGCTAAGCCAAAACAAATCATCGAAGCTAATTCGCCAATCCCAAATGCCTAAAGAAAATCCTTCTGCGATTTGGCAAACAATATTCTCAGTGCTATAACACGACTTTTGGAAGGGCGGCGGAATCATTGTATGACGCCAAGCTTCTAGAATAGCTTGATCTTCATACTTCTGCTTGATTTCCCAATCTTGCGAGCTTGGAATAGACAGTGCATATTCCATGGAAATCATAAGCCATGTATATAGACCAAGCACGACGAACAGTGAGAGAAAGCCAAATAACATCGCAATAGCTGACCTCATTCGCTGATGAGGTTTAGAGCGCACCAACAAAGGATAGAAGAGCACTAGGGGCAATGACAAAGTAAAGCCAATTACACCTGGGATGACAATGAAGATCGGAAGTATTAGTTCAACGAAAAGACTAATCATGATACTTGTATTGAAGGAGTGCCCAGCTAGGATTTACACAGCGCGCTGATATAAATCCCTTATATACTGCATTATACGCCCAACGGGAAAACCCTACGGCTTCACCTCAAACACACTCCCTGCGCCTCTACCTCCCACATCCGGGAAGTAGAACTCGCTCGCGGTGGGCGGAATGACTTTGAACGTTCCTGCTGTGCTGGCACGCGCCAGATAAGTGTACACATACGTGCCAGCGGGCAGATAATCTGCGGAGAGCACGACCTTCTCATCGCGCAGTTCAACGTGACTGAAATACCACCAGCCCCAGCCGCGTTCGTTGTAATCTTTCACTGTATACGAAGAGGGAACCGCGGTATCGGTCAGGATGGACGAATCAACCGCTTCGAACCCAGCCGGTAACGGATCATCCACAACGATGTAGTGCATCGCCGCAGGGACGACCACCGTCAAGCGCACACGCACCAGGTCGCCGCGGTTGCAGTCCGTGATGGGTTTCTTGGAATTATCCAATGTGAAATATTGCCTCGAGAGACTCACACCCTGATCCAACGGCTGGATGGATTTAACCGGCAGCTCCGTGCTGAGATAAGCGGTGTAATACAAGTTGCCTGTCCCATCGCCGCGTGTGAAGACCAGATAGTTGGCGGCGTCTTTCAACAAATCTTTCATTTGCACTTGCAAATTCACGTTTTGAGTCATGTTCTCTTTGGTGGCATTACCCTGATTGAGCACGTTGCCATTCAAGCCAATGACATACGCATAGTTCGTATTGTATTCATTCGCGAGCGCTCATCCAATTCGTCAACGCGATCAACGACCAGGCGGTTTCCTGTGTGGTGTACCAATGTCCGCTGTTCGCGATGAGCCATCAGCCAGCGTACCGCGTTCGCCGTGATTGGGTTCTTCGGGTCGATCTGCACGAAGGCGTTCAATACGATGGCAGTTGTGCGCGTGTCGGTATTCCAGTTCCAATAGTCCGTGTCCGCTTCTTCCCAATGGGCGCCAGAGCTCGATAGTACAGAAGCAGTTTCAAGGTCAGAAAGAAGCGAGTTGACTCGTTCATCCTGCTTATCCAGCATATACATCGCCTGCGCCAGATACGCCTTTCCATACAAACTGAGCGAAGTCCGATTCTCGTAAATAAAGTTGACCTGCGATGGGCGCAGTTGATCGGCACGTCCCAGCACATACAGGATGAACGCCGTGCGGTTATATTGCCACATGGCATCATTGCGTTTCAGGCTCGGCACATTCTTCGACAGATAATTAAGACCGTTGTTCAACACGCTCGTTGAAACATCATAGCCAGAATCTTTTGCCTCGATCAAACCGTAAACCACATACGCGCTGGTCTGCGGATCGCTCTGATCGCCGTCCCACCAATTCCAGCCGCCATCGTAATGTTGTTTGGCATAAATGCGTTGCAAGGCGGCGTTCACTTGCGCATCGAGTCCATTCTGCAATGCAGTCGAAGCAATGCCTGCGTCTTTCAAGGCGCGTGATGTGATCACATTCGGCAAAAAGCGCGAGACCGTCTGCTCCATGCACAGGTACGGATAATCATCGAGATACGTCAACCCGCTTTGCATCGATGCGGCAAGCGATGGCGACACTTCCACCGAAAGTTTTGCATCGGTGAAGTTCAACGACTTCGGAAGCTGGATCGCCTCCGTTGCCGAGTTTGCATTTTGCAACATGCCCGATGTGCCCACCGTTTCGGTCGCGACGTAGTTATAGACCGGGATGCCCTGATCGGATAACGTACCGAGCGCGGGCTTGCTGGCATCGCTGATATGCGCCGCTGACCGCGCTCGCTGTGAAGTCAACCCGCTTCACCCCTCCCTGGACAGTTGCTTCCCACTTAACAACCTTTTGTCTCCCCTGCTGGCACTTCCACATCTTGCGCCGCCGCTGACAGCAGATCCACGCCCTTTGCATCCAGCGAAACTTTCACGCTCATCGCTTTATCCGTGTTGTTATGCATCGTCGCACCGACGGTTGCCTTGATCGCCATTGATAAAGAAGCGCGGCGTTTGCATATCGATAAAGAGCGGTTTCGTGCTGAGCAATTCCTGCGTCGTTTGTCCAACCTTGCTATCGGCAGTGACCGCACGCACATCCGCCTTCCATGTGGTGAGGTTCTCAGGCAATGTCACTTTGATTTGAGCCTTGCCGTCTTTATCCGTGGTAACCTGTCCTTCAAAGTAAGCCGTGTCTTTGAAATTCTTTCGCGTCGTGATAATGCCGAGGCTTACCTCATCGCCGCCACCGCCACCCGCGCCGCCGCCATCGGGAATCGACTCGCGATACTGCGCGTTGAAATCATCCGCATTCGAGACAAGTCCCAACGCGGTGCGTATGCTCAACGCCTGTTCCGAATAGAACGCGTCCAGAATCGGCATCGAGTTCATCGGAGCCAGCGCCAGCGCGGCTTTATCCACCACCGCCAGCGAAACATCCGCAGAGACCGGCTTGCCGCTGTAATCTTTCGTCTCGATGGTGTAAGTGACGTCATCCCCCGGTCCCGCCGATTTTTTATCCGCACTGACTTGCACATCCAACGTTTGATGACTCGTATCCACTTTGATACTCGCCATACCGATCTTGAAATCAGGCGTCCCCTCCGCCTCCGCGCCGCTGATGACGGTCACCGAAACGTACGAGATCGGAGCCATATCTTCTGTGATCGGCAATTTGTAAACCGTGCTGTTGTCTTTCAGCAGAACCACTTCCTGCTTATAAACATGTCCGCGCTCATAGGTGACCAACGCATACACATCGTGCGTAAAAGGCTGGGCGATCAAAATTTCAGCGGTATCGCCGGGCGAATACGTATCCTTATCCACGATCAGATTGAACGTGCGGTCATTGGTCTGCCGCCAGGCAACATAACTGTCGCTTGAAACCCATGTGTACGCCGAAGCAGATTGCGAGTGACCTTTGGTATCCTGCACGGTCACAATGGCTTTATACACGCCGCCCGCGGGCGGGATGAATGACACTGTCACTTTACCATCCTCGCCTGTGACCGCGTTCATCGTCGAAACAGGGATCTCCTTCACCGAAGTTTCCCAACTCAACGTGCCCTGCTTGTCCTGAGTCTGCACGCTGTACCAACGTCGCTCCACGAACTTGACGGATACTTTTTGATTTGGAACAGGGTTCGAATCCCAATCCAACACGACCACTTCGAACGGCGACTCTTTGCCTTGTTGTCCCACATAGCTTGTCGAGCGCACACCCGCATAGAATTCACTTTGGTGCACGATCATGCTCGTGCTTCCACTGACCACATTACCCGAAACATCGGTCACGTTGGCGCTAAAGGTCACTTGCTGGCTGGTCTTATTCTCATTCTCTCCCAGCAATTGCGTCACATCGAAATGTCCCGCCGCAGTCGGTGACACCTGTTCCATTGGCAATCGTTTGTATGCCGTTATTCTCCTGCGGAGTCCAATAAATATCACGATCCCAATCCATGAAATTGAATTGCTGATACTTGGAACTCGGCTGGAAGTAATACGGCGCTGACTTCGATGAACCAATCCGTGTTGGCATTCCCCAGATTGCCGCCTGAATAATACTTCGCATCCAGACTAAATTTGACCTGCTCCCCCGCAAGGACATTTTCCTTGTCTGACGAAGCGCTCACATCAAATTCAGGCTTGTGATACTCCGCCACCCGGAACGAAAGATAACTGAACGGATCACTACTCGGAGACTGCCGCAACATGACATCATACGTTCCCAATGCCGCGTCATCCGCAAGTTTGAGCTTCCCGGTGAAACTGCCCAACTCCGATAGGGTCATGTAATCGCCAAAGACTTTTTCGCCATTCTGTTCGATGGTCAAATACACTTTGGATGTTTTTGAAAGGCTATAGTGCAGGTCATCGTTCTGGCGGACAATGCCTTTGAAGAATACATCCTGCCCCGGGCGATAGACCGGTCTATCTGTGTACAAATATCCGAACATCGAATTGGGCGGCGAATAATACTGTTCATAGAGACCAAAATCTCCCGCCCACACACCGCTCCCCCAATCGATGGCAGTGAAGGCGAAATGACCATTGTCATCAAGGCTTGCATAAACAGGGTTATTCAACTTATCGAGATGGATCAATCCATCTTTATCTGTAACAGCATGACCGACCTGTGCGAACTTCTCGTTGTAAAGCACGACAGAAACACCCGCCTGCGGTTTTCCGCTTTCCAGATCCGTGACCCAGGCTGACGCGTCGGTGGAAGATGGTCTTGAGCGTAATATTATCCGTTGCAACAATGAACAGGGACGCCTGATAGAAGCGGCTCTTGTAATCCAACGGCTTGCCCTGCACACCGATGAAGTAATACCCCGGCTGCAGGGGCTTCTCCTGCGCGTCCTCCAATTTCAACTTCACCGAGTTCAAAATATTCCTCGGCACATTCACATCCGGTGTCCATTCACGGACCGGTTCCACCTTCGGATTGAAATTGGTTGGGTCGGAATTGCCCAACAACATCTGGTTGAAATCAGAGAAATTCAATCGATACAACGAGACCGAAACAGAATCAAGATTGAGATGTTCAAAGTACACTTCCTGCGGACCCTTGGCGCGATAGACCAAAGGCGTCCACGGAAGGATCAGCCGCGCAGAGGGCGTATATGCTCCCGTTGTGAATGTGAACGATTGCTCATCCTTGATCGTGTTGCCGTAAATATCCTCCATGCCCGGCAAAATACGCACCACATATTCTGTGGATGGGTCCAACCCAAAGATCTGTAACTGCCAGTTGGTATCGTTGAAGTACCACTCCAATCCCTTCTTGGGTTGGGGTGTGATTTTGATCTTACTCTTTAAACTATCCAGCCGCATCGGTGATGCAAACGTGATCGCAATATCGGAATTAAATCCCTTGCCGCTCGTTGTCCCATTCGAATCCGGCTTCGGGAATATGTCCACGATCTTTGGCAATGGCACCGTGCCAAACTTAAGATGCCAGCCTTCCTTGAGTTTGCCGCCATCGCTGGCACGCGCGGTGTTCGCAATATTCAAATCATAAAAACTTGCGATTGCATATTTTCCAACCGGCTCGATGGTCAGGGTTGTCAATTCCTTGTCCCATGTCAATTTGGTTGGGAAAGGCTGACCCGATTCGCGATTTACCAACGTGACCGCATCCTTCACGCTCTGCTCATCCATCGGCTGTAAAAACGTAACAACAAAAGCCTGATCGAGCAAAACATTATCGATCGTATCCGGCGGATTCTGCTGACCATCCTTCAAAGCAAAATTGCCGATGAGCGGCGCACGCGTGCTGAAATTCCACGTATAGGATTTATCCAACGCGTCGCCGTTCGTATCTTTAAGTCCCGCCTCCACACTGACCTTGTAATTGGTCCCGCTCAACAAGCCTTTCTCTGGCTGAAACACATACACCGACGAATTGACCCATTCTCCATGCCCAGCAACCTCTGGAGAAATCGTCAAAGGCTGAGGCAGATCCGTTTGCTCTTCTTTGATCTGAAGCGGAACAACGGGATGATTAAAGATCACCGTAATATTTGTCGTTGGGTCGATATCTTCTGTTCGATCTACAGGGAAGACCTGTCCCACCGCGAGAGAATCGATTGTTGTCAGGTCAAGTTGAATCTCGTCCTGCAAAGCCTCTCCATCCTTGCCAACGGCGGAGGTGGAGAAAGTCGCTTTATAGGTTGTGGAAGGCGTCCAGCTTGGAATCCGGTTTGAAGGAAAAGGTCTTCGAGTCAGTCCATGCCTTTTTACCGGAAACAGGCTTGTTATTCGAGTCAAGAAGCGTGAACGCATCCGCCGTTTTGGTCTGATCCATTTCACGGTCGAATGTAAATGCAAGAGTCGGCAAAAGCTCCAGCCGCTGACCCTCCGGCGGGTTTTGTCCGACAAGATAAGGTCCCACCTGTTGCGGTTGTAATTGAACCGCCTGGGGTATTTCCAAAGGCTTTGTTGTGACCGTCGGCACCGCCGTTACGGGTCCACATTGTGACAGAATCAAGCTGGATATGATTGCAATGCCCAGCCAGGTAAAACGTTTATTGTTTATCATGCCGCATCCTTTAATCAACTTTTCATCGCGAGTAAGACGGCGAAAGCATGGCTTATTGTTCCAGGAAGTTGGTTACAAAATGCTGATTTTCTCTCCCTCTTCAACAACAATTGCTCTCGTCGCCGTCCCCGGCGGCGAGGACGCCGCCTCAAGCGGAATATGATTATTCAGTTTCTGTATATTGGGTCAGCAGAAACACTAACTCTTCAACAACTCATCTGCCGCCTGCTCTTCTTCTTCAGGCTTTGGCGAGTGGCGGCATTTCAAGGATGGAATTCAAACCAAAGTGCTGTAAAAATTCCGGCGTGGTGGAATACAAGATCGGGCGACCGGGTCCATCAGCCCTGCCAGATTCCAATATCAAGCCCTTGTTCAAGAGACTCTTCATCATACTATCACTGTTCACGCCGCGGATGGAATTGATCTGCGGACGCGTGACCGGTTGTTGGTAGGCGATGATCGCAAGCGTTTCCAACGCGGCGCGGCTGAGGTGAGACGTGGCTTCAAGACCGAGAAAGCGCTCGATCAATTCGGCAAGTTCCGGCGCGGTGGTCAATTGGACGCGCCCGCCATGTCGTTGCAGGCGCAGGCCGCGGGTCGATAAAGAAGCGTCCAGTTCGTTGAGTCCGCGTTCGATAACGGAGGGGGCTACATCCAGCGCAGCCGCCAGTTGAGCATTTGTCACCGGTTCAGCGGCAACGAACAACAACGCCTCCAGTTTTACAGAAAGTGACAATTCGGTTTCGGTATTTTGCTCCGGTAAAGGTTGAGAGTCGCTCATGCTATAATTGCTCCGTTTTATAAATATATGAATGGATCATAAATGAAAAGAAATAAATACTCATTACTACTATTTCTACTGACATTAATTCTTACGTCACTCGCATGTACCGTCTTCGTTGGCGGACCCAGTTATTCAGATCGTGCGCCCATTCCAGTTTCTGCCGAGTCGGCACAAAGTCTAAAAGATGAAATCGCAAAGGATTTCGCAGCCGGTGCAGCGACCGGTGAAGTGACCATCCGTATCACCGAGCCGCAAATCACATCCGTTCTTGCGCTCCGCTTACAGTCCGATCAAAACCTGCAACAAGACAAAAAACCTCTCATCACCGATCCGCAGGTATATTTGCGTGATGGTCAAATGCAGATCTTCGGCAAAACACAGCAGGGCATGTTCACCGCTAACATCGGCATCATCGTCGCCATGGGCGTGGACGAAAACGGCAAGCCAAGCATCACGATCACCTCGGCAGATTTCGGTCCCCTGCCCGCACCCGACGGACTCAAGGAAGCCATTTCAGCCATGATCGATGAAGCCTACACAGGTTCCGTGGGTCCCGTTGCAACCGGTTTGCGGATTTAATCGATCACCATCGCTGATGGCATCATGACCATCATTGGGCGAATCAAGTAGCGCACGGATTATACAATACTTCCCGCCATCATCATCCCATACTGGATAAAATGCAACGCCTCTTTCTACGGTTCTCCCTGCTCATTGCACTATCAGCCTTTTCAATGCTGACAGCCTGCCGCTCACCCCAAGTCACCAGCGGTGATATTGGCATCAGCATCACAGTGGACGGTGAAACACAGGCAGTGACCCTCCCCGCAGGGAGCACAGTCACACAGGCATTACAAACAGCCGGAATCACCATTGGGAATCTAGATAAAACAGAACCTCCACTTTATGCTGTATTGAACAATGGAGACAAGATCGTTCTTACACGTGTACAGGAAAAGTTCGAGACCGAAGAGCAGATAATACCTTTCGAAAGACAAGTCGTGAGAAACGAATCCTTGCCCGAAGGCGAAACGAGACTCGTGCAGGCTGGCTCAAACGGCAAGGAAGAATTGACCTATCGCATCGTACTTGAAAACGGTGAAGAGGTCAGCAAGTCAGTTGTCAAATCAGTGACACTTGAGGAAGCCGCGCCTGAGATCGTAATGGTCGGGGCACAATCATCCTTTGCGCCTTTGCCCATACCCGGAATTTTGGCATACATTGCTGGCGGCAATGCCTGGATCATCGACACATCCACCGCCAACCGCACTCCGCTCGTAACAACCGGCGATTTGGATGGACGCATCTTTTTCCTTTCCCCTAATGGAAAATATCTCGTATACACCCGCAAGTCCACCAAGTCCCCTGACAAGGAGATCAACACCATCTGGGCAGTACGAACCAACGGCGGCAAACCGTTCAGCACAGGCATTGCAAATGTAGTTCATTTTGCAGAATGGATACCCGGTACGAACTCCATCGCCTATTCAACCGTCGAGCCGCGTAGTACATCCCCGGGCTGGCAGGCAAACAACGATTTGCAACGCTACAGTATCACAACCGGAGCAAAGGCAAAGATACTGGATGCAAGCAATGGCGGCGTCTACGGATGGTGGGGAATGATGTACTCTTTTTCGCCGGATGGGCGTCTAGCATATGCCCGTCCAGATGGGATTGGCTTGGTGGATATTGATGGAAAATATCTCAAACCACTACTTGACATCACGCCTTTCAATACTCACAGCGACTGGGCATGGCTCCCATCCATCACTTGGGGCGCGGATGGAAAAACACTATACTATACGTCTCATGCACCGCCACCCAATCTGGTAGACGAGGAAGATTCGCCGTTCTTTGA
Organism: uncultured Chloroflexia bacterium; assembly: GCA_963730175.1. Classification (GTDB taxonomy): domain Bacteria; phylum Chloroflexota; class Anaerolineae; order Anaerolineales; family Villigracilaceae; genus Defluviilinea. The sequence goes on along the minus strand of CAVSRF010000050.1, from coordinate 5,619 downwards.
TATCAGCGCAACATCGTTTTCAAACGACGCAACAATAAACATGGTACAACAAACGGGAATGTTCTCTTATCCTGCGTCTTCGCCGTTACAATCCAGCTCGACAGAAAGGAAATACCAGATCGCGTACTTGCAAGCCACCTTCCCTGAGCAGAGCGAGACCAGCCGTTATCGTCTCGTCGTGATGGACAGAGACGGATCGAACCACCGGACAATTTTCCCTGCGAATGACGCGCCCGGCATCCAGCCGCAGACTCCGGTTTGGGCGCCAGATCCCATCGAAGGACAATCTGGAGATTTTATTGCTGTCGTTTATCAGGGAAATCTTTGGCTTGTGGATAGCGGCAATGGGCAGGCATATCAAGTGACAGGTGACGGGCTTGTCACAAGAATTGACTGGAAGTAATTTAAAATTATTCCTATAATAAGAAAAGAGAGAAAACATATGCGTATCTTAATCACTGGAGCGGCTGGGTTTCTCGGCTCACATCTATGCGACCGTCTGCTTGCTGATGGACATGAAGTCATTGGACTCGATAACTTCATTACTGGTAACCCGGGTAACATCGCCCATTTGATGGGGAATGAAAAGTTCTCTTTCCAAAAGCACGATGTCTCCAACTATATTTTCGTAGCTGGCAAAGTGGATGCGGTCATGCACTTCGCCTCGCCTGCCAGCCCGAACCCCCAATCGCCTTCGGCATATTTCAACCTCCCCATCCAGACGATGAAAGCGGGAGCGCTCGGCACGCACAACAGCCTCGGCGTTGCACATGCAAATAAAGCGCGCTTCCTCATTGCGTCCACAAGCGAAATTTATGGCGACCCGCTGGTTCATCCGCAAAGGGAAGATTATGCCGGCAATGTAGACCCGGTCGGTACACGCGCCGTGTATGATGAAGCCAAACGTTTCGCCGAATCATTGACGATGGCTTATCACCGCGCTCACGATGTAAACACCAGTATTGTACGCATCTTCAACACCTACGGTCCGCGCATGGATATGGAAGACGGTCGCGCCCTGCCCAATCTGCTCAAACAGGCGTTGCTTGGTCAACCGCTGACCGTCTATGGTGACGGAGGTCAGACGCGTTCGTTCTGTTACGTGGACGACTTGATCGACGGCATTGTCAAATTGTTATATTCAGATGAGCACATGCCCGTCAACATCGGCAACCAGACCGAGATGAGCATCCTGCAATTCGCTGAAACCATCAACAAGATCGTTGGCAACAAAGCAGGCATCACCTACGTAGAGGCGCGCAGCGCGCGCGACCCACAACAGCGCCAGCCTGATATTACACGCGCCCGTGAGATATTGAAATGGGAGCCAAAAGTGGAGCTTGAGGAAGGCATTCGCAAAACCATTCCATACTTCAAGCAGAAACTCGGACTTGCATGATATTAACTAACGACAAAGAACGTATCCGTTTCTTTAAATTTGTAACGGTTGGAGCGATGGGGGCAACAATTGACTTTGTAATCGCGAACCTTCTCACAAATTTTCTTAACCTGCCGTTGATCTACGCCGGGACGATATCGTTTATCTGCGCCGTAATCAACAACTTTACGTGGCATCGCTATTGGACATTCCCTGAATCGCGTTCGCGTCACGTTCTTCATCAAATAGGTATGTTCATCCTGGTGAATCTCGGTGGCATCACAATTCGCACTCCGATCCTACATTATATGGAGCCAGTGATGACGAATTTCTTCAGTAAAATTACCATACACTGGGCATCCTCCGATTTTCTTGCCAGAAACTCCACCCTTGCCATAGCCATCGGAATTGTAATGCTTTGGAACTTTTTCGTGAACCGCTACTGGACGTATAATGATGTAGATTGACATTTGTACCGCAGTATTTCTCCTACTACTCTATAGAAGCGATATAAATCTTGTGGTACAGACACACTACAGGATGCATCTTATGGCACAAAACCAACAACACATTATTCCCATCTACACATCAAGGGGCGATGCGGAAGCCTTTCTTGTTTTTCCATATCTTTTCAACCGAAGCGGGGAATGGATCGGGTGGGTCACCCCAAAACGCGAAGTCTATTCGGTCATGGGATATTACACAGGAAGCCTGACAGACGATGCACGCATCGTACGCAAACGCGCAAATGATGAAGCTAAGTCGCGTCTCAAACCGCCTCCTTCTCCGGGGAAAATTGCCACGCCAGCAACTGTGCCTTTAGCCCCGCTGATGAGCGACCTCACCCACAGCGACATTGACGTGCTTCAAGATGAACCCGAACGACTGCACACAATGGATAGCGGAGAATTCCGCGAGGACATGGATTAGCTTCGCTTCTTTCAATTCCACAACACATGGTAAACTCAGAGACAGCATTTACCATGAACAAAAACATAACTCCCAAATCCATGCGCGCCTCGCGCGTCACATTATCGCAATTGATGCACCTTGAGCATGCCAACCTGCTGGGAAATATCCACGGCGGCTGGATCATGAAACTTGCAGATGAAGCCGGTGCACTCGCCTGTATGCGACATGCCCAAAAGAAGGTTGTTACCGTTGCCATGGACTCAATGACCTTTCGCAACCCAATAAAGATCGGCGACCTAGTCATCCTCAACGCAGAAGTGACCTACACCGGTCGCACGTCTATGGAAGCGGAAGTGCATGTGATCGCAGAGAATCCGATTACCGGCGAGCAAACGCATACAAACACTGCATACCTTGTATATGTCGCTTTGGATGATGAAGGTAAGCCAACACCAGTTCCACCACTCAAAGCTGAGACCGAAGAAGAAAAACGCAAAATAGAGCGGGCAAAAGGAAGACAGGAACGAAGGCTGAAGCAGAAATAGCATTTGCGCTTCGTATGCACCCGTTACCACTCGCTCGGCTCAGTGCGAGGAAAACATATCATGACCGAACCCGAAACCACCCAACCCGAAAAATCCTCACCCGAACCCAAGGAACGCGTCGCACACCCGATCCGTAATCTGCGTGAGTTGATCGATTTCGTCTCAGGCAAATCGCTTCCGCCGCTTTCACCTGATGACGCGCGTGTTACCGAACATTTACCATTTCCATTTCTGGCGATTGTCGGTCAACAGGAAATGAAACTCGCGCTCCTGCTCGGGCTTATCAACCCCAATGTCGGCGGGATACTTCTCATCGGTCCACGTGGCACAGCAAAGACAACGGCTGTCCGCAGTCTATTGGATCTCCTTCCCCAAGTAGAACGAAGCACCTGCTTTTACGGATGTCTTCCCGAAGATATTGAAATCGGCGGCATCAATGCTGTTTGCCCTGATTGCGCAAAGAAATTCGGAGAGGGGCAACCTCTCACCGCACTTGACCCCGTCCGCTTGATCGAGTTGCCACTCAACGCCCGCCTTGATGATGTTGTTGGTGGCATAGATGAGCGCGCGGCGGCACACGAACGGATGCGCGTCCGGCGCGGCATTTTGGCACAAGCTGACCGCAATCTACTTTACATTGATGAGATCAACCTCCTCGGCGATGACATCGTGGATTCTATTCTCGATGCCGCCGCACAGGGATCATATACCGTACGACGCGGCGCGGTTGCTGCGACGTATCGCTCACGCTTTGTATTGATCGGTTCGATGAATCCCGAAGAGGGACGGCTTCGCCCGCAGATACTCGATCGCTTTGGATTACGTGTCATCGTGCGCGGGCTTGAGGACGTGAAGGAAAGATTGGAAGCGTATCGAAGAGTCCAATCGTATCTGGCGAATCCGCGCGAGATGATCGGGCAGTTTTCGGCTGAGATGGAAGCGGCGGCGGCTGAGATCCGCATTGCACGTGAGCGAGTCCGAAGAGTTGTCGTGCCAGATAAAATCGCAAATCCCGCCATCAAGTTGGTACAAAGTATGGGGATTGATTTACTGCGCGCCGAGATCACATGGTTCGAATCCGCACGTGCGTATGCCGCAGCAGACGGGCGCGATGAAGTCACGTCAGACGATTTGAAAGTTGTGGCGCCCATGACGTTACGCCTGCGCCGCTCACAATATATGAACGAATATTTCAAAGGGCAATTAGGGGAGGAAAAAGAAATGAACACGTTGCTGAGTGATTTTGGAAAGAACAGCACGCCGAAAAAGAAACGTACAAAAAGAAAATGAGCGAGACGAACATATCGAACCCCGCCTATCGCATCGAGACAGAGCGACTTGTCGTGCGATGTTATAAGCCGTCAGACGCACAACTGCTCGCGAATTCTGTTACCGAAAGCCTTGATCATCTCAAACCCTGGATGCCCTGGGCACATGACGAACCTGAACCTATTGAAGAAAAAGCAACAAGACTGAAAAGTTGCGCGGCAGGTTCGACCTGGGACAGGATTACACCTATGGTATCTTCAACCCAAGAGAGGATCGCTTGCTTGGTGGCACGGGCTTACATACACGTCTCGGGGACGATCAACTTGAGATCGGATATTGGGCTGAAGATGCCATACGTGTAATCCTGTCCACCTCGAACATATTGCGAAACCTTTACCACTCGTTTTTCTTTTTACTTCTATAGGTTTCGGAACGTCGTGCGCCCAGTGCATCCAGGGTTTGAGATGCTCAAGGCTTTCGGTGACAGAGTTCACAAGTAGTTGTGCGTCTGACGGCTTATAGCATCGCACGACGAGTGGCTCTGCTGCTCGATGCGATAGGCGGGGTTCGATATGTTCGTCTCGTTCATTTTCTTTTTGTGCGTTTCTTTTTCGGCACGCCGCTCTTTTCCAAAATCACTCAGCAACGTGTTCATTTCCTTTTTTAGTCCCCTAATTGCCCACTTGAAGTATTCGTTCATATATTGTGAACGGCGCAGGCGTAACGTCATGGGTGCTACTGCTTTCAAATCGTCTGATGTGACTTCATCGCGCCGCTATTTGTGCGGCAGCTGCGCAGCACTGCGGATTAGGACCATGTGATTTCGGCACCGCGCAGTAAATCGATACCCCCATGCTTTGTACCAACTTGATGGCGGGATTTGCGATTTTATATTGCACACGACGACTACTCGGACTCCGCTCACGTGCAATGCGGATACTCAGCCGCCGCCGCTTCCATCTCAGCCCGAAAACTAACAGATCATCTCCGCACGGGATTCGCCAGATACCATTGGAAGTTATTTTTCGATACGCTTCCAATCTTTCCTTCACGGTTTTCAAGCCCGCGCACAATAACACGTAAGCCGAAGCGATCCAATATCTGCGGACGAAACCGGCATCCTCTTCGGGATACATCGAACCAATAAAATATCAAAGCGTGAGCGATAAGTCGCCGCAACCGCGCCACGCACGAAAAGCATATGATCCCTGTGCGGCGGGGCGGATCGAGAATAAAATCCACGATGTCATCGCCAAAGAGAAGGTGGTACCCGTCGATGGGCTGAAGCAGGTTGCGGTCAACTTATACCAAAATGCCACACCGGACGCGCATCCGTCCGTGGTGCCGCCACACGCTCATCTATGCCACCAACAACATCATCAAGGCGGGCGTTGAGTGGCAACTCGATCAAACGAAGACGGGGTCAAGTGCGGTGAGAGGTAGACCCTCTCCGAATTTCCTTTGCGCAATCAGGGCAAAACAGCATTGATGCCGCCGATTTCAATATCTTCGGGA
>CAVSRF010000049.1:0-27350 GCA_963730175.1 uncultured Chloroflexia bacterium | reverse complement strand
CATCCACGTCGATCGAGTCGCACCAGGCTTTGTAATCGGCTTCGGTAGGACTCGTCCACGAGTTTGTTCTTTGAGCGATTTGTATGCGTCGATTTTCCAGCGGCGCGCAGGATGGTTTGTGCGCCTTCGGAGACGACTTCCCAATGGGCATTCAACTCCGCTTTGAGTTTTTCCTCGTCAGGAGCAATGCGCTTCAATCCACGCTGGAAGTTGGTCCAACCGATCAGGCTGTGACCCAACGCCGAGCCGAACGTGCGGCGGACAGTGGAATCAGTCAGGTCTCGTTGCAAGCGAGAGACTGTCAACTTTTGGGCGTAATGCACGAACAACGAATTCGCCACACCGAGATTACCTTCCGCATTTTCAAAGTCAATCGGGTTGACCTTCTGCGGCATCGTGGACGAACCCACCTCCCCTGCGACGACTGCCTGCTTCAAATATCCATCGCTGATGTAACGCCAAATGTCTTGAGCAAAGTCAATCAAAATAGAATTCGTTAACCGAACCAGATCAAAATAACGAACCCAATTATCGTAAGGGAGGATTTGAGTGGTAAGCAAATTTGGTTCGAGACCAAAACTGGAAACAAATTCTTTGACTGAATGAAATCCAATCGATGTTTGGGACAGCGGCTTGCAAGGCATTGAAGTTGCCAACCGCACCTGTCAGCTTGGCTTCGAATTTATGAGATGCAATGTCGTCACGAGTCTTTTTGAGGCGGGCGATGTAAACGGCGAACTCTTTGCCTAATGTCGTGGGGACAGCGAACTGTCCGTGTGTGCGGGCGAGCATGGGAACGGATTTGTAGCGGATTGCTAAAGTCGGATAAAGCGGATATTAGAGATTTCGAGCTCAGGGAGGATAACTTTATCTCTTGATTCGTTTAGCGAAATCGCTTGTCCTAAACTGTTTGTATCTTCCGATGTTAAGCCGAAGTGAATCCACGGAATCAGATTTCTGAGTCAGATGTGCCTTGCCATAAGTTTGTTCTGAATGAAATACTCAATCGCTTTGACATCGTGTCGCGTTTTGCGTTCGTGTTCGAGGATGAGTTCTGCGTCAGCGTCGGAGAAGTTGGTGATGATGGATTCGATCTGGGCGGATTCGGAATCGCTCAAAGTGCGGACAAGGTCCGTTTTGGAAAGAGCCAGCAAAAAGTTAAGTTCGACGCGGACTCTGTCGCGCAGAAAAGCGAACTCGGAGAAGAAATCCGTTAATGGCGCAGTCGTTTTTGCGTAGCGTCCATCCAGGGGAGAAAGAAGGTGTAGTGTCAATTTAGCGTTGGCTCAACTGATAATTCGGTGCTTCTTTCGTAATGATAACATCGTGCGGATGGCTTTCGATGAAGTCCCGCGTTGGTGATGCGCGTGAGGCGGGTCTTGGTGCGCAGATCATTGAGCGACGCCGCGCCCGCATAGCCCATGCCCGAACGCAAACCGCCAACGAGTTGATACACATACTCGCCGAGCGCGCCCTTATACGGCACACGCCCCTCGATGCCCTCAGGCACAAGCTTGCCACTGCCGCTCTGCCCCGTGGCATAACGGTCAACGCCATAACCCTTCATCGCGCCGAGACTGCCCATGCCGCGATATTCCTTGAAACGCCGCCCCTCATACATCATCACTTCGCCAGGCGCCTCTTCAAGTCCCGCGAGCATACTGCCAAGCATCACCGCATTGCCGCCCGCAACGATCGCTTTGACAATGTCGCCGCTGAATTTGATGCCGCCATCCGCGATAACGGATACGCCGTGCTTTTGTGCCGCGCGCGCACATTCGAAGATGGCAGAGACTTGCGGCATGCCCGCGCCCGATACAACACGCGTGGTGCAAATGGACCCTGCGCCGACTCCGACTTTAATTGCGTCTGCTCCTGCTTCGACGAGCGCATCCACGCCCTCGGCTGTGACCACATTGCCTGCGAAAACAGGCAGGTCTTTCCATGCACTTTTGATACGACGAATAGCTTCAAGCACACCTTTGGAATGTCCGTGAGCGGTATCAATCGTGACCGCATCCACACCTGCTTTGACCATGAGTTCAACGCGAGTCTCAACATCCTTGCCAACACCGACAGCCGCACCAACGATGAGGCGTCCTTTTGAGTCGATGGAGGCATTGGGATAATCACGCGCCTTTTGAATATCTTTGACGGTGAGCAAGCCTTTGAGGATTCCGTTTTCATCCACAAGCGGAAGTTTTTCGATGCGATGCTTTTGCAAAATATCTTTTGCTTCTTTCGCAGAGATGCCAACTTTTGCAGTGACAAGTTTGCCATCGCCCGTCATGAACTGACTGACAGGCAGGTTGTAATCTGAATCTTCCACAAAGCGGATATCACGGTTGGTGATGATACCGACCAGCTTTCCGTTCACATCCGTGATCGGCACGCCGCTGATGTGATACGTGGACATGATCTCTTCGGCTTTGCTAAGCGGCGCATCGGGTTGGAAGCTGATCGGTTCAACGATCATCCCTGATTGCGAACGCTTGACCTTTTCCACTTCGGCGGCTTGCGCATCGGGCGGCATGTTGCGGTGGATGATGCCAAGTCCGCCTTCACGTGCCAATGCAATGGCAAGCCGCGCTTCGGTGACCGTGTCCATGGCGGCGGAGAGGATCGGGATGTTGAGTTGAATGTTCGGCGTGAGTTGGACTTTGACATCGGTTTCATTCGGTAACACTTCAGTGTAGCCAGGGACGATGAGGACATCGTCAAAGGTGAGGGAGTCAAATGTGCTGAAAAGTTCTTCGTTCATTTATTTTTTCCTTTATATAAAGACCCGTTGGTTGAGTAGGGCGACGTGGTTGTTCTCGCCCGTATCGAAACCAACAAGTTGATAGCAATACTTCTTGTAACAAAAATTACTTTGCTTAGTGGTGGTTTCGATACGCCCTCCGCTATCGCTTCGGGCTACTCAACCACCGAGGATTTATGATTTCGCTTGTTGTTTCAAATATGCATGGATGGCTGTATCATAATGCATCGTGGATGCAAACCCTTTGACAGCCAATCGCTGACGAGTTTTTCTGTGATGCCGCCTGCACGGATTTCATCCAGCACAGAATTGTAGTCGGCGGGATCACAAACGAGTGTTACACGTTCATGGTTCTTTGCCGCGGCACGGATGAGGGTCACGCCGCCGATGTCAATGTTTTCGATGGCATCTGCATAAGTGACATCGGGCTTGGCAACCGTCTGCTCGAACGGATAGAGATTGACGGCAACGAGGTCAATGTAATCCCAGCCGAGGTCAAGCAGTTGTTTGTGGTCTGCATCTGTGGGACGAGCGAGCAATCCACCATGGATGGCGGGATGCAGAGTTTTCACACGTCCGCCAAGGATTTCGGGGGACTTGGTGTAGTCCGCGACTTCGGTGACAGGAAGTCCATTGTCACGAAGCAGTTTGGCTGTCCCGCCTGAGGCGAGCAGAGTCCAGCCGAGGTCAGCGAGGGATTTGGCAAATTCGACGATTCCAGTTTTGTCGTGGACGGAGAGAATGGCAGTAGGCATTAGATTAGTTTCCTTTTTAGATGTAGATAGTTTTGTTCTTACCAGTATTCTGAAACCAGTAGATTACTTGAAAGTTGGTTTTGTTAATCCCAACACCATACATGTTCCATGATTTCATATGAAATCTTCCTTGACCAGCAGATTTGCACTAATCAAAAAGATTGAGAAGTTTTGATCATAACTTCATTGTATTTTCATCACTAATTAAATACAGCATTGGCTCAGGAATATCGGTTATATCGTTTTATCTTCAGTAATATTGATATTTTTCTAAGCACATAACGTATATTCCACAAATCATTAATTTGAGCTTTCAGGAAGAGTTCATTAAGTAATTCAAGAAACATTGCCCCTTGCATTATTCGCGGTTGATATAGCAAATCGAATATTCTTGGCTTCGGAAGGATATTGTTTTTGGGAAATGCTCAACAAGCGGAGAGTTTTCAAAGTAATCGATTCCATAACCTCTGAATAACGGTTTATATCTGTAATTTGTGGGATCTTTCTAAGCGAATCTTCTGGCGTATTTGTTACCGCTACTATCAGTGGATTGAATATGAGTTACATGCTGAACAATCAAAGCATAACCAAAAAGACAAAGCCGTACTTATTCTCACAGATTTGCACCCGCCATATTCTCATCCTTTGCAAGAATTAACTTGAGAGTTTTTACCAACAACTCTATGTTCTGTCTGATGAACACGAGTTTCCAAAGTTTCGAGAGTGTCATCTTTGTTGATGGGAGACAATCTCTGTCGCCAGCACGGGACCATTGTCCACGCCTTCATCGGGGACAAGATGAACCATGATGCCTGTGTGTTCAATCTCGCCGCGTTGATAGGCTTCGAAGGCGCGCTCGATGGCGTGAGTCCCTGGGAAGGTATCAGGCAAGGCAGGATGGAGGTTGACGACTCGATTGGGAAAGTGACTGAGAAAGGACGATGTCAATATTCTCATCCAGCCAGCCAGAATCACGTAGTCAGGTAAACAAGTGGACACGTAGTCAGCAAGACGAGCATCGTATTCATTACGAGATTCGTTTTCAAGTTTTGGAAAGTGAATCGCTTCAACACCTGCATCCTTCGCACGGATAAGTCCGTATGCATCCGCTTTATTGCTGATAACGGATACGACTTGAGCATTGAGTTCACCAGATTTGCAAGCATCAAGGATCGCCTGCAAATTGGAGCCATTACCTGATATGAGAACTACGAGTTGAGAAGGAGTGTTCACAATTTTCTTGTTTACCTGTCTACCTGTTTCCGTTCCTAGTGATGGAAAAGTCTCAAGCCTGAGAAGACCATCGTCATGCCATATTCATCACAAGCAGTGATGACGTCTTCATCACGCGTGGAGCCGCCAGGCTGGAGAACGTACTTCACTCCGCTTTTGGCGGCGCGGTCAATCGAGTCACGGAAGGGGAAGAAGGCATCGGAGCCAAGCGTGACATCCGTGAGACCATCCAGCCATGCGCGGCGTTCTTCGGCAGTCAACTGCTTCGGGATTTCAGTGAACACATTCACCCAATTCTTTTTCTCTTCTTCGGTGACATCGGGTTGCAGGAACTGGTCAATCGCATTATCACGGTCAGGGCGGCGAACACCTTCCTTGAATGGAAGCGCAAGAACGGATGGATGCTGACGCAATCGCCACAAATCCGCTTTGGAGCCAGCGAGACGCGCACAATGCACACGCGATTGCTGTCCCGCACCGACGCCGATGGTCTGTCCATCGGTCACATAACAAACCGAATTCGATTGCGTGAACTTGAGCGTGATCCATGCGATGAACATATCGCGCACAGCGGATTCAGGCAGGTCTTTTTTCTTCGTCACGATGTTGGCAAAATCTTCACGCGTCACGAGTCGGTCGTTGCGGCGTTGTTCCATGCTCACGCCAAACACCTGCCGCACCTCGGTCAATTGCGGTTCGTAGGCAGGGTCAATTTGCACCACCGCATATTTGCCTTGTTTTTTCTTTTTCAAAATCTCCAACGCTTCGGGCTCATACGCAGGCGCGATCACGCCATCGGATACTTCACGCGCGATCAACTTCGCAGTGGGCACATCCACCGTATCGGATAACGCAATGAAATCACCGAACGATGACATTCTGTCCACGCCACGGGCACGGGCATACGCAGTGGCTAACGGAGAAAGTTCCATGTCATCCACGAAATAGATTTTCTTGAGGACATCGGTCAACGGGACAGCGACTGCCGCTCCCGACGGGCTGACATGTTTGAACGAAGCCGCGGCAGGCTGACCGATAACCTGCTTCAACTCCCTGACCAGTTGCCACGCATTGAGCGCATCCAGCAGGTTGATGTAGCCTGGCGAACCGCCAAGGACTGTGATGGGCAAATCTCCCCCATCTTGCAGATACACGCGAGCGGGAGATTGATTGGGGTTTGTTCCATAACGGAGAGTGAGGTCTTTCATGTTGTATTCCTTTTATAAACGGATTTGAAGCGGATAAGCGGATGGAAAACGGATGCTTATGCCAAGATGAGTTTTCTGGTTTCCTTGAGTAAGTTCACCGATGATGAAGGTTGGCTCTGAAACGGATGATTGGAAATCGGATGCAACAGATTTATCAACGATGACGATCATACCGATGCCCATGTTGAAGACACGGTACATTTCTTCGGTGGAGATGTTCCCAGTTTCTTGGATCAATTTCCACAACGGAGGTACATCCCATGAATTGAGATGAATGACTGCATTCAAGTTTTCAGGTAACACACGCGGAATATTTTCGATAAATCCGCCGCCTGTGAGATGCGCCAAGGCTTTGACTTTATCAAGATGCGGATATAACGCATTGAAATAAGAACGATGCGGTGCAAGTAATGCATCTGCTAATGAACAACCAAGTTCAGGAATAATGGATTCCAAATCTGCGCCTTCAAAGACTTTGCGGATGAGCGAGAAACCGTTGGTGTGAGGTCCGCTTGAGGGGAGACCAAGGATCAGGTCACCAGCGAGCAGGTTTGGGCGGGGTAAGATGCGGTCTCGTTCCAACACGCCGACGATCGTCCCAGCCACGTCAAATTCTTGAGCTGATACACGCCTGGCATTTCCGCTGTCTCACCACCGAGCAAAGCCATGCCCGATTCCTTGCAGGCTTCGGCGATGCCCGTCACCACATCCGCAGTTTGTTCGGGATTGAGCTTGGACGTGGCGAAGTAATCCATGAAAAAAAGCGGACGGGCACCCTGCACAAGAATGTCGTTGATGCAGTGATTGACAATGTCGTGACCGATGCCGCGATAACGACCAACGGACGCGGCGAGCTTGACCTTGGTGCCAACCCCATCAGTGGAAGCGACAAGCACAGGGTTGTCCATTTGCTTGAGAGCGGATGCATCGAAGAGACCACCAAACGAACCGATACCTGCGAGAACGGATTCATTGTATGTGGCTTTGACTGAATTTTTCATCAATTCAACGGCGCGATTACCAGCATCTATGTCAACGCCCGAAGATGCATAATTTGACTTTGTCATTTCAAAACCTCCAGCGCACGATGAGCGATATCTTTGCGGTATTGCATTCCATCGAATGTGACTTTATCAACGTTTGCATACACTTTCTCAGACCGCACTTGCAATATCGTTTGACCATGCAGTAAGACCAAACACACGTCCACCTGCAGTGACGACATCCATTCCGTTTTGTTTCGTCCCTGCATGGAAACAGATCATATCTTCTGGCAACTCACTAAACGAAACAACCTGTCCCTTCTCAGGTTTTTCTGGGTAGCCTTTGCTCGCCAACACAACACAAACCGCCGCGCCATTCTTCCATTGAATATCCACTTCCTTCAAACGACCATCCACACACGCCTCGGCAATTTCAACAAGATCAGTTTCTAACAGTGGAAGTACCACTTGTGTCTCAGGGTCACCGAAGCGACAGTTAAATTCCAATGTGCGGATGCCGTCTTTCGTCAACATCAAACCCGCATACAACACACCAACGAATTTGCGTCCTTCATTTCGTAGTCCATCTATAGCAGGTTGCAAAACTTTATCGATTGCTTCCTGTAATAATTCATTCGTAAAAATCGGAGTGGGCGCATACGCTCCCATGCCGCCTGTATTCGGACCTTCATCGTCATCAAGCAAACGTTTGTGATCTTGAGCAGAAATCATCGGCACAACGGTTGTTCCATCCGTGAACGCCATCAACGAAACTTCCTGTCCGCTCATGCGTTCTTCGATCACCACTTTATTGCCCGCATCACCAAATGTTTTCTCGATCAAAATATCTTCAAGTGTGGACTTCGCTTCATCATCCGTTTCAGGCAATATCACGCCCTTGCCTGCCGCCAATCCCGAAGCCTTAATCACAATTGGATAATCAATCTTATCTAAATAAGCGAGCGCTTCATCCAATTGTGTGAACACAGCATATCTCGCCGTTGGGATATGATGCCGTGCCATAAAATCTTTGGAGAAGACTTTCGACGCCTCGATCTCCGCCGCATTTTTTCTTGGTCCGAAACAACGGACGCCTGCATCTGATAAGGAATCCACCAACCCATCAGCCAATGGCACTTCGGGACCGACGATCACCAAGTCAATTTGATTTGATTTGCAAAATTCACTTACAGCAGTATGGTCGTCAACGGATATGCCATCCACATTCTCAGCAATCTGACTTGTCCCAGGATTGCCTGGCAACACAAAAACCTTCTCCGCTTTTGGCGATTGACACACCTTCCACGTGATCGCATGTTCCCGCCCACCCGAACCAATGATCAATACATTCATAACTTCATCCGTTTCCTTATCCGTTTATCCACTTCGCCAAAGGCAATCCGTTCATGCTTCATCCGTTCTTATCCGTTTATCCGTTTCGCGACAGCAATCCGTTACCTACTTCGTCACCCTTTCAAACCCAGTCTTCACATTCGACAGATCCACAGGGATCGGATACTGCCCCGTAAAACACGCCTGACAAAACCCGTCTGTCCGTTTGAGCGCCCGCATCATCCCATCTACAGATAAGTAATGCAAACTATCTGCTCCAACCAACTCACGAATCTCATCCACCGTGCGTTGATAAGCGATCAAATCTTCATGCCTGCCCATGTCCACACCCATAAAACAAGGATGCGCAATCGGCGGGCAAGTGATCGCCATATGTACTTCCTTCGCTCCCGCATTTCGCAACAACTTGATAAGCGGACCCGTTGTATTTCCACGCACGATACTGTCGTCAATGACCACCACCCGCTTATCCTGCACATTCTCATTGATCACATTGAACTTCAATGCCACGCCGCGTTTGCGCAACGAATCCGTCGGCTCAATAAACGTCCGTCCAACATATCTATTCTTGATAAAGCCATCGTTATATGGAATGCCACTCACCCGTGAAAACCCAACCGCCGCAGGGATCGAAGAATCAGGCACAGGAATCACCACATCCGCAAATCCATTCCCATCTGCTCTATCCGCTTATCCGCTTCCCATCTGTTAATCACTTCTCGAGCCAACTCCTCTCCCAACCTCTGCCGTGCATGATGGACATTGATCCCATCCCACACCTGATCGGGGCGGGCAAAATAAATATGTTCAAAAATACACATTGCAGTGGGCGTTATAGGCTTAACCGCCTGCATCACTTTCAACGCACTATTCGAAAGTGACACTACTTCCCCAGGCTTCACATCACGAACGGCTTCACATCCCAAGGTGTGCAAAGCACCTGTCTCAGATGCAACCGCATGTCCACCGCTCGGCAACAACCCAATGCAAAGTGGACGAAATCCCCACGGGTCACGAACTGCATATACACCATCACGCGTCAAGATCACCAGAGAATAAGCGCCCACCCACTTCTTCATCGCTGTTTTGATCCGTTCCTCCCATGTCGCTCCGCCATTACGCGCCAGCATCATCGTCATGATCTCAGAATCAGACGATGATGAAAAGCCAACGCCTTGTTCCATTAATTCATTTCGCAACTCCCCCGAATTGACCAAATTTCCATTATGCGCCAAAGCCAGAGGTCCATGCATGGTCTCGATCATAAAAGGCTGTGCATTCCGCAGGGAGGATGATCCCGTTGTGGAATAGCGCGTATGCCCAATCGCATAATGACCCTTCAAGTTCTCCACCGCATTCGGCGTAAATACCTGCGAAACTAATCCAACCTCCTTGTATGCAGACATCACCTGACCATCCGCCACAGCCATCCCCGCCGCCTCCTGCCCACGATGTTGTAACGCAAACAAACCAAAGAAAGTCATGCGCGCCACATCCTCATTCGGCGCAAAGATACCAATAACACCGCACTCTTCTTTGGGACTTTCCTCAAAATTTTCCATACAATAATCTCCAAGTCCGTTTCCGTCCGTAATCCGTGACAAGTCCGTTTACCAACATTCGTTTCTGTCCGTGAGTCAGAGTCCGTTTATAAACATCCGTTTATCCGCTTCGCCGAAGGCAATCCGCTTACAAATAAACCTGCTTCACTTCGATCATCGGCTCCAAAGCGCAGAGTTCCGCAAGCACTTCTTCGGGCGCTTCTGTATCCAGATTGATGAACGAAAAAGCGATACCGCCCGGTTCATCGCGTCCGAGACGATATTCACCAATGTTCAACTTGGCACGTCCCAACAAAGATGCTACCTGACCGATCACACCCGGAACATCATGACTCTTGATAACCAACACATAGCCCGATGGTAATGCATCCATAGGCATATCATCCATGCGGACAATTCGTAAAGCTGATTGAGCCAGCAAAGTCCCGGCAATGAGGCGCTTCTCATCTCCCACCGTAATACGGCACGCGATCACATTGGCATAATCTTCCATACCAGGCAACATTCCTTGAGAAATGCTCAAGCCTCGGTCATGCGCAAACTGCGGAGCGTTGACGTAATTAACGCCATCACCAAGAATTGGGGAGAGCAAACCTTTTAGAATGGCAACAGTAAGCGGCTTGGTTTGATCCGTTATCGCACTACCATAATAAGTCACCTGCACCTGCACATCCGATAACGCAAAACTACTTCCACGCAACAACTGCATCTGAAGCGAACCAATTTTTTCGGCAAGCACCATGTACGGAGCCAGTGTTCGATAATCCACTTCGCCCGCAAACGGCAGGTTGACCACGTTACGATAGCCTGAGCCGCGCAGCGCATCCAAAACCTGATTCACGATGCGAGTGGAGACATCATCCTGCGCCTCCAACGTGGACGCACCCAGATGCGGCGTGGCAACCACATGCGGATGTTGCACCAACGCTTCGGACGCACCCGAAACAGGTTCGGTTTCGAAAACATCCAACCCCGCCCCAGCCACCTGACCAGAATTGAGCGCATCGAGCAAAGCCGCATCATCGATCAAGACCACCCTTCGCCGCGTTGACAATTCGTACACCTTTCTTCATGCGTGCAAATTCCTTGGCGCCGATCAAACCGCGTGTTTCATCGGTGAGTTGTGTATGCAACGTGATGAAATCAGACCGGGAAGAAATCTCATCAAGATCTTCGGTTAATTCCACTTTCAACGAATCGGCGATCTCCTCCGAAACATACGGGTCAAAAGCAAGGACATCCATGCCAAAAGCACGCGCTCGTGTTGCCACCAATCGTCCAACACGACCCATGCCAATAATGCCGAGAGTCTTGCCTGCCAATTGTGTTCCCCAAAAAGGCTCGCGTTTCCACTCGCCACTCCGCAGACTTGCATTCGCCTGCGGCACATTGCGGCACAACGCAAGGAGCAACGCAAAAGCATGTTCCGCCGCCGCCCGTGCATTGACTTCAGGAATGTTCATCACCATCACGCCCGCCATCGTCGCAGCTTGCAGATCGATATTCTCAATGCCCACACCTGCCCGCGCCGCGATCTGCAAATGACCGGATGCCGCCTTGAAAAACTCTGCATCCAACGCTGTGCCACTGCGCGTGATCACAGCATCATAGTTGGCGATCTTTTCATACAACTCAAGGGCAGAAAGATTATGGACATCATCGAAATCCACATCCTCCGCTGACTTTAGAATATCCAACCCAACACCATTGATCGGGTCAGTTACGAGAATACGATACTTCATACTTATTCACCAAAAACCTGTTCTGTGGTTTTCATATTCGTGTGCGCTTGCAAAATCCGCTCACGATACGTTTGATCCTTGAACAACACCTTTCCATCTTCAATTTCACGCATACCTTGTTGAAAAACATCCCATAGTGCAGAACCTGATAATTTTTCTGCTCTATACGAAGAAAGCACTATTGGGAGCAACCCCGCCAAACTCTTGCTATCAACAAAAACTTCCGCCCCATCTGCAACTGCCTGACGTCTTTCCACACCACCAAAACCGACAAATAATTTCACAACGCTCTTGGTCACCAAATCTGTAGAACCGTCGCCCACCATCATCACGCGCTTCCCATCCGCCACAAGATTTTTCAACACAGCCGACTTACCGTTCGATTCAGCCAGACGGTGTCGGTGCAAATGCAAAATATTTTTCGTCCGGGTTGCCCGCGTATTGATGATGCATATAATCCCACCACTTCCCTTGCAATGCATCCAACTCCACTTCCACAGCATGGACACGACTCGTTGGCACACGTAACAATTCCGCCAGGTCAAGCACTGCCGCCTTCAAACCACCGCTAACGATGAACACTTCCACCCCAGCCAGTTGCAACGCTTCCACCACATCCGCCGCCTGCGGCACAAGCGTATGACGATAAATGCGTCCTACCTCGGTCAACTCCGCCCGCGTCGGCTGTAACAACTCCAAACGCTTGGCATACACTTCCTCCAACGAAATCTTTCCGTTCATCGCATCGCCGGTCAACTTCGCAATAAACTCCGCCTTCCCCTTCAAACGAGCCAGTTCATCGATCCCTTCCACCGTTACAAGCGTCGAGTTGCAATCGAATACAACTCGCTGAAAACCCAAATGACGTGACAACATCAATCCACCAACCTCTGCACGATCTCAACTTTCTCCATCAACTCAGCCTCACTCCCCGCAACAATATTCACATGCCCGATCTTGCGGTTCGGCTTCGGAGTTTTATCATACAAATGCAAATGCACGCCTTTCATTTTCAGGATGGATTCCATGTCTGGGATTTTTCCTACTAAATTAACCATCGCACACGCCCCAAGCAGACTCGTGCTCCCAAGCGGCGCGTCAGTCACCGCCCGAACCTGATTCTCGAACTGAGACGTGATCGCTCCGTCAATTGACCAGTGTCCGCTGTTATGCACACGCGGCGCCATCTCGTTTGCCAGCAATTGACCGTCCTTCTCAAAGAACTCAATCGCTAACACACCAACATAGTTCAATGTATTCATCACAACCGTAGCATATGCTTCTGCCTGTCTTTGCAATTCAGCAGAGACATTACCAATCACAAGTGAAAGCCGCAAGATACCATCGCGATGATGATTCTCCACTAACGGATAAAACTTCATCTCACCCGATTTATTCCGCACGGCAATGATGGATAACTCACGGTCAAAATAAACGAACTCTTCCAATATCCATCCGCTTCCATCCGTTTGTCCGTTTCCTAATCCGTTTTCCAAATCCGCTTCTGACCTAACTACGATTTGCCCCTTCCCATCGTATCCCATCCGCCGAGTCTTCAACACAGCCGGGAATCCAAGTCCGTTTTTCATCCGTGAGTCCGTGAGAGAGTCCGTTTATTGTGAACTTGGGAGTTGGAATCCCCAACTCCCGAAAAAATGACTTCTCCACGAATTGATCTTGTGCTTTCTCCAAAGCCATCGGTGGCGGATATACAGGCACCGACTTTTCCAAATACCGCGCCACTTCAACAGGTACATTCTCAAACTCATACGTGACCACATCCACGCCAGCGACAAAACGATCCAGCGCAGAAGTGTCAGCGTAGTCTGCGGTCAAATGGTCAGCGAGCAGGTTGGCAGGAGAGTCCAGAAACGGGGTCAAAGAAGCGGAAACGCATCCCCAGCGGATATCCCGCCAGAGCGATCATGCGTCCCAGTTGTCCCGCGCCGAGAATGCCGATCGTCGTCATTAATTCTCTTCTCGCGGATCGGGGTTATCCAAAACGGATTGCGTTTGCGCGGCACGATAATCAAGCAGGGGCTTGCGATACTCTTCATGTTTGTTCGCCACAATGGACGCCGCCAATAACGCCGCATTGACCGCCCCCGCACGCCCGATTGCCAACGTGCCCACCGGAACACCCGCAGGCATCTGCACAATCGAGAGAAGCGAGTCCATGCCATTGAGCGCCTTCGATTGGACAGGCACACCCAACACCGGCAAATGCGTCTTTGCGGCGGTCATGCCAGGCAAATGCGCCGCCCCACCCGCGCCCGCAATGATGACTTCAATGCCACGCTCGTGAGCAGACTCAGCAAATTGAAAGAGCAAATCAGGTGTGCGATGTGCAGAGACGATCTTCACCTCATACGGAATGCCGAGCTTATCGAGCGTATCCGTCGCGTGAATCATCGTCTCCCAATCGGACTTGGAGCCCATGATGATGGCAATCAGTGGATTTGTCATAGTAAGCCTTTTAGATTTTTGAGCAATCGTTCTTCAACGGGATATTCACCTGCTTCAAATGTTTTACCCGTCAACAATTCATAAATCGTGATATAGCGTTCACTTGCCGCTGCCCAAAGCAAATCAGGCATGGATGGGATTTCGCCGTCGCCGCGATAGCCTTTGTCTGCATACGCGATGCGGACAAATTCCTTGTCGAAGTTTTCAGGTTCGTTATCAGTGTTGAACCTTTCTTCGTAAGTATCCGCTTTCCAGTAGCGGGATGAGTCGGGTGTATGGACTTCGTCAATCAAGAGCACTTCACCATCATCAGAAACACCAAACTCGTATTTGGTATCGACGAGAATCAAACCAGCTTTGTTCGCTAATTCCTGCCCGCGTTTGAAGATGGCAAGCGCTGCGGCTTGGACTTGATCCCAAATTTTGGCATCCAGGATTCCCTTCTCAACGACTTCGGCACACGTCAGACGTTCATCATGTCCGGTTTCGCCACCTTTGGTTGTCGGTGTGATGATCGGTTCGGGCAATGCTTGATTCTTTTTCAAGCCTTCGGGAAAGTCGTAGCCATAGATGTTCCGCTCGCCAATGGAGTAGCGATACCACAAGGCAGTTGTCGTCACGCCCGTGATATATCCACGCACAATGACTTCCACCGGAATCGGATTGACCTTCTTGACAATTGCCGCGTTCGGGTCAGGGATGGAGATAAGATGATTCGGAATGACATCTTCCGTTTGTTTGAACCACCACGCAGACAGTTGATTTAAGACCTGTCCTTTATATGGCACACGCGCCAATATCCGATCAAAAGCGGAGAGGCGATCCGTTGTGACAATCAGGCGTTTGCTATCGGGCAGGTCATACCAATCACGCACTTTGCCAGATTGTTTATTAGCGAGAGGCAAATCGGTTTTGTCGAGGGCAAGAGGAAGAAGTTTGAGGAGTTTTTGTTGGGTAATCATAATCTTTATAATTTCCAAAATCGGTGGTTGAGTAGCCCTGAGCGATAGCGAAGAGCGTATCGAAACCACCACTAACAAAGAAAATCCAGTTACAAAATTATTGTTGGAACTTGTTGGTTTCGATACGGCGGCTATCGCCGCCTACTCAACCAACAGTACTTCACTATAAAGCACTCGCGTATTTCACACCATTTTCAAACAATGACAATCCACTATTACCAGTCTCACCGCGCGTGTGACGTGGATGTTGATAAGCAAAGATATGATTCTCTGGATGCGGCATCAAGCCCAAAACATTCCCTTGCGGATTGCAGATACCAGCAATGTCGAGAATGGATCCGTTTGGGTTGAGCAGGATAATCTCCGTTGGCAGGAACACCATCGGGATAAACATAAGTCAAGGCAATTTGATCATTCTCGATAAAAGAGGAAAGTGGGAACTTTGATGATACTTGAAAATTCCCTTCGCTATGTGCAATCGGACAAGTGATCTGTTCGTCCAAACTTTTTGTCCAAATGCAGGTCTGCGATACGGGCGCGAGATTTACCCAGCGACATTCGAAGTGACCTTCGGCATTGAAGGTGAGGGTCACTTCCCCCTCTCCCTGCGGGAGAGGGGCTAGGGGTGAGGGAGAAGTTCCAGGCAATATCCCAGCTTTCACCAAGGCTTGGAAGCCATTGCAGATTCCAATGACAGGTTTGCCAGCATCAACGAATGCAGATATCTCTTCATTGAAGTATGAGTTCAGATCCAAGGCAAGAAGTTTGCCTGCACCTAGGGCATCAGCGTAGGAAAAGCCTCCGGGAACAACGAGCAATTGAAAGGTAGAGAGAAGCGTTTTCTTCATCCGCAATTCATTAAGCGGAACAAGGTGTGCGTCTGCGCCAGCGAGTGTCAACACTTCGGCGACATCATAATCACGGTTGCTTCCGTGGGCTTGTAATACAAGAGCTTGTGGTTTCATAGCGGCGTATTCCATGCTTCGACAAGTTGAGGAACGGGGACATCCAAAACAGTAAACCCGTGAAACAAAGCGGTAAGAGATTGCTCGTTCGTCACCGTGCCAAGCCAATACAATGGCAGGTTTTCAAAAGACTTTAGAAAATTTTCCTTGTCGGCTGGCGACACTTCGACCAGCAACGACCCGGTGGTTTCGCCAAAGAGAACACTCGGCACATCGTCCCACAAATTCGATTCGATCTTCATGCCCAATCTGCCACCGATGCACATCTCTGCGGCAGTGACCGCAAGCCCGCCTTCTGAAATATCATGCGCCGAGCGGATCAATCCTTCGTTGATGGCTTTGTGCAACGCCTTGTACACTTGCGGCGTGATCTCATGCACCGTTGGGGTTTCATCTTTCACGTCGCCCATCACCAAGCCAAAATGCGAACCACCGAACACAGGTTCAAATTTTCCAACAACATAAATTTCGTTACCCGCTTTTTTCAAATCCATCGTGACGGCTTTGCCCACATCGTCCATCATGCCCAACGCTGAGATCAACAACGTCGGTGGAATGGCATGACGTTGCCCGTCTGCGCCCATGTATTCGTTGTTCAACGAGTCTTTGCCGCTGATGAATGGAACACCGAACATCAACGCGCCGTCATGGCATCCACGCACAGCTTCGACCAGCGAGCCCATTGTTTCGGGTCGCTTCGGGTCGCCCCAGCAAAAGTTGTCGAGCACCGCGATGCGTTCGGGGTCGGCTCCCACCGCCACGGCATTGCGTATCGCTTCATCGATCACTGCCAGCGCCATCCGATACGCGTCGCGCTTTCCATATTCGGGATTGATGCCGTTCGACAACACGATTCCTTTTTTGCCTTTCGTGCCGATCGGTTTGATGACCGTCGCATCTGAGGGTGCATCCATTTCAACTCCAGTCAACGGTTTGACAACCGTCCCGCCCTGTACCTCGTGGTCGTAAATTCTAATCACGGATGATTTACTGGCGATGTTTGGATGCGCCAACAGTTTGAGCAGCACGTCTTTCGCGTCCACCTTAACTGTCAACGCTTCTTTCCTGGACTTTGAACCTGATTCTGTTACAACAGCCTTTAACTGTCTCTGAGGGATTCCTTCATGCAAAAAGTCGTTGTCCATATCCACAACGGGGTTGCCATCATAACGAACCATCAAACGTCCCTCGCCCGTGAAGTGACCGATGTCTGTCAACTCGGTATCGAACGTATCGCACAACTCCTGCAAAGCAGACAGTTTCTCAGGCGCAACTGCCAACACCATCCGCTCCTGCGCCTCTGATAGCCAGATCTCCCAGGGCGCAAGTCCTGCATATTTCAAGCGGACATTTTTCAACTCAACATCACAACCAATTTTCGAAGCCATCTCCCCTACAGCTGACGATAATCCGCCTGCACCGCAATCGGTGATGTCGTTATAGAGTTCCAAATCTCTGGCTTTGACAATGACATCGATCAATCCCTTTTCAGTGATCGGGTCACCGATCTGCACCGACGCGCCCGCCACTTCACCCGTCTGTGCATCCATCGTCATCGAAGAGAACGTGGCGCCGCGCAAACCGTCACGTCCCGTGCGCCCACCCAGCACAATGACTCTGTCCCCCACTTGCGGATCCTTGTGATGTTTTCCCTTCGGTGCAATGCCAACACATCCGCAAAAGACCAGCGGATTGGCAGTGTAGCCTTCATCGTAAAGGATCGCTCCGTTCACAGTTGGGATGCCAATCTTGTTGCCATAATCCTGTACGCCAGCAACCACACCCGATTGAATTCGCCTTGGATGTAAAACGCCTTCAGGTAATGCATCAGGATCCATATCCTGTGGACCAAAGCAAAGGACATCCGTGTTCGTTATCGGCTTGGCGCTGACGCCCAACACATCGCGTATAACTCCGCCCACGCCCGTATTCGCTCCACCAAATGGTTCTACTGCTGACGGATGATTATGTGTCTCAGCCTTGAATGAAATTTCAAACTCATCGTCGAAATCTATGATGCCGGCATTATCCACAAAAGCAGAGATGACCCACGGGGCGTTGATCTTGTCTGTTGCGGATTTGAGGTAGGTCTTTATCAGAGAATTGAGAGTAGAGACTAGTGACTGGTCTTGACCATCAACTACTCTCTGTTCTCTAATCTCTACTTTTGCTTTGAACGTCTTATGTACACAATGCTCGCTCCAGGTTTGGGCGATGGTTTCGAATTCAACATCGGTTGGGTCGCGTCCTTCGTTGCGATAGTATTCTTGAACGGCTTTCATCTCAGTCAAGTCCAATGCGGCGCGGCGTTCTTTGGAAAGGTCAAGGAGTTCGTTATCGTCGAGTTCACGGACAGGAATCAGCTCCACCGCGCCGCTGGATTCAGTCTCTTGCGGGAAGGATGGGGTGATGTCGCCGATCGTCCAATGATGGATGACAGGATTGGCGAAGAGTTTGTAAACGGACTTTTTCACGGAATCACGGATATTAACGGACGAATCGAGGATTAGGGTGAAGCGTTGCCCGGTTGCAGCGCGGTGGACTCCATCGAAACCAAGTTCGTGCGTGGCGCGGACGATCTGCTCGGCGACGGGATCGGTCACGCCTGGGCGAAGGGCAACTTCGAGAATAACCGAATCAGGCTCGGGCTCAGAAAGAGCCGCAGGCAATTCAATCCATGAAGCGGATTGAGTCACATTGTCCGTTAAAAGTTTGAGAGCCAACTGTTTACAGTTCTCCTGTGACAGTTGGCTCTCGATAAAGTAGAGGTCGCTTACGGCTATCTGCCGTAAAGCGTGAATTCCCAGCGCTTGAGCCTCCTTTAAATAATAGGAGGCTCTTGGATCTTGATTTTTGAATTGAATGGTGAATTTATAGATGGGCATGGCGTCTCTTTCAAAACGACGCCATTTTACACTGTGACAGTTGTCTAGTCAAAGGGTAATTACTCACTTACTTTCATTCAAATGTTACATCTTTTGAAAAGTCGATTTCAAGGCGGGATACAACTCTTGATAAATTGGATATGCCTTTTGATAGACTTCCACTTGCGCAGGATCAGGCTGCGTGCTGCCAGTGATCTTGATGCAAGCTTTACAGGCAGAGGCTACGTCGCTCCATGCGCCCGCGCCGACACCAGCCAGCAACGCCGCGCCATACGCGCCACCTTCGGTTGTGTTGACCGTGACCAATTCCGCGTTCAACACAGACGCCATGATCTGTCGCCACAACTTACCTTTGGTGCCGCCGCCCGAACCACGTACTTGTGTGATCGCGCAAGTCCGGCATTTTGAATTAAGGTAAATGAATTTTTCAAACCAAATGCCACACCTTCCAAGACTGCACGAGTCATGTGCGGAAGGCTATGACGCAATGTCAAACCAATGAATGCGCCGCGCGCCAACGGATCGGGATACGGCGTACGTTCACCGGAAAGATATGGAAGGAATTGCAAGCCTTCACTTCCCGCAGGGACCGCTTTCGCGGCTTTCAACAAATCATCGAATTCGACTCCCGGAGCCAGCGTATCACGATGCCACTGCAAACTTCCTGCCGCTGAAAGCATCACACCCATAAAGTGCCACATGCCGGGTACCGCATGGCAGAACGCATGTAAACGTCCTTCGGGTTCGATCAAGGCAGAAGGTGTGGTGGCAAACACCACGCCGCTTGTGCCAACGGTGAGTCCGACAATGCCGGGTTCCACCGCGCCGACTCCAACCGCGCCCGCAGCCTGGTCACCACCACCCGCCGCAACCGGAGTGCCCACTTTTAAACCAGTGAGTGCCGCAGCTTCTTCGGTCACATAACCTGTGAATTCTGTGCCTTCAAATGTTTTCGGCATCCATACACGTGGGATATTCAACGCTGCCAACACTTCGTCAGACCAGTCACGTGCCTTCAAGTCAAATAACACTGTGCCTGCGCCATCGGCTTTATCCATTGCATATTCGCCAGTCAGTTTGAGGCGCACATAATCCTTTGGCAACAACACATGTTTCACCTTCGCAAAAACTTCTGGTTCATTTTCTTTGACCCACAAAATCTTTGGCGCAGTAAAACCAGTCAATGCCACATTGCCAGTAATTTGAATGAACTTCTCTTTACCAACAATTTGATGGATTTCATCACATTGGGCTTGTGTACGTTGATCGTTCCATAAGATGGCTGGACGCAAAACATTGCCTTCATTATTAAGCAGGACAAGTCCGTGCATCTGTCCCGTCAAGCCGACAGCAGCGACTCCTTCCCCACCGATACCTGCCTGCTCCAAAACAGATTTGATACTCGCTGACACCGCCACCCACCACTCACGCGGATCCTGTTCGGACCAAAGCGGTTTGGGTGATTGCAATGTATGCGGGTTGGATGCCACCGCGACCACATTGCCCTGCTCATCAATTAACAACGCTTTACTTGATGTTGTGGATGTATCTATGCCAAGAAAATAATTCATAATGTTTTACTCCAAGTAACTCCGAAGGGATGACATGGCTCAGTCATCCCTTCGGGATTTGATGTCTTACATGTTCTTTCTAGAGTTCCATCCCTTCGGGATTTTCAACCTAATCCTAATTTATCTGCAAGTGCTTGTGTCTCGTTCTCGTTTTTAGGACACTTAATGTCTTTGTATAAATTCCAGGTTTCGATGTGTGTAGCTGTCGCTCCGGGTGCGAGCGTTGTAATGGGTGCGAGTGTTTCCAGTTCGATGAACTTGTCATATGCAATAGCTCTCGCTGGAACAACCCGTATCATAATATTCGGCTTGCGCGTTGTACTCCGCATGTTTGACAAACAACGCCCCGTTCAACCAATATGCCTGCCATCCACGTGGATTGGGGAATCCAATCTTAAACGCAAATTTCATCTTCGCCTGCAAAAGGATAAAGTTGCTTCCCCAGTGAACATTGGGATTTGTCATATCGGTGTAGGGCCATAAGGTCAAACTGCGGTTAGGCAAAACGCCGGTATCAACTTTGGCTTGAGGCTAGATCGCCAAGCCGCCTGGTTTGAGCTGTGTAATCGCCCAGGGAGCGCAAGTCACATCCCAGAGACCGTGATTGGTAAGGCGATGCGTCAGCGTGACGTGAGCAGAATCAGCCGTCAACTGAATCTCAATCGATTTTTGTAGACCCGTTTTGGCTTCGGTCTGTTGTGTGGCTTTTAATCCATTTTCAAATGTGGAAATTTCAACCGGCTCATCATCCGGCAGATAGGTTCGGCTCGGTTCCTCCGGTGCGTGCCAGAGGCGATGTCCACCATAGAAATGGAACGTGCCTGTGCCGGGGCAGTCGGCTACGTTGTCTGGCAGTTCAGCCAGCAAGTTTTCGCCACCCATAAATTGGAGGGAAAGAATACGAGGTCCAATAGATTGCGTAACAAGCAATTTTAAAACCCCGTTTTCCAACGGGATACATTCGTGATCAAAAAAAATTTCAGTTTTCATAGCTCTCAAATAAAAAGTGACAGTCGCCTGTGAAGCGACTGTCACTTTAGTCGTTATCGACTCTTTTTGAAATAGACATCTGCCAAAACAGCCAGCACCAACACGACGGCTTTTAACACGTATTGCCATGCGGGAGCCACATTCATCATCTGCAAACCTGTAGACAGACTGGCGATGATCAATGCTCCGATCATGGCGCCTTGAATGGTGCCAACACCGCCCAACGTGGATGTGCCGCCAAGGATACAAGCGGCAATCGCATCCAATTCATAGCCCTGACCAGCGGCGGTTGTCCCATAACCGACATAGGAAGCCAGCACTATGCCACCCACTCCGCAGAGGAAGCCCATCAAGACAAAAATTTTGAATACCATATTAGGTATGCTGATTTCAGAGAGACGAGCCGCTTCCCTGTTTCCGCCAATAGCATAAGAATAACGACCAAATCGAGTGTTATTTGAGAGGTAGATCATAATCATGGCAGTTATCGCGAGCAAAAGTACGGGGTTTTGAATCCCTTTATAACTATTGACATTGTAAACATATAGCAAGAGGATCAGTGCAGAAAAACTGGTTGCCAATAAATCGATATAAATACTCCGCAATTCAAAACCATGCTTGTGTTTGCTTTGGCGGCTGCTGAACATGTTCCAAAAGAGGAAAGCGATTGCTACTACGCCAAATATCCATCCCCACACTACTGGCACATACCCCTGGGCTATGTCTGAAAACCAGGGTTGGTTGGCGGGGATGGTTTTTCCACCAGTGACTAACAGGATAAGCCCGTTGAAAAGCCACAAACCGCCCAAGGTTACAATGAACGAAGGCACATTTAGATAAGCGATAATATAACCTTGTAGGGAACCAAATAACGCGCCAACCGCCAGACTGATAATCACAGTAAGCGTCGCCGACAGAAGTGGCTGATTGGGCAAATATTCAAACCAAATATATGCCTGTAAATAAGCGGCTACCACCGAAACAAAGCCAGCAAGTTTACCTACAGAAAGGTCAATGTTTCCGGTAACAATTACCAGCACCATGCCGGCAGCTAAAAAGGCTGTTACGGACATTTGGCGAAAAAGATTGGAAATATTCTGAGACTCCAAATACGTGCCGCCGGTTGCAAAGAAAAAGATCGCCCAAATGCCGATCAAAGCCAGCAGAATCGTATACGTTTGCACATTAAGGCGCAGGACCTGAAACAATTCAGGCAGGAAATCGTTTTTTTCTGCGCATTTTGGTTGGAATTATCCATGGAATTACCTCGCTTAATTTTTTAAGTTATCTTTAGGGTCAAATACCTGTGGCTAAAGTCATCACACGTTCTACAGTAGCTTCGGCCACAGGCAAGGTTGTGGTTGAATGTCCTCTGCACATCACCATGATTCGGTCGCTCATCCCAAGTACTTCTTCCAAATCACTGGAGATCATGATGATTGCCACGCCCTTCTCTGCCAGATCATTCATCAGCTTGTAAATTTCATACTTTGCTCCAACATCAATACCACGAGTTGGGTCATCCATAATGAGTACTATTGGTTTCGACATCAACCATTTCGAGATAACGACTTTTTGCTGATTTCCACCTGACAAAGTTTCAACCTGCACTTCAAGGCTGGGTGTCTTAATGGTCAAATTTTTCGACTGTTGGATGCTGGCTTTCAATTCTGCATCAGCATCAATTCTAAAAAAACTCGAGAATTGGTCCAGGTTGGGCAGCGAAATATTCTTTAAGATGGATTGGATCAGAACGAGTCCCATTCCTTTGCGATCCTCAGGAACCAAGCTTATTCCTGCATTAATTGCCTGACGGGCATTGGCGGGTTTGATTTCCTGTCCTTCCAATAGGATCTTTCCATTGACAATCTTTCCATATTCGCCAAATAAGGTCATAACGAGTTCGGTCCGCCCTGCCCCCATTAAGCCGGCAATTCCAAGAATTTCTCCCTTCCGTACATCAAAACTTACACCGTTCAATACTTTGCGGTTTGATTCGTTGGGATCAAGTGCTTGAAGATCTTCCACTTTGAAGACAACTTTGCCAGGAGTGCGCTTTGCCCTTGGAAAGCGCTCCTTCATCTCACGCCCCACCATATATTTCACTAATTTTTCCTGAGTTAATCTTTTTGGTTGCCTCAGTAATGATCTCTTTGCCGTCCCGCATAACAGTGACTTTATCAGTAATGCGGAAAAGTTCTTCCAGTTTGTGCGTTATATAAATGCAAGTAATGCCATTACTCTTAAGATTTTAAGAATATCCATCAGTTTGTCAATTTCGGCTTCACTGAGGGCGCTTGTTGGTTCATCCAGGATTAAAACTGTAGCTTTTTCAGAAAGGGCTTTAGCAATTTCAACCATTTGCATCTTGCCAACCCCGAGGGTTTTTACAATAACTTGAGGAGGAACATCTAATTTATATTTCTCCAGGATTTCTCTGGTATTTGCATATAACTTATTCCAGTTTATCGAACCGCGTTCCACTGGCTCTCGTCCAAGGAAAACATTTTCGCCAACCGACATGGTTGGTACCAATGTAAGTTCCTGATACACGATCGCAATACCTTTGTTGCCTGCTTCTTGAATGGCGCTGTTGCCTAACAGTAACTCTTCCCCATTAAAGATCACACTTCCTTCGTAGGTGTCATGTGGATATACACCCGAAAGGATTTTCATTAACGTGGATTTGCCCGCACCATTTTCCCCGCAGATCCCATGTATTTCACCGCGTTAAATTTTAAATGAGACATCGTTCAACGCTACCACGCCGGGAAATTTTTTGGTTACGTTTTTGAATTCGAGAATGATGTCATTATCCACTTTACACTCCTGCGATCCAAATATTTCTTCTATGATACTCCATTATCCGAGTTTCCCGACCCTCAAATATTGAGGGTCGGGAAGTCGAACAACTTATTATTTACTAGGGTTTTGCCGGGCGCTGATCTTCAGGAATGTCACGATAGACATCATCGTAAGACTGGAAACCGCTTGCCACCACCAGGTCATAGACATTGTCTTTGTTGACCTGCTGCACATCGAGGAACACGCATGGTACTTCACCGGTCTTGCTCGGATCAACGGTCAATTCAGCCAGTGTGAAGTTCTTCATACCATCAACGGCTTCACCCTTGATCAACTTGTCCATGACATCGATTGCTAATGGGGACAGGTTGCGGATGTCCTTGAGGATGGATACGGTCAACTCACCTTTGACGATGCTGTTACTACCATCGGCAGTCGCATCCTGTCCAGATATCGGCACCTTGCCAGCCAATCCCTGAGCCTTCATCGCCTGCAAAGCGCCCAGCGCTGTGCCATCATTCGAAGCGACTACTGCATCAATTTGATTGTTCTGCGCAGTGAGAATGTTCTCCATCACCTTGAGCGCATTCGCAGCATCCCAGTTCTCAATCCCTTGTTGGGCAACGATCGTGATCACGCCGCTGTCAACATAGGGCTGCAGGACTTCGGTCTGTCCCTTGGTGAACAGCGTGGCGTTGTTATCAGTCGGTGAACCAGCCAGTTGTACTACCTTGGCAGGATTGTCTTTGGTCCAGGTGGTGCTTCCGGGAAGTCCCAAAGCTGTCATCACACCCAACGCCTGTTGACGTCCAACTTCCACATTGTCAAAGGACAAATACGCGGAGATCTTGGAGGTCTTGATCAGGCGGTCATAAGCGATGACCTTCACGCCAGCATCGGCAGCTTTATCAACCGAGGTCACAACGGCATCGCCGTCTTCAGCAATCACGATCAAGCCCTTGACGCCTTGTGTAACCATGTTGTCGATCTGATCGTTCTGCAACTTGACGTCATGGTTGGCTTCTGTGGAGATGACATCGTAGCCTTTCTCTTCCAGCAACTTAGTCATCAGATCGCTTTCGTTCTTCCAGCGTTCCGTTGCGAAATCGGAGAAGGACAGACCGATCTTGACTTTTTCAGCAGGTGCAGCCGGAGCAACAGCTTCACCAGGTTTCGGGGGGCGTTGATCTTCAGGGATGTCACGATAAACATCATCGTAAGACTGGAAACCGCTTGCCACCACCAGGTCATAGACATTGTCTTTGTTGACCTGTTGTACATCGAGGAACACGCATGGTACCTCACCGGTCTTGCTCGGATCAATGGTCAATTCGGCAAGTGAGAAGTTCTTCATGCCATCTACGGCTTCACCTTTGATCAACTTGTCCATGACATCGATTGCCAATGGGGACAGGTTGCGGATGTCCTTGAGGATGGATACGGTCAACTCACCTTTGACGATGCTGTTACTACCATCGGCAGTCGCATCCTGTCCAGATATCGGCACCTTGCCAGCCAATCCCTGAGCCTTCATCGCCTGCAAAGCGCCCAGCGCGGTGCCATCATTCGAAGCGACTACTGCATCAATTTGATTGTTCTGCGCAGTCAGGATGTTCTCCATCATCTTGAGCGCATTGGCAGCATCCCAGTTCTCAATCCCTTGTTGGCAACGATCGTCGATTATGCCGCTTCAACATAGGGGTCCACAATTTCGGTCTGTCCCTTGGCGAACAGCGTGGCGTTGTTATCAGTCGGTGAACCAGCCAATTGTACTACCTTGGCGGACTGTCCTTGGCTCCAGGTGGTGCTTCCGGGAAGTCCCAAAGCTGTCCATCACACCCAACGCTTGTTGGCGTCCAACTTCCACATTGTTAAAGGACAAATACGCGGCAATCTTGGAGGATCTTGATCAGGCGGTCATAAGCGATGACCTTCACGCCAGCTTCGGCGGCTTTATCAACCGATGTCACAACGGCATCACCATCTTCAGCAATCACGATCAAGCCTTTGACACCCTGGCTGACCATGTTGTCGATCTGATCGTTCTGCAATTTGACGTCATGGTTGGCTTCTGTGGAGATGACATCGTAGCCTTTCTCTTCCAGCAACTCAGTCATCAGATCGCTTTCGTTCTTCCAGCGTTCCGTTGCAAAATCGGAGAAGGACAGACCGATCTTGGTCTTTCCGGCGGGAGCGTTGCCGCCGCCATTACTGCTACCACAGGCGGCAAGCGCCATGGATGCGACAGCTACCATCGAGAAGACAGCCATCAAAATACGTTTGGATTTCATTCTTATACTCCTTGTTATTAAACGAGTTTATCAAACTCAACACAAAGGACATTTATATATTTACCGTGCCACCTCCTTCATCATAAAAACAGGATTTGTTACTCACCTCGAATCGGACCTAACCAGCACCCGTTTCTTCACAATTTTTTCAATATTGGATAACTTCATCTCCTGCAACCTTCCTGAACCCGAACCGACGCCCTCGCTCAAACTACCTATAGCCTGTTTCTGCGCAATCGGCAGTTCTCTGTCTTTATTCGAATGTACCTTGCGCCTCTGATGGTGTGTGAGAAACGAAAGGAAATGATACATGAAAAAATCTTAAATATATGCCGTGTAAACAAATGGCGGGTAAACATATGTGGAATTTGTTTACTTGCTCGGTCGATCTCTACCGCACGCCGAGCAAAACCTCTATTGTCAACTGATCAAGTTTCTCATACTGCAAACCGCGTCCTGCAATGGCAGAGCGGTCAAAACGTCTGAAGCTTTAAGGTTGTTGGCTTTTTCTGCCGAAGTATTTACCGAAACATTTATCCATTGAGCCGTCGCTGGCATCATTCAGCTACGAGAGACTGGATCTCATCTGCATTCCATTGGGCAGCTTTTTCTTTGAGGATGAGATACGTCCGCATACAGCCGCGGGCGGAATCTTTGACGCCTTCGTAATCTTCGGTGCGATAGGCATGTGCATCAAGCGACGGGCAATCCTCGATTGTACTTGTTATCTTCCAGCAATTTCACAAGGAAGAAAGCCCCTTTCGGATTGACCGCACCAAAGCGGAAATCCTGGTCATAGCGACCGAAGGCTTGATCAT
>CAVSRF010000048.1:0-56835 GCA_963730175.1 uncultured Chloroflexia bacterium | reverse complement strand
CAAAATGGGAACAGCGGGAAGGACAGGATGTACCAGATCCAGAGGATATAAAGCTTACAGGTAACGATGCTGTCACATTGACCGGGGACCGTTTTGGGATGCTGATATGAGTGATTTAACTGGTCTGGTTAATAATTATAAAGATTGGTTTGCTGCTTGAAATTTACAAATCCTATCTCATTGCGGCATGCCGCAGTAATTCCCAATAACAACGACGGGAAGATTACAGCGTTCGACGGCGATAAGAGTGATGGCCGTTTATATAGGCGGCAGAAAGAATACATCAGCTGTAAAAACCGCACTACAAATAAACGCCATGGTCCGGGGACTTAAATACCCTCATGAAAAAGGAATACCCGAATACGTCATATCGTCTTTTACAATCCATTGGAGTTGACACAAGCAAACTTTTTATAGCACGCACAGGAATCTGTCCGTAAATATAACGATCTTGTTTGGGTTGGTCGTGCGGCTAATTATGCTGCAAAGCTTTGCCAATTAGGTGACGAAACATATCCAACCCATATCACAACGGACGTATTCAATTCGCTCCTTGACGATGCTAAATACGGTGGACAAAATAACAAACTAATGTGGGAAAAAGTTAATGGCACAGAGCGAAGGATTTACGGTGTACAAATCAAGTTGGTATTGGGGGGTTTAGTTTCATACAGAATCAATATCGGAATTTGAACGACTTATCTTTGTCCACCATAATTCTTTTAAACGACTACGTCGTCTTCTCCTCCCAAAGCACAATGAGACCAGTCAGGTCTGGAAAACAAGAGCCCCCAACCTGGAACTTGACACCTGAAACTTCCAACTTGAAACCTGAAACCCCATGAACAACCTCCTCACGCAATTCCCCTGGCTGGAAAACCCAGTCCGCATATTGACCTATTTCATAGCAGCCCTGCTGGTTGCTTTTCTCTTAAGACAATTGGCACACGGGTTGGTCAAGCTCGGTCGGCTGGCTCCGCACGGTCGGAGACCCAGCCCCGAACGACAGAAAACCCTGCAAAGCCTGATCGCCAGTGCGATCAATCTGTTCGTTTTCATTATTGCCATCATGGCAAGTGTGACACTGTTCGTCGACCCCAACACCCTGGCTTGGGTGGTGGGGCTTTTAGGTACGGCGCTTGGTTTCGGCGCTCGCCTCATTGTAGGCGACTATCTGAGCGGATTGAGTTTTCTCTTTGAAGATACCTTTTCGGTTGGAGACAAGATCGAGATCCATGGTCCCCCAACAATAGAAGGCGTGGTCGAAACCATCAATTTACGGACGACTTTACTGCGCTCATCATCAGGCGAGTTGTACATCCTACCCAACGGCGAGATCCGCACGGTTCGCAATTTCAGCCGGGGCAAATTCTCAATTGCCAATATCACGCTCAAGATCCAGAGTTCAGATCTGAGCACGGCACGTACCATGTTAGAAGCATTGGGAATCGAAGCGGTTACCCTGCTTCCCAACCTGATCGAACCCTGGAAAGTTACCAATCTCGGAGGCATGATCGGGCAATACACAGAACTAACCCTGATCGCCAAAGCCCGTTTCGGCAAAGCGGCAGAAATGCGTCCACATTTGCTGGCACTCGTGCAGGAACGATTATTGGAAGTGGATATCCAATTGGTCAGCTAATAGCACCTCTTGTAAAAGTACTTCTTTGCCACGGATTTCACGAATTTGCACGAATTTTTTAATCAGTGAGAATTTGTGTAAATCCGTGGCGAAAAAATCTCAACGCAAGTTTGTGCCAAGACTTTTGCAAGAGTTCTGATCAATCTAACAAGTCATAGAGTCCACCCTCAACCTGAAACTCTAGAACATGAAACTTGGAACCTGAAAGACATGAAACTCGACCCCCTCATCTCCTCACCCGACAGCAACGAATACTTCAACTCCATCAGCCATCTCATCGGGGCGATATTGTCCATTTCGGCGCTGGCGGTGCTGGTCACTTTGGCGGCAAGCGCGGGCAAGCCTGCACACGTCATCGGCTTTGCGATCTATGGGACGAGTTTGTTCCTGTCCTTTTTGTTCAGTTGTCTCCTGCACTTCTTTTTGCTCTTCAAAAAATACCTGCGCGTCTTCGGCATCCTCGACCACAACGCCATCTACATTCTCATCGCCGGCACCTACACTCCCTTTTGTCTGACGGTTCTCAGCGGCACAAGAGGCTGGGTCCTTTTTGGGATCATCTGGAGTCTGGCAGTTTTCTTCATCACTTTGAAATCCATCTTCTTTACAAAGCTCCCCGTCTGGCTGTCGAACGGCTCCTTCCTACTGATGGGCTGGATCATTGTTTTCCTGATAGCTCCCATCTACCGACAGCTTGGTCCGGGCGCCCTGTCCCTGCTCATCGCCGGCGGACTCTTCTACACCGTCGGCGCGTTGATCTTTGCGAACGGCAAACCGAATCCCTTCCCGCCCTATTTTGGTAACCACGAGATCTGGCATCTCTGTGTGCTGGCAGGCAATACTTTCATGTTTTTGGTGATGTTGTTTTATGTATTGCCGTATCCGAACTAATAATCCCCCTACGAATGTCGTTCTGAGCAAAGCGAAGAACCCCTGCGATCATCTTAGAGACCCTTCGCTCCGCTCAGGGAATCACGGTTGTGCGTAAGGTAAGTCATTAAAATAGAAATTCCAACACTGCTAACATGTTGGAATTTCCACTGAAATACACACTCAAGCTTAATTGACAATTGCGATCACAAAACCGTCATATCCCTTACTGCCCACTGTTTGGATCGCCGTAGCCGTTACACGAGGTTCATTGCCTATCGCTCTCGATCACACGACGTGTGCCGATAATATTCTCGTCTGTAGACGCCGCATCCACCACCCCTCCCTTACGAACTACATTGTCAACAATGATAATACTCCCGCTCGCGGACAGCTTCAGCGCCCATTGAAAATATTCAGCGCCGTTCTTCTTGTCTGCATCGATGAAGACCAGATCAAAGGGACCCAATCCCTCAGCCGCAATTTTTGGAAGCGACTCAAGCGCGGCTCCAAGCCTGATACTGACTATGCCATCGAGTTCCCGCCCGCCTGATATTTGCTTCAGCGACCTGGGCATGCTTCGGGTCGAACTCGAGAGTCACAAGGCGACCATCCGCAGGCAATGCGCGCGCCAGCCAGATCGTGCTATAGCCGCCCAGGGTTCCGATCTCAAGGATGTTCCGCGCGTTGCGAGTCCGCGCCAGCAGATACAACAACTTGCCTTGATTGGGAGCAACCTGTATGGCAGGAAGCCCAGAGGATGCACTATCTTCGAGAGCAGATTCAAGAACAGGGTCAGAGGGAATGAGCAAATCTGCAAAATAACGATCAACATCAGTCCAAAGTTCAGGGTTGGTATTCATAATGAGATGAATTATAGTCCACGGAGCGTTCTGTATAAGGATGATTTAATCCCTGTGCCATTAAACCAAATGCAATACGATCAACACCCCAGGGATGGTAAGCGCCGCATCCACGATCAAGGGACCGAGAGCATCCAACGACAAAAGACGGGGAAATTGCGTGAGGAGGAATAACAAGGCACTGCTGACGACAAGTCCCATGCGGTTTTCCTGAAAGGAAATCATCGCCGCAATTACCAGTGAAATGGAGAGAATCCACATCGTCCTACGCGAGCCGAGCATGGCTGGCAGACTCTGAACTCCACGCACGTGATCGGAGTTGATATCCTTGAAGTCACACAGGATCACGTTGCAGGCGATCAACATCACCACCGGCAGGGAAATTTGCATCGTCCAGAACTGCCAGGCGAACCAATGCGTATTGGCAAACGGCAAGGCAACACCCGCCCAGCCCCAAACAACGGCAACCAAAAGTCCCTTTACGAAGGGAAGTTTTTTTGCCTGAAAATAAAAAACAGAGATCGTGGAAAAAAGGATGAGTGCAGAAAAGGTTTGAATGGAAAGCCTGATCGCAAGAAAAAAGCCTGCGAGCGCCGAAACCAGAAATCCCGACGCGAGAGCGATCTTCATCCATAAAGGTCGGGACGCATCAGGGTTGTCCACAATGCGGTCAAGACTGTATGCGGCACAAATCCCCAATAGATAAAGATGCAGTCCCGAAGCGATGATCGGCATCCCCGTCGCCTGATGAATGACGAGCACCACAGACCAGCCCAACGCAACCGGAAACCAATAATGGATCAATAACAATAAAGATTTGAATGGTTCTCTTATCAAGGTTCACCGCACGTGATTTATAATAACATGACTGTTTCTTGCTTTGCAGTCCTAAAGCTGAAATTATTACTCTCAGTTAATATTAGCCCGCATCTCGAGAATAAGGTATCAAAATGCCCAAAGCCAACTGGATCACCCTCCCTGCCCGCCTCAAAAAAGGATACCATGTCGCGTCTGGTCCATCCAAAGCCTACCCGGAATATGGAAGCATCGAAAAACAAAAACCCTATTTCAAGAAACTGGGTTTGAACCTTGACCGTACGTTCAACGGCACATTGAACATTTCCATTGAGCCGTATGAATTCGTGATGGCGAAGCCCGAATACAAATTCAAAAAAGTGAAGTGGACGGAACTAACCAACGCCGAAGACTTTTTCTTTTCACAGTGCAAGATCAAGTTTCAAGGGAAAGAATACAAAGGCTGGGTCTACTATCCCGACCCAAAGACCAAGAAAGATCACTTCCAGGGCGCGTCAACGATTGAAGTTCTTGCGCCGTTCATCGAGGGGATCAAATATAGGAACAAGCTTGAGATCTCGCTTAATACTACCGAGATAAAGATCGTAAAAAGGAATAACAAACAGGTCATGACCACCTTCTATATTGTCCGACATGCCGAGAAGGAAAAAGGGGATTTCTACAACCCACGCTTAAGACATCGGGACCAGCCGATCAGCCCCAAAGGGAGGGCTGATTCGAAAAAACTATGGACATATTTTTCAGACAAGCAGGTCTCGGGGATCTACGTCAGCGAGTATCAACGAACCACACAGACCATCGAATATGTTGCCAAACACTTGAACCTCTCCCCCGCCATGGACGAACGTCTCAACGAGATAGACAACGGACTCTTCGACAGAATGTCGTCTCTGGAGGAATTACAGCAAACCTTCCCCGAAGAATGGAAAGCCATGCTCGAGAGAAAACAAGACTTCCGCTTTCCGGAGGGCGAAACAGGCGAAGAAGCACGAAAACGGATCGCTGAACTGCTCGAAGAAAAACGCATCGCACACGACGGCGAAAACATCATCTTCGTCACCCACGAAGGACTGATCCGCACTCTTATGTGCCACATCATGAACCTGCCGGTCTATCAACGAGGAAATTTCTACATTGACCTTTGCGGCATCATGGAAATTACATATCAGCCGGAATTCAACAACTGGAAATTGATCCGATTCAATCACACGGTATATTAATTCCTTAACCACAAACGCCCCCTATTCAAAACTTATTATCAAGACATCCTCACGCAAGATGCGGCTCTGTAACCTCTTCCGCAACACGATAGACAATATCGTGTTCGTGTACAGGCTCAATGACTTTGACCGCCACATCGTCACCGGGCTTCACCCACAATATTACGTGATGCTCCACTTCCATGGAAGTGACGCGCTGAGTAAAGTCTGTGGAATGACCTAAATATGGATCTTGTCGCCCAATTTCAAGTTTTCATCGAGCTTCAAGACCGCTACGTTGAGGTGATCGTAGTAATGAGTGACTCTTCCGATCTCCAGTTCCATAGGCATCTCCTTTCTTCATACCTATTAGAAAACAACAACTCCCCTTACAAATACTGTAGCATAAATCGGAGTCAAATACTAGTGGTTAACAGATAAAACCGCCAAAAAATTGGCGGTTCATCGTGATATTTTCAATACATTCTTATGATGCTGTACTAAACAAATCCCGCAGAATCCATTTTCTGTCAGCATCCCACACAGAGCACATTCTTACTCTTTGATAAACGTTCCGTTACGCAATTCCTGCAACGTCTGTTTGATCTCTTCGATGGTGTTCATCACGAAGGGACCATAGGGGACGATGGGTTCTTTGAACGGTGCGCCTGCCATGAGCATAAAACGTACCGGGTTATTTTCTGTCTTGACGGTGATGTGATCACCATCGGCATATTTGAGCATTTTCACAGCGTTGACTGTTTCACCCGAGAAGACACCTTCGCCTTCGAAAACATAGGTGATGAGGGTATGTCCGCTGGGGATGGGGAAATGCCATTCGATGCCCGGAGCAAGCTCCACGTCCATATAAAGAGGCGAGGCGGCAATGTCTCGAACGGGACCAGTGACGGTATCCACTGTTCCAGAGACGACGCGTATCTTGACGCCATCCTTTTCGTAGGTGGGGATCGTGGCGGCGGTCACTTCCTGATAGCGCGGCTCGGACATTTTGAGGTGCGAGGGCAGGTTGACCCAGAGTTGGAAACCATAGATGTTTCCGCTGGGACCGCGGCGGGGCATTTCTTCGTGCATGATGCCGCGACCGGAACTCATCCATTGCACATCGCCGGGACCGATGAGTCCTTCATTGCCAATACTGTCGCGGTGGGCGGTGGAGCCTTCAAGCATGTAGGTAACAGTCTCGATGCCGCGGTGCGGATGATAAGGGAAGCCGCGGATGGGACCTTCGAGCGGGTCGTTGAAGGCAAAGTGATCAAAAAGCAGAAAGGGGTCGAAAAGGTTGCTCGCTTTTGGCGATATGGAACGGAGCAAACGCACGCCCGCGCCTTCAATGGCAGTTTGTGGTTCGATGGTTTGGGAGATAGTTCTAAGGTTAGTATTCATGTCGTATAT
Organism: uncultured Chloroflexia bacterium; assembly: GCA_963730175.1. GTDB lineage: Bacteria > Chloroflexota > Anaerolineae > Anaerolineales > Villigracilaceae > Defluviilinea. The sequence continues at coordinate 50,032 of CAVSRF010000048.1, read as the reverse complement.
GATGTTGTTAGACAGGAGGGTATTACCAGGGTTTGATAGTATTCATATACTTCATCGATTACACAGGTCGCCCTGTCCACGGACCAACGCCTGCTATTCTGTTTACTCGTATGCGTATTACATAGCCGGGTGGAGGGTTATCCATGGGCGGGAACTTAACTCCGGGTCTGATGTAGACCTCTGCCAGTTTCTGCAGGAGTTCAGGCGCTCCGCCTTCCACTACCTGAGCCTCTCCATACAAGACAGCATATTCGGTAAGCTCCATGGCGCTCTTGGTATTTGCCTGAAGCGATACGGCAACTCGCGGGTCGCGTAGAACGTTCTTTATCTTTTGGTTCTTGGGGAGATGCGCGGTGACAAGGAATTCACCGTCCACGCCGATCCAAACCAGCGTCATTTGTGGACTGCCGTCAGAATTCAGGGTTACCAAGTGAGCAGGACAGCCTGATTCGATCAGGGCTTTAATCTCAGGAGGAATGTTCATGTCTAGCCTCTATGTGGTTTCTTTGATCGTTTGGTTTTCACCCTCATCTAAATTTATACTGCGGGCACGATATTCAGTGTAGTCTGCGACAAGACGGTCGTATTCTGCATCCATCAGCGGTGATGAGATCATGAAATCTGCCGAGGCGCGATTACAGGCAATGGGAATATTCCACACCACCGCCATGCGCAGGAGTGCCTTAACATCGGGGTCGTGCGGCATGGGTTCGAGCGGGTCCCAAAAAAAGATGAGGAAATCAATATCATTATCGACGATCTTTGCACCGATTTGCTGGTCGCCACCCAGGGGACCGCTCTGGAGCATCTTAACTTCCAAGCCAAGTTCACGCTGGAGGGTTAATCCTGTCGTGCCGGTTGCATACAAGATATGGTGGGCTAAAAGGGTTTTATTATATTTTGCCCATTCAAACAGGTCTTTCTTTTTGTGGTCATGAGCGACGAGAGCAATCTTCTTATCGTGCTCCATTGCTATCTTTTGATGTGCCATTTATTTCTCCATTTTCATCATTAACTTTGTGTATTTCACTACCGCACCCCTTATGTTCTCTTTTTCTCAACTCATAAGGGGTATGTCGCTAGATAACTGTGCGAAAAGATTGTTGAATTATATTCTCTTTTCCTTTATAGGTTCCCTGCATTTGACAGCTTATTTTTTCTAAAATCGAGTTTGCAAAAATATTATCACGCTGTTTCACCCCCCAGTACTACCCATTATTAATTTCCTCTAAATATTGTCACATGGAAGGTGGGACATTCGGATAACTTTCATTTTTGCAATTGACTATCCTGTAACCAAGCATGGGGAAATCCGTCACCGTCACCTACAATCCGGTCCAAGATTTCAAGACAATATCGATTATCGATGTCAAGTTTGAATTCGCATTCGGTGACTTACCCAAGGAGATTCATGCATTCTCCGCTTTGGTCAATGCAGGATTTGTGTCTTACCGAATAAGAGCCGAACCAAGTGGAGCTGTACACCCTAAAGGTTTGACTGAAATTTGAATGAGGAGAAAAAATGAAAACGTATCGAACTATAATTGCTCTACTGCTCCTTGCGGCAATGACAATTCCGCAAGCGACGCCTGTTCTGTCCGCGCCACTTAGCGCGGAGAAAACAATCGATCTTCAGCCGGGAGATACGATAACGATTAACTGCCCAACGAGGCTGCTCAAGAAATCCTTCTCACACACTAAGTGGAAGGGGTTTTGTCGCCCAGGATTTGTGAGAAATAAGGGAATAGCGGCTGTCACAGCCACTCCCACTCAGCCGTCAGTATCAGCACCGATACAGTATGTGGCTGACATGAATCCATTGGATATGTTAACTGTCACATGCTCGACAAGACTGATGCTGAAATCCGCCTCGCGTGCCAGATGGAAATTACTCTGTCGTCCCGCCAAAGGCACCGCAACTCAGCCGCCAGAGCCAACTGCAACTCAGTCGCCAGAACCGACCGCAACCAAGTCGTCAGATCCAACTGCAACCGAATCGTCAGCGCCAACCGCAACTCAGTTGTCGGAACCGACTGCAACTAAATCGCCAGCGCCAACAGCAACCCAGCCGTCAGACCCAACGGCAACTAAATCATCAGTGCCAACCACAACTCAGACATCAGTCCCAACGGCAACTCAGACATCAGTTCCAACGGCAACTCAGACATCAGTCCCAACTGCAACTCAGACGTTAGCACCAACCGCTACAAAAGGATCCGGCGGATTGATTCAGCCGTACAAGGACGCTCCTGCCTGCCCAACACATGACCCAAATGTCTGGCACGGCTTGTGGGATTACCAACGTGGATGTCACTATGATCATACACACGGCGATGATCCATCATTGGCGAATAAATATTTTGGAACGCTCGGTGCGCTATGGGGAGGAGCAACGATCTCCTATCCATTCAATTCGGGTGCGTCTGAAAACACCGTAAAACACCCCGGTTACAAAATAAGCGTGCGGATGCCAGGCTATCATCCATTCCCAAAGTGCGGGACAGAGGACAATACAGACATTACCGGTGACCATAGCGATAACTGTATTGTCGCGGCACGCGTGGAATATCACCTGTTAGGTGGTCTGCCTGCCATCTTCGCAAGGTACCACAGTTACTACGCCGAAATGTACATTTGTAGTGGCAAGTCTGGTTATAAAGATTGCGGTATCGTCCGCATGGGCGGCTTGCTGGATTATGCCCAATTACAGGCTCCGCACTACAATAACCGTGTAGTTCGTCCTGGCGGCACGGTGGATTTCGGAGATGGGATGTAATCACCTATCCTGCTGACGCTCCAGAATTACCATCCCATTCTGGTGAGCCATATGTATTCTCGATCCCTTATTCAACTGAAAACCTGGCAAGCTATCGAAACAGTTCGCCGCACAATCCTGGAGTACATCTCTGGCACGTATAAGGCAACGATCGACCAATGGTCTACAAACGACTTTGATTGTGAATTCAAGGAGCCGGATGGAACATGCCATAACCAGTATAACCATTTCTTATTTCAAGTGGGAGATGCGTGGACATTGGTGGACACGCAAAACCTAAATGATATCCGCTGGATTTGCCACGGCGAGCCCGGCTGTGAATATGACGGCTCCCTAATCGGCATGAATGAAATCGCCGTACGTGTCTTGCAGGCATGGCAGCCGAGCGGAAACGGATTTGTCACCTTCAACGGATACAGTGATAAATGGGGCAACCCAAAAGTCGGGCTGTACCGCTATTTCAGCAGACTGTGTGCCGTTCATTCTGGAACATGCGCCGGTTGGTGTAGCGGCAACCCGATCCGATAATTTGTGTGAATGTGAAGTGTATGAGTACGATACGTACTTCAACAACAAACCATCGGGCTGGATCAAGTTCCCGAATTAGATAGGATCAAACAATACATCCGTCCAGTATGGGGAACTGGACGGATGTTGGCATCTTGATAACGACGAACTACCATTCCTCAGAAATAGGTGACTAATTTATTTCTGAGGAATTGAATAGATCAGCGTTGGAAAGTTATCGCCAGCAATCCCATCCACTCTCTTTTCAAGAGTCATACCGATATGTTGGGCAACTTTTTGGGATGCAATATTTTTCGGATCGATGAGACAAATCAAACGAGATAACTCCAACTTCTCGAATCCATATTGAAGGATGGCTAATGCGGCTTCGGTTGCCAGTCCCTGCCCTTGAAATTCTTTGGCGATCATGTAGGCGATCTCGACTTCGTCCTGCTCTTCAATCTCCCACGGAAGCAATCCGCAGCGTCCGATGAATTGACCTGTTTCCTTGTGGATTGTCGCCCAAAGCCCCAGTTCAGGGTGTTCGGGGTGTCCGTTGAGAAACCATTCGAGTTCTTCCTTTGTCTCTTCGTACGTCAGCGTACCTTCGGGGAAGTATCGACGAATTTCTGGATCACTATAAAGAGCAAATAACGCGTCAATATCTTCTAGAACGAGACGCCTGAGGATAAGTCTGTTTGTTTCAAGGATTTTCATTGTGCTGTTACCATAATTCGAATTGCATCAATGATCGCTTGTGGATTTTCACGCGGCATATTGTGACCTGTATCGGGGATTATGGTTTGTGTTCCGTTTGTAGAAAGTGCGGCAAGGCGAGACTGTTCTTCTACAAATAGATTAGCCAACGCTGTTTCCAAATCGGACGGCAAGCCGGGATTCAGTACGGTAAATTTTCCTGCGGTAAGGACGGTGATGGGCATGTCGCCGAAGCTGCCGGTCTCGCGGACTTGTTCCACCACTTTGGGAATGTCCATTGCTTCGAAGTTGTTTGATGGGTCGCGCCAGCCGTCGGTGAGGTAGAGGCGGAAGGATGCAAGTCGAGCTGAATCGTTTGGAGATGCTGGCGGTAAAAGAATCAGCAACTCGTCCCACCAGTCTTCCTGAAGCGAATCAACAAAGATCATCCCAGCCACATCGTTTGGATAATCGAAAGCATACCGTCGAATTAACAAGCCACCAAAGGAATGCCCAACTAAAATATATGGAGGAGCAATGCTTGCTTTTGCGAGGAGTACGTGCAAATCCTGCGCAATCAATTCCGCATCACGCGGCGTGGGTACCGTAGTCACTGTGGGCAAGCCCGGCGCGGTCATAGCGACATACCCGCGTGAACTTTGCCACTTCAGGATGAACCGTTTTCCATGTGACCACATCGCCTTCAAGACCCGACTCCAAAATAACTGTTGGATTTCCTGTGCCTTTGCAATCGAGATACAGGTTGTACCCGCCTACATCGATTTTGTCGCCAGGCAATGTGGGGCGCGGGACAGGTGATGCAGTTGATGCAATAACAGGCGATGTTGTGGTTGGCTCAACTGTTTTGGGAGTTGCCGAATTTACACACCCCATAAAGGTAACGCTGAATATAGCCAATAGTGCGGTGAGGTAAAGTAAGTTATGATTTTTTGATTTCATTAAATCGGATTACATCTTCCACATCGCGCGGACGTTGTTCTTTTCCTTGTCGATTTCCTTGCCATTGAGACGTTCCCATAGCAGAAATCCCGAATATCGTTCAACCTTTCGTGTGGGCACGAGAAAATCAGACAGAGGTTTCTTTGAACCTTCGTTGGGTATCAAAAACGACCACATGTGTAATTTTCCCCTGTCGTCTTCAGTCAGTACGGATTTGAAGTAGGCGTGTGGTATCGGGAGCGCGTTACCGTTCTCGCCCTTAGGTTTGATCGTCATAACCGGAACGTCAAAGTTGAAGATTGGTCCGCAGATCACGTAGGTCTCCAGTATCTTTTTCTGAGAATCCAATTGCCTGACCGCGTCTTCGAGTTGCTTCCAGATACCGCGATTGAAATCAGGTTTTTGCGGGGACATATTCGAGAGAAGAAACGTCTCGCTGTTTTGGATCTCGCTCTCACCCTGGTTGGCGCTTGCGACTAAATGTCCACGGTCATAGCCAGATTTTTCATAGTCTGCCAGGTCGGTCCTGAAATTTTTCAGGAATGCGGAAGTCCGGGCGGAAATTGTCAGATCGCTGAACATCAGTCTTGTTAGGGTCAACGATCTCTAAAGCCCATTTTGCCTGCCTGAAATAATATGAGTAGCCAATGGTGTAATGCCTGTTTATGACGACCTGATCCGCGGCAGGCATGCCGTATCTCGTTTCACTTCGCAAGCCGGGAAACTCCAACATGGTTAGCTCCTTTTCTTGAATATTGAACAACAATGCATTGTTTATTTTCTCAGTGCATCGTCTGCTTCATCCAAATGTTCGTTGCGATGCAGGGCACGGATAACCCAGCGTTTATTCAATTTATAGATTTCCTCGAGAAGAGACTCTGGGTATGCCTCAAGACGTTTATCCACTGCCTCGGCGTTTTCCATGGCGATGCGAACCGCTTCACGCGCAGGGACAGCTGCCCATAGCGGAAGCGACAGATCGTTCACGAATATATCGATCTGTGGAATGAAGACCTTGCCCTCCTTCTCGGTCATATCCAGCACGTACATCACGCGCCGATCCCACCATGCAATGTGTGCATAGACGATGGATACCGTCCAATGTTCTCCGACTTTGGTTTGCATTTGTTCATCGGTCAGGCTTAAAGCCAGTGTGCGCATTCGTTCGCGGGAGGTGCGGTTGAGTTCGATGTAGGATTTGTCCATGTAAAAATCTCCTATTCCACTTTCAGCGGGGGACCCAACAATTCCATACCGTGCGCACGCCATAATTCCGGGTCTTGAGGCGGCATGGCATTGGCTTTTGTCACCTCACGGAAGAAGGCTTCCATTTTGCCTGCTGGAGTAAAAGCGATCAGCATGTTTCCTTGTCCGCCGCCTGCAAATGCCCATACGTGCGGAATTTTACGCGGCGCGAACAAGGAATCACCTGGTTTAAGCCTGAACTTTTCCTGCCCTACTTCAAAGATGAATTCACCTTCTACTGCATAGAACCACTCATCCTGTTCGTGATGCAGATGCCGCGCAGGACCTCCTTTCTCTCGAAAGGTATTTTCGATAATAAAGAGACCATTGCTTTCCTGCGAGGTTACCTTGAATTTAATTTGACTAATACCAAGGCTTCGTTGTTCTCCAAATCGGTCTTCACCAGCTAAAACCCGCAATAGAGATGACGTTGTGTCCGAAAATTGTGTTGGCTGATTCAAGTGAGTTCTCCAATAAAAAGATTAGTAAAGTGTTGAAACTTATAAAAATTTATTTCGCTGAATAAGGTAATTTGTTTACAGATGTCCACCTGCCTCAGCCTGATCCAGCACAGCCAAAATGGTCTTGACCAATTCACGCGCGGCTTGCTCGCTCATTTCCACAGCAACGCGTGCAGAGGGTCCCTGTGATTCGTTGACAAAGTCAATGTTCAGCGCATGTTCAAAAGGCGCGTTGAAGGGATGGTCATAAGATACGTTGGCTCCTTCAAGTTTGAACCACCCGCTTGTTCCCTTACCACTACCTTCGATCTTTACTTTTTCCACGATCATGGTGCACATATTTTATCTCCATTCACTCTGGTGGTTGAGTAGCCTTGAGCGCTTGTTGCGAAAGGCATATCGAAACCACCAGTAAGCAAAGCAACAATTGTTACAAGAATAACTTTGAAAACCTATTGGTTTCGATACGGCGGCGATTAGATTGCATCACAAGGGCATATCGAAACCCTCCGCCTACTCAATCAACGGCATATTGATTAACAGAAAGATTCTTTTCTAAAAACGCAAAAACCTTTTGCCAGCCATCCACAGCTTGCTCCTGGCGATAGTTTGGACGATGATAGTAAAAGAAGCCATGACCCGCACCATCGTAACGGTGAAACTCATAGGGCTTGCCAAGCTTTTTCAGTTCGGCTTCATGCTGATTTACCTGTTCCGGGCTGGGATGGCTATCGTCATTGCCGAATAACCCCAAAAGAGGACAAGGCAAGTCTTTGGTGTATTCCAACGGCTGGACAGGAGATTTGGGAGATAAACTATCCGGTGACATGACAACGCCGCCGCCCCAACAATCAACAATGGCGTCAAACCCCGGTGCGCGGCATGCGGCGAGATAGGCATGTCTCCCACCTGAACATGTGCCAAAGATTCCCCACCCTGCCGTTGACATAAGGCAATGCACGAACATATTTCATTGCGCCTTCAAGATCACCGACAGCCTGATCATCGGGAATCCCACCTTCCGCACGGACTTTGGCGGCAATATCCTCGGGTGTCCCATGTCCACTGCGGAAGTAAAGATTCGGCGAAATGGTCACGTAGCCATGATGCGCAAACTTTAGCGTGGTCTCACGATACCATTGATCCCAGCCTGGCATATGATGTGCCAGCACCATCGCAGGAAAGGGACCATCTCCAAGCGGACGCGCAAAATACGCATTGATCACATCTCCGTTCGCACCAGACATTTCAACTGTCTCTGCCATCAAACCTTCGTGCATATCTGTTGTATACATGGTTGCTCCTCTTGTGTAACAGATTATACATCCACTACCAAACTGCGAGTTTCTTCAAAATCACATCAACGCTGTGCGAATATTCGATGGGTTCTTTCGTTACATCCAATTCGATTATTTGATGAGACGGAATGGATGCAAGCCATTCGTTTATATAGGAATTAAACAATGCCGTATCTTCGATCTCTGCGATGTTGACACGCGTCCTTCTGGACATTCGGTCTGCCACTGTTTCCTCATCCGCTTTCAAGCTGACGATGAGTTCCGGCATTGGAAGAGTCTCACGGATAAAAGTGTAGAGGCGTCGGCAAAGATCAAATTCATTTTGGGTGAGCAGGTTCCGGCTTAGAAAGAGGCGAGTGAAACCGTGGAAGTCGAGATCGAGCCCGCCATCCAACAATCCAATTTGTGATGAAGCTCGCAACGTACGTTCCTGTTCCGCTCGTAAAAGAAAATAATCCATTTGATTTGCAAGCGCGTAGCGCGCGTCCTGTTTGAATAGCATTTGAAATGGACGTTCTTCATGTTGTTCAAAAGCTGTTGAAAACGGATATCCCTTTGCCAACGCATGAACAAGTGCAGTTTTTCCCACACCGCTTGCACCGACGATTGAGATAAGTTTATTCATGGAAAAAATTATATTACGACTTTCCCCCCATTGATCAACGAGCGAGGCTTCCAAAGCACCGGCATTGATACTTTGGAAGCCCATATACCCGTCCGACTGTTTGCGTGAAACTTGGCGGAGAGATAGGTTATGGAGAAATGGTTGGACGAGGTGTAACTGTAACCGTCTCTGTCGGGGTTGGAGCAATATCAATAATCTGCGAATTTAGTGTAGTCGAGGATATATCTGTTGCTGGGATCATTGTATCCTGTACATGTATCAATTCAGATGGAGCGCCTTTTCCGTCATCATTAGTGGAGTGCGAACCATAAACAACCTGGATCACTTCATAATCTATTTTGACATCACCTCTGGAATTGATTGAGCGCAATTGAATGCGAATCTCATTCTTGGGAGAAATGTACTGTTTAGGCGCCTGAATATCAAATTTCAACGTGCGCCAATGATTATTACGCTTGATTGTCCTTGCCACTCCAACCCTGATCCACTTTCTTTTACTCCAATTATAAATTGACCAGGTTTGGCTGGAGACAGAGCTGCTTGTTTTGATGTTGACCTGTAGCAACAACTTGGAAGCGATGGAAGCCGGAATATTATTCGGCAGAGTAAAGGACACGTAGCCAACGTACAGGTTTCTCTTTGGTTGGAAAGCGATGTACTTAGAAGAATCATCGTTAGATTCATTCTGATCTAATTTAGCAAGACTATCAACGGCACCTTTTGTCGTTCCGAATTGGGTAGTGATTGAGATCGGGGTTAGGACAAGTATTTGAGACTTTGAGGTAGCCTCAACTTTTGTTGCTGTACTGGACGGCTTTGGAGTTTGTGTTTGAGTTGCTATTGTTGCAGTAGGCTCGGGTGTCTTTGTATCTATTGGAAGTACAGTGGATGTGTACGATGGGGCAACAGTCGCTGTGTCAATTTTCGTTGGTGTCGACACTACTATAGCTGTAGCAGTAGGAATATTTGTCGGCGAAGCGGTATAGGTATAAGTTGGCACGGCAGTATTGGATGATACACCTGTAGAAATACTCGTCGCAGTACTGGAAGGAACTGTGGTTGGCGTATTTACAATTATATTTGTTAATGCAATTGTAGGAGTATTGGTTGGCACATCTGTAGGCGTATCCGTAAATACAATTGTGGAGGCAGCAGTTGGTGTAATTGTTGCATTCGTTGGTGTCACCGTTGGCGTGTTGGTTGGCGTACTCCCAGTGGAAATTGTCTGTGGAGTGATTCTAACCGCCGTGTCTGTAGACAAATTTGAAATTGTCAGGGTTATCTCGCCATTAGAATTTGTAGATACAGCCTGCGTATCTATTGCCGCCCCTTTATATGTATCCCACCACTCAACGTTAAATAGGGAACTCGGGGACAAACCTGCGATGGTTACCGTCCCGTTCACGGGTGCGATGGGTTCTGTATTTGTCCAAACGTGATCCGTGTTTGCAATCCATAGATGTATTCTTTGGTTGGTCAAATCCTTTTGACCCCACGCTCTTATCTTGGGATTGGATACAACAGCAGATGCGTCCACATATTTTCCATTATTAAGAGGGATATCTTTTATAAATGTATAATAGTTTTTGTACTGACCTCGCAAATCCACAGTTTTATAGATTTGATCCTTGGCATACCAATAATTTTCGATCAGCCCCGTTGAATTAATGCCGCCCCAAATCAGGTTATGCAACCAGATACCCTGTGTATCACTGGAAACATCCGTCATCGAATTAGTATTTGCACTCTGGTTGATCAGTCCCGTCTCACCGCGTATGATCGGTTTTCCCGAACCAGATTCCAGTGCTCCGTAAGCCTGTCCCAGATCATATGTGGATAATGCGGTATCCTGGAAATGCATCAAGTCTGAATCTTTTGCAATATACTGGTGGATGTCGGCATAGTCTATGTTGGGGTATTTGTTGCTTGCAAATAAATTACGCTCAAACCCATATGTGAAAGATGTTGAGACCATATGCGCATCCGGTTGCACAAGGTTACACTTTTGCCCGTCATAAGGTAATACCGAAACACCAAACACACCACAGTGCAAATATTTGCCCATCTCGTCCACCTGCCCGTAGTGATTCGTATACCCCGGTGCAGCTTCGTTCACCGCTTCGAATGAAAATATATTGGGCGAATATCCCCAGCGCGCTTGAAGATATCGCCACCAAGCTTGCTGATACCATCTCACGGCAGTCATCGTTCGGTAGTTACCATAGAAATTGTTGTTGTCGAACGAAGCGGCTTTACCATCATATCCGATCTCGTTCTCGATTTGTTCGTTCTTCTCCATCACAACAAGCTTGAGATAAACCCCATTTTGTTTTGCAAGATCCAGAACCTTGTCAAATGAATATGCGTTCCTCTCCATATAGTAAGAGAGTTGTTCCATTGATGGCTTGGTAACAACATTTGGACCGTACTGTCCATTGCCTAAATCCTCACTAATAGACACTGTATCAATATCCACCTGCGGATGCCAATTCCATGGCTGGCCATTTACAGTTGCGGTCAGATCGTTTGCGTTCTCGAGCGCGAGATAGAAGATAGGTAGTATGTTGGCACTTCCTGAATTCCATTCGCCTTCGAGATAGGTCCAATCCGACAAATCCTGACCATAGCCTGTTACCTTTACTCCATTTTGCGGATCACCCCCATTGTAACAATTGGTATGCCAATTCCCATCATGGGGGTTTTGTACTTTAGCAACCAGTCCATAGCCCGGGTAGGTTGCGTCTCTTGGTCCGCTAATTCCCTGGGCTTTATATCTGATCTTGATATGATATTTGGTATTTTGTTTGACCGCGGGAGACGCCTGAAACCCGCCAATAAAACGGCAAGCATCGAACCAATAGGAATTGTTGTCAGCATACACGAGGCGCATTTGGGACATGGGTGCAACATCGGCGCCATTGGTGACGAGATCCTGCTCTCGGAAGATAGCCGTCGTAATCGTTCCTGATTGAATACCACGGATTCCAGGATGACCCGAAAATCGACCATTGAGAAAGCCACATACGGACAACTTGAATTCCGTTACTTCCTGTCTTCTGAAAAAAGCTCTGATTTGCGCTGGGATTTGTCCATTGAATTTCGTTATAGCTTGAATTGATTCCCAAGGCCGGGAAGTAGGTCCCGTCTGAATATTCAAAGTAGCGCGGGTCGATTTTACTGGCTTGAATGAATCCGTGACTGGAAGAAGCGGTTACGGTAAAGGATCGGGATCCTGATTGCGCGGTTCCGGTTTTATCCTGCGCCTTGATGTAATATTGCCATGTTCCCACTTCGTTTGGCGAGAACCGCACCTTCCACACAGCCTGCCCGGTTGGATAGAACCATGACCCACCTCCCTTCACCTGATCATCAAAGACCTGATAATAAAAACCGGGCTGAATCCACTCTTTACCGGTTGGCGACGTGAACACAGCATCAACAGAAACCCCCGCCGTTCCATTGATACCAGCAGGCGAAGAAGTGTCAAATGGTAGTTGTGGATTACTTGCCGAAGTCGTTACGCTGAATGTGATTTCCTGTTTGTCATATTTTGCAACTGTATTACTGTCTGAAACATTCGATACTGCAATACTCAATGCCGACACATCCGATGTTGGTGTTGGGCTGGCTGGCACGGATGTGTTGGTTGGTGCAATTGTCGGGCTTGGTGCATTTGTCAGCACAATGCTGGTTGGCGCAATTGTCGGGCTTAGTGTATTTGTCAATGCAATGCTGGCTGGTGTAACCGTTGGACTTGGCGTACCGGTAGGTCCAGGTGTCGACGTTAGCGTACTTGTAGGCGTAGGAGCATCAGTTGGCACCGCAGAAACGCCTGAGCTCTGGAGGAGAGCGACGAGGTTTTGGATGTAGAAGAGGTCGCCTCTTTGGAAAGCAGGAACATCCAGATACTTCACTAATTCGCTATACGGCTGCTTCAAAATGTAAGCCCTGGCTTGGAACAACGCAGGATAATCATATAAAGGCTGAAAGACACCCTCATTGAATGTACGGTCATATCTAGAAACAAACCAATAAGGTTCGATGGTCTGGTACTCACCCAAAGCTTGCTGGACTTGAGAGAGTTTACTTCCCCGTAGCGCGTCGGCAAGTTCAGGAACCATGAACATAAAGTTCCTTGCAACACTTAGATTATTATTGTAGTTTTCACCGGACCAGATTGGAGCATTTTTATTGAAATTATTAATTCTTAGATTCAATAAACGCGTGTATTCATTATATTGTGTGCTTTGGGTAATATCGCTCGTATACCCTGCCATCTTTTCCAATTCAAGATATCCGCGATATCCTGCAATATATTGGTTAAGAATGTACGGGTAAGTAATAAGGGTGGTGTCAGTTAGGTTATTCCCCACCCCTGCCTTTGCCAGTTTGCCTTTCATTTTATCAAAGATGGTTTTTGCCTGATTTGGGAAAACCTGTGCATATTTCCATGCCCCGTAGAATGAATCCTGGGGAAATGAGCCCAAATTAACATATTGACTACAACAAGGGTTTGGATACCATATTGAAGTGCGCGCTGCTGCAACGAAGGCATTATTACCATCGTTGTTTATCACGTTATTGAAGACAGTTGTCATCTCAGGTGCATCATCGAATACCTCGCGTGAACTTCCGTTCTTCCACCCAATATAAGCGATACTATCTACTGGATAACTTGCCTGTTCCTGTTGTAAATAGTTCTTTACTTGTGTTTGCAGGACTGGGGACAGGTAAGGCAAAGCGATGGAAAGTGTATATAGAGTATCTGCTGGATTATGGAAGTATTCCCCCAAATGATTACCTGGTACAGAATAATTGCCATGAAAATTGAGAAAACCGCTGGGAATGCCCGAATCGGCATAACCAGGTCGGAGATGTCCAGCAGACAGCATCTTTTGAACTTCATTTGCCAGTAGTTGTTGTACATCCTGTGGCGATCTGGCTAATGAGCCACTCGTTTGATTGGAGGGCGCCTGTATAGTTGTGAGTTGTCGTGCTCCACCTGTAGTACTTAAGGCAAATAGCACATTCCCATTGATAATATATACTTTGTTGTTATAAGGGATTGGACTTAAATTATTCAGTCCATCAAAGTAACCATAGACACCATTGTTTCCTCCAAATTTTCCGGTTAAGTCAAGGCTAGTATATTTCGCTCCAACACCGGGTAACGAGCGTAAATCCTGCCAAGTGTAGCGATTACTCCCGATGGGTTTGGTCAAGTCAGAAAGTCCCCAAATATCTGAGTTAACCCCCTCCCCCCAATATATTAAATTTCCTCCTGAAGTGAACGTGACAGGTTCATCCGCCGCACCACTATTGTTATTATATATCTTACCTACATTTGAAGATCCAATTTTCCATTGGGCAATCCAGCCATTTGCGCCATTGTTTCCACCAGCATTGTAGCCAATGAAACTATATAGTTGTGCCATCTCCGGCCACGATGGGTGGGTGTTTATTCCATTATGAGTTACTCCAGCCCAATTGACTGGCGCGTATGGAGTATATTCTGTACCCGTGTTCCTATCCAGAATAAACAGATGGCGCTTCCAGGGATGAGATGCCATATAGTTCGAGATGACGGAACAGTCCAATGTGGTCGATGTTCCAGAGCACCCAGATTGATTAGCATACATTGTATAGTTCTCATCGAAATACAGACTTTGTCCTGATGTACTGAACCATGACCAGTCTGCTTTCTTGAGCCTGAATAGATCACGTAATCTTTGTTTGACGTGGGATCCGTAAAAATGACGGGCCAATAATTATCAAAGCCCGCACCAGGGAATTTGGTGGATTTCCAAACCAGTGACCCATTTGTTACGTTTACTGCGTACGCATATGAATCGTCTGCCGCAAAATAAACAACCCCGCTTTTATAAGCTGCGCTAAAGCGAATAGGTCCCCCGGTTTGGTATTTCCATTTTAAACTTCCGTTATTTCCATCGAGAGCGTAGAAATAGCCATCTCGGTTACCTGCGAGTACAACAGGCTGGTTACCCGTATATGTGTCACTAATGACAAGAGGATTTGTTTCATATCCCGCACCAGCCTCAAAGAATGTCCAACCTGTTTTCACCTGACCATTGGAAGAATTGACAGCGTGAATCTTGTGATCGTATCCACCAACATAAAGGGTCCCGTTGTAGTAAGTAGGCGAATTTCCCAATGGCATCTCAGTCCCATAAACCCAGGATTGAGAACCGTCGGCGGTGCTAAAGGCATATAAACCTTTGGATGTAGATACAAACACTTTGTCGTCAGATGCGATTACCTGAACTTTATTGTCGATATACGGATCAAATACCCGGTACCATTCGACTTTTAGATTTCCGCGCACTTCATTGCTTGCACCTGAAACCCAGGAAGTTCTTTGAGGATTTGCAGCAGACATTGCCCAAGTACTGGCCGGTACATCTACAGCTAGTGGTGCGACAGTCTCTTTGGTTACAGGCGCATAAGCTGACACAAACAAGGAAATCAGTAAAATGATCTTATCTATTTTCATATTGAAACTCCAGTTTAGCAAATTCAATATTTGCATTTAACACGTGGTCGTTATACAAAAAAAGTGTAACCTTTTGATAGGAATTTGATAGGAAGCTGTCGATTTATAGTGCTGACATTTTTGTAAGGGGTGACTAGTCCTTTACGGGGATAGAGAGTAGTTAGCTGTCCTTTTTACTGATAAGCCGCTTTTACTTGACCACCCCAGTAATCCACATCAATAATGTACTATCTATATCCAAAATGGAATATTCTTCTTTATTGTAAAGAATTAGCTTTGCGGAGTTCATCCAGACCCGTACGAGGCGGATTGG
The DNA here is from genome assembly GCA_963730175.1 of uncultured Chloroflexia bacterium. GTDB lineage: Bacteria > Chloroflexota > Anaerolineae > Anaerolineales > Villigracilaceae > Defluviilinea. The sequence goes on along the minus strand of CAVSRF010000048.1, from coordinate 34,640 downwards.
GGAGGAGATCCCAATCGATCACCAACATATCGATGCAATTGACTGGCACTTGAACCAACGTAGTGGACCAATCGGCAGTTTCTCCTGCTACTTCCATTTTTAGGTCAAGCAGAACGATACGGAGAGCCGCACGTTCATCTGGCTTGGCATCGGATATAAATACTCTAGCCATGTACTCATCGTACAGTAAACACTCCCTAGTTACATTCCGCGGTTGGGGAGTGTTTGTCTCCGCCACTTGGGGGACGCAAGTGGCGGAGACAGGTCTTCTTATTGCATATGGTAGAATTTCTATTATTGTTATGAGTGAACCGCTTGTTATTACATCCAGTGATTTATTGTTGGAGCACCTGCGATTCAAACCTTATCGAAGCAAGGTGGAACGGCGTGTTGTTCCTTTTTTACCTGCCCAGGATGAATCTCAAACCATGGATATCAATACTCCTTGGGGTTCCCAGTTAACTGCCCAAAAAGGCGATTTTCTTATTAGCGAGGTGGATGCCCCCAATGATTATTGGCCGATCGACCCCGTTATTTTTGAGGAAAGTTATGTCATCATCAGACCTGGGTATTGTGTCAAGAGTGCCGTTACTCTGCTGGTCCCGCTTACAGATATCACCAATGGTGACGAAGATCAAATGGTAACAGTTGTAAGTCTGGAAGGACCGTTGACTGTTCGTGCAGGGGATTTTTACCTTGCAAAAGGGATCAAAGGTGAGGTGTGGCCTTATCCTAAAGAGAAGATTGATGATGTAATGATGCCTGCTGGATAATCAGCAGGCATCATTTTTTTACTCACTTTTCAAAAGGGTTACTTTTTCTTTATTGTTTTGGTTTTTCTTTTTGAAGACGGTTTCTTATTGATTGGCGGGTCTTTTCTGAAATCCTCTGTATCCATGGCATCAGTTGCGGTTGAACCTGATAATTTGGCTGGATTGATATGTTCAACGATACCGCCTGTATCCCGCATTAGATCTACCATGTGTTTTACGAGATGCGCATCAAGGTCGCCAGATGTTTCATTTTTCCCATCCCAGATTGCAATAAGGCGTGCTTTATCTATGCCACGCACCAGTGCGGAGTATAAAGCCCACCGGTTATTGCGTTCATTGACATCGTCGCCATCTTTGGGTAATCCAACCTGGTCTGGCTGGTAGAACTCATCCACTAGGGGATGATTACGCATCCTGTAGAAGCGCTCTACCCACTGCTCTCCGCCTGGGCTGACAAAGTCACGTACATAAGGTGCTTCAGACAATGGGAAATAGGCATTCACAGGGATTCCACGCTCGACACAACTTTCAACGAAGATGATCTCACTGCCCGCATCCATACCTGTAGTCACGGCCAAGTCATAGGGTCCGGCATCGTATTTTCTGAGGGCAGCATTAATTGCCTTCTTAATGTCTTGTTCCCGCTCAGGAGGAAAATGGCTACTTTTTTTGTTTGCATTGTCAATCATATATCCAGTGAACAGGAAAACATATCCGTCACGATGTTTGCGTTCCTCAGCTTTTTCCTTGTCACTCTTTTCATGCGTTTCAAGCGTTTCTTCCTTATCGCATCCGGCGTATTTCCTCTTGAATTACATAAATGCCAGCCTGAACGAATTCAGAACGCATATCCAGCGATTGGAGCATTTCCAATTGCCCAAGGGAGGATTGCAGGAAGAATGTGTTTCGGCGGGAGGCTGTGAGAGCTTTGCGATAGGCTGCGTTCCACCTCCTGAATGTTTTTTGCAGTAAGCACTATCAATTCAGCCATTGAGGCAAGTGTCCAATAGTCAGCCTTGTCTGTGTTGATGTAATGCTTCAAGCGCAAACACCAAGTGAGCCACGTAGTTCTTCAGGTTGTTACGGACCCACAATATCTCAGGATCGGGACTTTCCGGGTCTTCATACTTGGTGGCAAGTTCCACCAGAATTGTTGAAAGTGTGAGAGCATTTACGCCTGGATAGATACTGATTCAAATCAACCCTGTATCCCCTTAATATAGGTGTCGATGGATTTTAGAAGCCAGTGATATGAGTCGAAAGCTGTTTTCAACCTTTTTTCCTTTTGATTTACCCATCTTCCATGATTCTGTTCCACATTTCTTTGTAAATGCGACCAAGGTAGGATATCGCTTCGACTATCGTTGGGGAAGTGCTCAATAAATTTTCGATCTTGACGATGGCTTCATCCACGCGTCCAAGACGGTTTAAGGTTGAATGCCTCCTCGCGGCGGAAGTTCATATTACGGGGATTTACTTCCAATCCTTTGCGGTATTGATCCAATGCAAGTTCATTTCGCCCCATATTCTTCAAAGCTTTTCCAGCTTCGCCAATCGCCTCTTCCTTGATCAGAGGGTTCTTGATCTCTTCGGTTAACAACAATATGTCACCAATACGTTTTTGCCGTTGAGCAATGGTAACGCGTTGTTTCCATTCGTTGTATTCACGCCAGAAATCCAGTGGCCAAAGGTGTACGCAGGGAATTGCGATCCGGTTCAACCAAACCTGTCAGAATATTGTATACCGGGCTGTGGATCGCTTCTGCGTCAGATGCCCAAGTATCACGTGTAACACGTGTGATCGCGGCTTTATCCTTGTCAAGAAAATCAGGGTCGGGTACACCCTCTGGTGTGACGTGATAGGGGATGGTACGCACATTGAAAACATCAAAGGGCATATAGGCTCGTCCAGCCTGAATATGGACAATCCCTCGTTTGCGGAAGGCGTGTCGGATGCCCAGTTCATAGAACACATTGGCATTGTCGATACTCATATCCGCAATGCATAAATCTGCCAGAAGCAATTCCTGGAACATATCGGTCAGGATGTCGCCGCTGGTGGTTTCCTCGTCGGCACGAAACGGCTCAAAGCCGGCCATCTCAAGCGTCGGCTTGATAAGTTGCGTGTAAATCGCATTGAAGTCGAAGAGCGAGCCGTCGCCTCCTTTTTTCTTTCCAAAGGGCATGATCACAAAGGCATGTGGACGCATCTCTGGGCGAAGCGAGCCAGACTTGTTTTCAGTTGTACTGGAAGCAAGGTCAAGAGTTTTCACCTCAGGTGTCTTTTTAGGTTCTTCAGCAGGTTTAGCTTGAGCTTCCTCTACCTGCTTTGCTTCCTGTTTTGTTTCTGTGGTTAAAGGTTGCATGATTTTATTCTTCCTTGGTTTTACTCCAAACAGACGGCGCAAGCCCATGATGTGCCCTGGTTATCCTTTGACATCGTTTGATTTTGGATATCGTGACAGGATGGCGTTGAGTTCTTCCTTGGTGGTATCCCTGCCAATATCAATATGTGCAAATTCCTTTGCAATATCAGCAAGCGAGGATGTAAGACCGGATACGCTTTGAATGGCATTTTCTGTCATTTCAACCACAGCTTTGCCCATCGCTTCCAGTTCCTGTTGGACCAATTCGGAGGATGCCTCCTCAGCCAGTGAGCCGAGAGCGGCTTTGAAAGTGTCTTCAACCTTTCCTTCCACCTGTTCGAGGGTTTCCTTTGTATAGTCCACGAGGCTGTCTGCCATGGCTTGCTTGGTACGATTGGCAGAATTGACTGATTCCTTGATGACGCGGTTGACCAAACCGGCTTCTTCATCAAGGTCAGCTTCCTTCAGGGCTTCCTGCATGGATTTGATGTATTCCATGTTTTGTGCCCAGAGAATATCTTCTGTACTTCGCACCATACGGAAGAACTCTGCATCGGTGCGTTCTTCTTGTTCGAGGTTGAGCCAATGATCGTAGATAACCGACAATTCAACAATGACCTTGCTGTAATTCTTGACCACCATGTCAATATTGCGGAGTTCCTGCCAGCCTAAAAATGCTGCAGTCAGGGAGGCTGTCAACGCGACCCACAGGCTAATAGTTCCACCCCAAGCTGCCAGAAAAGCACCTGCTGCACCCAGACGTAAGAATAAGCACCTGAAATCTAACGCGCTCGACGCTGATGTATACGAACCTTTCGTCTATGCCAGGCAAGTTGGTTTTCAACACGATACCTGAAGTAATCTTCACCGTTTAGATCTTCATAACCAAAATCGCTGGACGGATCATCCTGGGTAATATCTTGAATGAGTCTCTCCGTTGTAGGGCTCGAGGACAAGTTCACCTCCCATGCTTCGATACAACTGGCGCTGTATTTCCGTCAGTCTTTTTTCAAGATACGACCGACGTGTAGATCCTTTTTGCAAGATTGTGCGGAAGAAGTAGATTTCCTTGAGAACTTCCTCAGCGCCTGCACGCATGACAAGCCACTCGCCATTGGAATAGAACGCTTTTGTGAATGCCGCCATTGCCGATCCGACGAGAGGGGTGAGGATACAAGGAGAATCCTGAATACCCAAGTCCAAGAAGGGCTGGTTTAGTGTTTTTGGGAAAATTTGGGACAGAATGGCAAACAGGGTTGCAAGTACCCCCAGTATTGCGATCCAGCGGCGTTTGTTCAAATGGGATGCCATCCGGGCGATGGCGTTTCTATCGAGCTCTGAAAAGCGTGCCCATGCAATTTGCAAGATGGGTATTGATTTCGGTGCTTCGTTTTCCATGACGGGTTCCTCCATAACTGATTCAGAATTGCTTTGTGTTTTTTTCATTGGTGATTTTCCTGTATGGGCAGGCTGGGACAAATAAGCTGATACGCTTCATCTGAAAAATAAGTCGTCCAATCATCCGTACTGAAATTGGTGACAAGATGCGAACAGGCTAACGATATCAATTGATCTTTGTGGATCAAGGGTATGGCAGACAGCTCCCAAATCCTTACAACTTTGCGCGACACTGTGAACAACTGTGTTCCATCAGGTGAAAAGGTGACGCTTGTAACCCGGTTGTTTCCGTGGGGTATCCGTGCCAATTCCTGCGAAGAAGCTACATCCCACAAGTAAGCAAAGCCTGCAGAGCCTCCTCCGGCAAGCCAGTGATTATCGGGACTAAACGCCAGCGCTTCAGCAATACCACTGAGGCGTAATAAATCTCCAACGGCTGTAATCGTATTGCCTTCCACTTTCCAGAGTGCCACCGTACTTTCTGAACTTCCCGTTGCAAGAAATTTGCCATCCGAACTAATGGCGATACTTTTTATATCGCCTGCTTGTTGTAATTCGGTAACATGTTCCTTCGTAGTTGTATTCCAGACCTTTATCTTGTCGTGCAAGCCTGCAAATATCCAAGTGCCGGAAGAGCTGATTGCCAGGGAGTTTATTGGTCCGGAGTTGTCCAGGCTAAATTGTTTTTCACCGGTTGACACATCCCAAAACCAGATAAGCCCATCTTCTCCAGAAGTGGCAACCAGGGTACTGTCCGGCGTAAACGCAACTCCTGTCACCCGGCCGCCATGCTCAAGGTGGTGTTGGTTCTTCCCGTCAATGCCAACCACTGTCGCGCGGTTTTTCTGAGCATCTTCACTATCGTATTCCACTGCCGCAACCCACCGAGAATCAGGACTTATGGTTATGTTGTAAGTCAGACTGTTAGCGGAAAGGATAACCTGCCCTTTAGTTCCATCTGTGAATTTAGTAGCCTGGTTAGCAGGTATCTTCCAAACATTGTAGTCGTCTGCATTGATAACCAGATATTCACCTGAAGGCGTAAAATGAGCTTGATGAAGAAACTCTGTAAACTTGATATACCCAACACGGGAATTTAAAGCTGAGATATTCCAAATACTAATGTTTCCGCTTTCATCTGCGGCAACGATCTGGGAATTATCCTTATTGAACGAGATGGCAGAACCGTTGTCATCTAATGGAATTTCCATAACCTGACTGCCTGAGATCGAATCCCAAATACGCACGACGTGGTCATATCCCGTTGACGCAATCCACTGTCCATCCGAGCTGACAATTACCTTTTGCGCAAAGTGAGTATGCGACATACGAAATTTTTCCGTCCCGGTCGCTGTATTTATTACGCGGATGATATTATCGTCCGAAGCCGTGGCATACCAGGTTGGGTCAGGACCAAAAGCTACGCCTTCCACCCAATCCTGATGAGTTACTTTGTGTTGCAAAGCCCCATCGCTTCGGGTGAGACGTGCCACACTATCGCCTCCTCCAGATACCAGCCAACTATTATCCGGACTCCAGGCAAGAACAACATACGAACTTTTTGGATGTAGGGGACCTTCATAAAAATAGGTGCCTTTTGAATTCCAAAATCTGACCTGCCCATTTTGCAAACCGAATGCCAAACGTTCACCGTTGGGCGAGAACTTTACGACCTTTACCCCATCATTCTGGACATAATCGTAGGGTGGTTGTTCGGTCTGATAATAATAAATGGTCAGGTAATTATCTTCTCTTGCAATGGCAAGGACCGAGTTGGTTATATCAAGGTCAAGAATGGCTCCGCCAAAGTCCAGTTCCTTGACAAAGTCTCCATTGGCCGCATCCCAGAATTTGACAGTTTGATCGGCGCTGGCGGTGATGAGATATTTCCCGTCTTTGGTAAAAATGAGCATCGTTGATATCGTTCTTATGCTCCACACAATAAATCTTTTCACCATTGCTGGCGCGCCATACACAGGCTTGGGCTTTTGCTGCGCCACCCGTAGAATCATAATTATTACCAGTGACGAAAAACTGATAATCCGGTGACCATTCGATGTTCCAAATCGCCCCATCCTGCTTCATTTGCGCTACGGGGATTGCAGAACGGCTCGAATTAATACGGATCAAATTCTCTGCCTGAAAAGATGATGCGCGGTTGTAAGCGTCAATGGCAAGCAGGGTGCTTGCATCCAATTCGCCAGCGCGGGATTGCAGGATTTGCGATTCTGCCGCACTTCGTTCTGCTATGGCAAGATTAGTCTTTTCTTCTGCTACTTTTTGATTCACTTCCGCGATGGCTTTCTGCGTGGCGGCTATATGCTCGTTTGCTACTGCCGTCGCTTCACTTGACTTTGCGGCGGCTTCTGCCACTTTCGCATTTGCTTCAGCTGCCTTGGCGGTGTTTTCGGCTATGACAGCCTGGTTGCGGGAAAACAATGCGAAAATTCCCAATATAACAGCGGCTACAGCAAGGAGAGAAACAGCGATCAATACCCTGCGCTGATTCCGTACAGCCACTTTTCGACTGGTTTGAATATATTCAGCCTGTTTGGGAAGAACACTACGGTTTGGCTGTGCCGTCGATTCCGTCATCCAGTGTTCTGCATCATCAAGATCGCCGCCCTGAAGCAGATAACCATCCCCTTTTTTCTTATTTTCCCATTCAGTGGCACGTTCGAGCAGACGGGTATGCTGCCGCACCCAGTCAAGGTCTGTATTTACCGATTCCACGAGTTTTGGGAATCGTTCCTTCGAAATTATCCTGTTTGCGGAGATAAACCCAGTTGGTAGACGCAATCTTTTCATGCATCTTCGATGTCTTGGTTGGTTCGCGATACAGAATGGGAATCAGTTTCTTGTTTAACTGAAGACCCAGTTCAAGTTCATCCATGCAAACTTTTGATCTGAGGGAATCGGGGCTGATGACAAAGATGAACGCGTCGTTTCCCTGGATGGCATTTGTGATCGTCTCCATCCAATCGGACGCGAGTTCGATACCCTCCCAGTCCACCCAAGCTTGAACGCCCGCGTTATCCAACGCGTCGTTTAGTTTTTGGACGAACACCTTGTCTTTACGCGAGTAGGAGATGAAAACGCTTCCGTTCGCGCCCTGCTTGTCTTCAGCCATTAAGTTTCCTAAACTAGCGAGCTACGAACCACGCAGCGACATAACCTTCTACGCCACCTTTATCTTTGACCTTTAACCATTGGTTATTTGCACCGATCTTTGCATCTCCACCCGGCTCGTTGATCGTCAATACTTCACCCAGAGGCAGCCAACGGATCAAAGTCGCATCACTCACTGTGGGCTGTTTGCGGAAAGCGACCGCCTGTGCAGTTGCCTTGACCTGGGTGGCGCCGTTGGATGATGTTGTCGAAGCCGCAGCGGTCGTACTTGCCGTTGCCTGTTGTGCGCTGGAACCACTCGCGTACTTTACATACCATGCCGCGACATAACCTTCTTTATTCGATTGGTCACGGACTTTTATCCATTGTCCGACCACGCCAACTTTAGCGATGGCATCCTTGGCAGGCTCGACACTAACTAATTGTTCAGTGACCGGAATACGGCGGATCAATGTTTCAGGTGCGATCACAGGCTGTGTACGGAAGGACATTTCCTCGGTGGGGACGAATGCCAGCGCGCCTGGAGGTAACGGTTTGCTTGCTACCGGCACAGTGGGAGTTGTAGTGGAAGCAGGTTTGGGTGTAGTTGAAGTTGTGGATGTAGAGGCAGGCGTGGACGAGGAAGGAGGCGGAGCGCCCTTCGTATCCGATGCGTACCAAGCGGCAATGTATCCCTGGTCGCCCGCGGGATCCTGAACATTGATCCATTGACCGTTTACGCCGAGTTTGGCTTTGGCGGTGGTCTTCGGTTCAAGACAAATCAACTCTGTCCCCTTAACCATGCGCTTAAAGAGATAGCCGCCAATGGATGGATCGGCGCGCAACGCAAGATCGTCCTCTGCGGCATAGATCATAAATTTGTTTGCAGGGACGGGAACCTTTGTGACTTTCGGGGGTTCGGGCGGTGTGGCGCTGTACGCATCAAACCATAAAACAGCGCTAATTTCCTTTCCAATAGTGGCACCGTTATATTTGTAGCGGGTGGTCAACAACACTTCCTTGTTGGGACCATCACCACCGTATTTATAGGGATCGTAAAGAACGTAATCATCCCCCTTCTTCTCTTTTACCAAAACGAAGTGGGTTTGAATGCCAGCCTGTTTGTTCCAGTCCACCTGAAGGATGACGGGTTTGCCCTGTGCAACTGCCGCGTCGATCTGTGAGATGGGCGCCGGGGAACTTTCGCAAGGTTGCATATCTCGGTACGCGCAATTGGGCCACACGAAAGGCAAAACGCTGGGGATAAAAAACGCTCCCTGAAAACCGCCTGCTTTTTTCATTTTTTCATTGACGGTCTCGGGAGTTTCGCTATAGCCAATGCCATTCAACATCATGGTCACCGATGTCAGCAGGCACCCCCATCCGCCGATAGTCTCGGATGAATTTCCAAGCTTGGTGTTTTTCCACTTATCATCATTCTGGTAGAGATTCTGGGTCTTGAACATTAACGACCTCCTTGGCTGTGGTTGATAATTTGTACACAACAGGACTTTAGTACTGGATATATGCTAATTTTACTCTAAATTCGACTCTGCCCAAATTTATATTTTTGTTAAACTTTGGACACGCTTCGCGGTCGCCTCACCCGCAGGGACGGCTGATTCCGTTAAACATACTTTGATCTTAACTGACAAATTAATTTTCAGGCGGCGTCGCGAGGTCCCACCAGCGCGAGAGGTGTCTGTGCGGACGATGAGGGTGGTCAGTGTAATGCGAAACATCGTTAAACAGCATCAGCCGTGAGCGGACGGTATCCTTGAAATCCAGAATATTCAGGCATCCCGGAGCCTGATCAAGCCTATCGCGGTAGCCGCGCACATCGAAGCCGAGCAGACTGCTAATGAGGAGCCTGAGTGTGGCTTTATGCGAAACAACAAGAATGTTCTTGTCCTGATGATTGACAATGATCTCACGTATAACAGGTAAAGCGCGCGCCAGTACAACGATGCCCGATTCCCCGCCTTGTGGAGCAAATGTGAAAGGGTCCGTATCCCATGTGGCATATTCGCCCGGAAATTTTTCTTCCACTTCTCTGCGCGATAAGCCTTCCCAGCGGCCATGGCTGGCTTCACGGAACCCGTCATTGATGATGGGTGTAAGCCCATGAGGTTTGCCAATAATGCTTGCCGTCTCCACTGTGCGATCAAGCGGGCTGCAGTAGATGGCGTCAATTTTATCGTCGGCGAGACGCCGGGATAAGTGTTTGGCTTGGTCGCGCCCCTCCTCTGATAAATGAACGTTTTCGGTCCCTGCAAAACGATCTTCTGCTGAGAGTGGAGTAGCTCCGTGTCGAACGAGATAGAGGCGTGTGGTCATTTTTTTATTTCACCTTTTTGTAGATTTGCCGAATTATAGCCCGACGAAGAAATCTCCCTTGCCGTAAAAGGGATTACTTCGCCCTCGTCGAAGTCGCATTCATTTCACGTACCTGTCAAAGAACTCTATCGTCCGTTGCATGGCAGTGCTGAAATATTTGGAGATGTTGTGATTGTCTCCATCATATTTATACAGCTCCACGTATTGATTGGCATCGAGCATTTGATAATAGAGCTTTTCTGAGAACTCAAGCGGCACGTCAGTATCGGCAGTACCATGATGAAGTTGAAGCGGACCTGAAATATCCTTCAAATAGGAGTTGGCAGATATTGAAGCCCAAAATTCGGGGTTTTCCTCCGGTGAACCATATTGCTCCACGAATGTTGACCTCCACGAGCCGGGACGCGGCGACGAGTCTGGGGATGCAGCTGGACCGCGATGCCAGTTATAGAGCAGATCAGGGTAGGAACCAACGACACCTGCCCAGATCACCCCAGCTTTGATATCCTTTGAGATGACCATTGAGCGCAGGGTAATATATCCGCCCATGGAATGTCCCCACATGCCGATGCGGTTGGGGTCTGCATCAGGGTATTGTTTCATGGAAGCAACTGCGTTGAGAATATCAATTGTATAATCTGGATTGCTATACGCACCCCTAGCTACCCCCTCAGAGCGGTCATGTCCGCGATAGTCTGAGCGGAAGACGATATATCCACTGCGTGCAATGAGGTCAACGTAAGCGACATACCGTTCTGTTGTGCGATATACATCTGGCGGGATGTATCCGTGATTGAAGATGATAACGGGCCAGCCTGTTGATGGTTTCTCTCCGTTGGGAACCGTCATCAGCGCGTAGATTTTCAAGCCTTCGGAAAGATAAGAGACATAGTAACGGCTGTAATTTACACCAGGATCAAGGACATCTTCGATCACGATAACACTGCCGGGGTAATCCCGGGCGCGCAGGGCGGAAATCTCAAGTGGATTGGGAATCGGTGTCGCTGTTGGGATCGGGGTTGCGGTGAAGGTTTGAGTCGGAGTCGGCGTGGGACGAGATGTGGCTGTTGAGGAAGGAACAATTGTCGGTGTGGAAGGGGACGCAGTGTTTGTCATCCCGCCACATGCTTCCATCAACAGAGATATCATTCCAGCAATCAAACAAAAATTTTGGAAGCTTTTCATCCTACTTGTTGGACTTCTTCATCTTATTTACGGATTGTGTAACAAGTTCCTTTAGGGTTTTTATATCAACATCGTTCAGTTTCTTGATATATAAACATGACTTCGCCGTTGTGTATTTTCCCAGCTTTTTGAGCAGATTATTGTACTCATCGAAGCCAGACATAATGTAAAGCGTAAGATTTTGTTTGCGCGGTGAGAAGCCTGTCACAACCAATCGCCTTCGCGCCCCGATGCATATTTGTAGTGGTAGCTTCCAAATCCAATAATGCTTGCACCCCACATTTTCGGCTCGGCTTTGGTGACTTTTTGCATGATATCCAAAATTTTATAGCAATCTTCCCTTTTTTGCTCATCCTTGATGCCCTTAAGGAATTTATCCACGCTTGCCGTATTGGCTTTTGTTTTTAATTCAGCCATCTAGGTCTCCTCTCATTGCTAAAGTCTCAGCGCTTATTCATTATAGCATTTGCTCTATGATACACGTTGCCTCAAGACTACCTCAAAGTTGCCCAGCTTTTCTGATTTTATTATTCTAGCTGACCGTGTGTACTTATCTCAATTCTTTCTTTGCCATCCATATTTTCAAGGTGGAAAATTCTATTTCTACATTCACTGAAACTATTGACAAGTTGTTTCAATTCCACTATACTAAACCAAATGGTTTACTATTCTGAGCAACTCGATCAAACATTTTCTGCACTATCGGATCCCACGCGGCGCGCGATTATTTCGACTCTGACAAAAGGAGAGGTGTCCATTCTGGAATTAGCATCTCCCTTTGACATGTCCCTTCCTGCTGTTTCCAAGCATATTCGTGTTTTGGAGAAGGCTGGTTTGTTGACAAGAAAAAAACAAGGGCGAGTTCAATATTGCCGATTAAATGCGGCGCCTCTGCAGGATGCAGCAAAGTGGCTTGCTTTCTATCAGCAGTTTTGGGATGCCAAACTGGATTCGCTGGCAGACTTGCTTGAAGAGGACACCAAATAGAGTTTATATCAATGACAAATCCAACTTTAAAACCCACCATCACACTGGAACTGCGCCGCACAATTCGTACTTCACGTGAAAAAGCTTTTCAGGCATGGACAAACCCAGAGCAACTGAAAAAATGGTTTGCTGTTTCAGAAGGTTTTACAACGCCCATTGCCGAGGTGGATTTACAGGTGGGAGGAAGGTATCGCCTTGGAATGAAGGCACCCGGCGATAATCCCATTTTGATCGTAGGGGGCGTGTATCGAGAAATAATACTTTTCGAAAAATTAGTGTTTACCTGGCAGTGGGAAACTACAGATCCCAATGAACCAGAGACGCTGGTGACCGTGGAGTTTTTCGCGCAGGATGGCGTTACCGAAATCGCTCTAAAGCATGAGCTTTTCACCGACCTCGCCCAACGTGATAAACACGGTGAGGGCTGGGCTGGGTGCTTCGATCATTTGGAGTCTTTGTTTGAAAAGTGATCGTGTCGCTTTTAATTTAGTAGTTTCTAAAATAATAAGGAGAGAGAAATGTCCAACAATCATAGTTTTATCAAACAGACTGTCGTTATCAAGAGTTCACAGGAAAATGTTTTCAAGGCACTAACAAAAGCAGATGAACTCGTGCGCTGGTTCCCGAGTCGTGCCGAATCAGACCCGCGTCCCGGTGGAAAATTTAAACTCTTCTGGGATTTTGTAGACGCGAGTTCAAAATGGTTCACAAGAGGGTGAATATGTGGACATCGTTGCAAACAAGAAGTTGAGCTATACATGGACCGCAGATTCCGTTCCAACCTTGGTTTCATTTGATTTGAGCGAAGCTAATGGCGAGACAACTCTTGAGTTGGAACATTCGACCACTCAGAAGGATGCTGATGAAAAGAAACTTTATGACGACCATGCCAATCAATGGGGGTTTTTCCTAATGAATCTAAAAGGGTATTTGGAGGCAGGTATGGATCTTCGAAAAGAGAAATTGAACCAAGTGACCAGTTGAGTTATTTTCTTCACCGAAAATAATAAATCACGAGACATGCAGTCTCGTGATTTATTATTTATTTACGGTTGCTATTTTATTTCGAGAGATGGATGCTTATAGGTTGCGGCAGGCTCCGATCACACCGCCGAGAGTGAGGATGCCGGGAGCCAGTATGGGAATACCTCCTGTAAACGTTGCTTTGATGAGTTCCCAGGTTGTGGCGTCTGGGCTGGATATCCAGCCAGAACCAAAAATTACCCGACATATGTTCATAAAAACCAATGGCGCTGCAAACGGCTATAAAGATCATTGACCACTGTGTGAAACGTATCGTCCCTCGGCTGGGGCGGAAGTAGGCAAGCGTGGAAGCGATCAAGCCCAGGGCACATAATGCAAATGGAAGGAATTGTATGGTGACGTTCCAATGCCCAAGAAAGGTGAGTTCGGACACGGTCATCACGAAGACACCGGCTGAAATGATGAGCAGAAATTTTCTAAGTTGGGCTAGCACCTTTTCTGAATCCATTATTTATTCTCCAAGATATGTTTGGGTAATTGCCAATTCGTTAGCAGAGAAACGACACCAAGAAGCCAGACCAACTGTCCCTGAGACAGAGGAGGCGAATCAATAGTCCACGGCGAGGATGGCAAGAGGCGATTCTATAAATCCGAAACCGACCTGAAGGGATTACGAGGCGGCTGGAATCACGCTGATCTCAAGGTTGAAGGTTTTATTGTTTTCTCCTGCGACGCCCGTTAGCTCGATGACATAATCGCCGGTATTGGCGATAACTCCTGCCCATGTAAGTGTTGTATCCTTTGCTTTGAGATCGCTGCCATTCTGTTGGTAAATGCGCATGGCAACTTCACCCGCTGGAGCTGTGACCTTTACATCGAGTGTATCGTTCTGGTTGACATTCACAACATAACGCACCACGCCTTGTGGAGAAAGGACTCCCAGAAGTGTTGCAGAGGTGCTATTGGTTGGGAGGGTGACTCTTGTCGGCTCTCCCGAGACGGGGGTGCTGGTTGCATTTGGAATGGTAATCACAGCGCCTGCGGAGTTAAGCGGCACCTTGAGGACACGCCCCACGGATAGTCCACCTGGGTTTACCGTCTGCAAGACAAGCACGTCGGCATTATATTTCTGTGCAATGGATTCCCACGTTTCGCCACTTTGAACCGTATGTGTCCCTACACAGGGCGCACCGTATATCTTTCCAACACTGCCAATGCGTGGAACAGTTACCACCATGCCAGGCGAGATGACGCTGGGATTGGCAATCTGCGAATTCGCGTTGCGGACTTCCCTGTAATCTGCACCATAGCAACGGGCGATCTGTATCAACCACTCGCCAGCTACAACGGTATACTGGATCGTTGAGCCGGGAGTGAGATTTGATGAAGATGGGTTGTTGATAACATTAGTATTGTTGACTGTGGCGCTGGCTGGTTGGGAGGGAACTGCTTCTCCACCGAAAGCTGTGGCATTGTTCGTTATCGCGTTGGCGTTTAGATCCGTCTGGGCAACAATATATGCACCGGTACATGTGACCGTTTCTTCAGGATTGAGGGTGGTTGTATCTGCCCCACAATTGATCTGCGTGCCAGCATGGTCATCGGTAATCGTGAACTGACTGGGACCAAGAATGATGTTTCCAATATTTTTAACAACATACGTATACGTGATCGTTTGTCCCAACTGGCTGTAGGACACGGGATCTGCGGTAACAGTTAATGAAAGGTCTTTGCTCTGTACGATATTGAAGGATACAGTCACCTGCGCTGAGAGGACACCACCTGCGCTGGCTGTAGCGGTCCGCGTCACGGAACCGGTATTGATATCCGCTTGCGTGATGGCATAACTGGAGGTGCAGGTAATGCTTTCATTCGGATCGAGATTTGCATCCAGGTTGCCAACCGTATTGACTTCCGGACAGGCGACTGCTCCACTTGTATCCAGTATTGCAACAGGTCCTGCAAGCGAGGCACTGCCTTTATTTGAAACCGCATAACCCATTTCGATTATTTGCCCAACCTTATTGAAGGGTTCAGTTCCATTTAGCGCCTGGATACTCAACTCAAGAGCGGGGATATCTGCCACAGCCGGATTGTTTGTATTCGTTGTGGTACCGCCCAGGTTACAGGCAGATAGGATCAGAGCGACAATCATTACAACAAAGAGAGAAGTGAGTTTTCTCATATCGCGTCCCTTTCTTTTTCTGGTTTTATACGTCGAGTTCCAGCCGGGTTTATTCATCGCTTGTCTCAAAATTAAGTAAACCTTTCATTGAAAGAAAGCCTCAAAGGAAAATCGAAGTGTGTTTACCAAATTATCCACAGACTGCTACCTTGTGCGATACGCTGTAAGTGAGTATAGCATGAATGTTTATGAAAATATTGCAGGCAAAAGTGCGATTTTGCCGATTGTACCTGTTAAAAAGAAATCCTCCATCCATTCAAATATGAATTTCAGGAGGATTCTTTAGTCGGTTTGGATATATCAGCTTACGCAGGCAAAAGTTTCTTCGCCAGATCCTTTGCACTACTCAATGGATCATTGAAGTTGAAGGCGAACGCAAAGGCTTGCGGTTTGTTCATGAAGGTCAACTTGACCGCCAGCGACACACGTCCACCTTGCGTGGCGCTCAGGCTTCCTTCGAACAGCGCTTCACGGATGTCGATCAAGCCGCCCAGTCCATACTTGGCGATGAACTCACCCGCCTCTGCTGCGGCACCAACCGTTGCCTTAACTCCCGCAAGAACTAACTTGGCGGCTTCCAGCGAGCCATTCGCTGTTTCGCGCGCGGTGAACAATGCTGCGATACGCGGATCCATATCGATCGGGATGGATGTAGCGGCTTTCTCCATCCCTTTCAAAGTTTGCTTGGCAGCTTCCAACACACCATTTGCGGTCTCACGTGCGGCGAACAGACCAGCCACACGCGGGTCGGCATCCACAGGGATGGTCTTCGCGGCGGCTTCCATGCCACGCAAGGTTTGCTTCGCCACTTCCAACGCGGCAACAGCCGTTGCTTTGGCAGTTTCGATGCCACCAATCTTGGTGTACAACGCGCCGATCTCCGTCCCCTTCGATGCGGCGTAAGCGCTATACTCCGCCCAGCGATAACTCTTCTGATACCATTTCGATTTGTTGTACCATTTCTTCTTGTTGGAAATATCCTTATTGAGTTGACTGATACGTGCCTTCGTGCTGTCAATCTCTTTCTGCAAGCTGTTGACTTTGTTCTGCGCATCCGTGACAGCCTTGCGTGCATTACTGAGATTTTTCGTGTCTCTATCTCTTTCAGCCTGGACGGTCTTCCGCATCTTTGCAATCTCGGAGTTGATTCGGTCTACTTCAGCCTGAGCGCTGCTGACAGCGTTTTGGGCATCCTTGAGTCTTTTCGCATCACGCTCACGTTCCTTCTTTACTGTTGCACGCATATCGGCGATGTCTTTGTTGATCTTGTTAACTTCATTTTGTGCGGCTGTTAATTTACGCTGTGCATCACTGATCTTATTGATGGCGTCATTAGCGGCGGCTTGGATCTCTTTGGTGGCTTTCTCACGCAGATACGCAAACAAGTCATTCTTCATCGTCGCTTTGACGTAGATACTGCCACCGTTGGTTTTGTCAGAGCCACGGATTTCGAGACTGGCTTCGAAGAGGTTATATATCTTGCCGACGCTCAGGAAGTAAAACTCGGTATCTGAGATCTGGAGAATAGTCTCACTGACAAAGCCGAACAATTCCACGGAGCCAGAGATGTCGATCGTTGGGGTCGCACCAGTTCTCAGGTCCAGGTAGAGCGAGGGACCAGGTTTGCCTCCCGCACCACGGATTTTGATCACGCCCGCGATATCGATCGGCTCCACATTTCCTTCGATAAGGATGCCTGTCGCTTGATCTATTTTGACGGAAGCGAAAACACGCAGTCCCCAAAGATACATCGTCCCCTTGAGAGCAATGCCCTGCTCGAAATACAGCTCACCAATGTATGTTGGCTGCGGGACAACGTAAATGCTGACATCTTCATAACCAATATCCAGCACGGTCTTGACGATGTTTTTAGGAATGGCTTTCTTGATGACAGGCGGGCAAAAGACATCAAAAATATCCGTGAGATAAAGTTGATTGAAAGCGATGGCAACCATCGTGTTGCCGGGGTTGGCGGTATCGAACTTGACCGCCGCCGCGCCGATAAAACTGCCGACCTGCAAACCGCCCGCAATACCAATGGATGGACGAATGGGCGGGAAGGCAACGCCGAGGTCAAGCGCAACATCCATGATGGCAACGCCTTTCGCTCCCATCGGGTCCTGCCAGCGACCTTCCATCGTGGCGGTCATGCGAGCCTGGAAGGATGGCGGTGTGGTAATGGCTTCGATGCCCAAACCACCGATGAAGTCCAACTCGCTCTTATCGATGCGGGCATGAATGGTTCCCAATAACATCACGCCAAAAGCTGGCGGTGCAACGTTCAATCGGAATTTGATCTCACCGAAGGCAACATTTTTGTCGATGTTGTATTCACCTTCGATCTGCGCTTCGAGCGTGAGGTTGCGTGGATTTGTGCCGATGGCGGCATAAATGGTGAGCGAATCGATCTTGAGCAATTCGTCCACGCCCAAGCCTTTCATGCTCAATGAGGCAAACAGATTCAACCCAGGTTTGATATCGACATCATCCAACGGCGTTTCGATAGTGGCAAGCTCAAATGAACGGTCTTCGCTGGACGCAAGGATGAGCGCCGTGTTCGAGAACTTCAAATCATCGAGAACAGACAGTGACGAGTTTATGGTTGAGAGTTTCCACTTTGCAGGCGGCACAAAGCCAACGGTGAAACCCCACTTTCCATCCGTCATCTTTTTGACTTGAATTTCAGATTGCCCCATCGGGGAATTGGCTGAGAGCGCCATCTCTTTTTGTTTCGGATTGATCTCGAAAGCAATGTCCTTCAACTCCACATCCATGAACCCCGCAGGGACAGACATGCCGCGCACGATGTCGCCACCGCAGATGTCTTGAACAAGCGGAGAAAGTTTGAAGGATGGAATACTCCCCGCTATAACAAAATCGCCAGGGAATTCATACGTGGACGTGAAACTTGCTGTACCAAGGTTGAGCGTCCCAGCGATGGAACCTGTGGTCTCGCTCTTTCCATCGCCACCTTTGGAGCGATTGATGTTCAAGTTGATATCGCTGATACTAATCCCATCCACACCGACGGGAATGTCCCATGCGTCGGCGGAACTGGCGGTAAATGTTAGGTCACTAGTGGATGGTTTGAATGTAAGAGCAACATCTGTGCATGCCATATTCGGAACTTCATTGGGCAGGTCAATGGCATTGGGTAGGAAGGTGTTGATAACCGAACGAAGTTTGATCGTCGAGCCTTCGGATGTTCCACCGCTGAATTCCCAGTTGCCTTCATCATCAAGGTTGGCGCTCAACTCAATGGACGTTGAGTCAACAGCGATTTCACCTGTGATGGTTGCGGTAGTCGTGCCTGCCTCGTGGGCAAGGTCAACACCAACTTGCGCAACGGACAACGATGAACTGCCGAGTTTGATACTCCAATTGTTCTGCAAGCCGATGGAGAAAGAATAGGTTTTGGCAGTTGGGGCAAGACTCAAGTTCAATGCGGAGAGTCCGCTATCGGGGAAGTTTGAAGCGTCAATTCCGAGTGTGGAGAAAATATCCCCGAGTCCAACTCCGCCATCTTCGGGGAGCGATCCAGTCACTGACAAATCAGGCATGAAGGAACAAGAGACGTCCAACGCACCATTGCCAAATCGCAGCGCACCATCCACCGCAAGGTATGTGATTTTCTTTGCGTTGATATCAAAACCAAAACGCGCCCCATTAACGGAAGGCACTGCCATGTTGAGATCGCTGAAACTTTTGGCAGCCTGATCCAAGCCAACCGCCGCGGCAAGATCGGTAAAGGAAGGCAGATCCTCGGTCGAGATTTCTATATCCAACATACCCTCGATGAGACTGGTACTTCCACTTACAGACAGCGCTCGGTTGAGCTTAGGAATTTTGAGCGAGCCTAGAAGCTCAGCTTGAACATCAACCAACGAGTCGTTTTCTTCAATTGCGAGCGATAACAACATGTCTTCGATCACGCCTGCGGTGACACCCGAAAGGTTCCATTCACCACCAAGATTATGTTTGACCTGTAACCACGTATCGCCCGAGCTGACAGTAGAATTCTCCGATGTAAATTGAAGCGCATCGGGAAGGTCCGCTAATAACTGCGAAGCATTTTCATTCGAAAGCGAAAGCCCATCCAAAATGAACGAACCGTTCGCCAAGTTATCTTCAATGGATTTTCTTAAAGTTGTAATGCTCATGAGACACCCTTCCTTGATTTCTTCTTCGGGCTAAGCTTGGCTACTTCCGCCATCGCACTATCCACTTCAGCCAACACACCTTTCAATCGGGGGTCTTTTTCAACCGGCAACTTATGCACACCCGCCTCGAACGCCGCCAATTTCTGGTTTGCCATTTCCACTGCCCCCGTCGCTTCGATCTCTGCCAACATCAACTCATTGATCTTTTGACCGTTGGTATCAAGTTCCGCCGCACGCCAATTAATTTCATTATTTAGACTTACCAACCCTGCGGGCTTTTCTTCTTCTGGAAGTTTTGCATACCACCCTTTCCATTCGTCGATCTCATCCTTACGCTTCCTTGACAACGCCTTTGCCTGACTCAGTTCCGATTGAACTTTTTCCAACCGACTCTGCGCCGTGGACACATCCGCCTGTAACGCCTCAAGACTCGGCGGTTCCTGTTCATGCTCCGCTTTGACCTGTGCCTTGATCTCTCTCAGCGCAGACTTCAATATCTTCAGTCTCGTCTTTGCTTCCTTGAGCGCAAGCTGTTTCTCTATTTGTGATTTTGTTTTCTTTACTGGGGGTTTTGCTTTGGGCTGCTTCTTTACTGCAACCTTCTTCCCTTTCGCCGCTTTGGGTTTCAGGGCGGACTTGGACTTCTTCGCACTTTTAACTGCCATGACATCTCCCTTTCGAGTTAAGTATGGAATGTATGCGTGTGATTGCGATGTGATTTTGTTTATTACCAAAGGACAAAGTTAATTTACTTCTTAATCGGACAAAAGTCAACCGATTATGTAAAATTCATTTATATATCGATGATCAGAGAACTATTTAGCCAAGTTCACAAGCCAAAAAACATGGCATTTAATTTCGGGGATATAATCTCACCAGCCCCTGCTCTGAAGAGAGCATCAATCAATAAGTCACCTTGCGTACGCAAGAACATCTGATACAGAGTTCACAGAGAAAACAAGAGAAAAAACTCAAAAGACTCTGTGATCTCTGTGACTAAAGTACGTGAGGAGGGGTAATAAATCCAATATAGAAAGTAATAAATTATGGCATCCTCCCCCATCGCTCCAAAGAGACCGTATGAGATCACTCAACACGGCAAGACCCGCATCGACAACTACTTTTGGCTTCGTCAACGCGAAGACCCGGAGGTATTGAAATACCTTCATTCGCAAATGGATTATTTGGAAGAAGTAATGGGACACACAAAGCCCATGCAGGAGACTCTTTTTTCCGAGATGAAGGGAAGGATACAGGAAACCGATTCAACTGTCCCTGAGAAGAGAGGCGAATATTTATATTACGAGAAAACGGAAGCGGGAAAGCAATATCCCGTTTTCTACAGAAGAAAAGATTCGTCAGGAAGTCCTGAAGAGTTATTGCTCGATCAAAATATGCTGGCAGAAGGAAAAACCTTTTGCAGCGTCAGCGGATTTTCCGTCAGCCCAGACGGGAACAAACTTGCATACTCAGTGGACATTGAAGGCAACGAGGTATACACGATCTACATCAAAGATCTTGTAAACAACACGCAATACGCCGAAGCACTTCCAAACGTATTTGGAAGTGTGTATGTAAAAACTGGAATCGAATGGGCGAACGATAGCGAGACCTTTTTCTACTCAGCATTGGATGAGGCGCAACGTCCTTATAAATTTTATCGGCACAGGTTAGGCACGGATGTTTCACAGGATATATTGATCCATCAGGAAGACGATGAGGCGTTTTCCATTTACTTCTCCAAGACGCGCGATGATATTTACATCATAGTTGAAATTCATAGCACACTTACATCAGAGGTGTACTGTTTATTCGCCGATCAACCCGATAGCGACTTGAAAGTGCTCTCGCCACGCAGGCACGGTATTGAATATTACGTAGACCATCATAATGGGACATTCTTTATTATTACGAACGAAAACGCAAAAAACTTCAAACTCGTCAAAGCACCTGTTGACAACCCAGGCAATGAAAACTGGCAGGAGGTTATTCCGCATCGTACAGATGTGATGCTCACGGGTGCTGAAACATTCAAAAACTATCTTGTACTTTTTGAACGAAAAGGGGCAACGAATCAGATACGCGTCAGCGCATTGGATGGCACAAGCGATGTCCGTTATGTGAACTTCCCAGAACCAACATATTATTTTGAACTCACTTCAAATCCCGATTTCGATACCAACCTACTGCGATTCAAGTACTCGTCACTCATCACGCCCACATCCACTGTGGATTTCCATATGGATACCGGCGAATGGGAACTGAAGAAAGAGAACAACATTATCGGATATGACAAATCACAATACGTCTGCAAACTTATCCACGCGACCGCACCCGATGGCACACAGATTCCCATCTCAATTTCATATAAAAAGAACCTTCAATTGGATGGAAATAATCCGACTCTTCTTCACGGATACGGAGCCTACGGAGCGATCCTCGATCCCGAATTTACACCCAACCGCATCAGCCTTCTGGACCGTGGGTTTGTCTACGCCATCGGACACATTCGCGGCGGCTCGGATCTTGGGCGTGCATGGTACGAAGACGGCAAGGTTCTCAAGAAGAAAAACTCATTCACTGACTTTATCGCCTGTGCCGAACACCTGATAAAAGAAGGGTATACATCAAAAGAGAAGCTCGCCATCATGGGCGTTTCAGCAGGCGGATTGCTTGTCAACGCATCCATGATCCTGCGCCCTGACCTATTCAAGGCTGTCATCGGCAAAGTTCCATTCGTGGACGTGATCAACTCAATGAGCGATCCGACCGTCCCGTTGACCACGCTGGAATATGATGAATGGGGCAACCCAGAGAACAAAGAACATTTCGATTACATGATGTCTTATTCGCCCTACGACAACATCAAGGCAACGGAGTATCCAAACTTACTTTTAACAGGCGGGTTCAACGATCCGCGCGTGATGTATTGGGAACCTGCCAAGTTCGCGGCGAAACTGTGCGAATACAAAACGGACGACAACCTGCTCCTGCTTAAGACCAATTTTCACGCAGGTCATGCCGGTTCGTCAGGACGGTACGACCTGCTAAGGGAGGTCGCGTTCGAATACGCGTTTTTGATCGATAGACTTGGTTGATGTAACAAAACAAAAGGCAGTGCAAAATTATTGCACTGCCTTTCTAATTCAAATCGATGATCGTTATGCAGGTTGCGCCGCTTTTGCAACAGCCTCTTCCAAAAATTTTGTAGACAACGACTTCGGACGTTCGATCGGCAAGCTAAAGGCACGCGCCCATACATAATTAGCGCTCACGCCAAGTGCACGACTCACTCCAAATAGAACAGTGTAGAAATCAAAATTACGAACACCATAGTAATACTGTAATGTACCGGAGATCGCGTCCACGTTCGGCGCGGGGTTCTTGGCTTTTCCCTGTTCGCGCAAAACGGCAGGCACCACATCGTAGACCATATCTGCAAGACGGACAAGGTCATCTTCGGGGAAGCGCTTCTTGGCAAATTCCATCTGGGCCGTGAAACGCGGATCAGTCACACGCAGAACGGCATGTCCATAACCGGGAATCACATGTCCGCCGTTCAGTGTATCCCATGCAAATTTATACAGGTCATCACGTGAAGGAACGCCGCCAAACTTCTTATGCACATCCAACAGCCAACTGAGACATTCCTGATTCGCAAGTCCATGCAAGGGACCTGCCAGTGCATTCAACGCGGCTGAATAGGCATAGTATGCGGAGGATAAAGTGGAAGCAGCCAAATGCATGGCATGAGCCGAGGCGTTCCCGGATTCGTGATCGGAGTGGATGATGAAATACAGGCGGGCAAGTTCGGCATATCCCTTTTTATCTGAGACCTTCATCATGCGGGAAAAGTTCATGCCGTAATCCTGCTTCGGATTGTATTTCATCTTTTTGGTTTCACCAAAATATTTCATGCGGTAGATATACGCGGCAATCATCGGCAGGCGGGCAGTGAGATTAAGGCTGTCTTCGAGTGCAGCTTCCCAATATTCATCTTTTTTCATACTGTGATATTTTGCCACGAAGACAGAAGTATTCTGCAAAGCAAGCACAGCCTGAGAGAACAACGTCATCGGATGTGTCTCTTTCGGCATGGACCTAAGCATCTTATAAACATGATCGGGCAATTCGGCGCGCTCCCCCCATTCGGCTTCCACTTCCATCGCCTGTTCCTTTGTGGGGATTTCGCCCACCATCAACAGGTAATACAAACCACCCACCATTGGCATTTTATTACCGCGTGATTTTGGCAGCGCCTTGAGCGTTTCAGGGATCGTCATTCCACGGAAACGAATCCCTTCAGCCGGGTCCACGGATGAGACATCGGTCAAAAGTGATTTGATGTTGCGCATACCGCCGATGACCTGCCCCACTGTCACATGATCAACGACAACATCGCCATGCTCATTGGCAAGAGTTTTGATTCTTTCACGCCATTCAGGCAATTGTGCAGAAATTTTTTCGTGCAAGATCATGATACACCTCCAATTACGTTATATCATTGCGAGGGCTATGGCTGTCTCCCTCGCAGGGAAATTAAAGTTTTACCAGGCTTTTCAAAGCGTCGTGCGTCTCTTTGACAGCCGCGGCAGATTTATCGAACATCACCTTCTCATCATCATCAAGTTTATACTCGATGATCTTCTCCATACCATTACTCCCGAGCATGACGGTTACGCCAAAGTACATATCCTTCAAGCCGTATTCGCCATTCATATATGCCGCACAGGGAACGATGAGATTCCTGTTCTTGAGAATGGCTTCCGCCATCTGCGCACAGGCGGCGGAAGGCGCGTAGAACGCTGAGCCTGTTTTCAGAAGATTGACGATCTCGCCGCCGCCTTTACGCGTGCGGGCAACGATCGCATCCAATTTGTCAGCCGGGAGATATTCATTCAAGGGAATCCCCGCAATGTTCGAATGACGCGTAAGAGGAACCATCATATCACCGTGTCCACCCAACACATAACAGTTGATATTTTCAACGCTTACGCCTGTTTCCATGGCAACAAATGCGCGCATACGAGCCGAGTCCAAAATACCCGCCTGCCCGATCACACGTTCGCGCGGCAAACCGGTCTTCTTCATGGTCAGGTATGCCATCGTGTCAAGCGGGTTGGTCAACACAATGTAGATCGCGTTCGGAGAATACTTGAGCGTTTCCATTGCCGCCGTGCCAACGATCTCGGCATTCTTGGATAACAAATCATCACGACTCATGCCTGGCTTACGAGCCAGACCCGCCGTGATGATAATGATGTCAGACCCTTTGGTCGCAGCGTAATCATTCGCGCCGACGATCTCGACATCTTTTCCAATGATGGGCATTGCTTCAGCCAGATCAAGCGCCTTGCCCTGCGGCATCCCCTCCACAACATCCACCAAAACGAGGTCGGCAAGTTCACGTTCAGCCAGCCAATGAGCGGTGGTGGCGCCGGTCATACCAGCGCCGATGATCGAGATTTTTTTCATGACTCCTCCAAGGTTTGTTCATTAATTTTATCCGAAACTTAATTTAGAGAAAAGTATATTTCGTCACTTTTTTATATTACCAGATTTCGGACATAGAAACGGGACTTCCACAATTGGAAGTCCCGTTCGCTTCTTTACTTAACCTTATTCTGATTCTGCTTCGAGGAAGCGAGTCGCCTGAATAGCCGCTGCCGCCCCCATCCCTGCGGAGGTGACAACCTGACGAAAATGAGGATCTGCCGCCTCCCCCGCCGCAAAAACACCCGGCACATTCGTTTCCATCTTATCGTTGATCTTGATGTATCCAAGATCGCTCATTTCCAATTGACCTTTGAACATCTGTGTGTTTGGGACATGACCAATAAAGATGAACAACCCATCCGTTTCAAGGGCCGTTTCTTCGCCTGTTTTGACGTTCTTGAGTTTCAAAGCTTCAAGTTTATCCTTGCCCACGGTTTCAGTAACAACCGTATTCCAGATAAAGTTGATCTTGGGATGTTCCATCGCACGTTTCTGCAAAATGGCTCCCGCACGCAATTCCTCACGGCGATGGATGATCGTCACAGAAGTGGCGTAGCGCGTGATGAACAATGCTTCTTCGAGCGCACTGTCGCCACCACCAACCACGACAACTTTCTTATCCTTGAAGAACCAGCCATCGCAAGTGGCACAATAGGAGACACCGCGTCCAGTCAATTCCACTTCACCGGGAATTTCAAGATGAGTTGGGCTGGCACCAGTTCCGACGATCAGCACATCTGCAAGGTATCCGCCACTATCGGTAGTCACCTTGAAAGGACGTTTAGACAGGTCAACCGAATTCGCAAGATCGAACTCTGTCACCGCGCCAAAATGTTCCGCCTGCTTCTGGAACAATTCGCCCAACTGTGCCCCACCTACTCCTTCAGGGAAATCCGGGGTAATTCTCGATGGTGTACGTCAACGCGGCTTGCCCGCCCAATTGCATACCGGTCAAAACAACGGGATTCAACTCAGCCCGCGCCGCATATAATGCGGCAGAATACCCTGTTGGACCCGACCCCAACACCAATACTTTTACATGTTTTACATTTCCGTTTTCAGACATACTTTATCTTATTCCTCGCTTGAGATTTCTTTCCGTGGTCAAGACGACTTGTTCCGATTTTTTTTTACCGAACTGGATTCTATCAACTTGGGAAGATAAACAAAGTCTCAATTTAGTTAGTTTTTTATTTAACACTTTTATTCAGTCACTCTTTCGATATTCGCTCCCAGTGCGCGCAATTTATTATCCACATCCTGGTAGCCACGTTCGATCTGACTGATATTGCGCACAACAGATTTTCCTTTTGCAGGCGAGCGCCGCGATCAACATGGACATACCCGCACGAATATCGGGGCTCTCCAAATTTTCACCGTACAACTGATTCGGTCCCTGAATGAGACAACGATACGGGTCGCATAAAATGATCTTCGCGCCCATGCCCACAAGCTTATCCGTAAAATACATGCGCCCCGAGAACATCCAATCATGGAACATGATCGAGCCGCTCGCCTGGGTGGCAACCGTAATGGCGATACTGATCAGGTCGGTAGGAAACGCCGGCCAGACGTTCGTCTTTAATCTCAGGAATCGCGCCATCCAAATCAGAGCACAATCGTAAGCTCCTGATCGGAGGGAACGATCAAATCATCCCCATCTACATTCCATCGTACCCCCATACGTTTGAAAACATGCTCCACCATTTTAAGATTTTTGACACCTGCATTTTTTACTCGCACAGTACCATGTGTTACAGCAGCGGCGCCAACGTAACTAATGACTTCAAGATAGTCTGGTCCAATGGTAAATTCTCCGCCGTGCAATTTTTGCACGCCATGGATGTGTAATGTATTCGAACCGATCTCCTCGATCTGCGCGCCAAGTCCATTCAGAAAATAACATAATTCCTGTACATGCGGTTCGGATGCCGCGTTACGGATCACCGTGTCGCCTTTGGCAGTCACTGCTGCCATGATGACATTTTCGGTTGCAGTAACGCTGGCTTCATCCATGAGAAAATCCACGCCGTGCATATCATGCGCCTGAAAAGAAAAGCCTCGGTCATATTCCACATCTACGCCAAGGGCGCGCAAGGCAAGAATATGTGTGTCAAGTCGCCTTCTTCCGATTACATCACCGCCAGGAGGAGGAAGTTTGAACTCACCAATACGCGCGCACAGGGGACCAGCCACCAGAATGGAGGCGCGAATCAGGCGGCAAAGGTCTGGGTCGAGGTCCGCAGGCCTGAGGTCCCGCGCGGTGATGCGCCACGAAGTGGCATCCAAGTTCTCCACCTGTGCGCCGAGGCTTTCGATGAGATGCCGCATCACGCTGACATCCTTGATCTTGGGCACGTTTCGCAAAACGACGGGTTCATCTGTAAGCAAACATGCGGCAAGCAAGGGTAGAGCGGCATTTTTATTTCCAGCAGGTGTTACTTCTCCGTTTAAAGGGACCCCACCTTCTATAATGAATTTTTCCATGTTTATCTCCAGGGGAATATCGTGGCGATTGTAAGGCAGTTTGCGGGCTTCGGCAAGAAGAACTCTTGCATCTTCCAGCAAGCACATTACAGTTGACTTACACGATAGTATCAGCAGGCTTTATGATGCGCTTTAGAATATAATAACAGGAATGAATGCTTCTTTAATTATTCCCATTTTGCTGGGCTGGCTTGCCGGGCTTTTTGTAAACTATGCGGCAGACGTTCTGCCACACACCCGCCGGTTCAGCCAGCCAGTATGCCCAGACTGCCAAACTCCATTTTCATGGGTGGATTATTTGACTCTGCACGCATGCCGAAACTGTGGCGCTGGACGGAGTCTGCGAACATGGCTGGTTCAAGTTTTGGCGCTCGCCTCTTTCGCGTACTTCTGGCTGGTTCCACCCAGGATACTTGGTTTTCCCCTCGGCATGATCGTGCTCATCTACTTCGGAATCATTACCGTCATTGACCTCGAGCATCGTCTCATTTTGCATCCCACCAGCCTGGTCGGCGCGGTGTTGGGATTGATCGTCGGCACAACCATTCACAGCCGCACAGGTGGACTCCTAAGTGGTATTGGCAATTCTCTTCTGGGTGGCATCTTCGGCTTTGGCGTCATGTATTTGCTTTATCAATTTGGAGCGCTTGTTGCACGCTTCAGAGCGCGAAAGATGGAAGCCGCGGGTCAAGCCGATGATGAAGAGGAAGCGCTCGGCGGCGGAGATGTGTACCTGCTCGGTGTGCTGGGTCTCATGTTAGGCTGGCCCTTCATATTTAATGCACTTATCCTCGGCATCCTCTTTGGAGGCGCAGTCAGTCTATTATTCATTCTTGCGCTCCTCGTCCGCCGCCGCTATTCCAGTGAATCGCTCATGACTTTCATCCCTTATGGACCTTATTTCATTGTCAGCGCCTTTTATCTGCTCTTTTTATAATATAATTACAAAAGTGTGGGGTGAGTTAGTACGAATGTCTTATTGGACTACACAACGCTGCCATTAAACTAATAGTCAGGATTATCAGAGAACAGGAATTGTGATTATGAAACCTCAGAAATTGACTCTCTCAAAGAACAAGGCACAGGCAATGGTCGAGTTTGCAATCGCATTGCCTATTTTGCTGATGCTTGTGTATGGGTTACTGGAAGTGGGCAGATTGCTTTTCACTTATTCATCTGTTGTAAACGCCACCCGTCAGGCAGTCCGTTGGGGTTCGACCACGGGTGTAGGAGATAGAGGCACTCCAGCTTGACACGTCAGATGATCTTCCCCATGAACGCTATCAGGATTGCGCAGGGATCAAGGCGGCTGCCCAAAATGGGGATTATTTAAATGTGTTCAATGACGCAGATATTACAGATCACTTACGATACCGGTCCAGGAACATCCAGTCTCGATACATGCAATGGATCTTATCCGATACTGCGGTTACGTCTTCCAACTGGTAGCACTGTCAATACTGCACGTATCAACGTGTCAATTAATTACCAATTCAAAGCGATCATCCCCAAATTGGTTCCATTCGTAACTTCAGTCCAAAATGGCAAGCCAGCGCCCGCACAATCGTTACGAGTATTGACGATCAGTGGATCCGGTTCCGGTTCGGATGAGCCAAGGAACACACTACAATCAATATCGTAGACGCACCTGATCCGTCCTATGTTGGACAAAACGTAACAGTGACCGTTACCGTCAACGGAGACCACGTACCACTCCCACTGGTACCGTAGACTATTACCGGCAGCGGACACAAACTGTTCCATCACCCTCTCCAGCGGCACAGGCAGTTGCGTGTAGTTTTCAACTCAGTTGGCGCAAAAACCATTACCGCCACATATTGCGGTGACACCACTCACCATGGGCAGTAACGATAGAATACCACATAATGTGATCCTTGCACCCACTACTACAACTATCACATCAGATACACCCGATCCATCTTAGTAAATGGAACAGTCAATGTCAATGTTACCGTAACCAGTCGTATGGGGAACTCCAACCGGCACAGTGACCATCACCGGCGCAGACACGAACTGCACGCTCACCCTCACCAGTGGCGTCAGGCAATTGTCTGGTAACTTTCACATCGGCCGGCTCAAAAACCATCACTGCCACATATAACGGCGACACCGCTCACGATGTCAGTAGTGATACAGAAGCCCATACAGTGGTAGTACCTACGCCTGGACCTTCTCCCACCGCTACCAAAACACGTACACCAGCTCCCTCCCACTGCCACAGCCACACCCGCGCCCGCACGCCTGTGCCGTGATTACATAGTCACCAACTCATGGGGTAACAACTTTCACAGTCAATGTTACGATCACGAACAATAGCAGTACAACGATCAATGGCTGGACGCTGACATGGAGTTATACCGCCGGGCAGGCAATCAATAATTATTGGAATGCCGATTGTCTCACAAACCGGAGGCAATGTTAGCGCTATCCAATCCAGCTGGACTACAATAATATAATCAATGCAAATGGCGGCACAGTGAGCTTCGGCTTCCAGGGGACACTTAACGGCACCAATCCTCCTCCCATCAATTTTTCACTCAATGGCATACCCTGTAACGGCGGCGCGCGTGCCTCCCACTGCCACACCAACTTCTACCTTTACCCCTTCACCCACAGTGATACCCACAAACATTACCTGTGCCCAAATAACTCATGAGCCACTATCGGTTTCAGTTCATCAATGATCATGCTTATTCACAACAACACTGGGGCTGCACTGGCGGTCAAGGACGTTACGGTTACATGGAACCATGATATTGGTCGTAACAGCGGCAATCAAGACCGCTAGAATTACAATCCGCAACTTTAAACAGTGTCCAATTCTGGGAAGGTGCTGTAACTTCGTCATCCTACACAATCTATCCTTCTTCACTCAACATCCTACCAGGCGACTCCATAATTGCTTTCAATTTCGATTACTCCTACGCAAAACAGATAACTCAGAGCGGATTTACATTAATTTCTCAACACCGGGCTGCGGTTTCATTGACTCGAAAAATTCCAAATTTACTCACCAGCCACTTTTGATATGATAGTGGCTGGTGCACAAAGAGCAAACTTATGATAAGAAATAAAAGCGAACGCGGACAAAGTTTGGTGGAGATGGCGATCAGCATCACAGTTCTGGTATTTCTATTGTCCGGAGCGGTAGAGTTTGGGATGATGTTCTTCCAATATATCCAACTGCGCGACGCGGCACAGGAAGGCGCGTTGTATGGTTCCCTTAATCCAGCCGATGCAGCTGAAATTAAAGCTCGCGTACGAGGAGCATCAACATCACCTATTGACTTCTCTCAGACCTCGCCATCGTGCCAGACTCGGATATTATTATCACACCAGTAGACCGAAAACCCGGAAACAGCATAGAATATTTGCCCAGGCGATGGCATTAAAGTCACCGTACAATACAAACATAAAATTTTTATGCCATTCATCACACCAATTATCCGTGACAACCAACTACCCCTACAGAACTCTCACGGGAACCGTGACCGATACGATCTTAAACTCAACCACAATCCTGGCTGTCCGTAAGTTGTTGGTAAAAGCTTGGAAGTTAAACGGTTCAGACTGAAGACCAGTCTGAACCGTTTCTGAATCTAGTTGGCACTCACTTGCAAATTCAGTTATATATACCCACTCGTCATAATTGTGACATGGGCATTATACAAACAGGAGGTGAACCGACCACTT
Source organism: uncultured Chloroflexia bacterium (assembly GCA_963730175.1). Taxonomy (GTDB): domain Bacteria; phylum Chloroflexota; class Anaerolineae; order Anaerolineales; family Villigracilaceae; genus Defluviilinea. The sequence continues at coordinate 3,460 of CAVSRF010000048.1, read as the reverse complement.
TTGTCTTGGGAAAGACAGCGCATGACCCCGCTCCTTCGACTTTGCTCAGGATGCGGGATGACGAGGATAAGGGTTCTCCATCGCGGAGATGGAGTTAACCGTTTTGTTGGTCGAGTAGTTGTGAGCGATAGCGAACAACTACTCGAGACCACACAAAGCGGGAAAATCGACAGTTCAGCGGAAGCCCTTCGGGTGAGCCATAACCCGTTTACTCTTTCCCTCCGAAAATCAAAACTTTGCAATAACGCCGCGTGAGCAATCATGCGGACAAAGATGCAGAGGATGGCATATAACCAATGTCATTGCGAGCGCCGTAGGCGTGAAGCAATCTCGTAATTATTAGGAGATTGCTAAATACCTACGCTTCGACTGCACTCGCCTATCGGCTCGCTCTGCTCAGCGCGATAGTTCTCGCAATGACATACTAACTACTTTCGGAGGAATCCCTATGTGTGGAATCGTCGGATATATCGGCACGCGTGACGCGACGCCGATCATCATCAATGGCTTGAAAAGGCTGGAGTACCGCGGCTATGATTCAGCGGGTATCGCTGTCGTAGATGGCGACCAGCTTGAAGTGAGGAAAGACGCGGGCAAGTTATCCCAATTGGTTGATCTGCTGGCAAAGTCGCCCATCAACGGCGCGCCGGGCATCGGTCATACGCGCTGGGCAACACACGGCGCGCCAAACGCGGTCAACGCGCATCCGCATCTCGGTCAGACAAAACGAGTCGTTGTCGTGCAAAACGGCATCGTCGAAAATTTTCTCGAACTCAAGGATGAGTTACTGGCAGAAGGTGTGAAGTTCCAATCGCAGACCGATACCGAAACCATTGTGCATCTTGTGGAACATTATCTTGCAACGGGGATCGGATTGGTGGAAGCCGCGCGCAAAACATTCAATCAAATACAAGGCGCGAATGTGGTAGTGGTGATGTCGGCAGATGAGCCGGACAAGATCGTAACCGCGCGCATCGGCAATGCAGGCGGCGTGGTGCTCGGGCTGGGCGATGGTGAAAATTTTATCGCCAGCGATACACCTGCCATCATGGATCACACACGCAATGTCATCTTTTTGGAATCGCATCAAATGGCTGTTGTCACCCGCGACACGGTCAGCATCGAAACGTTGGATGGCGCAAAAGTAAAACCGCAAGTGCATTCCATTTCGTGGGACCCGATCGCGGCGGAGAAGGGCGAGTATCGTCACTTCATGCAAAAGGAAATCCATGAGCAGGTGCGCGCGCTGACAGATACGCTGGCGGGACGCGTGGATTTTGTAAATGGAAAAATCCGTTTGCCCGATCTCAACCTGACAGAAGAGCTTGCGAAGAAGATCGAAAAAATTTATATCACCGCTTGTGGCACCGCCGCGTACGCAGGCATGGTCGGGAAATATTTAATCGAGAAGATCGCACGCATACCTGTTGAAGTAGTCATCGGTTCGGAGTTCCGCTACAGCGACCCGATCTTGAACGACAAGACCGTAGTGCTTGCCATCTCGCAATCCGGCGAGACAGCCGATACGCTTGCGGCGATGGAAGAGGGACGACGCAAAGGTGCGGTCATCTGGAGCATCGTAAACGCGATCGGTTCACAAGCCATGCGCGTGGCGGATGGATTCATCTCGATGCAAACCGGACCTGAGATCGGCGTCGCTTCGACCAAAGCCTTTACCGCCCCGCTTGTTGACCAGTACATGCTGGCGATCCTATTGGCAGACTTGCGCGGCACGATCAATGAAGAGACTCGCAAAGCGTTGGTCTCTGACTTGCGTCTCATCCCCGATCTTGTGGGACGCACATTGGAACGCGAAAGCGATGTGGAAAAAGTTGCACTGGTCTTAAAGGATATTCGCGATTGCCTGTATCTTGGACGCGGCATCAACATGCCCATCGCTTATGAAGGCGCGTTGAAGTTGAAAGAAATTTCGTACATTCATGCGGAGGGATATCCGGCAGGCGAGATGAAACACGGTCCCATCGCGTTGATCGATGAACACATGCCTGTCCTGTGCATTGCGCCGAAAGATCCCTGGCACGAGAAAATGATCTCGCAGATCCAACAGGCAAGGGCGCGCAATGGCATTGTCATCGCGGTCGCGACGGATGGAGATGAGTTAATAAAGGACATGGCAGACCATGTTTTGTGGGTTCCCGAAACACCGTGGATGCTCTCCCCCATTATCACTGTTTCCCTTGCAATTGCTCGCCTATCACATCGCCACCATCCGTGGACTCGACGTAGATCAGCCAAGGAATCTGGCGAAAAGTGTGACAGTGGAATAAACAAAATTTCAACCAGAGTTTTTGCTTTCAGCAAATCCATCCCCTGTAAACAATATACGAAAACTGGCAGTCATTGGACTGCCAGTTTTTTATTTTTTAGCTACATTGAATGAACTAAGGGTAACCAGCGGGGTATATCCCGCGATGGTTTATCCAACTCCTAGGACCCTGACAGCTTACAGCCCTGTAATCTGTTTTAGCCCAATTATACGTAGAGTTACGTATCCCTACTTTCGGACTGTTGATGCAAAATATAGTCAGACAACAATTAGATTATAAAAAGAACTAAACCATAAGACTATATCCATAAATTGTTTTTTAGAACCTTACAATTTATTCGTTCGATAAAGGCAAACCCGTTGAAAAACGGGGACGCAAAACTATGGGTCTAACACTGCACACAAGAGGCGGTCATGACAGCCAGATCGCCGAAGACAAATAACCTACTTGATCTTCACGAGCCTGGCATTCAATGACCGGGCTCATTTTTGTTAGCCCAAACTTTTCCTTACAAAAAAGAAATATTGCAGCAAACCTTTCAAAACCATTTGTAACACAACACGTTAAAGACCATTCTCTTACGTCATGCGAATGAATACAACTTCCAATTTTATTCAAGGAGCACATTATGAAACATCATTCTTCAGAAAAAGGACAGGCTCTCATTCTTATCGCTTTGGCCGTAATCGGTCTAGTAGGGTTTTCCGCCCTCACTATTGACGGCGGCAGGGTTTTATCAGACAAACGAAATGCCCAAAATGCAGCAGACACATCTGTTCTTAGCGCGGCACTGGCAAAGATCCAAGGAAAGTCCGATTATAAAAACTACGGTGTGACTCGCGCAACCAGCAACGGTTACAGTACAGGATCAAACGCCACAGTCGAAATTAATCTTTGTAACGAATTGGGGTTACTTGCCAAGGGTTACCTGCGGGCGCCAACACATCGGAATATATTCGCGTCAAGATCACATCCATCGTTCCTACGACCTTTGCACGGGTACTTGGTAGGGATCAAGTCACAAACACAGTGGAGGCAGTTGCCCGCGTCCAGGGAAGCACATCCACGGGTTCATTATTTAGCGGTGCTGGAGTAGTGGCAACGAGGAGCGACAATTCAAATCAGTGTTTCCTGCTGAATGGGAATGCGGATATCACGATGCACAACACCGG
>CAVSRF010000047.1:0-143983 GCA_963730175.1 uncultured Chloroflexia bacterium | reverse complement strand
ATACGGCAAAATCCGGCGATTAATCCAATCCATGCCGAACGGGATGGGATATCGATTCCAAGTGTGTTTGCCAGCCCAAACATTTGCCAAATGCATAAAACGGGTAATGTGGCGCTGATTGCAAGAATTGATTGCCAGAATCCGATGCGTGAAGGGTATTTCATTTGCATTTAGAGATATCAGCAAGTTGTCGAAAGTCAGGTACCAACGCGCCGTGCGACAGACTTGCACCTTCTATTGTTCGAAGAATTTTTACACATGCCTGGTCGAGTTGGGATGAGTGGTCTCTCCAATAGCTTTTTTCCGCGTACACATAGGTGTACCCCGCGGCATTCAGGGCATAAGGGTCGGGGGTCTCGATGAAGGCTTTATATTCGGGGGTATGTACACCCCAGTTGATGATCGAGTGAGCCTGTCTGCCAAAGAGTGAGGATGCACGCGACGAATCAGGGTCGAATACCCAGCCTGATGGTGGGGAGAGGCGGTCCCAATATTCCTGTTGGAATTGTGCATCCATGCCTGTAATAAATTCCGCATAGACAGGACGCGGTATAGCAATCAGTTCGATGGAGAAAAGAACGACTCCACCAAGCACGGCAACAGCCCCGATTCCATAAATGACTCGATGCTTCCATTCTGCCTGATTCTGAAGCCATAACCAAAGCAACGGGACAGCCAATATTTTGCACATGAAGAATAGGTTTGAAAGAAGGCGGGTGGTGGCTGTTATGCCTGCATTGCCTGAGTACTCAATAAAAAGGGACAACAAGCTCGGCATGGTGGAGGCGGCAAGCGCGGCTTGCAGCCACTTCTCTTCGCGGATGGATTGGTATCCCCAGCGCAGGATGAAGGGGAGGGCAAGAACGATAGGTCCGATTTCAAACAAAGCCGCAATCAGTTGAAGAGGATTTAAAAGAGACAGTTTACCCAGATGAGACGAGATAACTACAGGAGAGACGATAGAAAAGCCGACCTTGAAGTATGAACCTGCTGTGCTTGCGGATGGTTGCAAGTGTCCGTGCAGAACCTCTGTGATCAAGCCCCCCTGTAAGGTTGTACATATGCCTGCCACAATGATAATAACAATCCAACCCCACATGGATGGAGATGGACGAACTGTCTTGTTTTGAAATCACCCATAATACGGCGATAATGAGAATACCGATATAGAGGAGAGCAAAGTTTAACTTCATTGGCAAGTGCGAGGGATGCGAGCAATATCGTAAAAAGAATATCCGTCTTCCATGTTTTTTGACGCCCGGCCAACAATACCAGCAAAAGCATGATCAGCCCTGCTGAGACGCCATATCCGTTATGTGCCATGATCGAAGGGCTGTCCACACCGTTGGCAAATGCGAAAGGAAATGGAATAGGTCCACTTCCCTCCACTCTCCACGGAAGAGCGAGTGCATCAAAAAGGTTGGATGCTGTGTCACGTCCAGAACCGATCAATGTAAGGGCGGAAGAAACCTGCTTTAGCAATGAAACTGGTAGAAGAAGTAGCAGCCAACGAGTTCCACCTGCAAATGTAAAAAACAAAGCGGATAGATAGGAAATGGTTTTGTTACGAGTAAGACGGAACGCCAATAATGCAGTGAGGGTAATGGCTAATGCAAATGTAAGTCCACGTGCCAGGTCGAGAGATGTCCATGGAGCGGCGTGTGCAATACGCATAAATTGAACACCGAGCAGAATTAGAAAATAGTGATACCCATAACGAATATCAGGAGAGCCAGGTACATGAGGCGGGATATCCCCAGTTGCCATGATGGAAACAGTAGGAAGGTTTTGATACTCATCCAACATCCCCAGCCCACGACCGATAAGGGTAAAGAGCAGCGCTGCCGCTATAAACAAAAGCCACTTTGTCCAATTGGATTTAAAGTGTCCAATAATAAATTTATGATCGAATGGAAAGACGGAAACCACGCCCAATGCCAGGGTTAAAAGTCCTGCGACCCAAAAAGCAAGTTGCATGGGCAGGATGCGCGCTGTGAAATTTCCAATCCAGTTCGCGATCACCAATCCCAAGCCGAAACCGATAAAACCGCGTTCGTATGATTCAAGGTTAAACCAACGAAGGGTCATTAACCAACCGCCGATACCCCAGATAAGGAATAAAAACATCAATGGGATGACCTGTAGTTCACTCAATAGATACATAATGTGGTTAGTCTTTCAATGGCTATGAAGCAAATGTCTGAGGGATTATTTCAAGTATTGTTCGCACCCAAATTGGTTTTGTTTCGGTACAAGTAATTCTACATTGACCCTTTTTGACACATAGATGGGCTCATAATAACATAAGGTGGGGTTTGAAACCCATGTGACCCAGGCGTCGTTTTCCTCTGTAAAAGCGCCACCCATTTCCTCTTTTAACTCGGATCGCAAAGGTTCAGTAACAATCAATGTGAAACGTTTCGCAGCCAAATCCTCGTAATATGAATGAAAATATTGTGCGTTATTCCCCATGGCTTGATCCATCATATATTTTTTCTCGTATTCCGGCACAAATGGAACGCCGCTTACAAAACCAAATGTAAGCAGTTGTCTTTGGTCCATAAACAATACTTCCCCGTTTTTTGCATACTCGGCAACACTTTTTTGGGTCTTGGAAAGCGCTTCTTTGACTTGATTTTGATTTGCAAGATCAAGGCGTGGATCATAGGTGGAATTGGGGCTGAACGGTGTATAGGGATATACCATCAGATACATAAGATAGAGAGCCAGACCCAGTACCCAAGCAGGCATGCTTTGTTTCTTGTCCGATATCATTAATCCAAGCGCCGATATAGTAAGCACGGTAATAAGGTATGTGTCCAGATTGTGCAGATCGCCGCCGCCGCCGATCTTTGTGCTGATGACCAACCCAACGGCAAAGAATCCAGCCAGTGCACCGCCAATGGCTATCTTTTGTACCCAGTCTAATTGCCATTGTTTGGACTTTATCCACCAAGCCAGTATAAGAAGCAATGGCAAGGTGTATAGCAGAGCCAAAAACAAGACGCCCGGTCCTAGAATGTCATTGGGTAGCAGGCGATACCAAAGCAAAGGTTGGTTGGATGTGACAGAACTCTCCCTGTGCAAGAGTTAAATACTGACTCAAGCTGGGAAGCAACCCAGGTATGACGCCCAACAAGGTCAATGCCGCTGTTGGCGCAAGGCGCTTCCACAATGGACCTGTTCGAGTTGGATAATACAACAATAGGTCGATCAACGCGCCGATGGCTCCGGGCGCAAATACCCAGGTCCAACGGCTGAGACCGGCATAAAAACTGGCAACCGCCAATGACACGCCGCGCTTGGCGAAAGATTTGTCAAACGCGAAAAGGACCGTAAAAATAGAAACAACTATAAAGGGAGGATGAAGCGGGGCACGTATTGTCAGAAAGAGTGTGATCCAAAGCAACATCCCATAGCGTAAAGGCGACGGCTTCAACTTCCTTGTTAGCAAAGCAGAAAAGATCAATACAGGCGCGGTCAACAGGATCAAATTCCATAGGCGGTGCACCCAAATCGGCAGTCCATTCCATAAAAATAATATGCCCCATAGCCCATAACGACCGGGTGATTCATAGGGATTGGCGATCTTTCCGGCATAGTCATATAGTGGCTGACCAAATACAAGTGAATAATCGTAAAAACGATTGCCTTCGGACCATGAGAGCGAAAACGGATAGTTGATGACGTCGAGGGAATACTGTGCCAGGACTGATGTAAATATTAGCACACCGAGACTGATACCCAACGTATCTCGCGTGACGAGACGGGCTGATCCCGTTAAACCAAGATAGGCTACGCCCCAAACCGCCGCGAGCAAAATCGCAAAGCGTATGTCATCGTAGACAATATAGGTTTCAGGGCTCACAAGATAGCGGTGGAGAATGGGAGCCAGGCACAACAGCATCATTAATGGATAACGCGCCGTCCCTGTTTTTTCGCGCCATGTGGTTAGGGTGGTACGGATTTTTTCGTTATATGTCGAATATAAGGCGAAAATAAGGGTAACAACAAAAGCAAAACCAACAGCTGTTACGATCCTGTATATGGATGTATCTGAGGTTAGGATCCGCGTTTCCTGCACGATACGCGGATAGAGGAATAAACTCAGTGCGAGCGCAAGTTCGCTCCATCCAAACCGTTGTGGGCGATTTGTTCCAACAAGGAATAAGGTGATTTGGGCAAAGCCTACTGCGAACATGAACTGTGTCCAGGGAATGGAAAGGATATTCTGCCACGCGGAATAAAGATAAACATACATGGAGATCAGGATAGCGACTGCAAGCACGAGCCAGCCGGTTTGGTTCAGTTTGAGCGCGGCGCGGTTAAGGGTTTCCACGCGCCATAAACTCATTTCCAATAAGAACAAACCGACAACGAAAAGCAGGATATAAACAGATATAGCCAGCAACTCTGGCGGCGAAAAAAGCTTTTCCCAATTCTGTTCCACAGCTGGAATCATGGAAATTTCGCCCCATAGTTTGATCATCCCCCCGAGCAATCCGATGGACATCAGGATGTTATAGTTTTTGCTCTTCATTATTCTATTTGTTCTTTTTGCTTATGAATAACCGTGTGTAGACGGGCAAGTATATCAAGGGAATCAAATTGGAAAGATAAAAAATGGCTCGAATGCCAATCAATGCTGGAGCTAACACATCCTGTGGAAATTGGAAAATACTCCAAAAATATAGCGAGCTCGTCTCGGTAATACCAATTCCACCAAACACGTAAACCGGAAAATACGAGACCAATTGCATCAGGTCACCAACAAATACCACGGCCGCGAGATCCATTCGCAGATGGAAGGCTGCCAGGTTGGAGTATACCCAAACCAGAGTAACCGCTAGGTATAAGACCGAGCATAAGAGTAACAAGACAAACGACCCCATGACCTTTTCCTGCTTCGTATTTGCTAGACTTTGAAGAAAGGACATTCCCTTTTCAACAACCTTGATCTGGGTCATTCCAAATTTATCCAGAACTCTATTGATGGTTGAGACAAATCTCTGGCGAAATACAATGGTGAGAAAAAAGACTAGGATGATTAGCCCAATCCCTGTGAGCAGGATGACAATTGGGCTTTGAATGATGCGTATTTGCGCCCAGACGAGACTGGTCGATATTAAAAGCGCCAACCAGATGGCGGTCAAATCCCCGATTTTGATCAGCAGAAATATAACCACGGACTGGCTAATCCTCATCTTATGTTCCACACGCGACATGGTAATGTATGTGGCTATCCCCGCTCCCGCCAAAAAGAAATTAGTAACAGCATTTTGCCAGATGATCACATTCAGCACCTGCCAGTACGTTAATTCGTCCCGCATCAGAATGTAGTACTGAAGTGCCTTGAGCAGAGTCAGGAAAAGGAAAAATATCCCCGAAATCGCCAGCCAGAAAAGAGAAACGCTTTCGATGGTTGCAACAACACTGGCCGGGTTCTGTTTTTGAGAAAATGAATATTACCAGCCCGATCGCTAGAATAAGTTTGAAAATATTCCATGTTGAAAAAACACCCTTCCGGCGGATGGGTATATCTGTCATTCAACTCTTATTCTACAAGAAACCATTTCATGACTTCATCAACCACATAAGTCTGCTCTTCTATTATTTTCCTTTGAACATTAACAGACTATTCAGGTAGCCAGACTATTGCCGAACCTGAAACACAGACTTTGCCTTCAGAATTCAACACATTCGTATCCAAAACAAGGCGGCGCTGTTCTGTGAGCACTTGCGTAACCTTTACTTCCACTTGGACAGTTGTGTCCACAAACACGGGACGTTTGAAAATGGAGTTCTGTGAAATATACACGGTCCCCTGACCAGGAAAATCCATGCCAAGGGTCTTCGAGATCAAACCAGTCAGAAAAGCGCCATGGACAATGCAGTTTTTGAAAAATGATTTTTCTGCAAATTCAATATCGAGGTGGATGGGATTGAGATCACCCACAACATCGGCAAATCGTTTAACGTCTTCTGCAGAAATGAATCTTTCAAATTTAAATCCGTCCCCTTCTTTGTATGAGAACTCAGATGGCATTACGGTTTCCTTAATCATGCCTTGTCAGCAATATCCAATATATATTCACCATAACTGTTGCTGGAGAGTTTCTGCCCCAGTTCGTGTAATTGTTCTTTCGTTATATATCCCATTCGATAAGCAATTTCTTCCGGGCAGGAGATCATCAATCCCTGTCGTTGCTGTATTGCCTCGATGAACACAGCAGCTTGAAGCAAAGACTCGTGTGTTCCAGCATCGAGCCATGCAACGCCGCGACCAAACAACTTTGCCTTTAACTGCCCCTTTTGCAAATAAACCTTGTTCAAATCTGTGATCTCGATCTCGCCGCGTGCCGATGGCTGCAAGTGACTCAGCAAACCCTACAACCTGATTATCATAAAAATAAACACCAGGGATACCGCATAACTGGATTTTGGTTTTTCGGGTTTCTCTTCAAGGCTGATCACTTTTTCATTATCATCGAACTCCACGATCCCATATCGCTCAGGGTCGTTCACGCGATATCCAAAAATGAATGCACCTTCCTTAAGGTTGGCACACTCTCGCAATAATGAGACCATCCCCTCGCCATACAAAATATTATCACCCAGCATCAGACAAACCGAATCATCGCCAATAAAATCACGCCCCACCAAAAAGGCATCTGCCAGTCCGCGCGGCTCGGCTTGTTCGGCATATTCAAACTTCAATCCCCATTGCGAACCATCCTTCAATAATTCTCTAAACGCAGGCAAGGCATCTGGCGTGCTGATGATCAAAATCTCTCGTATACCCGCCAACATCAATACCGAAAGCGGATAGTACACCATCGGCTTGTCGTAGACAGGCAACATTTGCTTACTGGTTGCAATCGTCAGCGGATAAAGACGCGTACCTTTTCCACCAGCTAAAATGATTCCCTTCATTTCGACTCCTTTGCTGAACGCCACGCATAATTTTTTTTCATCCATTCACCGTATGAGCCGCTGCTAGACCTGATCTACCCAATCTGGATTCGATAAATACCATTCGATCGTTTGACGTAAACCCGCCTCAAACTTAACTTCGGGCTGCCAGCCCAACTCGCGCTTAATCTTTGCTGGATCAATCGCGTAGCGCCGGTCATGTCCAGGGCGGTCCGTCACAAAACGGATCAAGTCTTTATAGCTCTTCAATCCCTGTTCACTTCAATTGAGGAACTTCCTCCGGCGGCGCGATCTCATCAAGAATATCGCACATCTGATTCACTAGGTTAAGATTCTTCTGCTCGTTCTCTCCGCCGATCGCGTACACCTCGCCGGGTAATCCCTTCTCGAACGCAAGCTTCACTGCCTTGCAATGATCTTCCACATACAACCAATCGCGCACATTCGAACCATCCCCATACACAGGCAACGACTTGCCCGAAAGCGCATTCAAGATCATCAGGGGAATCATCTTCTCAGGGAATTGATAGGGACCATAATTATTGGAACAATTGGTTATAACTGTCGGCAATCCATATGTATGATGAAAAGCCCGCACAAAGTGATCGCTGGAAGCCTTCGATGCAGAATAGGGTGAATTGGGCGCATAAGGTGTTTCCTCGGTGAAGTATCCGTTTTGACCCAGTGAGCCAAACACTTCATCCGTCGAAACATGCAAAAAGCGGAAGGCATTCTTTTGTTCCTGTGGCAACTTGTTCCAATATGCCCGCGCCGCTTCCAGCATGGTAAACGTCCCCACTACATTCGTTTGGACAAAATCCTCTGCATTTTCAATCGAACGATCCACATGTGATTCAGCCGCCAAGTGCATCACACCTACCGGTTGATATTGTGAAACAATGAATTAACCAGTTCACGGTCAGTGATATTCCCTTGCACGAACACGTATCCCGACTGTCCTTCCAAGTCTTTCAATGAAAGTGCGTTGGCCGCATAAGTAAGCGCATCCAAATTCACCACGCGGTATTCGCCACCTTGCACAAGCAGGTGCACCATATTTGAGCCAATAAAACCGCTACCGCCTGTTACGAGGATTGTCTTTTTTTTAGTCATTTTTATCCTTTCAATGAAAACCAAATTGTTACAATAAATTCAGCCCGCAGATAAGATTTAACTGATGTCAGAGAAATCAAAATCCCGGGGGCATTAGACTATTCCTTCCCAAGACGGCCCATAAACTCATTACAGCCTGTAGGCACCGTGGCAGGACGTACCAGCAATACTTCAAACCCAAGTTTCTTTAGCGTCCCTGTCATTTCCGTGACGCTGGAATATTCATAAGGGTACCCGCCTATCCAATCAATAACATTGTGTAGGAAATCCATGCCGCGCCCCATTTTGAGTCGATTCTTGAATGTCACCAGCCACTTCGCCATGAGAATAACAGGTATAAATATCCAAACGAGAATTTTTTGTTCCCAACTTCCCAAATGATTATATAGCCACTTGACCGACTTCCATAGAGGTGAAGACCAATGTCTATTATAGATCGCGCCACCATTAACAAACCGCCGCTTTTCACACAGTGAGCCGCATTTTGTAACGCGCAAGTCATTGAATTCGTGTGGTGTAAAACACCCCATGAATAGACAATATCAAAACGCCCCAGAGTTTTTATTTTTTCATCATCCAGCACTGACCCGATCTGAAAATTCTCAGGCAGTAAATCAGGAAGCCATTTCTTTGAATTTTCCTGTGATGTTTGAACAGAAACAGGATCAATATCGATCCCGGTAACTACCGCGCCCAATTGAGCCGCAGCGATAGAAAACAACCCGCTTCCACAACCAATATCCAAAAACGATTTCCCCTTTAATTCGTTTTCACCAAAGAGTGAGATCAAGGATTGTCTGGCAGTGTTTATGCAGTCTTCATCCAGTTGACGGGAAAACGAAGCCCAATTTTCGCCAAACTTAAACATCATGACCTCTTCTCCATAATGCCAACATTGTCAATGCATATATTCGCTTGCCGTGATCCATTCGCCCGGAACAGTGTTCTTCCAGTAAAGCATTCATCGTATTTTTGTCGAACCATTGATTCAATGAACTTCCATTTTTCAACCAATAATTCCTGTGCCCAGCCATACAGCGGACCCCGGAACCAGCGCTCCAAGGGGATTCCAAATCCTTGTTTGCCGCGTCCTGTAATGGATTTAGGCAACTCGTTGGCAAACGCCTTCTTTAAGTAGATATTTTCCGCTTCTTCCTTTGACCTTGAACTGGTCCGGCACCCGAGCCGACCATTCCACTATTTTATGATCGAGGAAAGGCGAGCGCGCTTCGATGGATGCCGCCATCGCCATCCTATCCGTCTTGACGAGCAAATCGCCAGGAAGATACGTATGCAGATCGGTATAAAGTGTTTTATCGAGGAATGAACCTTCGGCCGAGTCAAATCGTTCAGCCAGAAGAGATTGGGCATTATCGGCGTTGAACTTGAATTCGGATTTCCACAATTGAGAACGTTGACGCGGCGAGAAATACGATCCCCAACGCAGAATGCTTGCACGTGAATCGATCTCAGGTAATTGGTGCAGACGTTTGAGTCCATTCACAAAGCTTTGACCAACGGGACGGTTTGAATTATCGGGGAGAAAATTTGCAATGGACGGAACCAGCCTACGGGTCAGGAATTGAGGCGCACGCAGGTAGTTGTTTGCGATCGGATCAAGCCAGTAACGTTGATAACCCGCAAAGTCCTCATCCCCGCCATCTCCATTGATGACAACGGTAACATGTTCACGCGTCATCTTTGAGATGTGATAAAGCGGAATGGCGGAAGCGTCCGCAAAGGGCTCGCCGAAGTGATAGGAGATCGTTTCGAGCGTGGAGGGGATATCGCCATACTTGAGGATGAACTCGTGATGGTCGGTGGAATATTTTTGGGCGACGGCACGGGCATGTTCCAGTTCGGAGAAGGTTTGCTCTTCAAAGCCGACCGAAAAAGTTTTGACAGGCGCATCGCTAAGCTCCGCCATGAGGGCGACGATGATGCTCGAATCGATGCCGCCGCTGAGATGCGCGCCGAGCGGCACTTCGGAGATCAGGCGCATCTTCACCGATTCTTTCAGAAGCGTGCGCAGTTCATCGATGAGTTCATCTTCGCTGGCAGTGTGTTTGGGCTGATAGGTATAGTCCCAATATTTTTCTATTTTTGCCGAGCCATTTTGCCAAATGAGACGATGAGCCGGAGGAAGTTTATAGATGCCCTGATACGCCGTGAGCGGATCGGGGATATATTGCAGGCTTAGATAAAGATCAATGGCTTCGAGATTTGTTTCGGGTTTATGCGGTAATGCCGAGAGCAAGGCGCTCAATTCAGATGCAAAGTAAAGCGTATTGTTTTGAATTGTGTAGTACAGACGGCTTCTTGCCCATGCGGTCACGGGCTAAGAGAAGTTTTTGCTTTTTGCTATCCCACAACGCAAAGGCGGCTTGACCGCGCAAGTGTTGGACACATTCATCGCCATATTCTTCGTAAAGATGGAGAATACACTCGGAGTCAGTTCGTGTGCGAAATTCATGTCCGCGTTTGACAAGATCGGTGTAGAGTTCGGGGAAGTTGTGCAATTCGCCGTTGAAAATGATCCATAACGATTCGTCTTCGTTGGGGATGGGCTGGTCGCCACCTGCCACGTCAATGATGGCGAGACGCCTCATCCCCAAGCCAATACCTGCACTCGTATAGAAGCCGTCGCTATCGGGTCCACGGTGGACGATGGCTTGGGTCATTTTTTGGAGAAGGCTTTTCTCAGGTGTTTGATTATCGGAGTAGGATATTCCGCAGATGCCACACATGGGAGCTATTTTACCCGTTCCAATAAAAGCGCGTATTGCTGTCGCGGTACTGTCCCAACTGTAATTTTCTTCCACACGGCGGCGGGAGGCTTCTCCCATTTGTTTGCGGATGGGAGCATCGTTCAATAATTTTTCCAGGGCTTCCCGCAGGGTTTCGACATTTTCAGATGGGAACAAGCAAACCTGTTTCATTGTTTACCACTAACTCTTCGTTGCCAGCGATACGCGACGCAATAACAGGCAGTCCGCTTGCCATGGCTTCGAGAACGGCATTGGGCATCCCTTCGTGACGGGATGGAAAGAGGAACAGGTTTGATCGTCCATAATGTTCATTCAGTTGTTGACGCGATTGCCAGCCTGAGAAGACGATACGATCATCGATCCCAAGCTTTTTGGCAAGCGATTTCAACACACCTATTTGCGGACCATCGCCTACGATCACCCATTCCCATTCCTTATCCTTCAAACCTGCCAGCGCGTGCATGGCGAGGTCCAGTCCCTTTTGATGGACAAGACGTCCCACCGAAAGCAGGCGCGGTGGCGACCAATCACGATCTGTAGCTTTAATCTCATCCAAGTCAACACCATTGGGGATAATGGGAATCTCGAAATCGCGAATCGAATTTCATGGCAAGATCATGCAGCCCATTGCTGTTGGCAACAACTGAAAAGGCATTCTTCCATATGACATGGAGAAAAGGCGAAAGCAATTTGTGATAGATGTCGAAATCATATGGTCGGAAGCCGGGGACATCGCCACCTCGTAAGGAAACTACATATGGAATCTTGTATATCTTTTTTATCAGCCAGGTCACTGCACCAGATGGGATGCCAAAAAAAGCAAGAGAGGCATGCGGCTTGAAATACGGGACCAGGCTCAAGGTCCAGAAGGAAGCGGCAATGATAAAAATGATCTGTTCGATTGCGGTGGAACGATCTTGTTGGAGACGCAACGCAGGAATCCGGTGAACAGTCACCCCTTCATGTTGTTCCTCTGTCGGTAATTTCCCAAAGCGCGATGTGACGACAGACGACTTCATGTCCCATTTTTGCAAGACGACGGGCGATATGAGCAGTGGCATTTCCCGCGCCGCCGCCGATGGGAGGATATTCGCTGTTGATGATGAGAATCCGCATCATGGTGACCTATAAGTCATCCTTAAAAAATCTTTGCAACGGGAGATACAGTAAATTCAACGCGTTCATCAGGTAAATAATAACCCTGCCAGCAATCAATACCGCCGCCACATTGGACAGGATCGAAACCGAAAGCGCTATAAAAATACACCGAGATCAATTCGCTGATGCCCAATCCGCCAAAGACAAATACAGGCACCCATGATGCCAGTTGAAGAATACAGACGATCAATGCGACAATTTCAAAATCAGCTACAAAGGAAAACGTGCGTAATCTCCCGTAGCCCCATAGGATGGTTACCGACATATAAACCAAGGATATCCCAATGGAGGTTCCCAGCAATTTTATGATCCGGGAAGAATTCTGTTTGGAAAGAGATTCAAGCAGGGCTATGATCTGATCAACAAAACGCCAATGCCCGATCTTCAGCCACAAAACGACCTCCTGACCAAATCCACGATCCGTTCCCGGAAAATGATAGTTGCGAAAGAACACGAACAGGATGGATATGATAACATGCACAATGACCAGTAAAACACGCCATATTGAGTTTGGGGCAGGCCACGACACTATCAATGAGAAAACCATCAAGATCAATACAGCAATGAGATCCGCCATCTTAACGATAAGGAAAGATAAGGTCGCCCTGCCAAACCGGATATCTTTTTCGGTTCCCATCAGCGCCACATAAGAAGCAACCCCCGCCGTTGTCGCGACAAAATTGGAAAACGCGTTTTGAACGACAACAATCCCCAGAACTCGAAAATATCCCACTTTTCTGCCGGTCATAAAATTATATTGAAGGGCTTTCAGCAGAGTCATCAAAAAGAACATAAGAAGGGTAAACCCAAGCCATCCTAAGGAAATATGACTGCCCATCTCAGTGATCTGATGTACTCTGTGATCGATATGGCGTGCCATAAAAACCCAAGAGCAAGGATAATCTTAAATCCATTCCATACTCGACTGTTCAGTGATATAGTGTTATTTACCCTGTTTCTCATGATTTTTCGCCAATGACCAGCCAACTTTCGTTTGTTTGAGTGTTAAATTGCCTTATATACAATATTTATGAAGCATGGGCCTAAATTTTGGGTGTCACCAAATCTTCGATTAATTTAAGGACTTTCTTTCGAATGTATTGTGCTGTGTTGTTAGGTGGCAGGCGCAGAATATATAACTGCGTTTGCTTCAATACCTGACGAAGGATACGAGATTCGCGCTGTTTCCATTCGAACAAAAAATTGTCATCAAGAAGCCCTCCTTTTTGCAATAACGAAACGAAATGCCTTGCTTCATAAAAATTCATTTCGATAATTTTCTTTTCCATACTAGGAATGTTTGCGGCCTTGTGCAAACCAAGATCAACATCTGATTGTTCGAGATATATTATTGCCACAGGCATAGCAACATTCTCAATTTCCCGGCGAGGCCATATTCTGTCAACAGGTAGGCGTACAGGCCAGCTTAATGCCATCCCTGCTCCATTTGCGTATTAACCAAATATCCTTAATTTAACAGTCTCCCAAGTGGTAAAACGATCTGTCAGTTCAGGGAGAATGGAAAGGAGACTTTGATAAATGTGAAGGTTGGTCTGATATGTTAAACTAGGGCCCTTCCTCAATAAAAATATAATCGTCTGCATGAAGTTTCCAGTTTTTGTTCAATGCAAGTAAAAGTGATGTAATTGTTGTTTTTCCTGCTCCTCCCCGTCCGGAAAAGATAACGCTCTTACCATTTTGAGCAACAACTCCGGAATGAAGCATGAGCACACCTCGCAGGGATGCAAAATATCTGAGAGTAGCGTGCAAAATCATGTGATGCACCATCGGAATGGAAAATCTATTTCCGATTACAGAAATCTCTGCATGGTCTGGGGAAATTTCCATGTGATATGCCCACCTCGCCAAAATCTTGTGAGTATGCCGAACATAATTTGGCGGAATTTTTGAGTTTAGATAGAAACTAAGTTCTATTAAAGGTAATCGGTTGATAAAACTGCATCATCTGTTAAATGATAGGAATATTCCCTGATGAAAAAAGATATTAACCTCCGGGTGGTCGGTCGTTATATGAATTCTCGCAATATCATGAAAACAAAAATCAAGAACATAGGATGGTCTGTGATTCAAGGATACCTCTCTGTACTTTTTTTGTAATTTGCGATACTTCCCATAAATTCCTCATAAACATCAACAATGGAAATAATATCGAATTTACGTGCGATTTCTCTACTTCGATGACGGGCACTCTGGAGTTTTCCAGCATCTGTTAAGAGGGACTGTAATGCATTCATGATGGATGCTTCATCATGAGGTGAAACAAGGTGTCCGTTTTCTCCTTCTTCCACCAAGTCCACAAAACCGCCTACACGACTGGCAACGACAGCCAGTCCTTTTACAAGCGCCTGCACACCAACTACAGGTAACCCCTCTGAAAGTGATGGCAAAAAAAGGATATCGCTTTTCCCAAACCAATCAAGAACTTCCTGCGGCGTGACCCAGCCCGGGAAGGTGAAACGCTTTTCCATTCCATGCTCAGCAACAATTTTCTTAACGCTATCAAGAAGGGGACCATCTCCGAGCATTGCACACTCCCATTCCAAGTTCTTTAATTTTGCCAGGACCTTGGCAACCTGCAAGGGGTTTTTCTGCTCCATAAAACGTCCTGCAAATATAATTCTGGGAGGAGTGTGAACCTGCAGGTCCCCATGATCCAGCAAGGTCAAATCGATCCCATTATAGATAATATCAATATCCACATGGTAATATTTTTCAGCCAACGTACGGGTGTAATTGCTTACTGCGGTTACACGGCTGGCATCCTTCCAAATTGGGGGCGTAAGTGGGAATACAAATCGAAACCACTCGTTCGTCTTTTCAGATACACCACCTGGTATATCGCCCAGATGCGTTGTCAACATATAGGGAATCCCCGTTATTTTGGAAAGTGCCCATGCAAGCGCACCTGCCGGAACCGCAAAATGGACATGAATAATATCAGGACGCCAGCGATGGATCAGACGGAGTCCAGCATATAAACCCGTGAGTACATACACCAGCATTGAGAGGAAACTGGCTCGGTACGGTTGTTCTCTGAATGCTGGTAAACGAATGATGTGAAAGCCATCCCGATCTTCTTCATGTGACAACCCCTTGATGTGGGATGTCAGGACATGGACCTGATGACCGCGCTTGGAAAGTTCCCGACAAATATCCTCTGCGACGCGGCCCCTCCTCCTCCTACAGGTGGAAACTCATGAACTAGTACAAGGATACGCATCATGTTGACCGATGAACTGTCCCCATTATGGACAATCTTCCTTCGCCTGCGATGGAGTGAGGATCAGGGTGTTCGACAATTCAAGTGTGACACTGCGTTCGTAATAGCACAACAGTGGACGGGATATGGAATCGATCCAGACGTTGTTCTCCTCGGCGAACGGTTCATCGTCCTTTTTGACAACCCGTTGTCTGCGGGTCACGATCACAGCAAAGCGATGGTTTGCAAGATCCTGGTCGAATTGATCCATGTAGGTTTGATTCCCGGACATTGCCATTTCCATCAACGTGACAACTTCATACTCAGGCACCAGCTTGACGTTATCCACCATGTGAAAGGTGATGATCTGTCGTTCGCCGATGAAGAGGACTTCCCCGCCTTTATTGGAGGCGTCTTCAACGATAGTACGCAACGTGGCAAGGTCTTGTTGTGCCTGAGCTTTATCGTAGGAGAAATGTCGTTGTACACCTTGTACTGAGAACGCAACCGGTATAAAGGCAATAAATAGCATAACCCAAACTGGGATCGTGCCCCACGTGCCGCCACTTGTCTTTTCAACCGAAACCCGACTTGCAAAAAAACTACATGAGATGACCGCCAGTAAAACCATGAACGCATCCATGTTATGGATATCGGCTCCACCACCGATCTTGGTGCTAACCACCAAGCCGCCCAGAAAGAGAACCGCCAGCATGGAGAACAATCCCAGTGGGCGGAAGAAATGCCAGTTAGTGCGATTTCCGTTGATGACATAAAACAAGAAGATGAGTAATGGCGCAGAGACGATCAGTATGCCGGGCAAAACGCCCAATGGGTAGGTGACATTGGGAAGCAGGCGGCTCCATATCAGGTCAGACGTAAAGGATGAGCCGAAGTCGTTGGCGTTGTTAGCATTTCCAGACCAGAAGATATACAGTATCTGACTTAACAATGCGGAGGAAATTCCGGTTATCGCCCATAATGCAGGGTATTTCAAATAGTGCCAGAGATTTTTGTACGAAGAAACAGGCTCTTCCAAAAGGTGGAGCGCGATGGCAACCATGGCAGGGACGGGGAACCAGTTGACTCGGCTAATGCCAGCCCATAGAGATGCCAAGATGACAGCAACCAAAGTTTTATAGGGCCGTTTCGCCGAAAAGCCAAGCAAAATGATAATTACACAAACCTGCAAATGATAATAGACCACGCCTTGAAGGAAGTAGACAAATCCCCACGCCGCGATGATGGCTGTCAGATATTTTGATGATAGTTTCATGCGCCGTGCCAATAACCAGGATGATGTTCCTGTCAGGATGATCCATAACAATGCCTGCCAGAGGCGATGCGCCCAAAGTGGAAGATTGGGAATAAGAAACGGGATGGCTTGCAGTAAATAACGGCTTGGGTGTAGTGTGGAGAGTGGTACATCCATGCCGTAGAGGGATTGGCTAAAGGGGAGCGATGCGAAATAGAAGCGGCTGGTCTCAGAGTATTCGATCGAAAATGGGAAGTCTGTGACAACGCCAAAGATGCTCCAGACGCGGAATAACACTCCTTGAAAGATGATAATGAGATGAAGGATGTTGTAAGAGATAATTTTGTTGTTGCTTTTAGGATAAGGCAGAGAAAAGACTTAGCCAAACAAATATCCAAAGTGATGGAAAGAGTTGTGGGAGGAAAGAGCCAAAGACTTTAAAACGAATGATCCAGAAAATGCCGGAGCCGCGAAAAGGTTAATGATGGCAACAACAGACCAGAGTCCGGAAAGTGAGGCGGATTGATTCGTCCCAAAATGTTTTTAAGGAACCGCGTGCCAGTCCCCATATTGCAAGTCCGCCCGCGAAAATATTCAGGATCAGTGCGAGCAGTATGGCTGTCCACTTGGAGCGCCAGGGAGCAATATCCTGTGATGCGAGTTGAGGTACGGCTTGGTATAGTGCCAGCAAGCTTATAGGGATGGTAATGACCAGAAAGGTGATCCAAAATGTGCGGGAAGAATCCTGTATCTTGATCATGAGTTTATTGGAAGCTGTGGAGGATGATTGCTTTCTTTGTTCAGCCATTGCGGAGAGATGGCTGGCATAAACGCCGCGCCGGGGAGGCTGGAGATGATAAAGTAGGCACGGATGAGGACCGCGACAGTAATGCTCATTGCCGGGGTTAGCCCTGCCACGTTCGACATCAAAAACGTGAAGGAAAGTTCCTGCTAAGCCATAGCCATTGATCGAGATCGGGATTAAGCGTGATGAAATAGGTGAGGCTCCACAAGCCTGCGATCATCCAAAAAGAGACCGGGCTTCCCAGATCATCTACGAAAACATAAATTGCGCCAAACAGACAGAGCATATGAATCCATGTAAAGACCAGCGAAACCAGAAGGTATGCTGGTTGTTTGAGCCAGATGGAAAATATGGATAGCGTACGTTTTAGGAATGTAAAAGGTTTTTGAAGGAAAGCAACCGATGATAAAGCACTTGTACCAAAAATTGTGCTCCATGAATAGGCCAGCCCTGTGGGGGTGGTCATTGCCATGCCTAACATTCCGATCAATCGGTCTGCCGCGATGGAGGCCAGGCAGACGGCACGGTCAAAGCCCATTTGCATGGCGCCTGCAAGGCGAACGACATCCCCGCCGATCGTAGTAGGCAGGAAGTTGGATGCGAACAGACCTGTGAAGGTTAATCCCAAACTGTCTTTGAAACGTATGTCGATTCCGCCTGAACGCAGGAGGACATGCCAGCGCCATACGATTGCGATACGCGAGATCGTAAACAAGACCGCCACCCAAACAGGTCCATGACTTTTATCTGCCGCATGGCGGCTGTTATCTCATCCCAGCCTTCTTCCCTGAGGCAGGAAAATTATTAAACTAACTGCCAGCAGCGTCCCGATCGTTTGCAGGAGGCGCTGACGGTTTTTTGATAACCAGGATGTCATTATTTTTTCTTTCCGAATATGGCCCGAATTGTATAAGTGGGTTTACTCTGTGATTCGTGATATGTGCGAGCCAACAGTTCCGCGATCAAGCCCATAAGAACTGCTTGAAAGCCCATGATGACGAGCATGACACCTATCATTAGCAATGGCGAAGTGGATGCAGGCACGCCAAAGAAGCGACGGACGAATAGATAGAACAGGTCGACCGCTCCGACCAACATCGAATATCATCCCTGCGCCGCCGAAGAGACGCATCGGCTTGTGGGAATAATCAAGCAGGAATTTTACGGTGAACAGGTCGAGAACGACCTTGACGGTTCTTTCCAAGCCGTATTTTGCCACTCCAAATTTGCGTGGGTGGTGGCGGACGGGGAGTTCTGTGATCTTCGCCCCAATCGAATAGGCGAACACGGGAATGAAACGATGCATTTCACCATACAAACGAAATCCCTCAAGCGAAGCACGGCGATAGGCTTTGAGCGTGCATCCATAATCATGCAAATGCACTCCGGTTACCCAGGAGATAAGTCCGTTGGCAAGGTTGGATGGGATCGTGCGCGTCAAACGATTATCCTTGCGGTCCTTGCGCCAGCCGCTGACAAGATCATATCCCTCGTCAAGTTTGGCAAGCAGCATGGGAATATCAGCAGGATCGTTTTGCATATCTGCGTCCAACAGCACAATGGTTTCACCATGCGAATGATCTATCCCTGCCGCGATGGCGGCAGTTTGACCAAAGTTGCGGCGAAAGATAACCACACGGGCGTGTTTGGGGTCTTTCTTTACAAGCTCTTCCAGGACGGCTTGGCTGTTGTCTTTGCTTCCGTCATCTACAAAGATGACTTCCCATGTTTCTTTTAATTGATGCATTTCCTTTTTGAATCAACTGGAAAAGGAGAGGCAGGTTTTCTTCCTCGTTGTATACTGGTATGACTAATGAAACTTTCATTCAAATTTTCCTGTGTGCCTTATTTATTGTTCTAACTGTGTCTTTGGCGATGTTTCCCATCGCCATACATATTGGTCATTAAACACACCAATGTATTTAATGCCGTTCTTTTTGGAGAAAGCGTCAAAGGGTGAGTAGCTCATCATTTTTAGAATGATTTTATCAATAATTATCCAGCCTGAGGCATATTGATCGACGTGGGAAAACACTTCCTCTTTTGACGTTTCAGCATTGAAGTGATATGCCGCCTGAAAATCGGGCTCTCCCTTCCAAATGGCGTACAAGTCATATACCGTATAGATCAAAGCGTCCCCTTTTTGTACATTTGCCAGCATGTATGCATGAATATCTTGCATCTCATAATGATAGTCCTTTGAGATGAGTACATAGGGTTCGCTGGAGCGAGATCGGGACAAGAATTTGTTGCACATTGATGACAGACAGTCCCAAAGCAAGGATTGTTATATATCTGACAACAGTATGTCTAAAGAATGGAAAGCTTTGCAAGAATACCCAGATGAGATTTGTGCCTGTTGCTAATAGCACTATGTACCAAAGATTTGTTGTGCTTAGATGGCGGACACCTATGTATTGATTGGAAGAAAATATAAAGAACGCCATAAAAGCGCCATATAAAGAGAGAAAAAAGAGTGGAATAAAATTTACCTGTCGTACAAGAAAACTTGCGAGAAAAGCTGCTAGCAGACCTATTATTGGGACGATGGCAAAAAGGTTAAAGTACCATTGTTGGGGTGGGTTGGACAAGAAGTATTGAATGGGAAGTGCGTTAAATGCGATGGAAAGGCGGGAATATTTGTGGCCATTTATACGTGATCACTGTGTATAAAACTGTGATGAAAACACTGGCAATGCCTAACGTAATAAATATATTTTTTCTGTTGCCTATATCTAGTTTAGCAAGTACAAAAAAAACAAACACTACATAAGCAAGCAACATAAGTTTTAGTGTTGACTGCCCATCGTAGAACGCATATAAAGGAGGAAGTACAAGCCCCAGGGTTAGGAATATCATGGATGGCTTGAATAAGATTTTCAAGCCTTGCGTAAGGTGAAACTTGCTGGGGAGCCTTTCCAAAAACAAGATCATCCAGTATATGATCCAAAAATAGAAAAAAGGATAGTATGCATATTCCCGCACGATGCGGGCAAACGTGATCACCCACGGGCTGGTTGCATATAATAAGGTCGAAAGAACCGCAATGGTGGGATTGATTTTTCGGGCAAGCAAATATAAAGGAATGATTGCCAGCACGTTAACCACCACTCCAACCAACCGTGCCGCCCAGAGCTCAAATCCAAAAAATCTGAACGCCAGAGATGTTGGGATGGTTACCGTCCACAGGCTTCGTTGGTATACAGATGCAAGCGGGGCTCCCTTCCACGATCTGCCTTGCCGCGTTGAGTTGATAGTATTCGTCCACACCGGGGAAGAGGTTTTCCAGATTAGGTACTCGAAGAAGAAGCGCGATAACAAGCACAGTCAGAATAACGATGATTTCGCTCGTCCCAACCCTGAGATGATGTTTGGGCGACGAAGGGGCAAACGTCCCGGTGAAAAGGAAGCGCTTCTCCCATACAGAAAACTCAGGATGAAGGACAATGTCATGAAGTTGAGCAAGCCCAGGAGTCCAAATCAGTCCTCTGGAAGCCTGAAAGGGAACACTGAATGTGTGCAGATAGTTATATTTTCTTTCCGGCAGGGATAGCGTTTCAGCCTGTCCATCCCATGAAAGGACAACCTCCCCGCTTTCGGAGGAAGACTGGAAGACGAGCAGTACTTCATCGCCGGTTTTTCCCGTCCAACGGAGTTGGTTATTGGCAGGGTCTGTGAGGATCAATCCATCCTTTTCCCGCGCCCAGCCTTTATATTCCATGTTATCAAAGGAGACATCTCCCAAAGAAGCACTGAGCCAAAGGAGCGATATTGTTTTGGGGGATTCAGTCGGCGGAACAGAAATCCGTAATGTGTAAGTCGGCAGGAACATCACAAGATAGCGGGAGGAATTTTGCCAGCGGTCTGACGTGGAAAAAATTAAAATTGCCCCGATCAAAATACTCGATCCTATAAATCCCGCCAATTGCACTTTGGATAAACTTGCCAAATGTTTGCTGGCCCACCGAAAGAGTAGAAAGTATCCGGTTATGCATAGGAGAATCGTTATGATCGTGAAATAATATAGCCGCCTACTTTCCACTGGAAAAAGATCAGTTAGCCAATACCCGTAGATAAAGATCCCAAGACTTACTCCGCAAGGTATGGCAAATGTGATCAATCTCGTGAAATCAATTTTATGAAAAGATGAAAAAAAACGCATGTGTTTCTCTATTGTCAATTTATGATGCCGTACCAATGATTGTATATGATGTCAGAAAGTTTGAGATGACATGGTACATGTTTGAAAAGTTAGTCATCGTTTCTGGAACACGAGCAGGAAATCCTCGCACTGTGCCAGTTCACCCATGTCAAAGGGAACTGCTTTATACGTGGATTGATTAACAAAATCCTGTCCATCTCTTATTAGATATATGTCCCAAACCATCAAGGTATCTGCCTCTTCACGCCATTGTTGATCCATTTGGGCATTAAGTAAGCCCAATTCGCAGGAGATATTCTGTATTGGTTGATGACCCAAGTCCACCACCTGCATGAATTTGAGGGGGGAAAACCCTTATATCGTTCACGTATAGCATAAGAGCTAAATGCCTGCCGCTTCCTCTCCAATACACAAGACTGCCTGGTGGCACCTCTTTTGCAAGAGTTTCTCCGGCTTGTTCATAGTAGGTTAAATAATTTGCCGAACAACCATCATTAGAGATTCCTGTCAGTCGTACTTGTGGTGTTATCCCAGTGACTAGCATACAGGTAAGCAGGGTGGTTGATAAAGAAAATATCATAATTTTCCTTTTCTGAAAAAGGAAATGATAGAGCATCCACCCAAAAAGCAGAATAAGTATTCCTAGGAATACCCCTCCCGTGATGGTTACGATCCGAACCTGTTTGTCAGGCGACATTTGAAAGAAATAAGTTAGTACTTCCCCAAGTGAAACGAAGGAGATCCCACTGCCGCCAATTCTAGGAAGTTGAATAATATCCAGTAACCAGTTACCCCACTCTCTGTAATAATACAAACCGAGACATGCCGCCATAAAGAGCAAAACGACGCTCAGCGCGTATTGGCGAGGTTTGGTGTCTTGTACTCCATTGTGTAGCACAAGCAGGGCAAAAAAGAATCCCGCTGAAGAGTAAAACACCTGGTAGCCTGAAAAACACCACACGCAATAACTTGTAGGCAATGATGCCCACATATGCATAAAGAACAGGAAGAAGAACAACAAGGCTAGAAACACCGCCATTTTAAAACTTGCTCCGCTCTTCCAAGCCTTTTTTGCAGGGAAGAGCGCTAGAGCGCTTACACTGGCACACAGGATAAAAAAATGATTTTGTATTCCTGTTACGAAGGACAGAACAGAGCTAAATCCCATTACATAGGGTGGCGTTTTACCTACGGATGTATCGCGAAAAACATTCAAAAACGGCGTAAGTGACTTTGGCAGCCATGGCGACCATAATTGAAGGATATTGGGCCAGTAATAAAGATGAAAGCCAATAAGGATGATAGCGCTAGTTATCAGGCTTATCCAGCCAGCTTTTTTTCCGTATTGCCAGAATATATATAGTACTAGAAAGGCAGGTACTGGAGCCATATTTTGGCGAGTCATTACGATCAGGGCTGATAGAGCAGATCCAAAAATCAACTGCCACAAGGAACGTTTTTCCCCCAGTATCAGCACGAACATCCAAGCCATCATGCAGGCAACCAATCCCTGCGAGACGAGCGCGTGCCAGAAACAAAATATGCGCATTGGATAAGGCAAATACCCATACGGATAAGACTGCCCAGCCTTGCCCGCCTAACCGACGTGCGGTGACCCAAATCCCTACCATTGTAAGGATACTGACTATAAGGGCATAATATCGCCCTTCGCGCAGGCCTGGTCCAAACCAAAGTTGAAAATAACCGGGGATTAAAAAGGATAGCGGAGCTTTATTCGTCCAGAATCCATAATCCTGAAAGGGACGAAAATCCCCGCGCGCAAACATATATCCTTTGTATAGGTACGTCCCTTCATCACCAATGGTGGGCAGGGAGTTTGTGTATCCCCAGGCTTTGAAGATATACACACAGAAGCCCAGTAATGTGAGAATTGCCAATATGTAAGAGAGCTTTTTGGCATGGTTCATTTGAGCGTGCTTTATTTTTTCAACCGTTCCATATCCAAGTCCACCATCATGGTGACAAGTTCCTTGAAACCGACTTCCGGTTCCCAGCCGAGTACAGAACGCGCCTTGGATGGATTGGAGATTAACAGGTCCACTTCCGCAGGGCGATAGAAACGCTCGTCCTGTACCACATATTCATTGTAGTCAAGATCCACACGAGCAAAAGCAATCTGACAAAACTCACGGACCGAATGGGTCTCGCCCATGCCGATCACATAGCTATCGGGCTTGTCCTGTTGTAACATGCGCCACATGGCTTCCACATAGTCGCCTGCAAAGCCCCAGTCACGCTGTGATTCCAGATTGCCAAGACGTAATTCCTTTGCGAGACCCAGTTTTATTTTTGCCACACCATCCGTAATTTTGCGTGTCACAAACTCCAGCCCGCGGCGTGGACTTTCTGGTTGAACAAAATACCGGAGGTGGCGAACATATTGAAGGACTCGCGATAGTTTACAGTGATCCAATGCCCGTAAACTTTTGCCACGCCATACGGACTGCGCGGATAGAAGGGCGTATCTTCATTCTGAGGCACTTCCAGCACCTTGCCAAACATTTCGCTCGAGGATGCCTGATAAAAACGGATCTTCGGATTCACAAAACGGATCGCTTCGAGGATGCGCGTCACGCCTATTGCTGTAATATCTCCGGTCAGCGCAGGTTGATTCCACGAGGTGGGCACAAAGGATTGTGCGGCAAGGTTATATACTTCGGTGGGTTCGTACTCTTCGATCAACCCCAGCAGGGAGCCCTGGTCATGCAGGTCGCCTTGAACAACTGTTATATCGTCCAGCAAATGGCTGATGCGCTCAGAGGTCACGGTGCTTGAACGGCGCGCAACGCCGATCACACGATAGCCTTTTGAAAGCAACAACTCAGCAAGATAAGACCCATCCTGACCGGTGATCCCGGTAATTAATGCAGTAGGCATGTATACTCCTTAGCCAAAATTCAGTGACTGAATTATAAACTCACATTGACCCCTGTCAAGCACGTTTTTTATCGAGCCACCAGCTTGTCCCTAAAATGATACCCCAGGACCCAAAGATCAAAGCGACCATGACAGCAAACGGCAACTGACCGCCCCAATGGAAATAACGGCTGGCATACCATTGCGTGAACACCAAAACGAAGGCAACCTCACACCAGATTACGCGCGCCACCCAACGGTTTTGCGTCTCGCGCCACCA
Source organism: uncultured Chloroflexia bacterium (assembly GCA_963730175.1). Taxonomy (GTDB): domain Bacteria; phylum Chloroflexota; class Anaerolineae; order Anaerolineales; family Villigracilaceae; genus Defluviilinea. Next base: position 119,412 of record CAVSRF010000047.1, on the reverse strand, counting down.
GACCCATACGACTCCCGTAAGGATCGCCTCCCACAGAAACAGGATCGTCCGGTAGCGGGGATTATCCCACTGGTCGCCACCGCCTCGTAGTGCGGCAAGCAGGATCCAGGTCCAAGAGAGAAGCGAAAGCCACAGGAGGAGATTCCGCATCTTTTTCGACCCCTGTCCTGCCGCGGCTCCGAACGACATGATCAGCATCGGAAGTACTGCGTACCAACCCGCTGACCGCAAAATGTAGATCATCTTCCATATGGGTTTTGTCGGTGCAATCAGCGTGGCAGGCAGGACAGGTTGCAGAGAGCCGTAGACCGCAACGAACGGAAGACGCATCCAGCCAGGCATTTGATCGAATAGCAGTTGTATCCAGCCAGAGTTGCGTTCGATCTGATACGCGTTCCATTTGACTGCCAGCTTTAGCCAGTCGTTGACCACGCTCAACGGCGACGAAGCGTTGAATTCGCCTGAGCGGTTGAGTGACGCGGAAAGGATCAACACGCCGAGGACAAACACGGCTACAAAAATGAGAATGACTTTCCATGAAAGGTTACGATTCTCGTTTGTAAAGAAAACCCAACCTGCCAGGATAATGAGTGTGGCAATCGCAATCGATGGCGAGACCAACAACATACCGAGAATGCCAACACCAAGCCAGATTCTGGGAGCTAATCTGGAGTCAGCCAGATTGCTGGTGGCGGGAGCATATCCCTTCGGGGCACTTAACTCCCTGACTCCAGGTTGAACCCCAAAAACAAACCCATACAACGCCAGCGCACTGAAAGTCAACAGATACGGCTCGCGCATGGCGGACGCACCGAGCAGGATGCTTTCGGGATACAACGCAAATATCCATGCGGAGGCAAATGCAACCTTCTCCCCAAACACCTGATAGACCGCCTTCCATAAAAACGGAATCCCCAGCGCGGCAATGAGTGATGAAAGCAGAATCAACAATAAGGGACGTTGTGCATCGGGTGAAAGATAACGATACACAAGCGCATTGAACGCCAGCAAACCGCCATATTGATCATAGGCAAACTTATCGGTGAACGCGGACAAGATGGGACGATCCGAACTTGCCAGTTCCCATGATTGGTCGTCGCGGTTGTGCGCGTCGGTGAAGACGTATCCCGCCTTGTCATCAGCATCTTCATGTCCATAGACAGGCAAGCCAAGATAAAGCGAAACGCCGACGATGAGTCGCAGGGCAAAGGCAAGCGCGATGATTATGGCAAGTGTTTTCACCGCTTCGACTGCGTTCGCCTATCAGCTCACTCCGCTCGCGCGAGTAACCCATCCCCATAAAATTTTCAAGAGGACAAAGGAAAGAAGAAAGAGAAAAGAGAAAAGGACAAATCCTACCAGCCAGTTACCCGCCTGCACGGACGATAATACTGCTCCCAACACGAGCGCAAGAGGGAGCATCCAAAAGATGTCAGTTTTTTTGAGGTTCATGTGGGCGTGATTTTACACTAATCTGAATTGTCGCTTCGGAGATATAATCTCACACATAGATTTAAAGCACTTTTCACGGAGAAAATGTTGAAAAACAAGCGAATTTATCTTTTCGCAGGTTTAGGTTTTATTACAGTAATATGCCTGTGTATATTGGGAATGTTTCGGAAGCCTTTGTGGTCATACTTTTCTACGGCTTTTTCTACATCTAGAGAAATATCTTCTCACCCGGAATTGCAAGTTCAAATGATAGCAGATTTAGGAAGTGTTCAAGGCGTTGGTGTTTTCTTTAGTCCTGATGGGAATCGTATTTTGATAGGCGAAGAGTGGAGATACGACAGTACCACGACCGAATCGTTTTCTCACTACAAGTTATATGATCAACAAGGCAATCAAATCGCCGATTTGGGTGAAGCGAAATGGGGCTACTTGACTTCTAACGGAATTATATTGGTTGCGATGAGTGGAATTACTCCGATTGAAGATTTGGGAATTTCAGCGGCATCATGGAAATTAAGTTTCTGGTCCTTAGATGGAAAATTCATTAAAGATGAAAATGGTTGCTGTGGATCTTTTCCTGAACTAATCTTTGACCCTGCTCGTAGCAAGTTTGTGACTTTCCGCGGTTATTATGGGCTCGGCGTAGGAAAGCAGGAAGAATATCTCTGGTCATCGGACGGACAAAAGCTAGCGACATTGTCTTTACCAAATGGTGAAGGTATTGAAGGAGCAAGTTTTTCCCCTGACGGTTAATAATTGCTACTTCAGCACGAACAGCCACGTGGCTTTGGGATGAAAATGGCAACTTGTTATATACACTTTCATTACCTGATGACATACATATAAATACTGAAGTTTTCTTCAGCCCTAATGGGGAACAATTCGCAGTGTCCGACGAATTCAATCACTCAGAAATATGGACAGTTGATGGGCAACTGATTACCATCTTGAAAGATATTCAGATATTAACGTATAGCCCAGACGGTCATTTCCTCGTTGGAAAACAATATATTAATGATTACGATGAAGAGATTATCTTGTTCGATATTCAGAATAACTTTGAACCTAAACCTTTAATTACCTATAATAAACTATACAATATTCGCTTCGACGCAGATGGTGCACGCTTTATCACCTTTGGCTGTACAGATGGACAATCATGGGAAAGTGGTTTCTTTTGCTATGGTGGAACAGCTACAATATGGGATAAAGATGGAAACTTTGTTGCTGAGTTAAACGGGCTTGACGAAGTGACTGAAGCGGGTTTTATGCCTAATAGTGACAATACTATAACAGCAGGTTGTGATGGCATTGTTGAATATTCTAGAGCCATTCCCAACTATGATTGTCTGAGTAGTTCACTGAGGCTCCATGATAAAGACGGGGCTACTATAGCAATTCTTCGCGATGAAATTCGAGATTTCTGGATTTCACCGGATGGAAACTCCTTTGTTACAACTTCACATCGGTACTTTGGCAAAGCAAAACTTTGGAAGCTGTTGCCATAAGAAACGCACTTGTTACGGCATGTAGCAACTGCCTTGGATTTCAACAAACTTATTTCACCTAACAAACCCATCCACAATCTTCCTCCCCCTCTCAATCCACGTATAACCTTCCACATCGCGGCGCGCTTGATTTCCCAATTCAGTTCTGCGCGTATCATCTAGCAATAACGATTTCAATCTTTGCTTTCCAATCTTCCAAAACATCCGGCTCACAAAAGACTGCATTCTTCTCATTCAACACTTCCCGAATCACAGGCAAATCAGATGTAACGATCGCGCGTCCTGCCGCCATGTATTCGAACATCTTCATGGGACTGGCTACGCTGGCTGAGTCCGCGGTGCCGCTGGAGCCCATGATGGAGCGGCTGTAGGGCATGAGCAAAATGTCCGCGGCGGCTTGGTAGAGGGGAAGGTCATTGTTGGGGATGAAGCCTGTAAAAGTGACGTTGTCCGATCGCGCGCGTGCTTTCCATGTTTCGATGTCTTCGGGGCGACCTCCCACCCAGATGAAGTGCGCTTGTGGGATTTCTTTGGCGAGTGCGAGGAATAAGTCAGCGCCACGACCGGCGTAGAGGTGACCCGTGCACATCACGGTCGGGGCTTCGCGAAAGGTCAATTTTTGGCGGGCAGTGACCGGGTCCGGTAGTGAGGCGAAGCGTTCCAGTTCCACGCCGTTGGGAGCGATGACCACTTCATCCGGTTTGAAGCGGATGTTGTAGTTGCGATCCAAAACATCCACGAGCGCCTGGGTGATGGAAGCGAGTTGCTTGCGTCCGCGCAGTTTGGCAAATGCCTGATGCCAGGCGGGTCCAAGCGTGCCGGTGGGTTGGATGTGAATTTCAAAGACGGTGGGAATTTTATAGAGAAGCCCAAAGACCGCGGATTGCGGAAACCATGTGTAAAGAAGATCAGGCTTGAGGGCACGGGCACGTTGGACAGAACTCCATGTGAACATGCGGCGGCTGGAGGAGGAAAGCCATTCGATGGGAAAGTCGGTTTGCAAACCGTAATGAGATTTTAGATTTACGATTTGCGATTTACGATTGCCCGGGACGATGAGGGTGAGGTTATGTCCGAGTTGCGCGAGGGCGGAACAGGCTTTCATCACCTGAATGCTGTTGGCGGTATCGGACGGAATAGTGGAACCAGCGATGGCAACGATGTTCATGCCATTGCCTCCTGCTGTTTGAGAATGAAAAATCCGCGCAAGATGTTCCAACAAACAGAAACGATCAAATAGACTGAAAAGATCGAAACGATGGTGAGATAATCGCCACCGGGACCGAAGAGAAAGATCAAAGCGATTTCAACCGCGCCGGTGATGGCTGCCACCATGAGCGGATAGTTGGGATGTCCGAGCGCCAACAGAAAGGGACGATTCCAATTGAACACATTGGAATATCCATAACCAAGCAGGAGTATCACCAAAAAGAAATACGATGGCGCGGACTCGGCTCCGAATAGCAATGGAATAAACCACCAGCCTAAAGCCACCAAACCACCGCCCGCGATCAACGTCCAAGCGCCGCCGACCAACGTGACTTGTTTCAACAGCTTACGCGTGGTGCTCCATTGCTTTTGTGCAATCGTGCGCGTGATCTCTGTGTATGTGGGTCCGATGAACGGATCAATTGGAAGTGTGACCAACATGATGAATTTCGCGGCGATGTTGTAATAGCCCAAAGCAATATTTCCGGCAACGGGTCCCAGCAAGGATTGAATGTAAAGCGGAACGTTATCACGTGCAAACAAATTGACCGTGCCATTGATATTGGTGCTGAAGGCAAACTTGCCAATAGATTTCCAATCAGGGATAAGACTGGCTGGCGCGCGCGTCCAATCATTCCCAACTTTGCGGTTCAATCCCTGGACCGCGGAGCTGGTCACGATCCAAGCGGCTATGGCCTTGCCGACAAGGTATGCCGCCAAAATTTCGAATATGCCCCACTTCATGATATAGGCGATGATAACGATGATGATCGTCACAATGCCTTGAAGCAAATTGGCAAATGCCACACGATCAAATTTATCTGTGACTTGTAAAACGCCTGTGGATGTTTCATAAACCAGATTGACGAGCAGATATAGACCATAGAATTGATATAGAGTCGTTAGCGTTGAATCTTTTGCATACCACGGTGCAAGGATAAACAAAACGAGATAAGCCAGAATCGATGCAATGGCTTCTGATAATCCAACCCATTTGGCGAGTGCGGCGGCACGGTCCTTGTCCCCTTGTGCCAACGCTTCGCCCATATATTTGGTCACTACTTCGCTCATGCGAAAGGAAAGAAAACGATTGACATTGGTCGCAAAGAGCATAATACCTATGGCAATGACCATATTGCACCTTGCCCAACAACCTTAACATGAGAATGTTTTGAATCAACCCAAGCGCAGCAGAGATGGCATTGCCACTGAATAGATAACCGCTGTTTCGCAAGACGCGCTGAATCAAAGGGTCATCGCGCAGAGAGGATTTTATTCTTTGAAAGAGAGACATGATGTTGGGGAATACAAGTTACGAATTACGCAATAATTATCGCGTAATTTATGCAGTAATAACATCCTTTGCCCACTCCACGTTCTTCGTTATACCATTCCACCAGTTTTTCGATTCCGGCGCGCATATCGTATTTGGGTTCCCAGCCGAGCATTTCTCTGGCTTTGCTTACATCCGCCCAATTGGAGCGCATGTCGGCGGGGTTCTCTGCTTCATATTGCACAATTGCTTTTTTGCCGACCACGTCTTCAACCAATTTGATCAGGTTATTGATCGTGATGACTTCATGTCCGCCCAGGTTGACGATATCAAACCCAACCGGCTTAAGCGCAAGGATAATGCCGCGGGCGATATCATCTATGAATGTGAATCCGCGTGATTGCTCTCCATCGCCAAAGACGCGCACCGGACGCCCTTCACTGACCCACTGCACGAAGCGGAAGATGGAAAGGTCGGGGCGACCCGCGGGACCGTAAACCGTGAAGAAGCGCAGGACGGTCACGTCGATGCCATGCAAGTGATGATAGGCGTGCGCCATCGCTTCTGCCCCCTTTTTGCTTGCCGCGTACGGCTGGAGCGGTTCACTGCTGGAAGCTGATTCAGGCGTCGGGTAGGGAGGATTCGCACCATAAATACTGGAAGTCGATGCCGTAACAAATTTTTTGGCTCCAGTCTGCCTGCATAATTCCAGCATATTTAAAGTGCCGGTCATATTGGTTTCGACATAGATCCACGGATTCTCCACACTGACGCGCACGCCTGCCCACGCCGCCATGTTGATTACGCCATCCAACTTCTCGTCTTTGAGCCCTTCGATAGTGGACTTATCCGAAATATCCAATTGACGAAAAGTGAAGCCGTCCATCGCCTGCAATCTCTTCAGGCGGTATTCCTTCATGCGCAGGTCGTACGCATTATTGAGATTATCTACACCTACAACCGTATGACCATCCTGAATGAGCAATTCGGATGTTCGAGCGCCAATAAACCCGCTGCGCCTGTGACTAAATAATTTGCCATGTCTCAAATTCCATGTGCCAAGTGTCAGGTGTCAATTTGTTCCGGCGCAAAACCTGGAACGTGACACCTGGAACGTAACACCTAAAGTCTAACCACCTTTTCATTATCTTTCGCGACCTTGCGCGTCGCGTTACGGCTATCGAATACGAATTTGGCGGATTCAACAATTGCCTTGTAATCATATTCCGTATGATTGGTAATGATCACTACCGCATCCGCCTCTTTTACGGATTTCATCATATCTCTTACACTATCCATCTGCCAGCCATCAGTTTCATGGTGGATATGAGGAATAAACGGATCGTGATATTCGACCTCCGCACCCTTCTGTTTCAAAAGTCCGATCACATCCAGTGCAGGGGATTCGCGTACATCGTCAATGTCGGGTTTGTATGCCGCGCCGAATATCAATATTTTTGAACCTTTTACCGCCTTACTACGGTCATTCAAGGCTTCCATGATACGGCTGACCACATAACGCGGCATGTTCGTGTTGATCTCGGACGCCAGCTCGATGAAGCGCGCATTGTAACTGAAGGATTTCATCTTCCACGAAAGATACAGCGGATCAATCGGAATACAGTGACCGCCCAAGCCGGGACCCGGAGTGAACTTCATGAAACCGAACGGCTTGGTCGCCGCGGCATCGATCACTTCCCACACATCCACACCGAGACGTTCGCACATGATCGCCAGTTCGTTGACGAGTCCAATGTTGATCATGCGGAAGGTGTTTTCCAACAGTTTCGCCATCTCCGCGGCTTCTGCCGAGGAAACGGAGTGGACTGTTTTTATCGCACCTTCATACCATGCAGTTGCCACTTCGCCACATGCCTCTGTGACTCCGCCCATCACCTTGGGCGTGTTGATCGTTGTGTAATCTTCACGACCCGGGTCGACGCGTTCAGGCGAGAATGCAAGGAACCAGTCTTCACCGATGGTGAGTCCGCGTTCGATGCCGAGTTTCGGCAAAAGGAGTTCGCGCGTCGTGCCGGGATATGTGGTCAACTCAAGCACAACCACGATCCCTTTGTGCATGTACTTCGCCATTTCCTCCGTGGCTGAAATAATAAAGGACATATCCGGGTCACCGGTTTGACGCAACGGCGTCGGCACACAAATACTGACCGCGTCCATTTCTTTTAGGACGGAGAAATCTGTTGTCGCGGTTAGCATTCCAGACTTGACGAGTTTATCAATCGTCTCAGTCTTCACGTCCGGGATGTAGGAAATGCCTTTCTTTAGCGAATCAACTTTTCGTGAGTCCGGATCGATGCCCGTGACGTGGAATCCTGCCTGAGCGAAGACAACTGCCAGGGGCAAGCCAACGTATCCAAGTCCGAGAATCCCAATGCTGGCTTTTTTATCTTTCAACTTCTTGATGAGGTTTTCTTTAGTAGACATTTTTCCTTTGCTACTGAAACCCTAAAGGTCTTAAAGACCTTTAGGGTTTGGTAATCTAAAACAAACTTAACTGCTTCGGGTCTTCTTCTTTTACTGTTTGTTTCTTTGCCTGCGGCGCAGACTTGCCCAACGCGGCGCGCGCTTCTTTCAACAATTCGGGCAACTTCGCAAAATCTGCGAGGATGGCTGGCTTGAGCGCGGCTTGATGCAGTGCCGCGGCGGGGTGGAACATGGCGATGACGTAGCGGTCACCGATCTTGCGCATCTCGCCATGCACCTGACTGATCTTGGCGCCTTTCATGAATTTGCCCATCGAGAAGCGACCGAGAGTCACAATGATACTCGGATTGATGGCTTCGATCTGACGTTCAAGATAAAGATCACATGCCGATAGTTCATCGGGTAGGGGATCGCGGTTTTCAGGCGGGCGGCATTTGACGACATTGCCAATCCACACATCAGCACGCGTGACGCCGGCTTGCGCAAGCAGTTGGTCTAAAAATTTTCCTGCCGCGCCCACAAACGGACGTCCCTGTTCGTTTTCGTGGAAGCCGGGTCCCTCGCCAATGAACATGATCTCGGCATGAGCGGGTCCCTCGCCCGGTACAGCCTTCTTACGTGAATGATGGAGTTCGCAATTTGTGCAAACGGATACCTCTTCTGCAATCTGAGTTAATGTTTCTTCTGTGTTCATTGAGCCTCCGTTTACAAGTTTACAGATTAAACTTTATCAACCTGCCAACTTTTCAAAATTCAAACTTTCCAAAGTCATCAGGATCGCATCTTCATCGTTATCTTTGTAATAACGTTTTCTGTGTCCCGACACTTTATAGCCAAACTTGCGATACATTTCCTGCGCGGCAAGGTTGCCTGCGCGCACTTCTAAAAAGGAACTCACCGCGCCCTCGTTCTTCATATGGTGCAGGGCGTGAGCCAATAACTTTTTTCCGATGCCCTGTCTTCGCACATCTGGATGCGTTGCGATCGTGGCAATATGCGCTTCATCCACGAGCAGCCACGCCAGCAGCATTGCGACGATCTTTCCGTCCGCTTCAATGACCCAGCCACGCGAAGCAGGGTTCTCGGTCAACTCGAAACGAAATGATCTCTCGGGCCATGGCAGGCTGAAAGACAACTGATCCAATTCAATAACGGCTGGAACATCTTCCAGGGTCATTCTCCGAATGTTGATGCTCATGCAATATTTGACTCGGCTGTATGCAAATAGATCGGCGCGAGCGAAGCTTCATCATCCACGTCGCCAGCCTGCCAGCGTGCCCACGCCAGTTCTGCTAATACAGCGGGGCGTCTCACCGATTCTGCGGGCGACGCAAGATGCACATGTGCATTCTCTGTCAATTTTTGACGTTCTTCCGCTGTGAACTCTCCACATAAGATGGACGGACTCTCGATCTCTTTCAACAACTCTTCGACTTTCACGACTCGTGCCTGACCTTGTGCCTGCCACCCCTTCTTTGAGCTTTTGTACCAGCCGAAAGCGAATCTGCTCCGCCCGGCTTGAATGGCAACCCCAAGCGGAAGTTTGGAAACCGGTTGTGCCGAGGCAAGAATATCCAATGTAGGGATTCCAATGAGTGGAATATGCTTCGATAATGCCAGTCCCTTTGACCAAAGCCAACCCCACGCGCAGACTTGTGAACGAACCGGGTCCCAGCGCCACACCCAACGCATGGACATCGTCCATTGTCAGTCCACAGCGAGTCAAAAGATCAGCGATGGCAGGAGCAAGCTCCACCGTATGCCGCTGACTGCTCCGCCACGCATACTCGCCAATCACTTGTGCGCCATCATAAAGAGCGAGTCCAACTTGTGTTGTGGATGTATCCACTGCCAATAACATCAGTTGCCTCCCACTATCGCATGACGGATGACTTCAAGCAGTTCATCGTAACGTTTGCCACGGGCTTTGAATTTCATCTCACGCTCTTCATCATCTATATATTCAAGATTTATCCATAAACGTTCATCGGGGATGATGCCGTCCATGCGTTCGGGCCATTCGATGAGCAAAGCGCCGTCAGCGAGCATGAAGTCCAGGTCCAGCTCTTCAGCTTCGGGTGTGGAGTTGAGGCGGTAGGCGTCCATATGGAAAAGCTGGCTTTGGTCGTCGCGGCGATATACATTCACAAGAATAAATGTCGGGCTGGAAACTGAATCCTGTGAGCCCCAACCCTGTGCGACGCCTTGGACGAAGGTCGTTTTGCCCGCACCGAGGTCGCCTTGCAAGCAGATCACATCACCGGCTTGTAACGCTCCGCCCAAACGTGTCCCAATGCGGCGCGTCTGTTCGGGGCTTCGGCTGAAAAAATCCATCGAGTGCGAATCAAAATGGGCATCGGAAGGATTATACCCAGAGCGGTCACAAATTGTGCTTTTTCAAAGGGGGGAAAGCACAATTCCCGGCACCGCTCGCTAGGGCAGGTGTGTGACCGTGGGCATTATATATCAGCGAGTGAATACTCGTCCACAGGTTGGACTCTCCCTCGGCTTTGGGTTAAGATAACCGAAATTTGTTGAGGAGACGAGCCATGCAAAATTATATTAATATCTTCATCGATAACCTGATCAAAGGTATCCCGAACCTGCTTACAGCTTTGGGAATTTTTGTTGTAAGTCTTTATTTTGCCAGGGTTCTGGGCAGGATTCTGGGGCGGGTGTTAAAGGCACGCGAAGCTCCTGAAGGGGTTTCGCAACTCCTTACGCAACTGGTTTATGGAGCTGTTGTCGTAGTCGGTGTGATTACGGCGCTACAACGTTTCTTCGATGTGACTGCATTCCTGGCTGGTTTGGGCATCCTTGGCTTCACGGTTGGTTTTGCATTGCAGGATGTGATGAAAAATTTTGCGGCAGGTGTCATCCTGTTGATCCAACAACCCTTCCATATAGGTGAGTTTATTGGTGTCTCTGGTTTCGATGGCACAGTGTTAGAAATTGACCTGCGTGCTACTGAAATGAGAGCGTTGGATGGACGGATCGTAAATATTCCCAACGCGGACATTTTGTCGAGTCCGATCATCAATTACACCCGCGCGAGCCGCAGGCGCATCGAAATATCCGTCGGTGTAGGATACGGTACTGACACCGAAGTTGCACGCAGGGTGGTACTGGAATCGATACAAAATGTCCCCGGATATATGTCTGAACCGGCACCGCTGATCGGCTTTTCCAACTTTGGCGATTTCAGCTCTGGAATTGAACACGTATTTCTGGATCGATACATCCAAGACCAATCCAATGGCCGCAAAGGACGCCGCTTTTTCGTTGGTCAAGAATGCGTTGGATAAACAGGGCATCGATATTCCGTTCCCCATTCGCACGGTGTATATGCAGTCAGAAAATTAGCAGTTTTCAACTTGCCTTAAGAAAACTCTGAAGGATAGAATTTGGAGTGGTTTTAATAAACTCGAAGGGATGTCATTGGCTTTGCATGCAAACCATGACATCCCTTCGAGTTTGAATAGTGTACAAGGTACTCTTTAGCTTTCCAACCCCAACATTTCTCCAATCGTTTTTGCAATTGTACGCGCAGCTTCGGGACGTCCTGCACGGCGGCAATTTTCTATGACCTGTTTTCGTTCTGCCGGTCTTGATATCCAACGGGTAAGCGCTCGGACGACATCTTGTGGCTTCGGCGCCCAAACGCCAGCGCCTTCTTCCAGCACGAAGGTGACATTTCCATCTTCCTGACCGGGAAGTTTTGAATAAAGGATGATGGGCAACTCTGCATTAAGCGCTTCTGCCACTGTGCCTGGACCAGCCTTCGTCACAATGAAATCGGATGCACGCATGAAATCTGGCATGTCACGTGTGAATCCGTAGATCAATGTTGGATTATCCCAGCTTTCGGCTTCGAGATTCGCTTTCAGCTTTTGATTCCGTCCGCAAACGATGACCAGACCCAGGTCCAGACCCGAGGCGTCTATTTCACGCGCGGTCTTTGCAAGGGGCCCCATCCCATCCCCGCCTCCAACCATCAGGACGATGGGCTTGCCGAGGGGCCAACCAAGTTTTTTTCGCAGGGTGCTTTTTCTACCTATTGGTTTGCAATATTTATCGGCAACTGGAAGCCCAACCACGCGGACTTTTTCCTTCGGCATTCTATATTTGATGGCGCGTTGATAAGCAGTTTCTGTGGGAACACAGATAAGGTCGGCGCGGTTATCGAACCAGAGGGCATGTGTGGTGACCATATCGGTCACCACGGTGATGAAGGGTGGACGATTTTTTCCAAGCGCTCGCAAGGCAAATGAATTTGCGAAGGGGTGGACGGTGACGATCAGATCGGCAGGGTGTCCGCGTACAAGTGATTTTGCTGCATGACGTGCGATGGGCCACGCAGTGGTGGTGATAAAACGAGCTTGTGCGCGTCCATCGGTGGCGTGGAAGCTGGCGCCCCATAACTGCGGCGCTTTGACCATATAGGGATACATTTGGCCGGCACGGTTGAAGGGACGCGGCGCGTAATCTTTGAAGAAGTCCACCATCTCTATGGTGACCTTATTCTTGTATGCGCTGTTGATGGCTTCGATGATGGCTTCCGCTGCGGAGCGATGTCCGCCACCGGTATCGGAGAAGTAAAAGACGATGTGAGGTTTTCTAGGAGTTTGGTTGTTCATCTTCTTCTTTGTGCTCCGTTAGGTTGGTTTTGAGACGTTTGGCAAGTTCACGCCTTGTAAGCATAACACGCCGCCCGCATCCTTTACATTCCAGTCCGATATCCGCGCCGAGACGCGTGACAGTCCATTCGTAGGAGCCGCACGGATGTTGTTTACGGAGTCGTAAGTGATCGTTGAGGCGAAGGTCGGGGAGCATGGTTCACCCAGACTTCGGAAGTCTTCTGGATGGCGCTCTGGTAGCGACGAATTAATACAGACTTCCGAAGTCTTTTGATGTGATTATTATAAATTGAATTGTGATAAACTACGCACGAGAAAATTTGATTGAGGAGAGTCGATCATGTCAAAAAACGAAACACATACTGTTGAAGTTGCAGGGGTAAAGCGAGACCTGCGTCTGTTCGAGATCAAGCCGGGCTTAAAGATCGCCATCCTTAATATCCTTGGGGACACGGAATTCGTTCAGGTTTGTGCCAGGGAAATGGCGAAAAAGCTCAAAGATATTGAATATGATGTGCTTGTCACGGCGGAGGCGAAATCCATTCCGCTGGCATACGCTTTGTCCGTGGAAACGAAAAAGCCCTATGTTGTGTTGCGCAAGTCTTATAAACCCTATATGGGCGATGCACTCAAGGCAGAGACATTGTCCATTACAACCGGTCAACCACAAACTCTGTTATTGGATGAAAAAGACCGCGAATTGATACAAGGCGGGAAGGTTGTCATTGTGGACGATGTGATCAGCACCGGCTCCACTTTGCAGGCGATGCGGATGATCCTTGATAAAGCGGGCGCATCTGTTGTGGCAGAGAGCGGCGATCTTCACCGAAGGTGATCGCGCTGAATGGATGCGCATTATTTCATTGGGGCATTTGCCGTTGTTTACAGAATAATACGGCTCTTTTCACTGGACAGCTTTATTTTAACTTTTGGAATTACCCAAACCGTATTACGTTAATTTCTCCAACAAGGTATCCAATTCCTCATCCGAATAATAATAGATGGTGACGGTCCCGCCTTTTTTGCCATGCTTCAAAGCGACTTTTGTCCCGAGGCTTGCACGCAAACGACGTTCGACATCGTTCACGTCCGCGCTGGAGGCTGACTTCTTTTTCGACGCGGGTTTCTGCCCTGAATATTTTCTTGCCAACGCCTCCGTCTGACGGACGCTTAGGTCAAGATTGACCACTTGATTCAACAAGACTTCCTGCGCTTTAGCAGAGGTCAGTGCAAGCATCGCACGTGCGTGCCCTTCGGTAATACGTCTATCAACCAATGCCTGTTTGACTGCGGCGGAGGCATCCAACAGGCGCATGGTGTTCGTCACTGCCACACGGCTTTTACCCACGCGTTCCGCAATCGTTTCATGTGACATCTTGAATTCTTTTGCAAGATGCTGGTAGGCTTCGGCTTCTTCGATGGCGTTCAAGTCTGCACGCTGGACGTTTTCGATCAATGCCAGTTCGAGCAATTGCTGGTCGGTTGCATGACGGATCACAACAGGGACGGTCTTCAACCCCGCCTTACGCGATGCCTGCAAACGTCGTTCACCCGCGATGAGGATGTAGATGCCATTCTTTCCCGGCGAAACGATCAACGGCTGGATCACCCCATGCTCACGAATCGACGCGGCAAGATTATCCAGTTCCTCGATATCAAATTTTTCGCGCGGCTGGCGCGGGTTGCGCTGGACGAGGTCAACGGGAATTTGTGTAATACCACTACCACCCGCGCTGGATTTTGTCCCACTTCCAGAGGGGATAAGTGCATCAAGCCCTTTGCCGAGACCGGAACGTTTTGCCATTTCTTCTCCTTACCGATTCAACGTAGGGGCGAGGTCATCTCGCCCCATTTTGCATACCAAATCAAGGGCGGGGAAACCCCGCCCCTACAGATAATATTATTTTCCATCACCCTTCAACAATTCCTTCGCGAGCGACTCGTACGCATGGGCTCCAACGGAAGATGGTGAATAGGCTGAGATGGGAAGTCCGTACGAGGGCGCTTCTGCAAGGCGGATACTGCGCGGCACCACACTTTTAAAGACCTGACCGGGGAAATGATTGTTGACTTCCTTAACCACATCGCCGGAGAGATTCGTTCGCGGGTCGAACATGGTCAATACAACGCCGCGTACGACCAGGTCAGGGAAGAGAGACGATTGGACGCGTTCGATCGTCTGTGTGAGTTGTCCCAGTCCCTCCAACGCGAGATATTCACACTGAACGGGAACCAGCACGCCATCTTTCGCAGCAACCAGCCCATTCACTGTGAGAATGCCTAAAGACGGCGGGCAGTCGATCAAAACATAATCGTATTTTTTATCGACGGTCTTGAGCGCATTCCTGAGTCGAAACTCGCGTTGATCTTCATCAACGAGTTCGATCTCTGCTCCGGCAAGCGAAGGCGAGGAAGGCAGGAGCGAAAGTTCAAGCCGCTCGTTGTAAAGGATCGATGAGGCGGGCACATCGCCATTGAGCAAAGCTTCGTAGGTACTTCCCTGTACGGCACGCTTATCCACACCAAGGCTGGAAGTGGCATTGGCTTGCGGGTCGAGGTCAACGACAAGGACGCGCTGACCCAGCTTCGCGAGATAGGCTCCGAGGTTGATGGCGGTGGTGGTTTTTCCAACTCCGCCTTTTTGATTGACGAGGGTGTAGATACGTGTCATGTGATTTCCGATTGATGATACTTCGACTAGGCTCAGTACAAGTTTTGGATTTGTTTTGCCGCAGACTGTGCAAACTCGAGAAATCTTTTCTGTGGCTACGGGTTTATTGCAAAACTTCCATCATACATTCTTCGATCTCTTGATGTGTAGGTATGCCATCCAAACCAACGCGTGTTACAGAATTCGATGCGATGAGTGTAGCAAAGCGCGCGGCTTCCCATGGATCACGCGTATTCAATAATCGAACGAAAAATGCCGTTGCAAAAATATCACCCGCACCAGTCGCATCCACTTCATGGACTTGAGGTGCACGGAAACGACGTCTATCGCCATTCCAATACAAGACGCACCCTGCCGCGCCTTCGGTCACGACCAATATACGTGTTTGATGTGCCATATACTCGATCAGTTCTTCATCACCGCGTATATCCTCGAGGCTGAGGACGACTGCGCCCGCGCCGACCAGAGCCGCGTCGGCATTCTCCCATCCACCTGTGGAAACCAATCCATTGGCGTCCCATTGACGCATCCAACCCTGTGGGGTAATACCAAGAAGCGAAGGGGAAAATCCTTTTGGCAGAACCGAATCCATTTCATTGGCTATGGGACCCAGGTGGATGATCGAAGGAGTCCGCCAGGTTTCGGGCACATTGTTGAAATCAATCCGTGAGGCTTGCGCCCGCAGATATTGAACACGACCAATCCTGGTATAGATATTTTCGAATGTCGTGCTCCTGTTCGATTCGATGGAAAGAATGAGAATATCATCCAAAAGATCAAGAGAAGTATCAGACGCTGATGCAGTAACAATCCCCACACGCAATCCCAATGCCCGTGCCGTCAATGCCGAGTAAGCCGCCGTCCCGCCCAGCCGTATCCCATTCGGTGTCAGATCATGGGCAATATGACCGATCACAAGATAGTCAACAGGTTCGAGCGATACAAGGTCGGACATGGGCGAATTATACCGTGAGAAAAAGGGGCAGGTCTAAGACCTGCCCCTACAAGGGTCAATCTTCCTTTGGAATAATTGTCACTTTGCGATGGGGTTCATCGCCTGTGCTTTCTGTTGTGACTGCGGGGTGATCGCGCAACGCAATGTGAATAACTCGTCTTTCAGCCGAAGGCATCGGCTCGAGAGTTTGGCGTCGTCCGCTTTTGGTCACCTGGTCTGCCATGCGCTTCGCCATCTGTATCAACTGCTTTTCACGGCGGTCACGATAGCCTTCCACATCCACAGAAAGTTGAACGAATTGCTGAGACTCTTTGCCGACGATCAGCGAAGCCACATATTGGAACGCGTTCAGTGTTTCAGAGCGGCGCCCAATCAACACGCTTAGGTCTTTGCCGCGTACATCCACCTGGATGTAACGTCTGTCTTCGTTGTCCATATCGCCATAATGAGCAGAGACTTGCGCTTCAAGCCCCATCAAATGGATCAATTTGGAGATGACTGATTCGGTACGGTCGAGCAACAGATCATGTTCAAGCGCAGGCTGAGATTCGGCTACTTTTAACGGGAACAGCCTTGTCCTGAGTCCGATCGAAGGGCTTCGGCTCCGACTTAGAAGCGGCTGGTCCTGTTTCGACGGCTTCCTCTCCGCCCGGGCCATTCACCGTCAACCGAACGCGTACCTGCGGCTTTCCCAATCCGAATAAGCCTTTGTTGCCGGTGTCCAAAACTTCAACACTTACCGCATCTGCCGTGAGACCCAATTGTACGAGACCTTGTGAAATGGCTTCTTCAACAGTCGGTGCGATAACTTCCAACGTAGTTTTCTCGTTCATACCCGCCTCCTTGATTATTTATTCATACTCTTTGGTAAAAGATTGCGCCAGTTGGCTTTGCCTTGTGCGGCATATTGGATAATGCCCAGCACGTTGCTTGTAACAAAATAGACTGCCAGACCCGATGGAAAAGTAAGTGCAAACCAGCCAAGCATCAGCGGCATGGTCAGCGCCATGGATTGTCCCATTGCTGCGCCTTGGTCATTGGGATTGGTGGAAGGCGGCAATGTGAGTTTAGATTGGATATATGTGGTTGCCGCGACGATGATCGCAAGTGTGGGAACACCAAAACCAAAAATGGCGACCGATTCAGGCTGTCCCAAATTCATCCACAGGAACTTGCTGTGAAGAGGGATCAGGTCTGAAACATGGAGGAAGGGAAAGATAATACTGCGCGAGAGTTTCAACAGATCCAATGGACTGGCTCCCAACGCACGGATGATACTTTGATAGAGCGCAATAATGATCGGGAATTGGATCACTGTTGGCAAACAGGAGCTAAAGGGGTTGATGCCTTTTTCTCGATAGACGCGCATTTGTTCGCTCGCGAGTTTTTCCTTGTCCTTCGCATATTTCTTTTGAATCGCCTGCCAGTCCTTATCATTTTGCAGATCCTGCATTGCCTTGGCGCCCTTCAGTTGCTGGGCGTTGAGAGGCCACGTTACGATACGGATCAGAATGGTGAACAGGATGATCGCAACGCCAAAGTTCTGTCCGACAACGTTATAGATCGTCAAAAGTATATTGATAAAAACCTGTATAAAAAGATTCCAAATATCTCCCATGCTACCTCTTTACTTTCCGGGGGTGAATGCCCATGTCTGATGACCATCCACATCAAAGGCATAGAGATAATTATCTGCACTCAAAGGTGCAACGATAACCAAATCGCCTGCCAAAACCAGATTGGTGTAAATATTTCCACCAGGCTGGCTCCATAATTTTGAATGTCCTGCTTTATCCACTTCAAAGATGGAACCTGATTCCGTTGCCAGAAGGATATTATCGCCCAGCACAAGTGGTGTTGCTGTGATGGGACCGTCTGGTTGAATGGGATCCCAGTTCAATTTACCGGTGGTTGTATTGAAGGAATAGAAGTTCCCTTCCAGATCTCCAAAGTATAGCGCATCGCCATCTGAAACAGGTGTGCTCCAAATCAATTTCTTAGCGTCCAGGGTGAGGGCAGATTTATGCGTTCCGGTCGCAGGGTCGAATTTCTCGAGTTGAGTCGCAAGCGAACCAACGTACAACATTCCATCCGAACCGATGGCCGGTGAACCTGGAATGGCTCCAGCAAGGTCCTGATGCCAATATTCATAGGTTTGCAGATCAACGCCAAATACATTTTTATCGAGAGATGTGATAAAGACACGTTTGCCGTCTGTCACTGGCTGTGCCCACAAACGACCCGACAGTTGAACTGTTTTTACAGCCTGCTTGGTGGAATGCCCATCGCTCAAATCCAACACATACAAATTACCGTCCGAATTGGGCGCGAAGAGAAGATTATCGATAATGAGTGGGGCGGCAAACCAGGGGTCCTTGGCTCCCGTGAACGTCCATGCCTCGACAGGTGTTTTTGTTGCCGGGTTGATGTCGTTGGGGTTGATCGCTATCAAGCTGTGGTCGGTCCCAGAGCTACCAACGATAACAAGTCCATCAGGAGTAATAACGGGTGTGGAATAAAAGACCTGCTTGGTGCCACCTTTTTCCGGGTAGTGCCATAATTCTTTGCCGTCCTTCAAACTAATGGCATACACAAGCGGACCATCTGCCAGATAAGCCACGTCACCATTGGCGGCCAAGCCGGGCCAACTTGTACTGCGAGCCCCGCCAGTACAGGCACTAAGCAACGCCGTACCAAGTAGAATCATGCTTATAAGTAATAGTTTCTTTCTCATCGAAAAATTAGTACTCCTATGGAACGGGGTCATAGCCGCCGGGGTTAAATGGGTTACATCTTATTACGCGCCAGCCCGCCATCAACGATCCCTTGAGTGCGCCATGCTTATATACCGCCTGATATCCATAATGCGAACAGGATGGATAAAAACGGCAGGTGTTCGCAGGCAATCCCTTTGACACCGTCATTTGATACAAACGAATCAACGAAAGCACAACAATGCGCGGCAGATTCCAGAGCGTGCGAGGCATATCACGCAAACGCGGCTCATTGGAATAATCGTGCAGGTGGAATTCAGGATTCATTTACAGGGGTTATGATCTGTGCGCGCTGGAAAAGGTTTTGCAACGCGCGTTGTGTCTCTTTGAGGGTGGCAGATGCAAGTTTAGGTCGAGCGATCAGGACCAGGTCCAGGCTGGAAGCGATGTCTGGGATCAGAATCCGCATCGCTTCGCGTAAGAGACGTTTGGTCCGGTTTCGAATCACCGCTGTGCCAACCGTCTTGCCTGAAACAATGCCCACGCGTACGCGCGGCTGGTCGCTTCTCTCGCTTTTCAGCGTAATCAACACAATAAGCGGGTGGGCATAAGACTTACCCTCACGCCGCACCCGCTTGAAGTCTTCGGATCGGGTCAGACGGAAATTTCTCTGCACCCGCGCCTCTTAAGCGCTGATTACCAGCGAACCTTTTTAACGTGTTGGTTCATGACAACGGTCAATTTGCGGCGGCCGCGCAGGCGGCGGCGCTTGAGAACAGCGCGCCCATCAGCCGTTGCCATTCGTTTGCGAAAACCATGCACGCGCATACGGCGGCGGATCTTGGGTTGGTACGTTCTTTTTGGCATTCTTCGTTCCTCACTTTGAATACACCGCTCTTGATTAATACCCAAAACATGTCGGGATATTTACGCAGTGTTATTTTTATATTTTTTCCTGTCCTGTCTCTGAGGCAGGCACGACATTATACCGTAAGGCTTTCGATTCGGTCAATTTAGATTCGCTCGAGTCCGTCGATAGGTTCAAGACGGGACCACGGGCTGGATTCTGTTTTTATCCCTGTTTCTTCCCATTTCTTGAAGGATAGGTCGGAAAAGCAAGCAGGTCAGAGAGTTTTTGCACACCTTCAGGGCTGGCAACAGCAACGATCTCGTCGTTTTCCTGAAAAATGGTATCGCCACGCGGCAGAGTCATAACCCCATCGCGAATGATCGCGGCGATCACACAGTACTCAGCAAGCCCCATATCCTTTAGCTGGACGCCAATGCCTTTTGCGCCTGCAGGCACTTTCTCCTCCACGACCGAATAGTGACCGCGGCGGATTTTGAATAGCGTCATTATGTCACCCAGCGACATTTCTTCTTCGATCAAATGGGCAAGCACATCAGCCGAATTGAGCGCTACATCCACGCGGAATTTTTCGTTGAACAGCCAGGCATTGTTCGGATTATTCACGCGAGCTATCGTACGCGGCACATCAAACAGGCTCTTGGCAAGAAAACAGATTGCCAGGTTGGTAGCATCGTTACTGGTTACTGCCGCAATGGAATTAACATCGCGAATACCCGCCGATTCCAAAACGCTTGGGTCAACGGGATTGCCCTCATAGATCACTTCGGTGGGAAGTTCCTGGTGCAACATAGACAACAGCTCACGGCGATGTTCGATCAGCCGCACCTTGTAATTCTGGTTGCTCAACAGATTGGCAAGACGTGCCCCCGTGCGCCCACCTCCGGCAATAAGTACGAACATATTACACCTCCGCCTTACTGGCAAGGCGAGCTGTCAGTGCGCCAACGCCTTCGAATGTAGTACTGATATTAAGCAGGTCATCCGCCTGTAGTTGAGTCTCTGTTTCCGGCAAGAATGCCCTGCCTGCCCTCGTCAAAGCGACCGGGCGGCATTTCAGTGGACTCAGCAAATCACCCACTGTATGACCGCTCCACTGCTCAGGTATGCGAACTTCATAAATTTCCACTTCGCCATTACCCATTGAATACACCACTTTCTCAGATGGATTCATCAGCATCTCTTCCACGCGCTGTGCACCCCATACGGTTGAGCCAACAGTTTGCACTCCAAAGGCTTCGATCACGGAACGCAGGCTCGGGTCATAATTGCGGGCGACTACGATGGGCACATCGAAAAACTCGCGTGCGGCATGAGCTACAACCGCATTCAAAGAATCGGAATTTGTGACTGCCGCAAGTCCATCCGCTTCACGGATGCCTGCGCGTTCCAATACGCTTTCAGCCAAACCTTCACCTTCCAATGTGCGCCCGCGAAAATCAGGATGCAGACGATTAAAAGCCTGCCTGTTACTATCCACGACAACAATTTGATGTCCACTCTTGTAGAGGTGATAGCACAACTCCGCACCCACGCGGCCGCATCCAACGATTATAAAATTCATAATTCTTACTCCTTCACTTCTTCATGTAAATGATAGGGAACATCGGTAACGACAACCCCATGCTTGGATAATAGCTCCTGTCGTAATACATCCGCCGTTCGCATGTGCAGTGCATGATGCCAGCGTTTCGATGGCATAAATTGCGGAACTACAATAGTGATGGTCTCATTGGGTTGGCGATGGTCGATGATATCTTCAATATATTCAAGCAACGGTTCAATAAAAAGGCGAAATGGAGATTCAAGCACGACAAGACGTGTTCCCTCACCCCAGGTTTTCCATTTCTTTTGCACTTTTTCGGTCTCGGCATCATCAATCGAAACATGGATGCCTGTTACATCATCCGATAAAAGTTTTGCGTATCGCAATGCTTCCAATGTACCTTGATGGACTCCGCTCACAGGCAGGATCACACGGTGACGGGTATTACGGGCAGGAAGCCCGCTAAATTTATCAAGTGTGAGTTGAGAAGCAAAATCCTTGTAGTGGTGATGAATGGTAAAGAAGACCTTAACCAGAACCGGGATAATGATAAGCACGACCCAGGCGCCTTCGCGGAATTTGGTTACAGCAAATATGAGCATAACAACGGCTGTACACAGCCCCCCAAACCCATTCACCACCATTTTATATTGCCAGCCTTTTTCATAACGAAGAGTTGACCCGCGTTCAACGATCTTCTCACCTTTTTTGAGATGCCCCACTTTCCACCAACGACGCGCCATGCCTATTTGTGACAGTGTAAAGGAAAGAAATACGCCGATGGCATAGAGAGGAATCAGCAAAGAAACACTGGCTTTGAAGATAATGATCAATATCGAGGCAATGATCGAAAGCGTGACAATCCCGTTGGAATAAACAAGGCGACTGCCACGGAAGGTCAACTGGCGCGGCAGGAAACCGTCGCCTGCGGCAAGCGCGCTTAAGCGGGGGAAGTCAGCAAAAGCAGTATTCGCCGCCATAATCAGGATGATCGTTGTTGCCGTAATGATCATCAAGTATGGAATGCCGCGCCCTCCAAATATAGTGCGTCCCAATTGGGAAATGACAGTCTCGGATTCTGAGGGGATTGCGCCAATGTGACTAGCGAGGAATGAGATACTTAAGAAAAACGTAGCCAGAATAATCGCCATCCAGATCAGTGTAATGCCTGCGTTACGACTGCGCGGCTCTTTGAATGCAGTGATCCCATTCGATATGGCTTCGATACCGGTCAGGGCGGCTGTACCGCTTGAGAAGGCATGCAGAAGGATAAAAGGCGTAATTATAGCAAGTGTGTTCTCTACATCAAGATGAGGCGGATCAACAACAATACCCAACGTCCCGGTGAAATAGCGTATTAAACCCGTCCCAATTGTCACGGCGAGCATGATAATGAAGAAATAGGTAGGGATGGCGAAAGCAACGCCTGACTCTTTTACGCCGCGCAGGTTGATCAGCATGATAAGCAATACAGCCGCAACCGAAATCCATACACGGTAGGGGAAAAGTCCAGGATAGGCAGAGACAATTTGCGCCACACCCGCCGAAATGGACACGGCAACTGTAAGGATGTAATCCGTAAGCAGAGCCGCACCAGCGATTTGGGCTTGCAGTTCACCCAGGTTGTCTCGGGCTACGATGTAGGCACCGCCTCCACCCGGATAAGCGTGAATGGTCTGCTCATACGAAATGGTGACAATGGTCATCAATGCCACAATGGCTAACGAAATGGGAAAGACATAGCCAAACGCCATTGTGCCAGCAACTGCAAGAATGACCATGACCTCCTGCGTGGCATACGCAGTAGATGATAAGGCATCGGATGCAAAGACAGCCAGCCCGACGGCTTTACCGATTGTTTGGTGCGGCGCGTCGGCTGTGGATAAGGGGTGTCCGATGAGCCAGTGACTCAGGGAACGCGGCGGCGTGTAATCGCTCTGCCGTCGCATGATTTCAGTTTGATCGTTTTCAGGGGTTAACATATCTTCTCTTACTGCTTACAAAAATACACCCCCGCGAATCGCGAGGAGTGACGATTATTATAGTCTAAATTATAAAAATTGGACCGCGCCTAAGGAATCTGATAAGGCACTTCAGTGATAACCACGCCCGGTGTGGATAGTAATTCGCGGCGGAGCATTTCCGCGGTCTGCATGTGAAGCGCGCTATGGATTCTTCTTGTAGGAACATAGTGAGGCACAACGATGGTGATGGTTTCGTTATGCTGTCGGCTGGATAAAATTTCATCGAAGTAGTTCAGCAACGGTTCAAGGAAGAGGCGGTATGGGGAATCCACAATTACGAGACGGGTGCCGCGTCCCCACTTATCCCATTTTTTACGGATCTTCTCTGTATCATCCGGATCCATCGAGATGTGGACGGCTGTTACATCATCCGATAACATGCGCGCATACCGAAGCGCGGCGAGGGTGCCCTGATGCACATTGCTGATGGGAACGATGACGCGATGACGGACATCATAGGGCGGCGGCTCACCAAAGTTTTCCAACGAGATGTTTTTTGCCAAGACCAGTATAGTGGCGATGGATCCAGATGAAAACGCCAACAAGAACCGGTGTAAGAATTAGAACGATCCACGCGCCATCACGGAACTTTGTGATCGCAAACACGAACATGACAATGAGTGTGCAGAGGGCACCGAAGCCGTTGCTGATCATTTTCAACAACCATTTTTTGTCGTAACTCAAAACATGCCTGGATTTCGTTGGCTTATTTTCTATCTTGAGTTTTCCTGAACGCCACCAGCGGCGTGCCATGCCCGTTTGCGCCAGTGTGAAGGAGAGGAAGACGCCGATGGCATAAAGGGGGATCAAGCGCGAAACACTTGCCTGAAAAATGATTATAAGGACGGATGCCACAGCGCCAAGAAACATAATGCCATATGAATAGACGAGACGACTGCCACGATAGGTCAACTGGCGCGGCATGAAACCGTCGCTGGCAAGCATGGCGCTCAAGCGAGGGAAGCCTGCAAAGGCAGTGTTTGCGGCAAGGATCAAGATGACCGTCGTTCCAACAATTACAAGTAGGTAGAGTATTCCCTGTCCATTAAAGACTGTACGCGCAAGTTGCGAGATCACCGTTTCCTCTTCGGATGGCACGGCTTGTACTGCACGCGTAACGTAGGAAATCCCCATGAACAAAACTCCAAGGATGAATGCCATCCAGATCAACGTGATACCGGCATTGCGACCGCGCGGTTCCTTGAAGGCTGTAGTGCCATTCGAGATCGCCTCCACACCTGTCAATGCCGCTGTACCGCTGGAAAAAGCATGTAACAGGATAAACGCAGTCACCTCGGGTACTATTTCACCGACGTGCTCCATAAGCGGCGGATCGATCACAGTTCCCAGTGAACCCGTGAACAAGCGGAACAAACCTGTGCCGATGGTCAGAAGCATCATGACAATAAAAAAGTAACTTGGAATGGCAAACGCCGCACCCGATTCTCTTACGCCTCTTAAGTTAATGAGTGTAATCAATGCAACGCAAACCACACAGATAAGCACACGATAGGCAAACATCGATGGATAGGCTGAAATGATCTGCGCAACACCGGAGGACACAGAGACAGACACGGTGAGGATGTAATCCATCAGCAATGCCGCTGCGGCGATCAATGCAGGCAGTTGACCAAGATTATCGTATGCGACAATGTACGCGCCGCCGCCATCAGGGTAGGCGTGGATGATCTGCTCATACGAGACAACCACGATGGCAAGCAACGCAACAATGACAATGGAAATAGGGAATACGTAACCGAACGCAACTGTCCCTGCCGCGGCGAGGATGACAAGAATCTCCTGCGTGGCATACGCAGTGGAGGATAACGCGTCGGATGCAAAGACTGCCAGACCAACGGCTTTGCCGATAGTCTGGTGTGGCGCGTCAGCGGTTTGGAGCGGACGGCCTATCAAATAATGACTGATATTGCGCGTGGGTTCTTGTTCAGTAGTGCGGTGGATGAAAGATGTATCTTGATTATCTTCAGGATTAATCATAATGGCATAAAACACACCCTCATCTTTGAGGGTTCGATATTATAAGCCGGTTTTGTGAGTTATTGAATTTGAGTTTCTTTCGGTTGTGCAAGGGGCACCAGCAAATAGAATGTACTTCCCTTGCCCAGCTCGCTCTCCACCCAAACCCTTCCGCCATGACGCTCCGCAATGGAGCGGACAATGGCAAGCCCCAAACCGGTACCGCGTTGCGCCAGCGCTTCGCGGTTCGTGCCGCGATAAAACTTCTCGAAGAGACGTCCCATATCCTTTTTGGGAATACCGATACCACTATCTTGTACGGCGAAGGTCAATGAAGAGGGAGTGGAATCCAAACGGAGAATCACCTCACCTCCCGACGGTGTATATTTGATGGCATTTTCCACCAGGTTGTATATCGCCTGATGCAATAGAGCCTTGTCTGCCTCAATGGTATTCGGCATATCCTTGGGAATTTCAACAGCAAGATCGATCTCTTTTTGCTTTGCAAGCAATTGCAAACTACCCGTCACTTGTTGGATGATATCCAAGACAGGGATGCTCTCCACCTGCAAACCAACGCCGAAGTCAATGCGTCCCAGGTCAAGCAGGTTGTTGACGAGTTTTGCCATATTGTCCACGCCCTGCACAATCATTTTGGAATAGCTCTTTTGTTGTTCGTTCAGATCGCCTGCCATCTCAAGCATGGAGGCGTAACCGCGCATCAATGTCAATGGCGAGCGCAGGTCGTGACTGACCGTCGAAACAAATTCTGATTTCAGCGTATCGACCTCTTTGAGTTGGGTCACGTCACGCAAAATACACACGCGCCCAACCATTCTGCCCTCGGCAGTCATAGCGGAAGCAGTGGCTAGATAAGTCTTTCCATCAGGCATATTGATCTCGGCTGTGCTTCGTTCCTCGGAGGATACCAGTAGAAGCTCATACAACGCCTTGACCTGAATCGTCCGCTGGAGGTCTGGACGTTCGCCGCGTCGGATCGTTACACCAAAAGCCTGACCTGCCGCCGGGTTCGCCAATATCAAACGATTGGACGCGTCGGTCACCAACACCGGGTCTGGTGTGGAGTTAAGAACTGCTTCCAACTGACGGCGACTCGCTTCGACTGTTAAGAACAGACGGATATTCGCAACCGCCAGGGAAGCCTGGCTCGCCAACGTGCTGATAAAGCGGACGTCTGAATCGGTAAAGACATGTTGTTTTTTGTATCCAGCCCACAGCACACCATAATGCCGGCCCTCATGCCTCAATGCGACTGCGATCAAGGATTCAGGATTGGGAAGTTTTGGGTCGAGGTCCAGCCCGCGGGTCCGTGAAACGACCGCCATCACGAGTCGCTCGTGTTCTTCCGTGAGCGAAAGGAGTTGGTGATCCAAATGCATATATGAGTCTTTTTCCGATCCACTGGAAAAACGGACGGGAAGTTCCACCGGGCTGGGAAGCATCTCCCTTACCAGCATGATACTAGCCGAACTTGCGCCGCTATCGGCAACTGCTTTGAGGGTGGACTGAAGGGCATCCTCCAACCTGAGGCTGGAGGCAACACCCTGACTGGCAACCAGCAGGCGATTGAGTTCATCGAGACGCCCCTGCAAACTGACCCGCATCTGCTCGAAAGCCCGGCGCACTTCACCGACTTCATCCACGCCACTTGTGTTGAGCGGACGGTCGAGTTTTCCGGTTGCAATATGTTTGGCTTCCACCGCCAGTCCCTGTAGGGAGCCGGTGACCACGCGCAGGCTCAAACGTAATGAGAACAATGCGATCAAACCCAACAGGATGATCATAATGGAAATTGGCAGGGCAATATCGATCGCAATCTGTTGAGTCTCCTGCGCTGGGACATTTAACACAACAGCCCAGGGATGACCGGGGATCGGTTGGAAGAAGACCAGTTGCCGGGTCCCGTTCGATGCGGTTTCGTCAAAGAAGGCTGGCTCACTTCCGCGTGTGCCGCTATACGATGTCATAATCAGTGATGACTGCGGGTGATAGAGAATGTTATTCTGATCGTCTATCAACAATCCAACACCGTTCACATCCTGCAGGCTATTCAGGTTGTTGATGAGCGAACGCATGTATGGATTCGACTGCAAGTCCGCCCGGCTGATGAGCACACGCTGCGCATTGGGGACAGCTGCAAGGAAGGAGATGCGCGCCGCACCATTTGTTACGGCGGGAGGAATGGCATATACCTGATTCGGCACGCCCTGTGAAGTGAGCAGGACACCCGTTTCCTCCTGCGGCATCAGTTGCGAATTTGAGTCGGATGGATAGTTTGCAACGACCGAGTTGGTCTGCAAATCGAACAGGATCAATTGATTGAAATAAGGAACAGACTGTATCTGTTTTCCAAGCAATGTTGGAAGTTCGGCGTCGGATGTTTGTATCAACTGTGGATCAGATGCGATCTGCACAGCAAGGTTTTGTCCCGTCTCCAAAAAGAACGGAACGCTCTGCGCGCCAACCTGTGCGACACTTTGCAGGCGCTCCTGTAAAAGGTTGCGCGCCGCCCTGCCCGCAATGATCCAATCGCCGACAAGAAGTGTGATCAACAAAATGGAAATGATCGTCCCTGTGCCGGAGACGAAGCGCGTCTCGATGCTCTTTTCCGCGGGAGAGGGTTGCAACATTCCCAATCCGCTCCAGTTTGCAGGAAAGGCAATTGCAAATATCTGCGCAACCAACCCTGCTACCAGCATCTCCCCGCCAAATGCCAGCGTTACAACGCTTGCATTGCTGAGGGCATAATCCAATCGTTCCGTCATCGTCGCAGAAGTGGATGCTGTGAACAACGCGGTTAACACGAACAAAACCGTATGAACCGGAATAAGACCAAGCGCGCCAGCCAGCGGCTGCCGTAGTAAACGAAAGAGCGGTGTGCGATATTTTTGTCTGACAGAAACTGCGAACAAGACAGCCATCAAACCAAGATCGAGAGCAGTAAAAAGGCTATGAGTATCCCAAACCCCGCGTATCAACCCGCTGAGAACCCCCAACCCCGCCGCCGCCAATGGACCCAGAAAACCACCTGCCAAAATCCATGGGATGGCAGAAAAGATCATCATTGAGCTAGGTGGTTCTTCAGGCGAGCCAGGAACCGGTAATGTGGAACCGACTGAAAATTGCAAACCAATGAACAAGGCTGTAACTACAACCGCAACGACCAATGCTGCAAATATTCCCCATAAACGAGCGTTCCATTCCGATTGATATTTTCGCCAATTAAAAGAGAAACTCCTAGCAGACCAGCCAACCCAAACCACACCAGCCACCCCGCAAGCGAAATGGGCTTCAAATATGCAAGATGGGTCAACAACGTCGCAAGGAATTGCATAGAAGGTGATTATAGCGTTGAAATTATCCCAGCTTTTCATCCGCATTGACTTTGTAAGCACCTCGATACGATTCGGGAAGAAGCCTCGCCAGCAACTCCATGATCTGACGCGTACCATCCCGCATCATTTTCTCACGATCAGCCTGCTCCTTCAAAACAAACATTTTCCCCACTGACAGCGTAACGCGCGCACGCCGCCATCTTTTCATATGTCCATAGATGTGTTCATTCTCTGTCCCCGTCATCGCCACAGGGACGATGGGCACGCCCGATTTCATGGCGAGGAATGCCGCGCCTTCAGTTCCCTCCTCCAAGCCTTCCCTCACTGATTCCCTACCTTCTGGCGCGATAGCGATCATGCGTCCCTGAGACAAACCATCCAGCGCGGCGCGCACAGCTTTACGGTCCGGTTTGCCGCGGTGTACCCAGATCACACCATATGCGCGGAGCATCGGTCCCGCCAGCCAGTGTTCGTTCAACTCGATCTTGCCCATACCGTCAATAATTGTTGGGATCGAAGCCGCGAGTAAAACCGCGTCGGCATCACCAAGATGATTGATGACCACCAGCGCGGGTCCATGCTTTGGGAAAATTTTCCAAGCCATCCACAGTGGATTTCGTCAAAATGAAGACAGCAAGTTTTGCAAAATAACGCGCAAAGACACGGAAGACCCTTCTTGCAAGAGTCAGTCGTGGAAGTTTGACGAGGTCCGGTCGCCACCAATCTGTAATAGGTTTAGGCTGGGAAGATGGCTGATTCGGCATACACGCCGTGATATTCCTGCGGTAAAAGACCGGCAATATGACTCATCACCAGGTCTGCATTCTTTTGCCGCGCTTCATGTTTCTCATCCCCTTTAGATGTTATTTCAGGAAGAACGATCGGTTTACCAATACGCATTTCAAGCAACGGACGTTCGCCATGTGTAGCCCTGTGCCAGAAATCTTCGGTTGTCCCCACCAAGCCTACAGGCACGACCGGCACATTTGTTTTTTCGACGATATAAGCGATCCCTGTTTTTGCCCGCCGCATAGCTGGGACGTGAGAACGCCCTCCCTCCGGCGCTATAAGCAATGGAAAACCTGAGTTGATAATGTGGATTATTCTTGTGAGCAGGGAACGGTCATAATCACCACGGTGTACAGGGATGACTCCATAAGCCTTTAACACCAAACCCTGACCAGGCTTATCGAACACATCCGATGCGCCGATAACCTCCAATGGTTCGGGCCAGAACGCGCCAGCGAATGGCGGGTCGAATATCGAGACGTGGTTCATAGCGACCACATACGGCTTGCCATAGGGAATGTTTTCTTTCCCTGTGATCTTTACACGTCCCAAAACGTGAAAGATACCGCGAAAGACCGCCTTGATGATGGGGCGTCCGATTTTGAAGTGAAGGGGGACACGGTGGGGTTGCTGGGTCATTTTATAAAAAAATTATCGCATCGAGAGGATGCTTTCAAGATACCTGCGCTTCATCTTTGCTACACTCCGCTCAGAGCGAGTCTATTTTATCAATTTCATCACTTGTGCAAAGACTTCCTCTGCATTGAGGTTTTCAGAGTCAAGCACAATGGCATCCTCCGCCGCTTTGAGCGGAGCCACATCGCGGGTCGAGTCGATGCGGTCACGATCGATCACTTTTGAGAGAATCTCTTTGTAGTCTGCGGTCCCGCCGCGCTGCAATGATCTCATCGTAGCGCCTCTTTGAGCGTTCTTCGGCGGTTGCGTCCAGGTAAATTTTCAGGTCGGCTTCGGGCAATACCACCGTGCCAATATCACGCCCCACCATGACCACATTCCCGCGCTGCCCGATGCGACGTTGCTGTTTACTCAATGCCGCACGTACCCCGCGATAGGCAGAGACAACGGAAACGTTCGCGTCCACTTCGGGCAGACGCGTTTCCCATGTGATATCTTTTCCTGCGATCAAGACGTCGCAAGCGCGTCCATCGGACTTTGAAGCTGGTGCGACATCTATTTGCGTTGTCTCAGCCAGATTTGTGACCTCAGCCTCATCCCGTAAATCCATATCGAATTTCAATGCAAGCCATGTGATGGCACGATACATTACGCCTGTGTCAAAAAACAGATAGCCCAATTCGTTGGACAGCCTCAACCCAAGCGTGGATTTGCCCGAAGCGGCGGGACCGTCAATGGCGATGATGGAGGGCTGCTTCGCAATCATGGCTGTACATTCTTACGTGCATCGGGAAACAGATCGTCACACGCCCACAAAATGATGGTTTCATTGCCTCTTGGTAATTGACGATAGACCAGCCATTTGATCCAATCCGGGTTTTGGATTCCATCCCAGGTCGGCGGCTCCATCCATGTAAAGTCCTGCCCGCGATAGGCAGAGGGAACGCCAAGATCATTCATGACGGGCGTGATCACAATTGGCGGCGCGACTTGTGGATCGAGGGTTTGAACGATCTGCACTTCGTGATTCCGCAAGACCCATTCGAGGGCGGGAGAATTGATGCCCATGATGGTCACAGGCTGTGCATCGATATGTCCACTGCTGAACATGGAAATATCATCCACACTGGAAAGTAACAAGTCCGATTGTATTGGCGCCTGATCAGGAGACCAAAGTTCCACGTCATTGTTGAGCCGCATTCCGCTTGTACCCCAGGCTGTGGCAATCGTATAGATTCCCAGGAAGAGAGAGAACGACCAGGTCGCGCCAATGCGGGCTGTGCGTGCTGACCATCCAAACGCAACGAGTACGAGACAGATACCAAGGATAAGCGATGCGCCGAGCAAGATCACATAATGTGGTCCCATTGGCAGGTTGTATACATTGCCAAAGAGCGGCATGGAAGTGGACGAGTTTTGTTCATATGGATTGAGTCCAATGCTGGCGACGTTGAACCAGATATACACAAGCAGGATCATGATCGCACCGGCAACCACACCGAGTTCAACTCGTTCATCTGGATAAACATCAAAGCTGCGCGAGAGTTCCCGTGCGGCGAGGATGAGCATTGGAATAATGACCCACACAAGTTCACTGGTCTGGCGATAGAAGACCGCAATAAGCAACGAGATTCCCAGCCATACCGCCAAACGAGTCACACGTGGACTCTTCAGGCGAAGACCGCGAATAAGGGCGAGAACGGCAAGCAGGATGCCAAGCGGTTCATAAGCAAAGAACGCAAGAAGAACGCGATTTGGAGTAAAGACAGACGGCGTGACCCATCCATTGAGATAGGCAGGTAATGAGGCTAGCCAGGCGCTAAGTCCATTGGGGACGGTGAAGAAACGCGTACCAACGAGGAGGATTGTGGCAACGAGAGAGATAAGAACTGTCCGTAATTCGTTATTGGTAATTGAAGTGGCTCTGTTTTGCCTCGCCCCCATGCCTTGTAATAATATCAAGGTGAGGATCAGCATCAGTAAACCGGACCAGATCGAAGGTCCAGAGAGAAGCGCAAGACCGGCGAAGATACCGGCTGGGATGGCGCGTCCATTCATCCACATCGCCCAGGCAAATAGAAGGAAAGTCACTGCAAGTATCGTCCCACTGGATTGGCGGGAGAGGGCGACAAGTCCGGGGTCAAATACGATGAAAAAGGCAAGGATCAGCGCGGGGCGCGGTTTGAGTTTTTCGCGGAAGAACCAGGGGACAAAGACGAGCGCGCTTCCCGCGAGTGCAGGGATGAAGCGCGCCATAAAGTTTGTGCTTTCAATGACGAGGAAGAAAAGACTGGTGACGAGAATGTAGAGAGGTTGGGGGCTGAGGAGGGAGGCTTTGCCCTGTGCGATGTGCAGGGCTTGGAGTGCAAGGCTGGCTTCTGCATCGGTGAGCGGCGATGCCCCCAGTTGAACGAGGCGAAAGCCGAGGGCAATAAGGAAAGCCAGCCAGTAGTACCAGCCTTCGTTTTTGAGTCGGGGAGAATTCATAGGGGTATTTTACCTGTATATTATGTCATTGCGAGCGAACGTTGCGAAGCAATCCACGAATAATTACGAATGAAATTGCTTCGTTTGCGCTTCGACTTCGCTACGCTACCCTTCGGGCACGATGTCAACGCGATAATATCTATGGCACTTCATAGACGGTGGTACTGCCCTGTTGAAAGACGGGTTTGAGAAAACGATTGAACTTCTCTTCGTTGACGCGGTATTGGGTGCGTTCAAGGTTGCCGACAACAATATAGCGGATCTGATAACGCTTGATAATATCCTGTGTGGTAGCCCAATCGGGAGTTGTGTATAGCGTTTCGATATCCTGTTGACGAGAGCCTTGTAATGATGTATCGCGCCATTGCGCTTCGTGCCCGGGCCAGCCAAGGACGGTGGGCAAGCCCGTGTATATGGAAATCCTGCCATAACCGGAGTAACTCCCGCCAATGGCTTCGGCAACCACGCCATCCGGCGCGGAGCGGAGCCAGGTTATCGCCGCGGCTTCATCAGGGATTCTCGCGCTGGATACGGTCAAAATCATCGAGGGTATATCCGAACGGAGGTTGGAAGTTGTTTGTCTTGTTGGGGAAGCCAAGCACAGGATATGCCAAGCCGACGATCAAAACGATTACAAAGACAACACTGAAGATGACGTTCGCCACACCGCGTAAATTCTTTAGCAGGACAGCCGTCCCGTAGGCGGCGGCGAGGCTCAGCAGTATCCACGCCTCATAATAAAATTTGAAGACACTGTTGATACGGTATCCGAATCCGTCGCGCAGGTAGATAAAGTCTATGCCGAGGATGAGGAGAATGACCAATGGCGATCAGTAGAATGATGAATGATGAGTAGTGAATAATGAATGGGTGATCTGAGTCGTTTTGTTTGGATGGGAGGAGAAAAGCTAAAGTTGGGATCAACAACGCCAGCAATGTAATCAAACTACCGATATAAGACAACCTACGGCTCATGCTATCCGCGATAAATGTATTGATATCGAGTCCCTGGTCACTAAGGAGATAATTGACAATATCGGGTTTGAGTTTCACTGCCATGAAACCGATCACGAACATCGCCACGAGAAGCACAAGCACAATGCCCAGTGAAGCAAAGATCCCTGCGCGCCAATTTACGGGAGCCTTACTGCGCCATACATAGATTAGATAAGCAAACAACGGAACGAACAACGTCCCCCACATCACCCACAACTGCGCGCCGCGCGTCGGGTACATAAAGTTTGGCACGACGCCGCCCGCCTGTGAAGAGAAGCCGATATAGAACGGAAGATACATCACGAAGGCAGTGACAGCCAACGGAACGCCCAACAACAGGACATCCTCAATTCTTTCCCAGCCCCAACCTGCCTCACGGACTTGAGACAACGCGTAGCTGAAAACGATCAAGACGCCGATGAAAAGAATGTCCCAAGTGTTGAGGAAAGCCAGTCCGCCCAACACCAGCGCGCTGACGAAGAATCCTGTTCTGTTGATCTTCAATTGACCGAGGTACAGGTTGATACTTCCATTCCAGCCACCGAGGAAGAGATTCAACGCGACAGCAATTGCCAGCAAAACGAACGGCATGGACAGCACATGCGGATGTAAATCGCCAAGGATGTATGAGAAGGCAGGGAATTCATCTATCGCTTCACGAAAGGTTCCGTTCAAGTCATAATCCTGTATGACACGTGAGGCACGCCACCACCACCAAAAGCGATCCGGCACCCATGAAAGAATTTGTGACGGCGCATCGCGCAAGTCTGGAATGTCAAGCCATGTCCAGAAGTTATTACCGTCCTTCCAGAATAGACCGTGTGCATGAAGCACCTCAAGGAAGCCTTCGACGTTGGAGACGATGAGAAGGAAGAGGGGGGCGAGGAAAGACAGACCGAGGACAGATGACGATGGACGGGCGGTAACGTCCTCAGTCTTTTGTCCTCGGTCTTTTGTCGTCAACAAGTTATACAAAACCCCATACGCGCCAACTGCGCTTAAGGCAAAGATCAACGCGATCATCAGGTTGAATGCCATCGTCGCCGGGACGCCCGTGAACTTGGCAAGCATGGCTGTCATCACGTAGCCGAAGTAATAATAGGAGATGGAATATCCCGAAAGCCACAAGTCACGCGGCGGAAAAACTGGCGAGTTCATGATGCCATTGATGAACATCAACTCCATCGGCTTTTCCGTACCGACGATATCCGGGTTGCTGGCACGGACAAATGCCATAAATCCGAACGCAACGAGGAAGAGGATTTCGGTTGTGATGATGAGTCGGTCTGTTATCTTTCGAACCAATCTATGATTTCAGATTGACGATTAATGAATGCCCATACACTTAATCCACCTAATACAACCAATCCCAAGCAACAAACCGCCGATATCATTTTGTGCGATGCCAAACGTGGCAAAGAGCCAGAAGACATATCCCCAGATCAACAAACCGAAAGCGCGTGACAAGGCATAGCCGCGGTCAGCCAGCGCAGGGAAGATGCGATGTGCCAGCGGAAAGGTCAACCAACCGAGCAGGGTGATGAGGATGTACCAGGAAATGAAGGCAGTCATAAAGTCACTTATCGTATGTCACCCTGAGCGGTAGCGAAGGGTCTCTACATCATTTTAGAGATGTTTCGCTTCGCTCAGCATGACATATTAGAGGTTTGGCAGAATAAATTGTCCGTCAGTACCGTAAATAAAATCAACCACATTTACAACAGCAGGGAAATTGATGGAGCCATACACATGCGGGAATTGATCGCCTTCAGGGACACCCGCTGGAGTCCCGCCGGTGGGCGGCTCCCATTTCAAGGTCGAGGAAAGAAGCGTGGGCTCGACGACGAGGAGGACGAGTCCGCTTTGTCCCTTGTAATATTTCTCAGCGACAGGCAACACCTGCGCCAGAGTCGAGCAATGGATGAATCCTTCAGTCGCCAAACTCTCGGCAATATATTCACCTTTTGCTTGTGCGGCTTCCCAGTCTTTACGAGCTGTAATGTGGAAGATCATATTTACTCCTTTTCGTGCTTGCTTAAGCCGCCGTCCCCGGCGACGAGGACGCCGCCAGGAGCATGGTTATCACGGCATCACTTCATAAATAACGGTTTGACCATCACGATATATTGCCTTCCAATATCTTCCTTCAAACTGCTGGAATTTGGCAATGCCTTCGGGCGTATATTCGGCACGTTCAAGCTGACCGACGATGATGTACTTCACATCATATGTCTTCAGGAACTTACGAGCAGCCTCAATGTCAATCGTATTGTAAAAATCACCAACTGCCGCAACACGAGCTTCCACCCACGTGGATGTGAATGCGCGTTGCTGACGTTGATGGAAATTCCAGCCGACTACGCCGGGCAGACCCGTGTAGATTGTGAAACGTGTACACCAGCGATATTCGGGACAGTTCGCTTCCACGATGACGGGTGACCCCTGTATATTGTCCTGCATCCAGCGGATGGCGCGGTAATCCTCGCTCAAATCCAGACGTTGACCAAAGTCATCGTAATGAGCATAGTTCATGAAGGTCATTGCATCAAGCGTATGCGGGGCTTCCACGATCCAGCGGTCACGGATCTTGCCTGCTGCTCCAGTCACGGTAAATAACGCCGCGCCCGACACCAATAATATCATCGCGCTTTGCCAGAACACGCGCCAGCCCGGAAGCCATTTGAAGAAGGCGGGCAGAGTCCATGCCAGCGCGGCGCCGCCACTGACAGCAAGCAATAACCACGCCTGCAAATAGAATTTGAAAATGGTATTGGCACGTCCAATATCGCCGCGCACAACAGCAACTTCAACAACAATGGTGATGAGAAATGCCGTGCCGATCAGGAACAAAACAAATCGTTTTACATCCGGCAAGTCCGGTCGTAACAATAGTACGCCAGCCCACACCGCAAGAGGCAACGCGACCCAACCCACACTTGTACCCTTGTATTGAAGGAACAACATCACAAGCGCCAGCAAGACCAGCGCGCCTTCGATCAGCAATTGATAGGGCTTCAACTTTCGTACGGATGAGATCGGCGTGGAAGCCATCCATTCGTGAGTTTCCCATGTCATCCATGAAACGACAATGAAGATGAACAATCCCCAATGCGTAAGATAGGATGCCATCGGCGTGAACGGTCCATTCCACGGGTCGAGCGCGCTGTATGCCTGCGCATACCACGCCCGGTAAGGCGCATACATGTACGTGGAGAGCAAGTACAAAGCGATCACACCGCCCGCCACAAGCAATAGGCGTTTTGCGATGGAATCCACTTCTGCATAGCGCCAGATCGAGTATGCCAGTGCGATGATGCCGATGAGTAAATAAGTATAAGAGTCAGACAGATTAGTAGGATAGACCGCGCCGATGATGAGTTCACCGACCACAATTGTCAAAGCAGACAACGCCCACGCTTCAAACCGACGGGAAGCCTGCTTCTGTTTTCTCCAGCCACCAGCCACCACTGACAACGCCCACGCCACCGCGAGCAAAGCCAATAACATGACGATCATATGCGCGTGCAAATCGCTATAGATGAACGTGAACAACGGGAACTCGGTGATCTCGTTGCCACCGCCCGGGGGGATGACCCGGCTTGGGTCCCAGTACCAGTCTCCGGCTCCGATGGGAAGCGGGACACCTTTGATCACTATGGAGAGTCCCTGAATCGCCCACATCAGGCGTTGGGTAAAGGTGGACTGCCAACTGAATCCGCCCGCCGCGCCGAGTTGTTGCATTTGTTGTAGATCAGTTGTATCGTACCGAGGTTGCCAAGCAGAATAGCAAGGAAGGAGGCAGAGATACCGCTTATGAATGATGAAGGGTGAATATTGAATGCAGTGTCCTGACTGTGGCTGCTTGGCGCCACGTGTTGAAGGGATGAATTAATTTCAAGTGATTCTTCATCTTTCACATCTGCACTTGCGCCAGGTACAAGCGTCCTTTCACCCTCCGCCCTTTGCGAAGCATCCCCTTGGGACTCCTGCTGGGAGATGGACTTAGAGATTCCAGCCGATGGAAAAGGCGGATGATTCCAACGATGGCAAACAATGTTGGAAGAATGAAGTTATATGCAATGGATGGGACGATGCCAAGTAATTTGACCGGCGTGCCAACCAACACGAAACCATAATAGTAGTAGTTGATGTATCCACCCGCGAACCAGGGATCATAGGGCGGGAAGGATGTGCTTTTGAGGACCGCATTGAAATAGGAGAAGTCCATCGGACGTTCGCCGCCTTTGGCTGGATGCCAAAGATCAGGGTTGCCAATACGGATGAGCAGGTCGATCAGAAAGAAGGCAAGGAAAAGACCTTCGATCATCAGGAAGTACTTGCGCTTTGTTTTCCACTCTTCGCGCAATTCGTCGCGTTGATAATATGCCAGCACGATACCGATGACCAGAACCAGCGCAATACAACCGCGATGGTTATCCGTGTATAGGGAATACCCACCGAGCCAGCCATCCACGCGAGATAACCAAAGACGACAAGTCCCAATGCACGGCTGAGGGGATAGCCTTTATCGGCAAGCCCCGGCATGGCAAGACGGATCAAAGGATAGACTGCCAAGCCAAGAATGAAGATAAAGAAATACCAGATGACCAATCCAAGAACAGGATATTTGTTTTGTATCCATTCATAATTGAACAGGTCAGACCATGTGCCGCCTGCGCGTTGATTGGCGAGTCTGTCAGCGGGCAAGAGCAGATTGGAGTAATCGCTGAATTGACGCGGGGTGAGGTGAACGGCTTTTGTCAAATCCACGGTGCTGAGAATAGAACGCAATTGGTCGGAGTTATAACTCGCGTTCTTTTTGAAGATCAAGACTTTGGGATGATCGTAGAACGTGAAAGCTTCCTCTGCGGACTGGTCATTGATGACAATGGGGCCGAGAGTTCGGATCCGTTTCAAAAACAGCGACAAGATCGAAACCAAGACGACCCTGATAATCGCCCGGTTTTGCATCGCGATAACACTGGATGATGTTCATGTCCAACGGGACATCCGATCAAGTTCGCGATAATACAAAGTGGTGAGCGGATAACGTTCCGGCACGCGTGTGATCTGCGCGTATTGATGGTTGGTGGGGATGAGGATGTAATCGGTCTGGTCGAGCGTGGACACAAAACGATCCAGCTTGTCTTGATTATCGTCCCAATAGACTTGCAGGTTCAGGTCGCCGCGATAGATGCCGCCAAACCCATCGTATCCGTCCAGGCGAAAGGGAAGCGGATAATCGTAGTCTGTTTCGTTGGCGAGGGTCGCACCGTTGATGAAGAGTGTTCCCAGGTTGATCTCAAAGCGCAGGTAGTATTGACTTCCCTTCGTTACGGATACAGGCTTATTCAACTTCAACGTAACGGGATCGCCGCGCGTGTCTTTATTGACCGCAAAGGCATCTGTCAGCGACGCGGTAGCGAGAGCCTGTTCGGGTGTTGGATTTGGTGTATCGGACAGAAGCAGGCTGAGGGTCGAAGAGGAAGCGAGTGTGTTTGCCGCATGTCCCAATTTGATGCTGTCAACAGTCCCATTGCTTTGCGCAATAAAGGTTGTGTCGTAGGGCTGTCCCGCCTGAATAAATCCACCGGTTGGAAAGGGCAGAGGCTGGTTATATGTTGAACTGCCGGTTTGGATCTCCACATTGATGGGACCGGGAATATTTTGGAATATCCAGCGTGAAGCCGCCATGCGCGGTTCATCGCGAGTGTAGATGCTTTGGAAGGCAAATGCCCAAATGGCGGTGAGAGCAACAACTGATTATACCACAGCAACATTACAAGATTACAGATATACGTCATACGCATTGCGTGATGCGTAACTTTCAGTGCCATTCGAAGACCACCCATGCTGCCATCATCGCAAGCATGGGATAGATGGGAAGCTGGTAACGCATGGTGGGATTGAATTGAAGCGATTGCCAAAGGAAGTATGCCGCCGTCCACCCCCAAAGAAGCGCGTGGCGCCATTCGCCCTTTTTGAAGATACGCCAACCCATATAGAGGAAGCCGATCCACGCCAGAATGCCAAGAGGAAGACCAAGCCCCCAAACCGTCAGGTTTTCAAACGAATATAAATGGGAGCGGCGCACCCATTGAAGATTCCATGGCAGGTCCGCGTCGCCTGTTGCCTGAACACGTTGTTCTTGAATATTGGCAATCCATTGCTTGCTTGGCAACAAACCATCAAAAGCATACGGTTGAAAGACACGGAAGGAGATCAACGCGGCGAGTCCACCCGCGATAAGGCAGGCGGCGACCAATATCCAATACTTGTTAATTGCTGTCGATTGATCCTTCGATACGGCTTCGCCACTCAGGACATCGGCGCTGACTCTCCCTCTCCCAATGGGAGAGGTGGGTCGGTCTGAGTCCTTCGTCTACGGTCAAATTTTTACGATCTGTTATGAAATAACGCAAGGCAAAAGCACCCGGCAGAAAATCGCCAATGGATAAATATTAACCTTGCACGCCAACGCCATGCCAAAGGCAACACCAAAGCCGATACTGAGGAGGAAGAGGGGATTACGGATAATTTGTAATGCGTAATCCGTAATACGGGTTTCATCAGTTGTTATTTGGGGTTCGGGATTTGTTAGTTCAGATTGGATTTCTGGCAATTCCTGACTTACGATTTCCGAATTACGATTTTCAATTCCCAAATATCTCGCATCCAGTATCGCCACCGCAAAATAGATGGCAAGCACTTCAAACGTGTTGACAAATAGATCCACAGTGAAGAAGTGGGATTGTTGAATCTGCATCACTGCCAACGACGAGAACAGGGATGCAAGCAATGCCACTTTACGCCCGTATAAGCGCGATGCAACAAAGTACAGGAACAGGATGGCGAACAAATCCGCCAGCGCGGAGAATTGACGCCCCAATATTTTCACATCGGTCTGGTTTGCCGCATCTGCGGCGACACGCACAATGGTTAAAGGCAAGTCGCCATAGACATAGGATGCATAACCGCGATTATAGGGATTGAGTGTTGATGTTTGACTGTTGAAATAATCCCCGATACTTAGCCATTGTCTTTGTTCAGGAGGACACGCGGCCACAGGGATGGTTTCGTCCGCACATTTTTGTGCCTGCAAACTTCCAAGCACGCCCGAGAGGAAGTTCTCGTCAGGATGTTGGTTTTGACCTTCACCCCAATTGACGCCGGTCAAACGCAAATAACCTGCCAACACAAGTACCAGCAGGAGGAGTACATCGTAAACCCAGGGATGTTTTTCGCGATTCATAATTTATATTTGTGTAATGAGCTCCAATGGGATATGTGTCTACTTTCCAATCCTATACCAAATTCCTGCTTTACACAATAAAAGGCTGTGCATCAGGCTTAAAGTTATTCCAAGTCGATATTACGAATCCGATCAATGCCATTCCATATAACATAAACGGCATTTGCCAAACTATAAAGTCCAGACGGTCATGAACATCGGCATGTTCCTTAAATATCACGAACCAGGATAAGGGCGCAAGGATTGAATACCATGAAGCGACCATGAGCGCAAAACCACTCTGATAGGTTCTTGAATTTCTTGAGTTTCTATATCTAACCAAGAAAACAGCAGTTGCCACTGCAATGATCAAAATGAGATATATGTACTTTCCATCAACGATATCCTGCAAGATACCTGAGCCAACGCCCAAACGGCTGGATAAAGAGAATGCACTACCTTCCAAATAGTTATGAATAACAGATATTGGATTGATCCAGGGTGTCTGATCGCCGTACGTGCGCCTGCTCCAGCATGGACAATATACTCCCAGGCTCCCCTATAACTACCCAAAACAGCTTGGACTTGAATGGTAAGAATGATCAAGCCAGTGATGGTGGCGCTGATCATGGCAGAGCCAAGAATCAACATTCGTTTTATAAACAATCCCCATCCCCACCCATCCAAAACTCCATAATATACAAAAGGCACTGAAATCAAAAGCAATCCAGTTGTTATAAACTCAAACCCTGTAAAAAGTATTTTGACGAGCGCGAGAGAAAACGCAAAAATAAAAATTGCGAAAAAACTTAATTGCCCGTTATGCCCCTTCGATTTTATTAAATAGGAAAAAACAACGAGAGGCAGGTAGAATGCCCACAAACACCAATACATATTTCCACCCAGTATAGTCAACCATTTTGAGATCAGGATAAACACTGCCATAAGGAGTGAAGCGCCCCATCCTGCTTCTTCCTTGATCCATATGCAAAACATTGAAAGAAGAACAGCCAGAAAAAGCGAAACAGATAAATGGAATATCGCCAGGTTTCGCACCGGCGTGAAATTGGTCAGAAGATCAAACAAACTGAAAACAATACCCTGAAAACCCGGAGTGGAATTATAGGTCCAATATTGAAAGAAGTCTTCACCATTAATGTATTTGTCGTATTGGTTTTTTATGACATGGCTGTCTACGCTGGATTTCGACACATCACCAATCCCTAAAAGCCCGCCAGCAGATAAAACTCCATCCTGCCGGGATTTTACCAATCTGCCCAACACATGAATCTCGGAAACATCCCGCCTATATTGAACTTCTGCCATATCGACAACCCGCCATTGATTCCTGTAAAAACCAAGGGTGAATAATATCGTAATCAATATGAAATAAAAAAAATTCAGCAATGATGGTTTCATAAAAATTTTAGAAGCCCGACTGTATCTCTTACAGACCTGATTTCAACATGTATTATTGATTCGGTACAAAGAAGATCCAAAAATCATGACCCGGTACATCTGAGTTGAACATACGCAGTTGACCGTTCGGGTATAACGATCGAAGGACGTCCAACGTCTCCTGGTCGTTCCCGTTCGGGTCCTGTACATTTGCCTTTACTATAAATTCCTTTGGTCCGTTCACCGCTACCGTGCTCGGCAGATTATCACGCCACATCGCCATGTCGCGGTTCGGGATGCCCGCCCACACTGCGGGCAGGCGTGTGTCCACCCAATAAGGGAACGGCACGATCCACACGGTATCCGTTTCTCCATAATTCTGCTGGAACTCCTTGATGACCTGTCCCATATCGGACGAGTTCCACGCGCCCTGACGGAACGAGTTATAAAACTGATTGAAGACCAGGTCATAATTTTGGAACGCGGAGACACATAACAACAGCCCGGTCAGATCCCCACACCAGGACGCTTCGCATCTTTCCACGCCCGAAGCTGGTGAGGAGACCATCGAGCGCCAGCGCCCCGATAATGAACGCGGGAATGTATGCACCACCCGAGCGGTTCAATGCCGGGTTTTCGCCAGGAAACGCCAGCGAAAGCGTGGATGGCAATTGCAATAAGGGAATAGACACAAGTAAAAACATATCAAGCCAATGACGATTGCGTATATAACGAACCAGAAGAAGAACCAAGCCGATGGCAAACAACGCGGCAGAGATAACGTCCAACGCGGGACGATGAGGCAGGGAATTTACCCAGATCTCACCATCGTCGAAGTTGAACATCTTGAGGGCTTTCCATACATTGGAGGAAAAGATCAGGAGGATGGGTTGTGTGATCGGATTCTCTTCCCCCGTCAGGCGGGTCATGGCACGGAAGCCAAACGATTCAGGGTTATCCACCCAATAGCGCAAGAGAGGCAGGAAAACAACCAGCGACATCAACCCAAGAATGGCGAGCCAGATGACAACATCCTTGCGCGCGCCTTTCGATTGGGCATGGAAGTAATACACCACGAACGCCGCAACGACAACGATGGGCACGATCCGCATGGGACTATAGCCATGCAAGCCAAGTCCCAGAAAAAGGCCCGAGAGAATGAAATCATTTCGGTTCCGCGTCCGCAGGCCCCGGATCAAGAAAAAGAGCGTGGGTGCGGCGAAGAGGGGATATAGTGGGAAGCGAAGTCCAATGCGGCTGATCACATTGGGCCAGTAACCAATCCCTGTCAAAAAGAGGGCGAAGAATCCCACACGCTTTCCACCAATCTCTTTGCCGAGCAAGTAGATGAATGGAAGAGTCAAAAAACCGAGGATGGCAGTGCCAAGTTTGAGACTGAGATACGAAAGCCCTGTGCCAAAGACCCACGAGACCAGGAGAGTCCAATACATTTGGATGGCTTCGCGCCCAGTGTTGCGCGGAAAAAAGATGTGTGTCTGTCCCTGAGAGACATCATACACATCGAGAATTTTTTCGGCGTGATCGCTGAACGGTTCGGGGGGGACTGTGACTGTTTTCGTAAAACGGAAGAAAAAGATCAATGCAGTTGCGGCGAGCAGGAGCAACGCCCAGCGTGAAATATTGATATGCCAGGAGTCACGCTTAAAAAAGTTTATGAACCTTGAAAACAAATCGTTTGTGCTCTTGACCCAGAATGCAAAAATAAAGATGACAATGGCAAAATACCAGACAGTCACATTTGTGACCGTAAACAAGATTGTCGGCTAAAAAGTGCAAACGCCAAAAGCGAAAGTACAATGCTGACGAACAAGGCAAGCCGGCGATAAGTGAGAGGGTCTGTCTTTTCAGATGTTGGTGCGAGAGGAGCAGAGTTCCATTCGCCGCGATAGATCGCCCAACCTAAAAAACCAAATGCCGCAATGTAGAACGCGTATCCAAGCGGAGAATTGGTGGGAGGCGGTTCGAAGATGTTTTGT
Source organism: uncultured Chloroflexia bacterium (assembly GCA_963730175.1). GTDB lineage: Bacteria > Chloroflexota > Anaerolineae > Anaerolineales > Villigracilaceae > Defluviilinea. The sequence continues at coordinate 75,243 of CAVSRF010000047.1, read as the reverse complement.
CCGATGAGAGCGAAGAGGAGTGCAAGGAGGGAGCGCCAGGGGAAAGGAGTATGGGAATGATGAATGGAGAATGATGAATGCTGAATTGATTCGGAACGAACTTCCCCAGATTGACTTTCAACTGTTACGGGCTGATCGCCAACAGCCGACGGCTCCTCTTCCACAAAATCAGGAAGTTGAATCCGTTCGCTATCGGAACGAAACAATGACTTTACATAATCAAGAACGCTGGGTTCGTTTTGTTGATCGGGTTTTGGTAATTCGTCGCTCATCTCTCCACTCACTGATCACTGTTTACTGAATCAACTCTTCTGCGCGATCACGATCACACTTTCCCCCCATGTCATGGGAAGGAAGACCAAACCTGTAATCGCTTGAAATCCGCCGAGCGAACCGAAGAATAATTTCTGGATTGGGTTCGGAATGGCAGGAATATAAGGCACATCCCAGAAGCCGTCCGCAAAAGTTCGCTTGATCGTAAAACCCGCGTCTTTGATGTAGGAAATCCATTCAGCGGGATGTTTCAGGGAAATATGAGTCGGGTCCTGGTAGCCGATCCATTTATCGCCCTTCCACGGCTTGAGCAGGGAATTGAGATTCGGCGTGGCAAGGATGAGGGTGCCGCCCTTCTCGGTCACGCGTCCGATCTCGTTGATCGCTTTTTGCGGGTCGGGTAGATGCTCCACAATGTGCTTGATGATAACCACGTTAAATGAGTCGTTCCTGAATGGAAGTTCCTGTGCACTCGCCGTTTGCAGGGAGGATGTATTTACAACCGATTTGGATTGCTTGACCGCCCAATGATTGAGGTCACAGCCAAACGTCTCGAACGTATCTTCGAGTTGACCTGTGAGATGCCCCATACCAGAGCCAACTTCCAAGAAACGAGCACCGCGTTTTCCGTATCGACGCGCGAGCGTGGCATAGAATTGATTCGACCACCAATACATGCTGTATTTGGCGAAGGTAATATTTGCGTACGTGTGGGAAGAGAAATAATTTTCGTCGAAGGGCATATGAATGTTATGTAGGGGCGAAGCAATGCTTCGCCCCTACCTTTTGCGTGCAATATAGAATGTGAACGTCCCGTTCTCTACAGGCTTCGGTGACGCGTACTGGCTCACATATTTCTTTGTTAACCACAGGTTCCATTCTGTACGGGAAATGATCCATTTGCCTGTGAGTAAACGTGCAAACACCGATGGGACCCCAAAATAATGTCCCCATTCTAACACGCGCATCGAAGCGGGCGAAAAGTAGTGCCAGTAGCGTACCAACTCAAAACCAGCCTTTTCGAGTCGTTCTTTCCAAACGTCCGGCTCGTCCGCGTGATGGACTCGTGAGATTTTGCGGAACCAATTCTCATAAGGCTTCCCCAAGACTTTTGAAATGGACAGCTCTGAGAAATATCTCGTGTTTGGAACGCAAAAGTAGAAAGGTGCATCCTTCTTTAGCACGCGAGCAGTCTCTTTCAACACATCGTCAATATGCGGGATGTGTTCCAGCACAGAGTTGCTGAATCCGCTGGCGAAATATTCCGAAGGGAAAGGTGACATTGCACCATCTGACTCGACCAACGATTTGTACGCGCCAAACTTCTTCGCTTCATGGATGGGTCCGTGCCAGGGATCGAGTCCCACATCAATTTTTTCGTCGAAGGTCAACGAAGCGAAATGACCATCGCCGCATCCCACGTCATAGACGGGCGCGGGCATGGGCAGGTCTTGATAATACGAACTCTCCACCGCGCGCAGGAAGGCACGGAAGTAAGGCAGGTCACGCAGTTGCAAAAACAGAAAGTCTTTTTTCAATATAGCTCTCGGGGGCGTCCTCGCCGCCGAGGACGGCGGCGAGAGCAACATGTGGTTTAAATTTTATTCTCAGGGATAGGTTTGACAATCCAATATGCCAGCGCCCCTAATGCAGGAATGGCACAGATAATAAGCACCCATAACGCAAGCGGTGTGCCCCTCATTTTTTTCTTTGCCAGATCGATCAATGCAATGATCGGTAATCCGATGAACAAGATCACTGGTATCAATTCAATCAAAAGCAACAAGGGATTGATTCCAATTGCATCCATTTTTACCTTCCTTTTTTCATCAAACGTTCGAACAGTTTTTCATATTCCATCGCTATCGAATCGGGATTATAGGATTTCTTGATCGATTCGATGTCACCTTGAAATTTTTTCGGTTCACTCAGGACCTCGAGAATTGATTCTGCCAAACTGGCTGAATCCCCAATTTGAGCGACGCGTCCCATTCCGTGCATGGACACGGGCTGCCGCACCCCCGGCAACGCGGATGGAACACACGGCACGCCGTTCATCATCGCTTCGATCTGCACGAGTCCAAAGGCTTCGGTGGAGTTGAGCGATGGCACGGTCAACACATCGAGGTTGGGATAGAACGCCGCCATTTGAACAGGGTCGAGATTGCCAAGGAATGTCCAATGTCCCTGCAATTCGTATTCACGGATGCGCGGCATGAGTCGGTCTGAATAAGCTTGTTCACCCATCACATTTTGATATGTCCCTGCGAAAAGGACCTGTGCCTTGGGATACTTCGTCAATATCGCAGGCATCGCATCGAGCAGGACTTCGACTCCCTTTTCGGCGGCGAAACGCGCCGCCATGCCGATGACAGGTTTGCGTTCATCAATATGGTGGTCGCGGGCAAAAGCGGAAACAGCCTCAGGCGCAGGAAGGGGCAATTCGACGGGAGGCAGGATCGGGGTCAGTTTTGAGGCGTAGCGTGAGAGGTAGGGAGAGTTGTCGGCGTAGTCCTGTGTGTAGGTCACGATGTGATTCGATAACAGTCCCCGCCATGTTATTTTGAAAATCCACAACGGTGTTGACGATGCGGTTGAAAAATCCGGGAGGTAAAAGCAAGTCACAATGATAAGTGAGCACGGCAGGCTTGCCAAAGAGACGTGCTCGGAAGGCAACACCCGGCGCATCGAACTGGGGCAGGTGCATTTGGACAACATCGTGTTGAGCGACAAGTTTTGTGGCGACCCAACCGAATGTGGGAGCGATGACTCCCTTGCTGATGCGCGCCGCAACTGGTATGCGAATCACTTTGACACCATCGATCGTCTCTTCACGAGGAAGTGACGGATCGAACTGCGTGGTCATCACCGTGACCTGATGTCCGCGTTTGGCAAAGGCACGCGCAAGCCGCTCGGCATAAATAGTGAGACCGGATGTGTGCGGGCGGTAATAAGTGAGAACAGTAAGTATTTTCATAAGGCGGGAGAGATTATACCCAATGGATAAGGAGTATAGGGTCTGTACGTTAGAACAGGTTTAAAACGATAAAATATATTCCTTCATTGCAAACTCGTGGGGACCCACAATGAAGGAATATATTTGCAACCGAGGTTATATGAATAGAAAACAATTTGTTGATTGGTCTTTCTCCACTTTGAAAGAGGCGGCATGGGCTCCGCTGAGCGTAGTTGGGTTTTATGTGATCGGACTCCTCTTTCACCTTTTTGACACGATTCCCTGGATGGATATTCCAACTCATTTTTTCGGCGGAGTTGCGATCACGTATTTTTATCGCGTGGCGATTCGGAACTCTCAGGAATTTTTAGGCGATATTCCACTTCCCATTCAAATCCTGCTGGCTTTCACCGCCACAGGGACAACCGCGGTCTTCTGGGAATTTTACGAGAACACCTTCGACTTTCTCTTCCATACTCATATGGTGCTTGGCTTATTCGATACGATCAAGGATCTGTTCGATGGGATCATGGGAGCGCTGGTGTTGTCTTTGTTTTATCGGAAGAGATAATTCCAACCCACAATTAATCAGAGGTAAGGCTTGCAGCTACTCGCTTATAAATACCCACATAAATCTCACCTGCTGACTCGCTTATGTTTGACCAAACAAATAATACAGTATTCTCGTGGCGATAATTAGTGTAGCTAACTTCCGGGAAATCCAAGAGGGTATAGACCGCATCTAGCCCATTTATCTCCAAACTTTCTCGCGCAGCTATGCTTTCACCTGAATGGCCAGATTTTTGTTCATATTGTTCTGTCCAACTTAATAAAGTTTGGTCTGGCGTAATTGAGGTGTTATATTCACCAACTTGAATTGTGTAAGGGACATTGATATTATTTTTTTCGGGAGCATCTATCCTAATGAAACCACTCCCCGATGATTCTAATGTCCAACTTGTTGGATATTGAATAGTGATTTGTAAATTGGGATCGTAAACCGACAACCACTTTATATCAGAGTTTGGTTCAGAAGTTGACGTAAGAGCAGGTATAAATGTCGACGTTGGTAAAGGCAAAGGTGACGGAATAGCAGAGAGTGTACCAGCAACAATTGTCGCTATTTGGTCTGTTTCATCTATAGGTAATTGAGTCGACGGAATTTGAACACATGCAACAAGTATGAGCAACATACTTATGGTAATGAACACCTTTTTCATAGCACCATCCTTTTTCCACCTATATTTCTACCCAAACATAATTGTGTCAACAAAAAATATTAATTCACCCATCTCTATTTGAGTAAGGTCTCTTTTCTCCATATCAAGATACTTTATTGATAGCGATATTGGGATTGGATCATCATCTAATAGAATGATTCCGAAGATTTCCTTGTTTTCACCATACCATTTGTAAAGCGACAATTTCACCAACTCATTTTCATAAAATGATGTCACAACACAATTCTCATCATTACTTGGCTCACACCATAGCCCTCTGCCAAGACCATATGCTGTTCTGATTTCGAATACTGGCGAATATATATAGATGACTTCTGCTCCATCCTGTAATACTTCAATTGAACAATTCCAATTAGTATTAGGCATGGTAAGAATGATGCCTGAATATTCTCCGTTGCATTGAGATGGGGACATTGGGCTCGGTTCAGGCGAGGGAGTTTCAGACGGATTTAGTATAGGAGTTTCAGTTGGTAGTGAAGTGTTTGCTGGAATATCAGAAAGTGTACCAGCGAACAATCGTCGCTATTTGGTCCGTTTCATCTATGGATGTTTGAGTTAATGGAGTTTGAACACATGCAACAAGCGCAAACAGGATAATTCCGACAGTGAATGATGTTTTCTTCATGAACTTTCCCTTTCCAATTCTCAAGGTCAATTATTTTCTTTTCATACCTATCAAACGGACGGTCACGAAAATACGTTCCCAACTTAAAACAACCCCTATTCTCTTTCACCCAATCGAATAGCCTCTTGATTTCCTCTTCCACGCCGATTTTTGGCTTCCAACCCAATTCCTGTATATGACATTATACGCCTCAACAGCCACCCTAAAGATTTTTCCAGCTGCAACTTCGCCGCATACAGAAGCGCGACTGAATATGGTTTGTGAAAACCAAGCATTGCACGAAAGCCCAGCTCAAGCGTGGACTTGCCTCTTCTCGGAACAACCGCTGACCCAAAGTACAAACGCGTGCCTCTTTCCAAAGGGACAGTCATCAACCACGATCTTGTGCGGCTCATGAAGTCACACATCAAGAGTTGATTCTCTGTCCGCGCTTCGACCGTCCATGCGGCGAATTTATCGGTCAAGCCGTCAGCGAGTTGTTTTGCCTGCGCGTCTGTGGAAGGTTTGGATACTGTCCATGTGAGGATGAAGCGTTCGAGTTTGAATAATGGCGTGGTGTAGAAGGCATTTACGAATTGCGCATGAGATACCGATGCGGAAATCTCGGTCATGTAGCAATCGGTGTAACAGCCGTCCCTGCGGTATCTGTTCAATAGTGAGTCAGCAGGTAACGGGGAAGATTGAATCGAGAACACGTTCAATATCCCAATGTCAGAAATATTTCCATTACCTACTTTGTTTCCGGGAAATAAACTCGAAGAGTCGAACAACCACTTGATAAGGCTCGTTGTCTCGCAAATTCAGTAACCTTACTGTGTTTCTTCATCCACAGACGGGTCGGTTTCCACACCGATCTTGGCAAGCAGCTTTGCTTTTATTTGTTTATCATAAACATTCCACTTTAATTGATTAAATTCTTTTTGATTATCTCCTGAGAGAAAACCAATGGGGATGGAAAACCCTCCGGCAGATGGTTTTCCGCCTCCGAAATAATGACCGGAAGAATCCTTGCCAAAAGCCTCTTTTATAAATTCATCCGGGTTTAAAGTGTACTTGTCAGTTCTTAGTGAACCGACCAACGTCTCTTCATGAGTGTCATTGCGGACAATACCATAAACGATCGCGGTGTGAACATTTTCCTCGGTCAGCAAAAAATCAACTGCTTCAGGGATGGCATCCCGATCTTCGACCCGTAGATATCCAACACCCGCAATCGAGTAATTTTCCACGGTCACCCGGTTTTCCAATGCCCGGTGGATAATATCCATGACCTGTTTGGTGCGTGACTGTCTCATTATCAAATTTAACAGTTCAGCATTTCGATAATTGCTCAAATATGCCGCCGCTTGTAAATCCTCCTCATTCGCCCGGATGTATGAGCCTGTATCCGTCATAATGCCATGTGTCAATGCTGTCGCCATCGTGACCTGATTCTTATTTGAAGAGTCCAGTTTGATCAAGCCTTGTTGGAGGTATTGGGCATAAATTGTCGCAGTGGCGCCTGTTTTGCGAATATCCCTGTATTCGGCTTCATATTGATTTTGGTCTTCGTGGTGGTCAACCACAATAATCAAATTTACCCCCGCGGCTTTCAGTTGATCGGCGATTTCGGTTATAGTAGTCCCTTGGTGGTCAACAAACACTGCTGCATCATACTGACTGAAATCAAAACCTTCTTCATATGGAATCAGGTTGTAATCCAATGCTCGTATCAACGCAATATTCTGTGGGTGGCTGATTGTTCCGCTGTAAAGAATATCTGCCTCGATATCGAAAGCACTACTGATAATTCGATGAGCGTATCCGACGGCAATGGCATCAGGGTCAGGATATTCATGCAGCACTATGATATGCCGCTCTCCTCGATGACTTTCCAATACTTCTAAAGAAGTTCTTCATTGATCCCATTTTTAAACCTCATGAATATACTTTGATTTTAGATTTTCCTCTTGTGAGCCAATTGTGATTTAACAGCCTTCAGATTGTGTGAGTACTTTTATGCAACATTATACGACCAACAGTCAAAACTCTAAAACATCCTTCCAATTCTCCCATGTGATTCTTTTCTTGTTTACTTCCCTGTTATACGGACGGTCATACAGTATATGTTCCCAACTTGGCGGATTTTCCACACCTGTGATTTCGGGTTTATCGTCTATCAGGTAATCTGCTTTTATAAAGGTTTTGTCCTTTGTAAGAATGATACGCTTCACCCAACTTGCTCCGAGAACCCTCTCGACCCATTCGTACTTTTCCGACACGCAATTCTTATAAGTGGATAATGGGCTTGTACAAACAAACACCTCATGCCCCATCCCTTCCATTTCAAGTAGAGCTTCCTTCGCTCCATCCATCGGGATCATGTCACGAAAAAAGCCGGGCTCCAATAATATTTCAACGACCAAAGGTTTAAGCTCCTCAGGATATTGATCCTTGACGTAGAAAGTCGTTCTTTCTTCCAATGGGATGTACAATTTTTCAGGATAACGAGATTGCCAGCGTTGCAAAAATTCTCTGTCGAAATCCGCGATCACGCCGTCCATGTCAATCAGGATTCGCATTATGTGCCTCTTAATTTCAAACCGGCTTTTTCATAGATCGCATCGATCACGCGCATGTTGTTGACCGCGTCCTCTGGATTTGTGCTCAAGGATATTTCCCCGCGAATTGCTTTTGCAAAATTACTGCAGTTGGAACACATAAATATTTTCACCTTTGACTTGTTCCCGCCGCGTGCCTTTGGATGTGCGAACCGTCATCCAATGGAACCAGTGCGGTTGAAACGGTCCCAACACTTTCATCTCGCCCGCATCGCCTTTCACGTGGAGGAATGAATCGAACAGACCGCGGCGAAAGCATATCGCAGAGAATGCGCCCGGTACTTCCGTCAGGGAATTCCAAGTTTGCTTGCATACCCGAGTCAACTTCCGGCTTGAAAAGACGCGCTTTTGCGTCCGTCACTTTGGGTTCAGTTCCCATCAAATAACGCACCATGCTGACCGGATAACATCCCGCGTCCATCAGCGCGCCGCCCGCAAGGTCGTAACGATAACGGACATTTGCGAAGTTGAGCAGGATAAAGCGAAAGCGCGCTTCGATGTGTTGAATCCTGCCGAGATCGTTTTTCATGATCTGCTTCATCCGCGCGGCAAGCGGATGATTGCGATATGCAAACGCTTCGCTCAACACTTTGCCTGTTTCTTTTGCGACCTGTGCCATTTCCTCCGCTTCGTTCGCGTTGGACGCAAAAGGCTTTTCGCATAAAACATGTTTGCCCGCACGTAATGCCTTGATCGTCCATTCCGCGTGTAAACCGTTGGGCAATGGATTGTATATGGCGTCGAGTTCAGGATCATTCAAAAGATCATCGTAGGATCGATGAACGTGCGGAATATGAAACAGGCGGGCAAATCTTTCAGCCCGTTTTGGATCTCGTGCGGCAATGGCGCTTACTTGTATTTCAGGCACATTACGCGCAGGATAAGCAAGCGCCATCGGGACGATCTTCGCCGCGCCGAGGACACCGATTCGAATAGGGTTTGTCATTCGTCTTGTTCTCCAACGATTGCTGTAACTTCAATCTCGATCAACAACTCCGGGCTGATCAAGGATTTCACTTCCACCATCGTCGCGACGGGCTTGATCTCTTTGAAGTACATGCCATGCGCCTTGCCGATCTCTTCCCATTGAGAAATATCCGTCACGAACATTCTTGTCCGCACTACATCTTTCATGGATGCCCCTGCCTGTGCCAAAGCCTTTTCTATTTTCGCAAGGGCAAATCGCGTCTGCTCATATGGATCATTGAGTCCAACGACATCGCCGTTTTCGTCAACAGCCGTTGTCCCTGCCACTTCGATGACATCCCCCACTCTCACCGCGCGCGAGTAACCGACAATGTCCTCCCATTTTGCACCTGAGGAGATGAATGTTAAGTCTTTGGGTCATTGAGTTGCTCCTTGAGAATTAAACTTGACCATAGCGTAAATCCTAAAATAGACAACCCCGCCAGCCCATCTGCCATAATGAAGATGTGCATCTTCATTGAAAAATCGGACAGGGCTCCATAGCTGTAATGTCCCAGACTGACCAATCCGCAAAATGAATAGGATATCAAGAATATATAAGACAACCAAAAATGCTGATTTTTATATAACCAATACCCCGCAATTCCAGCTAGCGTCCAGATGATCCACGACCTGTACACCGAAGACGAAGTGATCCAATCTGGTTGGGGGTATTGGTTGAAGTAAATGTAGTTGTCTGTAAAATGGAAAGCGGTAATAACAATCGAAGAGATAAGCAGAGTTTTTAGCAGGGCTTGGCGTTTGATTTTAGAATCCATTTGCAATTACCTCTGAAAATACTATGATAAGCTGTAACTATCGGCTCATTATGTTCCCACCACTATACAAATAGTGGAGATCAGAAAGAAAATCCATGCCGGATGCCGCCAGCGTGTGGCGACGATCACGATCACCGCGCTCAAACCGAGACAGCTTGCAAGGATAAGCCCGGTCAGTGAACGTGCATCTACGGGGATCTAAGTCAACGCGATAAAAATCCCAGCGAACCCCACCCACGCAAGACTTGTGAGATGCCATGCCCAACGCAACACAGACTTGGTGTAGTCCGTGTTTCCTTCAAGGACCGGCAGATTGGACAAGTTCAAAAGCTGTTGCAAAAGGTGGGTCTCCCCGATGTATGAATGTAATCCCGCGAGCGTTGTCAATGTCAGTGCGCCGATGATAAGCCAGGTATTCATTTTTTCTCCTAACCACTAAAATGATTTTTACGTAGGCAACGGTTCACGGCGCTTCAACCATAAATCTGGAATTTCTTTTGCTGATAATGCAACAATACTGCCAACGATCGCACAGGTTGTATCAACATCTCCAAATCCTTTTGCTGTTAACCAAAGTGCTTGTTCAAAATCATCTAAATAATGAGCAGAACACCATAAACAAAATGGGACAGTATCTTGTGAAGACACTTCATTTCCAGTGCCTAACTTTTGTCTCGCTGTATGCAAATTATCAGGTGAAATCTGCATGGCAAGTTGAATCCGCTCTTTTGTTATGCTATCAGGCACATAGGGCAACACTTCTTTGAGAAAATCATTTCCTTTTGGAAACAAATCGTTTGCCGCAATTGCAGCAGAAACAGCAACCGCCATTGCACCTGCCTGACCTTCAATATGTGCATGAGTAACAACTGCGGATAATTGTGCTTGTTCTGCTGCTTGCTTTAGATCATTGAAAAAATATCCGCCAACAGGGGCAACTCTCATGGCTGATCCATTTCCAAATGAGCCATTACCAAATAAACGAGGAGAAAGATCTCGCCAGTTTCCACCAGCTGCCACCTGACCAAGTAAACGGATCGCGCCGCCAGCGTAGCCGCGGCGAGGTTCTTGGGTAAATCGTCGGGCAAATGCCTGGGCTAAGAAATCCTGATCAATGTAACCATACTTTTCCAAAGTTTCAACTATAGACAATGCCATATGTGTATCATCTGTCCATTGCCAAGTTCCAGAAGGCAATTGCGATGATGTGGTTTCGTATGGTGAAATTCTAAAGAATAATTCTCCAAAGGCGTCACCAACAGATAATCCTTCAAGACTTCGCTTTGCTTTAGCAAGAGAAATGGTGGTTTCCATATACCTCCTTGTTATACAAGAAAACAATATTCATTTTTAAACAGCCTTTCAACCTGCTCCAAACACATTCAAATCCAAAAACGCATTACGAAACTTTCCCTGTGAGTCGTATTGTTTGAGCAAAGCACGAAAATCCTGTATGCGCTCATAACGCGCTTCCAATTGCATCGGCGATATCGTAAACAACTTGCCCCAATGTGGGCGCGCATTAAACGGCGCAAGTTTCACTTCGATCATCGGTAGCAATTGCAAAACAGCAGGTTCGTCCATCTTCCACGTGAAATGCAATGCAACGCTATCCTGTTTGTAGCTCATGCTCATCCAAAGATCATCAGCGGCGATCGTGCGTACCTCTGAGATCATCAACAGCGGAGCGATGTGCTCACGAATTTCATTGAGCGCCAACAACGCCGGGACCGCATCCTCCCTCGCCACGAAATATTCCGTTTGCAATTCCTCGCCACTGCTTGGCGTGTGATCCATGCGGAAGTGCGGCAGGCGATTCTGCCATGCTCCGGGAATGCCCATTTGCTCGGTACAAGCTTCAGATGAAATCCTCGCAATGGGATGCACGCGTCTGGTGGCGGGACTGGTGTCAAAGAAATTGGATTCAGCTTCGAGTCTTTTCCCGTCCAACAAGCGACGCTTCACCCAGACCTGATTGATTGTTTCTGTCTCCCAATCCGTAAACAAGCTGACAGAATATCCGCTCGACATGATCTCATCAAAGTGACTCTGTGCTTCATGCAAGGGAAGGTTCTCGTAAACATCCTGTTGCACATCAAACGTCGGTTGAATATCAAGCGTGACTTTTGTGACAACTCCGAATCCGCCCAAACCGACGACCATGCCATTGAACGTATCACCATCCTTCTCACGTGATACGCCATCGACCTCGCCATCTGCTGTGACAATTTCCATCGCAGAGACAGCCGTTGCCAGATTTCCATTTTTGACTCCTGATCCATGAGTCGCAGTGGCACAGGCTCCCGCCACTGAGATATGCGGCAGGGACGCGAGGTTATGCAAAGCAAATCCTTCGCCCTGCAAGTACTGACTCAACTCTCCATAACGGATGCCACCCTCGACGGTCACTGTCAGGCGTTCCTTATCGAGCGCGATGATGCGATTTAAGTTGTCAGTTGAGATAATGTCATGGGGTGAGTCAGCAATTTGATTGAAAGAATGACGCGAGCCGAGAGTCCGAATCTTTTCGGCGCGTCGGACAATATCCCGTACTTCGTCCAATGTTTTCGGATGATGAATCCTTGCGGCGCTGTATTCGAAATTACCCGCCCAATTCTTTTGTCTTTTCATTTGTACCTTCCAAATCCATATGGCAATTGCTCCAAGAACTTTTCGATATCTTTTGGAACAATGAACAATCTCTCCAGACGCTTGGAGAATCCGTTTGGATCTTTGGGGATGAGCAGCAAGCCATCCGTTGCATTCTGTGTACGCGCAAAATTATCCCAGCCTTTGTCTTTTTGAAACGCGCATCGTTCGATGCGGCTAATCTCTTTGAAGGTCAGGAACAGGCGATAGTCCAAATGACCGGGCGCATAGTGGATGCCGATGCCGCTGGCAGTGATGACGTACTTCACCGGCGCGCCGAAGAACAACGCATCACGATAGAAGATGGAAAATCCCACCATCATGAAAAATATCTGCCACGAGTTCAAACCGAATTGTCCCTTCAATAAAAATGCAAGAGCCGCGCTAACCACGACTAATATCGAAAGATTTTGCATAGCCTTCTTCAAGGGAATGGACGGCTGGTCAACGTAGAACTTTCCATCCCCCGGAGCGTACTCGCGCCGCAGGTTCGATAACCACGCGGCAGATTGCCACTTCAACATGGACAACCCGATCAAGATGATCAAAAGAAAGATGAATGAAAAGTTTGGGGGCCAACTCCATAAGGCGATAAAGATAATCCATGCATATGGGAATTGTTTGATGAACAGACGGGGGATGCTGAGGATGAAACGGTCGAGGAAGGGTTTCATAGGCAAATTATACAGGTAAATAAAAAGACCGCGTTCATCACGCGGTTTATTTTAATATTGGTCTTATTCAGTGAACTCCTGCAAGCATGACAATACTTCGGTGCATATATAAACAAACAGTGAGTAGGGATGGCTCCCGCTCACTGTTTGTCTCCCTTTTCAGGGAAAAAATAAGGAGTGTAAAACTGTCCAAGAAATTGAGTTGGTCTATCAATCAGACGCTGGCACGTTCTGGTCGATTAGGCTGCCTCTGCTCTCTGCTTCTCTTACGGGTTATTATAGACGTAGAAAAAAACACGTCCATTCCCTGAATGGGTACATTCAAATAGCTGTATAGAGGACTAAAGCCGACTACTCATCATCAGAAATATGACGGACTTCCCCGCTGACCGCCACGCTCTCTCCGACCTTCGGGCTAAATCTCACGAATAAGCGGGATGCCACGCCCATATCTTCTCCCTGCAAGATCGTGAAGGAGTCTTTTCCCCTGCCATCCAATATCTCGCAGATAACCTGCCAACGCTGCCGCAGCGGCTCCCGTCGCCGGGTCTTCATAGACTCCACCCGCCGCAAACGGATTGCGTGAATGAAACACTTCATCAGACTCCTGCCAAAGCAGACTGATCGTGATCAATCCCTGTTCAGCCATCAATGCCTTCACTTCATCGAACGGATAACTCATATCCGCCAAAGTCTTTCGTTCTTTGACCACAAGAATTAAATGTTTCGCTCCTGCCGAAGCAAACCGAATAGGAAACGCAGGGTCAATATCATCGATATTTCAACTTAAACGCCGCAAGGATTTTATCCACGTATTCCTTTGGCGCATCTTCCGAATGGGTTCCGGGAGATTGAAGCGTGGCAGACGATCCCTCTGCACGCACACTGATTTGGCTGTCGTTCAAAATCAACTTATATTCGCCATCACCAAAGCGTTCGCCCAACGCCGCGCCCAAAGCAATCGTGGCATGACCGCAAAAAGGAACTTCCATCTCCGGCGCAAAATAACGCACGCGCCAATGAGTTATCCTGCTTCACAAGAAAAGCTGTTTCAGAATAACCCACTTCCTTGGCAATCTTCAACATTTCTTCTTCGGTAGGCATCGCATCACTAAACGCAACACCTGCGGGATTGCCACCTTGTCCGTTATGGGAGAAGGCGGCTAACTTTAAGATATTCATGTATGTTCTCCAAAAAACTTTGAGGTTGTTTTGGTTTGGATATGCTTATATTCAACGCACGATTTTTTGTATAGTCTGTTTCAAATCGTTCTTCATTTTTGGTTTAAGTTTGGATGACTTGTCCTGGTCTCTATGTTCCATTTTTATTTCAATCAATATTGGTTCATTGCCATTAATAGCATGCTCCAAAGCTAACATTCCTCCCGCATGCGACTGAAAATTCATATGGATGCTATCTGCCAACAACTTGAAATCCGGTGCGCCGACATCCACGGCAACAGACGCGCCAAAAGTTTCATTCTGTATTTTCTTGATAATCCCAAAACCACTATTGTTCAAAACAATGATTGTTAGATTGATCTTTTCACGAACCGCCGTCATCATTTCCAGCCCGCCCATAACCAGCCCACCATCTCCAACAATCACAACGACTTTCCGATTTGGGAGGGCAAGAGCCGCGCCAATAGCAGTGGGGATCGCAAACCCCATTGACGCATAATCACTGGGATTGATCAATGTGCGCGGTTCGTGAACCCTCCAATTGTGGAGTGTAAGTCTTTCATTGAAACCGGCATCAGTGACCAAAATGGAATTGTGCGGCAATAACTTTCGCAACCCATCAAAGAATTCAAATGAAGTAAATTCATCATCCCCAATACGCAGTTTTGTGCTCGTATCTTTCTTAAGCCGTGTTTCACAGACCTGTTTTTCAGAGCGGATCAACTCCAATACACCATCCTCTTTTCGTGGACCAAACGAGTTTTTGTATTTCAACAATTCACCAAGAAACTCACGCGCATTCATTGACAATGAGATTTCAGCCTTATAGTTTTGATCCAGCACTTGTGGTGATGCATCTACGTGGATCAATGGACACTGGATGCGCAGGCGAAAATCTTGCGTTCCAGTTTGCGAAAACTTCACCCCGATTGCCAATAACAAATCACAAGTCTCAAAGATGCGATTTACTGACGTAACGGATTTAGCCATCCAGCCGAATCCAAGGGACAATGGATGCGCCTCATCCATGACGCCACGACCTGATCCTGTTGTAGCAACCGGCGCGTTCAACCATTCAGCCAACGACTTGACCTCATTCATCGGCATCCGCGGTGCCGAGTTCAACCAGCAACCCAATTCGCCGCGGATTCTTTATATGTGCTACGATATTTTCAATTTGTGTTGTTGGAACAGGAGTTTCCAACTGTTTTTTGATTTCCTTATTATGAGTTCGCTCAACGCGTTCCCAAAATAAGTTTGAGGGGATCTGTAAAATACACGGACCCGGCTCTCCAGTTGTAGTCTCTGCTAACGCGGCTTTGAACGAGGACGAGATGTCAGCAGCGTGCCGCACGTTATGGACAGATTTAACTATCGGCTGGGCAAGAAGCGTTTGGTCGATCTGATGCATCTGAAACTTTTGGCGGAGTTGTGGGACATCGGTCACAATCGCCAGCATGGGAGTCGAGTTCGACAAAGGCTTCGGCAATCGGCGTGAGTGAATTGGTCAAACCGGGACCGGGCACTGTAACGAAGACACCAGGTCTGCCTGTGGCACGACCGTATCCATTTGCCATAAACCCCGCGCCTTGTTCGTGTGTTGTTGGCACAATGCGAATCCCTGACCGTCGCAATGCTTCAAACAGGACAAGGTTATGCACGCCAGGAATACCAAACACCACCTGCACCCCGCTTTCAACAAGCAGGTTGGATAAAAGCTCTGCACCGTTAAGTCTTAGTTTTTTCAGCATGGTTGTATTATAAGAGAGTCCGATTTGTTTATTCCTTGCAAATTAAGGATCGTTGAAAGCAATACCTGCGGAGTTCCACCTTGTCCGTTATGGGAGAAAGCAGCTAACCTTAGAGACATTCATATTGTTCCTCCAGAAATTATCTGTTATGGTAACAGATACATGTCATTTCGATCTTGGATACGCCACATCGCTCGTTCGAAAACGTCTGGAAAGTTTTTCCACTGCCTTTGACTTTCAACTTTCTTCAACTCTGTTTCAAGCACATGTTGTACAGGTGAGACAGAAAAAATACTTACATTCGGAATTGGAACTTTATGAGGAAAATGTTTATTGGTCAACAAGTACAAAACCGGTAAAGGAACATCTTTAGTAATAAGTTCAGATGGTAAAGGGTTTTCCCAGTTCATTCGTTTACTACGACTTTGCGTTTTTTTGCTTTGTCTTGGTTTGAACTCACCTTCAAATAGCCAATAACGATTTTCCAATTTTGGGCAATTTTTGCTCCTAACTGTAATTCATTGTTTGTCTTATCGCAAAATACATATGACCACGGAATAGCAAACTTTAAGACGTTTGAAACATGTTTTTCTTTAGTAGTCTTCAAATCTTTGATATATTTTGGTGAAACCATGGAGAATGACCACTGTTCTATAGGAATATGCCTAAGTTCTGCCAACCCGCTTGCAAATATTTTCGCCTCGTTATTCACTCTTCCGTAAATGGAGTATTTTGGAATAAATCTAAATTGCCTGCAAAAGTCGACTAAAAGCTCATATTGCTCACCTTTACGATAGTGAAGATAATTTACTCTCCCAGTGTCAACATTAACAATTTTTGCTTGCACAGCAAAGGTGATCCAAGAACCGGGTTCACCAAGACACCAAAGTCAATCTGCCCCAGTGATGCTGCCCCTTCTTTTTTTGTAAATTTTCTTGTCAAGAAATTATCGGCATACTCATATCGAATTCGGTTTCAATGAAATCACTCAGAGTTTCTTCGTGTATACCCAACCCTGTATAGCCAGCTATGCCAACTTCCTTTGAAACTCGTAAAGCCATTTCTGAAATGGTATGGCAGATAGTAGTATTTTCCATTTTTACTCTTTATTAATCGTATTATAGAATTATAATGAACTACCCCGCCGCAAGCGGACGGGGTATCAGCCTGTTAAAACAATTTAAGCTGCTTAACATGTAATTGCACATACTGCTTTTCTTTACCTTGGTTCTTCACATACTCTTTGATCACTTCTTCAGTTGCATGTTGCCCAACTGTTCTTACATAATATCCATCTGTCCAAAATTCGCCACCCCACAATTTTTTCTTGACAGATGGCGCCCGAGTAAATATTTCTCGTGCAGTTAGACTTTTTATTATCGTTACAATCTTTGTCGGACTATAGCTTGGTACCGATTGGACTAAAAAATGTACATGACTTTTATCTGTCCCAATTTCAAGAAACTCCACTTGGTATCGATCTGCTATGCTAAGGCATACTTCTTTCAAAATTTGATCGACTCCTTCATCTATCACTGCTCGTCGGTATTTTGTCGGGCATACTCCCTGATAAATTCCAAGACTGATACATTGTGGCTTTTCTTGATCACATGGCTCATGTACTAATCCTATCACGCCGCAGAGCGGCGGGGTATTACACCCTCGATAGGAATAAACAAACCACTTCGCAACCATTTATTCAACAGATTTGATTTCATTTCTTCTCGGCAAAATATTATGTACGAGTAATATTCAACTTTGGAGGCACTAAAACAGAATGAATCAGGATGAATTTGTTATCTTCGCTGAATTACACAGGGATTATTTTGACGAGATCCTGCAATCCCTGACAGAACAGTTTAAAAACATCCAATCTGGCAGGCAGGGTGATGATTGGATCTGGATTCACTTGGGCGAAGATAAGATCGAGATCGATTCGTTCTATTCCATGGAGCTGGAAGTAAAGGGAAAACGAAAGCATTACACAACTGCGATGCAAGTTGTTCAGAAAATGGAGAAAAACTGGATCATTCAGGTGTTCGATCCGCCAAAAATTGACCTGACCCGATAAATGACCAGCGATCATTTAGATACAATAGGCATCAATCCGTGACGGCCTATTCGGTATTCCAACGCAACCACAACAGATGGATGATGAAAGGTTACACGACTTCCCTCCAGGCTGGAATTTGGATGTAAAATTTCCACATGGAATGTGCTGTCGATGGGGGCAAATCAGAGCTTGGAAAGGAAGGTGAAGCATGAATAAAAAATTAGCCATCTCAATTGTGGTGATCCTGGCGTTTGGAATTATCGGAATGATTTCCCTGCTGGGTTCATCCAATATCCTTTTTCTCATTGCAATACTGGTATTGTTCGTTGGGTTGTTTGCGTGGGTGATACCCTTGATCCTGAAACGGGTAAATTCCAAAGTGTGGATGATCACTGGATTTATCATCCTGCTCGGTCTGCTCTTTCCCACCTCCTGGCTCATGTCTGATAATGGTGCAGATCCTTTATCCACATTGCCTGGGGCTACCGTCTTCTTTTTGCCATCCCTTGCGCTGATCAATGCGGCATTTCTCCTTTACTCGGGCTTGACTGATACAACGAACAATGGATTGAAAAATGTTTCACTTGGGTTGTGTGCCCTTCTGATCGTCAAAACCCTCTACAATTTATATGTGCTTACACTTTGGGACAACACCTATGATCCGCTTGGATATTTATGGTTGATCATCCCTGTCTTTTCAATCCTGCTTTCCGGTCTCATGCTATCCATGGATCTTTCGGGCACGAAAAAACTTGCGGGTCCGCTATATACGATTTTGACCACGGTATTGCTGATCTCGGTCTCTGCCATTGCACAGCATGTTGACTTTCATCAGGAAACAGCAAGAAGGGCGGAACGGATCGTTCAGGCAATCGAGACATATCATGCACGGGAAGGGCGCTACCCCGAATCACTGTCACAATTGACACCGTGGTATATCATCTCACTCCCCAAGCCCATGATCATTTATGGGCAGGATTGGTGCTACCAAGGTGGCAGTAATTACTATCGCATTGGATACATTGACCGTGAGCATTGGAGCAATCCGAATTTGATCGGACGGGTTTACAAATCAGTCGGCGAAGTGCCCGCCTCTCAGTCAATGTGCATGGATGAATTTACCGCTATACAAATAAGCCATCCAGATTATCCATATACTTATTGGATGGAAAGCCAGTAGGCAAAGTTCCTGATAATAAAAACAAGCCGCATCCTTATGGATACGGCTTATCTATTACTATGCACAAATTAATTGTGGTTTTCGATACGCCCTTCGCAATAATCGCTCAGGGCTACTCAACCACCATACACTATCAATCCAACTTCCCTGTCACCATCGCCAGCTTCAACTCACCGATCGCCTTCGTGATATGAATATCGCGCGGACAGGCGTTCGTACAGTTGAAGGCGGTATGACAGCGTGCCACGCCGTCCGTTTCGCTGACGATGTGCATGCGTTGTGAAGCGCCTTCGTCGCGGCTGTCGAAGATGAAGCGATGGGCAGTCACCAGCGCAGCGGGACCGTAGTATTCGTCGCTTGCCCAGAACGAGGGGCACGAAGTCGTACAAGCCGCGCACATAATGCACTTGGTCGTTTCGTCGAAGCGGGCACGCTGTTCGGGAGACTGGATCCGCTCTTTTCCGTCGGCAGGAAGCGGAGAGTCATTGATGAAGTATGGAAGCATCTTCTTGTAGTTGTCGAAGAACGGATCCATATCCACGATCAAGTCCTTGGCAACTTTCAAACCAAGCAAAGGTTCGACCGTGATCTTATTGCCCACATCGTGTATCAAAGTTTTGCACGCCAGCATGTTACGTCCATTGATGCGCATCGCATCCGAACCGCATACACCATGCGCGCACGAACGGCGGAACGATAAGCGAACCGTCCTTGTGACCCTTCACCAACTCAAGCACATCCAACACGCGGTCATTCTCATCGGCTTCCACGGTATAGGTTTCGTAATGACCGCGCTCGTCCTTCTCAGGGTTGTATCTAAAGATTTTGATTGTGACTTCCATGTTCACCTCTAATACACTCTTGCCTTCGGCTGATATTTCGTGATCACAACAGGCTTGTAATTGATCTCAAGTTTACCGTTCTTCTTCGAGATCAACGTATGCTTCAACCAATTCACATCATCGCGTTCGGGATAATCCTCACGTGAATGACCGCCGCGCGACTCTTTTCGATTCAACGCGCTCGCTGCAACGGCTTCCGCAACATCGAGCAGATTGCCGAGTTCCCAGGCGTTCAACAACTCGGTATTGAAGATCTTGCCCGTATCGTTCACCTTTACTTCCTTGAAGCGCTTCTGCAATTCATGGACTTTATCCAACGCCGCGGTCATATCCTTTTCATTGCGATATACGCCGACATCCGCAAACATGACCTTCTTCATCTCGTTGGACAGGTCGTACACATTTTCTTTTCCTGACCCATTCCGCAACGCCTCAAACTGCGACATCGTGCCTGCTTCAGCGTCCTGCGGCATTTTCCCAAACTCAGCCTGTTTTGTATACTCCACCGCTTTGAGTCCGGCATGTTTACCGAACACAACGATGTCGAGCAATGAATTCGTCCCAAGTCGATTCGCGCCATGGACAGATACACAAGCACATTCACCCGCCGCAAATAAACCGGGGATGGTTGTGCCTTTATCGTCGATCACTACTTCACCGTATTTATTGGTTGGAATGCCACCCATCGCATAATGCGCCGTCGGCTGGATCGGCATCATTTGGGTGACAGGATCCACGCCGAGATAGACACGGCAAAAGTCAATAATGTCAGGAAGTTTCTTTAAGACCGCTTCAGCCGTCAGATTATAGGGAGAGCCGTCTGGGTTGGTTCGCCCATCTTCAGCTGCAAATTTATTCACCGTCGCGGGTCGGACATCCAAATACACATAGTTCTTTCCGTTCACACCGCGACCTTCCTTGATCTCTGTGATGATGGCACGTGAGACAATATCGCGTGATGCAAGATCTTTTACTGTAGCGGCATACTTAGGCATGAAACGTTCACCCTTGCCGTTGACGAGCACACCGCCTTCACCGCGCACACCCTCGGTGATGAGAATACCGAGTTTATAGATACCCGTGGGATGAAATTGGAAGAACTCCATATCCTCCAACGGAATCCCATTGCGAAGCAAAATTGCAGGGCCATCGCCCGTGAAGGCATATGCATTGGATGTTACTTCAAAGATACGACCATATCCGCCCGTGGCGAAGATAACCGCCTTCGCATGAAAGGTATGTAATTCGCCCGTTGCCAATTCAACAGCGACAACGCCTGCAGCTTTCCCATCCACCATGATGAAATCGATCACTTGATATTCGTCAAAGAAGTTCACATCGTTCTTGATGCACTGCTGGTACAGCGTTTGCAGGATCATATGACCCGTACGGTCCGCGGCATGTGCGGCGCGGCGGACGGGTTTGCCTGTTTCATTATTGGTGTGACCGCCAAAAGGTCGCTGTGAGATACGTCCTTCAGGTGTACGGTCAAATGGAAGCCCCATGTGTTCCAGTTCAAGGACTGCATGGATCGCTTCATTGCACATGAACTCGATGGCATCCTGGTCACCCAAATAATCCGAACCTTTGACCGTGTCATAGGTATGCCATTCAGGTTTGTCTTCCTCATAGTTACCCAGGGCAGCGCTAATACCACCCTGTGCCGCGCCGGTGTGCGAACGCGTGGGATACATCTTGCTAATGATCGCTGTCTTCGCGCCGCGTGAAGCATACAGCCCCGCCATGAGTCCCGCACCACCTGCGCCGACAACAACTACGTCAAATTGATGAACATTTGCCATGAATTACTCCGATTAACCACGAAGTGTCACGAAGGCACACAAAGGTTTTTCCTTCGTGCTCTTTGTGTCCTTTGTGTTTAATAAAATTTACGAAGTCCAAAGAATATACAACCCGATCAAACTCATCGAGATCATCATTATGATGCTCAAGATGCGGACAATATTTCGCCCACGCTTTGAAACGATGTAATCATCTGAGATCACGACCAGTCCATGCACACCATGCGCCACAGCGACGAGTAATAGCAGACTCCCCGTCACCTTCCAAAAGGGACTTGCCCACGGAGCCAGGTCTGGTACATCCGTATTCTGCACATGGGTCGTGTTGGGCATGAAACCCCAGCGCAACACATCTGCCATGTTCATCTGCGTGCGTGCCCCCATGATCAACGCACCGGCGATTGCCACCAGGATCAATCCATACATTGCCAGCGCGGAGAGACGTGTGAACAGCCACATCAACATCTCAAAGTTGAGACCGCGTTTTGCTAAAGGCAGGCTTCTTGATTTTGTCGTTGCCATGTTAACCTCCCAACGCCGATCGAACAATTACGAACACAGCGATCCCATAAAAGGGAATGAAGACCGCCCATTCCACCCAGATGGCTTCACGTGAATACTGAAGTAATTTTGGGAACAGGTCGAAGATGGTGATACGCAATCCATTGATGGCATGGAACAATACACAGAAAAAGATAAATATTTGAAAAGCCCAGTTCTCATAAATGCCGTTGAAAAAGCCGCCTACATTTCCACCCACGAACGATGACAGGATGTGAACAGTCACGAAAATTGCCATGCCCAGCCCACCGATGCGATGCAACACAAAGGTCAAATATGGACCCTGTCCGTTATATCGCAAGCCAGTTGCCAGACTGACATTTCTTTTCAGGCTCATTGAAGCCTCCTAGAATGATTGATTTTGGGATGATGGAACATTATCCCATTTGTGGTTCCTTTATTAAAAGTGACAATACTCATGGGTTATTAGTTTCAGACATCCTCTAAAAAAGAGGGGATTGACCTTTATAATCCAGAATAGAATAAGGTACCGCAATTGATATCCAGATCGAAAATTCAATTTCTCACCGATAAGTTGTTTGCAGATGTATTGATCAGTAAACAAGCAGTAAATCAGCGAAGCGGTCATATTCTAACCTAATTTTAGCGCAGACAAATCATTCCGGTATAATTATTTTTCCGGCAACACATACAAGTAATTCGAAATTCGTATCTTGGAGGTGTTTATGTCTGACCCTATCAGCAGGCGGGATTTTATCAAGGGTATTGCAGCATTGGTCGGTGGAACCATCACTACTGTGATCGGTCTCCCTGCCATTGCATATCTTATTGACCCCGCCCTGCGCGAAAGCGCCAAAGAAGCCTGGATCCCCATTGGAAAACTTTTGGATATGCCTGTTGGCAAACCGCACCCGTTCTCGTTTACGCGTGTGCAGGTCAACGGCTGGGAACGGACTTCCACATCCCACGGCGGATTCGTTCTCCGCAAATCGGACGATCCCAACGACCTGCTCATCCTCAATAGCAGATGCACGCATCTTTCCTGTACCGTAAACTGGTCCGAGGCCGATCAGATTTATCGCTGTCCGTGCCACGACGCCAAGTTCGGCACACAGGGACAGGTGCTGGATGGTCCCCCGCCTCGTCCGCTTGACCGGTACACAGAATTCCGAGTAACAGAAGAAGGCGTACTCGAGATCTTTTACAAGGAAGGCTAAGCCATGTGGAAAAAGATATTTGACTGGTTGGATGAACGGCTTGGCTTGAATGAGATATACAAGAACCTGCTTGACCGCCCCGAACCCAAAGGCAACTGGTGGAATACGCTTGGCTCGGCAAGCTTGTTTTTGTTTATCCTGCAAGGAGTGACGGGTATCTTCCTCACCGTCTATTACACTCCTTCCCCCGATCACGCCTACGATAGCATCACATACATCATGAACGATGTCGCCTTTGGGTGGCTTATACGCGGCATCCATCATTGGGGCGCGACGTTGATGGTCATTGTGGTACTCATCCACATGTTACGCGTGTTCGTGACTGCTTCCTACAAATATCCACGCGAAATGACATGGCTTATCGGCATCGGTTTGTTTCTCTCAACGTTAGGCATGGGCTTCACGGGCTACTTACTCCCGTGGAATCAAAGAGCCTATTGGGCAACGACCGTCGGCACACAGATCGCGGGAAGTGTCCCCTTTGTCGGCGACTTCATCCTCAAAGCCCTGCGCGGCGGACCAGAACTGAGTGCGCTCACACTGCAACGCTTCTTCTCCGGTCACATCTGGATGTTGCCCGCCGCCCTCGCTGGTTTGATGGGCGCGCATCTCTATCTCATTATGAGACACGGCGAATCGCATTTTCCCAAAAAAGAAGATTAGCATCGCGCTGAGCGGAACGTAGTGGAGACGAAGCGCACTTGTGATGGCTCTCGTTTTCAGGTCATGTCCTCCGCTCAGGGAGGCATCATGAACGAAGAAAACAAAAAGAAAATCAACGAACGATACGAAAGTGAGCTCAGCAGAGGCGAGCAATTCTGGCCCGATAGCATCTTCAAAGACCTTATCGTGTCATTGGGTATCTTTGTTCTCCTGATGGTACTTGCCACCTTTATCGGTGTCTCTCCCGAACCCAAAGCCGACCCGGCAGATACATCCTACCTGCCGCGCCCTGAGTGGTATTTCCTCTTCCTTTTCAAATTTCTTGCCCTTTACGGACAGATACCTGTTATTGGCAAGATCGAATGGATTGCGACAGTTCTCGTCCCTGGGCTGGGCATTGGTATTTTGACTCTTCTCCCGTTGCTGGACAAATCTCCTTACAGATATTATTCACGCCGTATCTTTGCTCTCACCACAATGGGCACGGTCATTCTTGACATCATCCTGCTGACCATTATGGGAAATTTGCCTGTCGCCCCAAGTGCGGAGGAGTTAGCCGCGTCCACGACCCTGCAAGCCATCGGCGGACTGTGGATTCCCGCGGCGGTGTTGACGATATTGGTCGCGATATACATCTTCAAGCGCGGCATTTATCAGGAGTTGACGAGGCGGAGTTTACCGCTTCTCGTAAGCGTAGCAGGCGCTCTTGCGATGGTTGCGATGACCGTCGTCATCAGTGTGCGGGCATCCGCTTATCCAAAGCCGGAAGAGGTCGCAGTCGCAACTACGTTGACAGATCAGATCATTGCCGGTCAGGACTTGTATTCCGTCCATTGCGTGGAATGTCACGGTGACGATGGCAAAGTTACCACGATCGAGGGCGTGAAGGGTCTGGAAGGCAAGGAAATCAATGCGATCAACAGTACGGATATTCTTTATACACTAACCGACTCGGCGATGTATGAAGTGATCGCTTATGGACGACCGAACGCGGGCATGACGCCGTTCGGCAAGGCATACGGCGGAGAACTTTCACGAAGTGAGATCGATTACATTATTACGTTCATGCGCTATTCATGGGACAATCGTTTTGAAGCGCCACCGCTCAAGCCACTATTTCCACGCTTGGCAGATGGTGAAGTGCCTTCGTATGATGTTCATATTCAACCCATTGTGAAACGGTATTGTGTTTCGTGTCATCGTGCAGGGAAGGAAAATAACAACTACCTGATGACATCCTACGAAGAGATTCTGACTACGGGCGATAACGTTGACCACAACATCATTGCCGGCGATGAGAACAGTTATCTCTTGCAGGTCATACAAGGACACGAGATTCCCGATCCGAAAGATCCCACCAAAACTCTGATCCGCACGATGCCACTGAACAGTAAACTCAAACCAGATGTGGTCGATGCGTTGGCGCGCTGGGTCATGAACGGGATGCCTCAAACTGCGGAGGAGGCGGCGAAGTTGTTCGTTGAGCCGACACCTGAAGCAACACCAGCTCCTTAATAGATATTAGACCTCTTGCAAAAGTATTTCTTTGCCACGGATTTACACACGTGTGCCTGTGGACTCAGTGCAGGCAGATTCTCACGGATTCTCAAACAATTCGTGCAAATTGGTGACATCGTGCCCACAGGGTAAATCCGTGGCTAAAAAAACCGCATTGAACAACAAAAGGCTGTCTGCAATGGACAGTCTTTTGGTTTACCGGTATAAAAGGCAAATAGAACAACCACCAAACGAAAAGGAGAGAGAATGAAAACAGCAAGTGGATTGGAATATATCGAAGTGGAAGCAGGCACAGGCACGCAGGCGGAAGCGGGCAAGACCGTCAGCGTGCATTACACAGGGAAACTTCAAGACGGGAAGGTCTTCGACAGTTCGGTTTCGCGCGGCAAACCTATCGAGTTTCCGCTTGGCGCGGGACGTGTGATCAAAGGCTGGGACGAAGGTATTGCACTGATGAAAGTTGGCGGCAAGGCGCAACTCATCATCCCACCAGACCTTGGCTATGGTGCCAATGGCGCTGGCGGCGTGATCCCGCCCAATGCCACGCTCGTATTCGATGTGGAATTGGTTGAAGTGAAGTAAACGAATAGTCCTCGCAAATTGCGAGGACTGTTTTTCTATCTTTAGTTACGCATAATTTATAGGTTTATACTATGGCTATTATCAAATAGCATAGTATTGTTCGCAATGTTATTCAAAGTAACAAGATTTTTTCTAGATTTGGCGAATATGCTAGTTTTAATCTTTGGCAGCCTAATACATACATTAATTTGGGCGCTTAGGTCTTCGAAGCAAGGAGTATGAATAATGCTTCCATCAGGGTCATGGTTACATATCATCGTCGGCTTCCTGCTCGGCAGTATCAGCACAGTTTTCATTTACACAGCAAGAAAATTAGTAAAACAATTTTCGGCTATCCGTAAGGTTATTCTTTGCCTAACAATATACACTTTCGCAGTCGTGTTTGTAATGTATATGTATAGTACAGGTCTTTCTGGTGGTCTTTTTAACCGAGTGGCAATCCCTGGGTAGACCATCATTCGGAGATCGGGCACTCAAATTGCTTGATATTGGATACGTCCAGGCTCAGTCAGGAAATCGATATCAGTTCTTGTACAGAGGCGATAGCAAGCGCCACTGGGAAGTGGCTCAAGAGATGGTAAAAGAAGACAGCTACCTATCTGCCTACCCTATGAAAGATTGTGGAACACTCTTTTTCTTGCCGGTGCAAATGGAGAATGTCGTAGACTCCAAAGCGGTTTGTATGTACACAGGGCATAGTGCAGTTAAAAATCGTATATGCCATAGATAATGATGGGTTCGTATATTTGTGGGAGCATACTAGCACTAGCCCATATGAGAGGCTTGCAGGTTTATTCACAACTCTTGCAACTGGCGCGGCAAGCTGTATTTTGGGCATCGTTGTGATCTTATTGTTGGCGGCATTCTCTGGTCTTCTGACCCGCAGGAAGAATAACGGGAGAGAATTATTTTGGAGACATAAACGATGAACATAAAAACAAGAGCACTGATTGTGATCGGCGGTATCTTAATCACCGCCCTGTCTATTTTGATCAGCTTTAACCTAAGAATGACAACTGGTAAGACGATTGCTCATACAGAGAATCAGATTGCCCTTATGATTTTTCCCAAGGGCAAATTAGGTGGCAACTTGTTCGTTTTCGACCTTTCATCTGAGGAACTTGTTCAGCTTACTCAAGGAGAAAGAACCAATAATGCCAGTTGGTCGCCCGACGGTGAACGAATGCTGATTATTTACGGGGAGAACCGGGACTTATACACCTTGGATGTAAACACTGGTGATACCCAAAAGATCAATACGGGTGCTAAGAAAATATTTGAAGCTGTCTGGTCACCTGATGGCCAACAGATAGCATATAACGCAAATGAAATTACTATCGCTGACCGAGATGGTAACCCTGCACTCGAATATGGATTAGTGCAAGGCGGAGTTGGCGGTTTTGATTGGTCTCCAGACGGTAAGCAGATCGTTTATGTAGCCACGGCGATTAATGTTATCAACGTAGATGGCAACAGTTCTCCTCAATTACTGCTTTCATTCGACGGTCTTGAGAAAGCCCCGAAATGGTCGCCTGATGGCTCCCATATTTTGTTTAAAGTTGAAACTGAACACGACCAATGGGGAGGCGTTCTCGAGGAGGCGCTTTATATTGCGAATACTGATGGAAATGATGTTACAGAAATCGCTGCACTAGTAGCTAGAGGTGTTCCTGTTTTTTGGTCTCCTGATGGCAGCCAAATTCTATTCGAGGACGTTGACGCGCAAATTTGCCGTTATCACGTGGAAACAGGGGAAGTGGAGTGTAACTTTGCAGGGTTTTATCCGATATGGGATTCTCGTGGCGAGCAAATTGCATATCTGGATTTTGATGATCGGTTATGTGTATCCGCAGGGCTTACTGCGGGAAGGTGTTATAACTTACCCGTTGAAGGAACAATTTATATTCTGGGTTGGCGACCATAATATCTTGCAGACAAAAGCAGTGCCATTCCGCCCAATGCCATGCTCGTGTTCGATGTGGAATTGGTGGATGTAAAGTAAACGAACAGCCCTCCAAAACGGAGGGCTGTTTTTCTATGTTTGATTGCATACGACTAATTTATAGGTTTATACTATGGCTATTATCAAATCGTATTAATCTTTGGCAGCCTAAACACCTAAATTAATGTAGGTATTAGGACGCAGACGGTATATAAGATATTAGGACGCAAAATAACGTCCTAAACAGTAGTTGGCCCGCACAATCAGATTTCACTTTTCTTGAAGCAATGATTCTAAACATGAAAAAATTTCAGTTGAAGTTTCTTGTAGTTGTATTAGGCAGCCTACTAATCGTGAGTTGTGCTCGTCAAACACAGCCAATCGCAACTCCTACACATACCGATAGCCTTACGCCCGTAGCCACCATTAAAGCAACAGCCACTTTTTTGCCTACATTTACTCCATCCATCCCTACTTTACGCCCTATATACACAGCAACGTTGACGCCTTTACCAAACGATATTTTTGATAACTTTCAGGGACTATCAGGTAATTGCAGAGTTAAAGTAGAAGGTGGACTAGAACTACAAGAAAGACTCGTGGAGCTTTATTCGACGGATGTCACAATTGACTTTGATAAGGATGAGTACTCTCCCGGCAACCCAATCAAAATTTCGGCAAGCATAATAAGCTCAAATGAAAACTATAATTATGGTGCGCCCGAACCTCTGCATGGAATAGTTGCTAAGATGATCGTCGAGGATCCTACCTTACAGCGTTATTCCTTTGATCTTGATGATGATGGAGCACATGGCGATGAGGGTGCCGATGACGGAATATATACAAGCGTTTTCAACAACACGTTGGAAACGGGCATTTATAAATTCTACTTTCAGCTAACTAATCATAATAAGGATACTGGAGAAACATTTATTCGTGAATGCTATTTGGCTAAAACCGTAAGAAAAATTAATGTCATTACTGAAGAAAACAAATCTTGCAGGAAGATTGAAACATCTACCCCAGTAATCGTGCGTGCAGAAGGTGTTGGAGAAAGTGGCAGTAGTGATCTTGGCGGATATGCATTTCACCCAAGAGCAGTGTCAATGGGTACGGACATCTTGGCTACATGGCATGTGGGTTTTGATGGAGAATCGCCGAAGCCCAACGCCTTTATGCGCCTTCTTGACACTAATGCGAAACCTATTGGGGAAGTAAAATTACTTTTCGAGCGCAATTGGACAGGGCAATCATACAGTCTTGTAAAGAAAGATGATGACGCAATATTAACTTACTGTGGACGGTACAAAGTAGGTGCCTATTTTGAAGATCGGGTTACTTCTGCATTTCTTGATACATATGGAGTCCTTGTCTCTGAACAGGTTCGGTCCCCTAGTAATCGTGCGTGCAGCTATGCAGCCGGGGATACTATTTGGACAGGTTCGCGTATGCTGTTTGCGTGGACAGATGTAAATTCTACATCTTTCAATCCTGATCTTATCCTTGATATTGCTGACACAGATGGCAATAGCCTCGCCTGGAAATCAATTCGTTCAAACGCTGGTGCATATCCTCACCTTGCAATCGGTCATGGGCGCGTATTCTTGGTAGCCACAAATACAAGAGGAACATTCTTAGCAGTACATCGTTTTGATTTAGAAGGAAATGAAGTGGGAGAACCTCTGATTCTTTCGCCACTATCCTATGAAGCTTATGAAAAAGTTGTGGTCGGAAGGTTTGAAACTCCTTATATTGTTCCCACGGCTAACGGCTGGATGATTCTAGCGTCTTCGAAGCCGTATGGCATCTATGTGGCGCAGCTTACTCCAGATGGACAGTTAGCTTCAGAGCCATTCGTTTCCCATACCACACTGTACTTTACCAATGGCTTTGATGATGTGCTTGCTTATAAAGGTGGTGCTGTAGTCCTCGATTATGACGTAGCGCTTTTCCTTTCGGGCAATGGAATCATTTATCAACAATGGTATCCAGAACGAAATGAACCTCCTAGTTTTGGTTCATTGTTTGAACATCAGAGTCGCCTTTACCTCATATATACAGGAGGGGCACCCAGCGGAAATCCGAATGCCAATCAAGTTCTTGTGCGTGAATTACAATGTGTTCCTTGAGACGGGAGTAATTTTCCAAACATGAAAGAGCGGGCTACCGAGCAGTGTCAACCTCAAGGGGGTGCTTACTCTGCGAGTACGATGTCGAGAGGGTTGCGAGAAAATAGGGTTTTTCGACAGTCTCATTGGGCGTTTGGCTTATGAAGTGAACTCAGAAGGAAATACATGGCAGAAGATCAAATGCGCGGCAGCAAAAAATTCATTAATGCGGTGATGGAAGAAACTAAACCTATTATTGAAGAACTGGCTAACATGGAAGTTTTGTAGATCCAAGGAACGCCTAACACAGCGCCCTAAGAACAGGTTCCGTTTTTCCGTGAAATATGATGGTTTCCATCATACGGAGGTGTATCGGACGGCTGGGACTGTGTGCGAGTTATTTGAACAGGAGATTGAAATGACGAAGAATATCTATGTCGCACTTTTCGTCTTGATAATGATAGCGGTTGTCGTTAGTGTAGATTTACTATTCTTTAGGAATTGATTCTGGGAACGGCTGATAGCAAATATCGGCATTGTCCTGGTTTTTGTAGCCTTCTATTTGAGATTCCTAAAGAAACCGTAATTCATGTTCTAATTCGGCACTAAACAAAAAAATGAACGTCTTCCGGCGTTCATTTTTGTTATCTTTTATCCTTTTGTGAGTGGATGATTAGAGTTGCGTATTCAGGGTAAAGATGGAAATTACAATCGCATCCAGCTACAAACCAAAGGAGAAAAATATGAAAAGAATGGTCTTACTGCTTGTCATTGTTTTTACCACTGTGTCCGCAACTGCCTGCGGTAGTTCCACACCAGCCGCCACCCAGGCGCCGCCTGCTCAACCTGTCGCAACGGAAGCGCAAGTTCAGCCTGTTGCGACTGATGCACCCACCCAGCCAGCCGCGACTGAAGCGCCCACTGAACCTACTGCAACAGAGGCACCCGCAACATCCGGAGGTGGGACAGTGGTTACCATTACCCTCGCCGACAATACCATCAACTCGTCACTGACGGAGTTCAAAACCGGCGTGCCTTATACCTTCAACATTACGAACACAGGTCAGCGCTCGCATACTTTCGATATCAGCACGCCTGTCTCGATCGTTGGCAGTCTTAACGCGGCGCAATCCACGGCGTTGTTGGATATACCCAAAAGTCAGCTTCCCCCCGGCACGAATTTATCTGTAGACTACACCTTCCCTGACTCCGCGGCAGGCGCGCCCTTGGAATTTTCATGTCTCATCCCAATGCACTATCAGGATGGAATGTATCTGGCGATCACAGTGACGAATTAATTGAGACTTCCTAAATCAAAAATCGGGACTTTCAAAGTCCCGATTTTTGTTATTAACAAGCTTCCTTTGTGAAACCTTAGCTCATATTTTTGATGATCGCATCACCGAACTCAGAACATTTCAATAACGTTGCTCCATCCATCAAACGCTCAAAGTCGTAAGTGACAGTCTTCGCCGCGATGGCGCCTTCCATACCTTTGACGATCAGGTCGGCGACTTCGCCCCAGCCCATGTAGCGGAACATCATCTCACCGGAAAGAATGACCGAACCCGGGTTGACCTTGTCGAGGTCGGCATATTTCGGAGCCGTACCATGTGTCGCTTCGAAGATGGCGTGACCAGTCACATAATTGATGTTCGCGCCCGGAGCGATTCCGATACCACCCACCTGTGCGGCAAGCGCATCGGAGAGATAGTCACCGTTCAGATTCAATGTGGCGATCACATCGTAATCCCTCGGGCGGATGATCGTAAACTGCAAGCTCACGTCTGCAATGGAATCCTTGATCAACAGCATCTTCTTCCACTTGCCGTCACCGTGTGTATCCCATAACTTCAAGGCTTCTTCGATCTCGGCTTTGATGTCACCCTGCTGTGAAGGACTCATCATGTCGAAGCCAGGGTCGATCATCTTGGCGTTCTCTTCGACGCTCAATTTCGGATTGGCTTCCTTGTTACCCAGAATCCAAGTCTCGCGCTCGGTGACGATCTGATCGCGGAACTCGCGCTTGGCAAGTTTATAACCCCAATCCTTGAACGCACCTTCGGTGAACTTCATGATGTTGCCCTTATGGACGAAGTTCACGCTCTTGCGTTTATTGTCGAGCGACCATTGGATGGCAGCGCGCACGAGTTGCTCGGTGCCTTCAACAGAAACCGGCTTGAGTCCGATGGCTGCCGTATCGGGGAAACGCATCTTGGCGTATTCCTTCGGGAAGGTTTCCTTAAACAACTTCATAAACTTCGTGTTGTCCTCGGTGCCATACTGGAACTCGATACCGGTATAAATATCTTCCGTGTTCTCGCGGAAGATGACCATATCCACATATTCAGGGTGCTTCACTGGCGAAGGCACACCCTGATACCAACGCACGGGACGCTGACAAACATACAGGTCCAGGATTTTGCGAAGCGCCACATTCAATGAACGGATGCCGCCGCCAATGGGCGTTGTGAGCGGTCCCTTGATGCCAACAATAAACTCCTTGAACGCATCGGTCGTTTCCTCGGGCAGCCAGCTCTGGAACATCTTGAACGACTTCTCGCCCGCATACACTTCCATCCAATGGATCTTGCGTTTGCCGCCATAAGCCTTCTCAACCGCTGCATCGAACACACGCACCGACGCGCGCCAAATGTCGCGCCCGGTGCCGTCACCTTCCACGAACGGGATGATCGGGTTGTTGGGAACTTGTAACTTGCCGTCTTTGATCGAGATCTTTGCCCCGCCTTCGGGGACTTTCACATTTTGGTATGCCATTTGTCCTTCTCCTTGCGAAAATTATGAACGGGATTATAACATCCGCACTGGAATCCCTTAAGTGACAAACATCATAAGATTTGTCCCGCATCTTTTCTGACCTTGAACCTGCCTCTGTTTTCTGAATTCTTTCTTCCCGCCTTGACATCTCACCGAATTGTCGTAAAATTTTGCCCAATGTACAGACATCCCCACCGCAGACGATCACGCCACCACCACTTCTTCGGAATGATTGTTTCCATTTTTTGAATTTAGAGAGTCGCTTTTAGCGGCTCTCTTTTTTTATACCCCTCTGCTTCCCCTCTCCCAGTGGGAGAGGGCTGAGGGTGAGGGAGAAAATCCATTACAGAGGAGAATGCCCATGTCCACCGCAAGTAAACCCCAAGTCTTCGGCTACCTGCCTGATGACACCCCACCCCTCGGAGCGACGCTATCACTCGGCTTCCAACAATTCCTGACGATGTTCCCCGCCACGGTGTTGGTCGCCATCCTGACCAAGTTCGATGTCGGCATCACATTGCTCGCATCAGGTCTCGGAACCATCGTTGCCCTGCTGGTTTCGAAACGCAAGATCCCCATGTACTACGGCTCATCGTTTTCCTACATCGCCGTAGTCATCACAGTGATGAGTCAGTTTGCACCCGATTGTTATAACTCCGCCGCAACCTATTGCCCCGAAGGCGTGAAGATCGTACAAGTTGGCATTATCCTAACCGCCGTGTTTGAGATACTGGTCGGATTGCTCATCATGCGCGCAGGCAAAGCCGCACTGGACCGCGTCCTGCCTCCCATTATCACTGGCTCAATGGCAATGGTCATCGGTATTGCTCTAGCTGGCGCGGCACTCAATAACGCTGGCGGAATGTCTGTTGGCGCAAGTGCAGATATTGCATGGAAGTTTTGGACCGTTGCTTTCATCACGCTTATCGCCACCATTTTATTCTCGGTCTATCTGCAAGGCAAAGGCTTGATCGGCATGTTACCGATCTTGCTTGGCGCCATCTTCGGTTATCTCGTTGCCATTCCGTTTGGATTGGTCAACTTCGCCAATGTCTCCAGCGCCGCCTGGCTTGAAATTCCCAAATTCACTTTCCCTGCATTCAACAATCCTGCCGCGTGGGGCATGGCATTGAGCATTGCGCTCATCTTCATCGCCACCGTCCCCGAATCGACAGCGCACCTCTACCAGATGAGTCTCTACATTGACGAACTCGCTGCCGAACTCGAACGCAAGCCCTACAACATCAAGGAACTCATCGGTCTCAACCTCGTCGCTGACGGTTCAGACGATATCATCGTCGGCTTGCTCGGCGGATGCGCAGGCACGAACTACGGTGAGAACAACTCGCTCATGGCGATCACGCGCAACTACTCCACCGCCGTCCTCATGGCTGCGGGCGGCATGGCGATCGTGCTGGGCTTCTTCGGCAAACTTGTCGCGCTGGTCAACACCATGCCCGCCGCAGTTGTCGGTGGCTTGAGCATCTACCTCTTTGGCGTGATCGGTATGCAAGGCGTCGCGCTCATTCAATCGGAGAAGGTCAACCTCTTCGACCCGAAGCAGCTCGCAGTCGGCGCGATCATCCTTGTCTGCGGTATCGGCGGCAACCTCGCCCTGCCCAACGGCGTGTTCCCCTTCAACGTGCCGTTCCTGTTCCCGAACGGCATCCCCGCCATCGTCTTCGCCGCCATCATGGGCATCTTCGTCAACACGATCTTCCTGATCTTCAAAGCCCCTGCAGTCCGCGGCGACTAAGGGACTCGCTCTTCAACGTTGTACAATGGGGACTGGGAACAGAATTCGCTCTCAGTCCCCATCATCATGTCCGCATCTTTTCTGACCTTGAAACTGATTCTGCTAAACAACTTTTATCTCACCTGAAACTTGGAACCTGGAACCCACATGATCAAACTCCCTGGCTTAATCGACCCTCACGTCCACGTGCGCGAACCTGGACAAACCCACAAAGAAGATTGGGACACCGTCACCCAAGCCGCCCTCGCTGGCGGTGTGACAACCATCCTTGCAATGCCCAACACGAAGCCCCCGATATTCGATAATTCGACACTCGATTTGGCATTGGATGCAGCAAAGAAGAAAGCACGCTGTGACTATGGACAATTCCTTGGCGCGGGACCCGACAACGCAGAAATTCTCCCCGCCCTCGCAGACAAAGCCGCAGGCTTGAAAATGTACCTCGACTCCACCTTCGGTGAACTCCGCCTCGACGACATGACCTTGTGGATGCCACACTTCGAGCAACTTCCCAAAGTCTGCGCCGATCGTTTTACATTCCGAATCAAGAACCATGGCAGCAGGGATATTATTCGCCGCCATCTATGATCGTCCCGTTCACATTGCACACATCTCATTGAAAGAAGAAATCCTGCTCATCAAAGCCGCCAAAGAACGCGGCATCAAAGTGACTTGTGAAGTTTGCCCACATCATTTGTTTCTGACCGCCAAAATCCCCTCTCCCACTGGGAGAGGGGTTAGGGGTGAGGGAGAATCGTGAATGGCAGAAGTGAAGTCCGCCCACGGCTCGCCACTCAATAAGATGTTGATGCCCTCTGGGCAAACATGGACGTGATCGACTGCTTCGCCACCGACCATGCCCCTCACACCGTCGAAGAAAAAGACTCTGACAATCCTCCGCCTGGATTCCCAGGGTTGGAAACATTACTTCCTTTATTGCTAACCGCCGTGAACGATGGACGTTTGACCTTAGACGATATCATTCAGAAAAGTGTTATCAACCCAAGAAAGATATTCAACCTCCCCGAACAACCCGAAACATGGATCGAAGTGGACGAAGACCGCCGAATACGAGATCAAAGCCGCTGACCAATTCACCCGCTGTAACTGGACTCCGTTGAGGGATGGAAGGTCAAAGGCAAAGTGAGGAAGGTTGTCTTGCGTGGACAAGTCGCTTTTGAAGACGGAAAGGTTTTGGTTGAAAAAGGATATGGAAAGAATGTAAGAGAACAATGACGATTACATTCACTTTTGCAGGTGATGAATTTGGCGATGCCAGCCTGAATTTTGCAAAGGGTGCATCGCAATATTTTGTTGTGACAATGATCTCAACAAAATCTCCAGACGATTTACGTAAGACGCTCGAAAAATTACGAGTTACCTCGGGTTTACCAGAACGCTATGAATTTAGTTATCACAGACTTTCATCAACACAATTGCGGAATCGAGTTTTCTCTACACTATCAAATGCAGATTTTGACATCTGGGCAATTTTGGTTGATAAAGCTTCCTTACCTGAAGCGTTCAAAGCAATGTCTGGCTTGGATTTCTATCTTTTCTTTGTTTCGGAGTTAATTCGTCAGATACCAGACCAAAAGCGTGAAGGAGGGACTTTGATTTTGGATGAATTTGGCTATCCCGACCAAACTAAAGATGAACTAAAGAGAATTATGAAAGCTCGCAATATTTCTCATGGATTTCGGCGAATTTCAATCCGACGCTCAAAAAGCGAATCTCTAATCCAAATTGCCGATTTGATTGCTGGTGCGATTTGGAGACGCGATACACGCAATGACACAGGTGCATACGAAATGATCGAACGAAAGATCAAGAAATTGGTGGAATATGGCGGTTAAAGCCAACCTGCCTCGCTATCCCGATCCATCACGTGGAGATGGGGGCAGGTCGCCACAGTCGGCGACTCTTCGCAAGGCAGGAAAGTCTTTCGACTTTTATGCTTTTATCATAGTCATTTTTAGCAATGAAGTCAAGCCAAAAGTACGAAGAACTACGAACTTCTTATGAGAAAACAATAAAATAGTGAAATCTTCCAACCTTCCGTTCATCCTCCAAGCTCTTGCTGCCGCGATATTTTTCGGAGCCAGCGCACCCATCGCCAAATTATTGTTGGGTGACTATCGCTCCGATCTTTCTTGCGGCGTTCCTGTATCTGGGAAGTGGAACTGGGATTGCGCTCGTCAAATGGACTCAACGCACACGGCTCAAGGATGTGGAAGCAGACATCAAGCCGCCCGATATCAAATGGCTGGCTGGCGCCATTATCGCGGGCGGGATCCTTGCGCCGATCGTGTTGATGGTCAGTTTGCAGAACACATCTGCATCCACGGCTTCGTTGTTGTTGAACTTTGAAGGCGTAGGGACAACGCTCATCGCGTTGTTATTCTTCAAGGAAGCCATCGGTCGCCATGCGTGGACAGCGATCATCGTCATTACACTTGCGAGTATCTTTCTCTCCACAGATTTCAAAAGCGGATTTGGTCTCTCGCTCGGTGCACTGGGCATCATCCTTGCATGTATGCTATGGGGCGCGGACAACAACTTCACGCGCAACATCTCAGGCAAAGATCCGCTGGCAATTGTGGCATGGAAAGGATTGGTTGCAGGAACTTTCTCGTTCTTTCTTGCGTGGTTTCTTGGAAATCAGTTTCCAGCGGTGAAAACAATTCTCGGCACGTTGATCCTGGGATTTGTCAGTTATGGCTTGAGCACGATGCTGTTCATCCGTTCCATGCGCGGATTAGGCGCGGCGCGAACGAGTACGTTGTATGGCACGGCTCCATTGGCGGGTGTGTTGTTGTCCATTGTTATCTTTCGCGAATTACCTTCCTTCTTGTTTATCATTGCTGCAGTCTTGATGATCGGCGGCGCATTGCTGCTGATCAATGAACAACATGAGCATTCTCACGTGCATACGGTTTTATTCCACGAACACAGCCACAGGCATGATGACCCCGCACATAGACATGATGAAGCGGAAGATGCACACTCGCATGAACACAAACATCCCGCTGAGGAACATGAACATGATCACATGCCCGATATCCATCATCGGCATATACATAAGGAGTAGTTATTATGAATATCCATGTAATTCAAACAGGTACGGTTGAGATCAAGAAAAACCAAGAGATTGGCAAAGGAGCGGGAGCATTACGTCTTGTGAATGTGTTGTTTGGCAGGGAATGGGTGACACCGCCTGTTCCGATCTATGGATGGGTCATTGAACACGAGGAAGGCGTGATCGTAGTGGATACAGGCGAAACATCGCGGACTTCGGAGCCTGGTTACTTTCCTCGTTGGCAACCTTACTATAAATTGGCAGTTCGATTTCATGTAAAGCCCGAGGATGAGATCGGTGTTCAACTAAAGAAAATGGGAATTAGCCCCAAGGATGTGAAGAAGGTGATCCTCACTCACATGCACACCGATCACGCGGGCGGATTGCACGACTTTCCCAACAGCGTCATCCATGTGAATATGCCTGAATACAATCGCACGCGCGGCTTTCAGGGACAGGTTGATGGGTATCCTTCACATCGTTTTCCGAAGTGGCTTTCTCCGCAACCGATTGAGTTTGATGGCGGCGCGTTCGGTCCTTTTGACAGATCGTGGAATGTCACCGCAAAAGGAGATGTGAAAGTCGTGCCTACTTACGGACACACGCCTGCACATGTATCGGTTGTCGTCAGGGCGGAAGATGTCCATTATTTTCTGGCGGGTGACACCAGTTATTCCGAGCAGAATCTGCTTGATAAAGTTGCGGATGGCGTCAGCCCTGACCCCAATCAGGCAATCCGCACGATGCAGAACATTTTGGATTTTGCGAAACAGCGATCAACTGTTTATCTGCCAAGCCATGATCCGAAATCGGAAAAGCGTTTGAAGAATAAGTCAA
This sequence comes from uncultured Chloroflexia bacterium, assembly GCA_963730175.1. Lineage (GTDB taxonomy): Bacteria > Chloroflexota > Anaerolineae > Anaerolineales > Villigracilaceae > Defluviilinea. The sequence continues at coordinate 36,668 of CAVSRF010000047.1, read as the reverse complement.
TGCTTTTTATAAGATAACGAGCATTCAATAGTATGAAACTTGAAACCGAACGACTCATTCTGCGTGACTTTGTGCCAGACGATTGGAAACGGGTTTTGGAATATCAAACCGATCCGCTTTATTTGCGTTACTACGAATGGACAGTTGCAGACAGAACGCCTGAGTCAGTGCAGGAGTTTGTCGGTTGGTTTCTGGATAATGAAAAGGAAACGCCGCGTATCAGGTTTCAATTGGCGGTGACGTTGAAATCGAATAATCTGCTTATTGGCAATTGTGGCTTTCGCATGGACAAAGCCAACGCCCTTGAAGGAGACATCGGTTACGAGCTTGACCCCAAATATTGGAATCATGGTTACGCCACCGAAGCCGCACATGCCATGGTGGATTTCGGTTTCACTGCCTTTAACGTACACCGCATTTGGTCATGGTGCGTAGCGGACAATCTCGGTTCGGCGCATGTGTTGGAGAAATTGGGAATGAAACTCGAAGGTCGTTTGCGAGAGAAGGAATTCTACAAAGGCAAATGGTGGGATACTTTGATGTACGGCATCCTTGCCGATGAATGGAAAGCACACAAGCAAAGTCATCCCGTACAATGGAAGGAAATCAAAGAATAATGTCATTCCGCTGGCGAATTATCTTTTTGGATGATGTAAAAAATGTATATTGATTATTTTTCTCTTTCGATTCTGCTGATACTTATCGGCTTGGCGTTCTTGATCAGGTACTTCTTTTCTAAACGTTATGGGAAATCACTGGCTACTAAAGTTGTTGCAGGAATTTTCGGAATAAGTCTATTAATCGCCATAGTAACTTTCGAAATCATTTCAAGAAATATAAGTGAACAAGCCTTTCCTGCTATGGAATGGCAACAGTATCTGGATACCCAACAATCAATCACAAAATTGGAATATCACTCTAGCTTAGGGTTATTTGCGATTGAAGATAATAATAAAGTCAAAATTACAGACAAAAATCCTTTCTGTGTAACTGGTGGACAACTCTCAGCCCTTACACCTATAGAAATAGAAATATTAGAAATATTACCAAGTGAATTGCCGCTACCACCCCAAACGGCAGTTCACCAAATTAACTTCATTCTTCATTATCCAATTGAAGCGGACGAAATCGCTTTTTCTAGTTTTGCAGTTTTTCAAAATGGTGAAGTTTGGTGTACAGAACGTTACATGAGGGGAGGTTTTGGCGGTGCAGTTGCAATTGGGTTTCTTGGTTTTGCTTATTTTGTAATTTCAGCATTGGTTTTTCTAGGAAGTTTGATTTTGTCTGTTGTTGTAGCTGTTATAAGTTTAGAGATTTACCGTCGACGAAATAATTTAGAGTAGAAAAATATATCTCGAAACAGAATCAGCCTCACCCGTAGAAAGAAGCGGGTTTTCATCCTAAAAATAAAACAAGGAGTAAAACAAATGCCTACTGAATCTCAATCCCCTTACCTGCCGTTTGGCGAGAACAAGAACGCCGCGTGGTTTGGCAAGGACATCATATCCGTCAAGCAGTTCAGCCGCGCCGATCTGGAGTACGTGTTCGGTGTGGCGCACGAGATGCGCGGCATGGTCGAGCGCGTTGGGACGTTCGACCTGCTGAAAGGGAAAATTCTGGCGAACCTGTTCTATGAACCATCCACGAGAACATCGTCGTCGTTCACTGCCTCGATGGAACGGCTCGGCGGGAGCGTCATCCCGATCAATGAAGTGAAGTATTCGTCGGTGTCGAAGGGCGAGAGCCTTGCCGATACGGTGCGCACGCTCGAATGTTATGCCGATGTGATCGTGCTGCGTCACCCCGAAACGGGCTCGGCGGCGATCGCGGCAAAGGCGGCGCGCAAACCTGTCATCAATGCGGGCGACGGCGTGGGCGAGCATCCCACACAGGCGTTGCTCGATGCGTTCACGATCTTCGAGGAACTCGGCGCGGGTCAGGTGGACGGCATGACCGTGACCATGCTCGGCGACCTGAAATACGGGCGCACCGTCCATTCGCTGGCGCGTCTGCTTTCGATGTTCAAGGTCAAGATCAATTATGTCTCGCCCGATATTTTGAAGATGCCGAAGGAAGTGATGGACGAGGTCGGCGCGAAGGGCATTCCGCAAGCCGAGTTCAGCACGCTCGACAAAGTGCTGCCCGAAACCGACGTGCTGTATGTCACGCGCGTCCAGAAGGAACGCTTCGAAGACCCCGCCGATTATGAAAAGGTCAAGGGCGCGTATGTGATCGACCCCGCCATCATGAAAGCCGCCAAGCAGGAGATGATCGTGATGCACCCGCTCCCGCGCGTCGGCGAGATCAGCCCCGACTTCGATGATGATCCGCGTGCCGCATACTTCCGTCAGATGGAGTATGGGTTGTATGTCAGAATGGCGTTGCTGGCGATGGTGTTTGGCAAAGCGTAAATTTATTAACCGCGAAGACCGCTAAGAACGATGGAAGATTTTTAAAAGGTCTTCTTCGCGTACTTAGCGTGCTTAGCGGTAAAAGGAATCTTATGGAAACTTTTTTTACTTTTTTGGAAAAACGCGTCGATGACTGTTCCTCCCTCTTATGCGTTGGACTCGACCCGCACATCAGCGAACTCAAATCGCCTACTCCCGCTTCAGCCCTCGACTTCTGCCTGAATCTCGTCAAACAGACCGCTCCCTACGCTGCGGCATTCAAACCCAACGCGGCGTTCTTCGAAGTCTTCGGCGCCGAAGGCTGGACAGCGCTCAAGCAGGTCATCGAAGCCATTGACGCAGAGTCAAAGCGACTTGGTTCACTCATCCCCGTCGTGCTCGATGCCAAACGCGGTGACATCGCATCCACTGCCGAAGCATACGCCAAATCTGCATTTGAGACTCTCGGCGCGCACTGCATTACATTGAGTCCATATCTCGGCAAAGACTCAATTGATCCATTTCTCAATTATCCAGAGAAAGGCGTGTTCCTGCTGTGCAAAACATCCAACTCTGGAAGGATTCAGGATGATTCTTGTACAAGACGATTGCTCTGACCGTAGGTCGATCGGTCAATCGTCCTGTCATCTCTATGAACATGTCGCCAAACTCGCCCAATCATGGAACACCAAAAACAACATCGGACTCGTCGTCGGCGCCACCCACGTGGACGCGATGAAACGTGTCCGCGCCGCCGCACCTGACTTGTGGTTCCTGTCCCCTGGTGTCGGCGCCCAAGGCGGAGAATTAGAAGCGGCGATGAAAGCTGGTCTACGGGCAGATGGCAAAGGGATGCTCATCCCCATCTCGCGCGGTATCTCGCGTGCAGAAAATCCAAAGTTAGCCGCGGCAGAAATACGAGATCGATATCTTGCATATCAAAAGAGAATTGAACCGCTAAGAACGCCAAGCCCGCCAAGAATATTTTTTAGAATATCTTCGCGCTCTTCGCGTGCTTGGCGGTGAAAAAAGGAATCAATAATGACAGAACTTACCCCATCACAAAAATCTCTCGCCGATGAACTCCTCTCCGCAGGCTGTATCAAATTCGGAGAATTCACCCTCAAGTCGGGACTCAAGAGTCCCATTTACATTGACCTGCGCCAGATCATCACCTATCCCAAATTGCTGGAACAGATTGCCGCGAGCATACTTACCCTTGCTCTCAGTCTCCGAACTTCGTCCGCATCGCTGGCTTACCTTATGCGGCAATTCCCATTGCAACTGCCATCTCCCTCGCGGGCAACTATCCCATGATCTATCCGCGCAAGGAAGTGAAGACCTACGGCACGAAAGCCGAGATCGAAGGCGAATATCACGCAGGAGAGACTGTCGTCGTCATTGACGATCTCGCCACCACAGGCGGAAGCAAATTCGAAGCCATCGAAAAACTGACAGGCGCAGGCTTGGTGGTGAAAGATGTCGTCGTGCTTGTAGACCGTCAATCAGGCGCGAAAGAGTCGCTGGCGCAGGCAGGCTACTCCATGCACGCGGTGCTGACGATCGGTCAACTTTTGGAGTATTGGGAAGGGAATGGGAAGGTGGAGAAGGATAAGATTGAGGAGACGAGGAAGTTTTTAGAAAGGAAATAGATAATGCCAGATTATCGAGTTGTTCAGAGTCAAATTGATGAATTATGTGATGAATTACGTCCATTACTCAATGCAGAATTAGGGGCAAGAAATGTTATTTTTGAGACTTGGAAGGGCAACTGGACTCTTAATAAATGCCTTTATATTATGTTGGAATTCCCATTTCGTATAAAACATGAACCACTGCCTGATGGTTTACGTCTTTCTCATGTCAATGATCCATATCAATGGAAAGATGAAATTATATGTGTAGATAGAACGAATCATGTTTTAGCTTGTCACTTTTAGAAATAAACGATGTTATCCTATGACTAAAAAACACACCTGCAAAGCTACCACTCAAATACGGGCGGGAGCGGCCCATTTGTGGAAGTTCCTTTCGATGTGGAAAAGGTGCTCGGCGTGAAACAGTCACTCGTACACGCCAATGATCGCTCAGAACTGACACAAAAGGCTTGGAGTAACGATAAACGAGGATCAGGGTTGTAGTTTTTAGGCGACCAGCAAATTCCAATAAGAGCGGTAATTATGGAAGATCATGCCATCACAAGTGAACGGAGAATCAATCGAAAAGCCTTCGAAAAATGGGAGACTTTCTGCTCATCATCCAAAGGACTAAGTTTGATGTTCTTTTGGGCAATCGCTGAAGCAATTTTCTGGCCCATTGTCCCGGATGGACTTTTATTTCCGATGGCTATCGGTGGACGCGCCCAATATTGGAAGTTGCTGGGTGTTGCCATTCTGGGTTCTACCCTTGGGGGCATCAGCATATATTTGTTTGCGTATTTTCTGCCCGATATGGCTCGATCCATTCTGCCTCATATCCCCGTGGTACAGGCGTTCATGATAGAAAAGGTTAAGACGGCTTTGGATCAACAAGGAGCCATGGCATTCTGGACTCAACCCTGGAGCGGTGTCTCCTTTAAAGTCTTTGCGTTGGAAGGCGGCGCGCGGGGTATTAATCCTTTCCACGCTCTTTCACTTTCCGTTATGGCGCGAGGATTTAGAATGTTCGGCAGTTCAGCCGTGCCGCGATTACTCGTCTGGCGTTTTCCAAAGTTCTTCAGAGATTTTTGGCTTTACTTTCTTTTGACTTATCTGATTGTTTTCGGGTATGTTTGGGTTAGCACTCAATTGATTGGATAGGACTCATATGAACACACAGAATTCTAAAACCAAAAAAATTAAACAGCCCGGGCTTGCAGTCATCCTCAATTTAATTCCATTTATTGGACTGGGAGGCTGTGCGGTGCAAGTGAGGAGTCCCAGCTCTTCAGTTTGGCTGAGCTGGGAGGGTTATGGTTTTTTATACTCATCTGGGGAATAGGCTATCTTTATCTGGGCAGGTGGGTAAGATTTTTACTGTCGATGCTGATACCCTGGGTATCTTGTTTTGCATCCTTTAGCTTTGGTTTGGATTTTGAGCATGGACGCGGCGAGACTGCCAACTTCTTTGCATGGCTATTGATGGTGGCATCCATTTGTGTGATCACAGCCGTCGATGCGTACCGGTTGGCAGTTGCAAACAATGCAAGGATTGACAACATCCCGCAAGATAATTCCATTCCACCAGGCGGTCCCTAATGGGCATCTATTCGACGAAACCCAAGTGGCAGAAAGCCCTGCAACCAATCGTAAATTTTTGTATTGCGCACCGCGTTCACCCGGATATATTCACTTATGGAGCACTGGTGCTTTCCATGATCGCGGCAACCGCACTTTATCTGGCAGACAAGAATCCAGCCTGGTTGTGGCTTGTGCCTCCGTGCGTGTTGATCCGCCTCTTGCTTAACTTGATGGACGGGCAGGTTGCACGCGCGCTCGATCTTGCGGACGATTGGGGCGAAGTTAAAAACGAATTTGGAGATCGTGTTGCCGATGCTTCCATATTCATTGGGTTGGGATTGAGTGGATATACTGATACCCGCCTGATATTAATCGCCCTCACATTAATCCTGTTAGTATCCTATCTCGGTATCCTTGGAAAAGCATTAGGCAGTTCACGCGTTTATGGAGGACTGTTTGGAAAAGGGGACCGCATGATATCGCTGGCGGTTTTTACGTTTTATCCTGCAATCGCAGGAAATTTGTCAAGCTACAACTATTATTTGATCTTCGCTTCATTAGCGGCATTTATTACTATCATACATCGCTTGAGGTTAATCCATGGATATCATCATCGCGCGTAATCCTTTTGAAGACCCATTTTTCCTGCCGACCCTCAAAATCGTCTTGTTGTTGTTCGTTTTTGGGTTTGGTGTAGTGCTGTTCTTTGCGCGCAAAGATTTGAAGGCAGGTTTGAAAGGCGAGCTTGGAAAACGTTTTATCGGCTGGATGATCGTCGCACCGGTGTTTCTTGTTGCCACATTTGTGAAAGGCCTTGTTGCCGCGGTGATACTCTTTGTTTTTTTCTATCGTGTGCTTGCAGAATATATAAAAGTGGTAGGAGTTCACAGGCCCTATGTCATTTATCTCTACACCCTCGTACCGATAACTTTTTTTACGGCACAGTTTTTTCCTGATCTGTATTTCGTACTTCCCGCCGCGTCGATCCTGTTTCTCACGCTCGTGCCCATCTTGAGCCGTCACGTTGAGGATCTTTATACACAATTGTCCTTTGCCGGACGAGGCTATTTATATCTTGTCTGGTCGGTGGCGCATTTGATTTTGTTAAACCATCTGGCAGGGACTGGGTTGGTAATGTTGACGGCTGTTGGAGTTGCACTGAGCGATGTGATGCAATATACCATCGGCAAATTGATCGGCAAACATATCATTTCCCCGGAAGTGAATCCGCGCAAAGCGTGGGAGGGATTGATCGGGGATTTCCTCGGCGCGGGCATTGTTGTTTACTTATTCCGCTTCGGACTTCCCCCAGCTTTCACGCCGTTGCATCAAATTATTCTCGCCCTGATCATTGGACTTGGCGCGGCGTGGGGCGACCTGATCAGTTCGATGATCAAGCGCGCCGCGGATGCAAAAGACTGGGGTAATATCATCCCCGGCCACGGCGGTCTGCTTGACCGCGCTAACAGCATAGTGGTCGTCATTCCCTTGGTATATTATTATTCCTATCTCGTTCTAAAGTAGTTAAGGTTATCTTTAGTGACTAAAAACATACCTTCAAAGCTGTCATCCAAAATGCAGGTGGATCGTGATGCATTTGCGGGTATCTCATTTGATGTTGAAGAAAGATAAAGCAAGATAACTAGGAGGCAAAGGTGAATAGACGCGGACGAAGCGCATTAACTGAACGATTGAAATATACAAACAAAGCGAGTCGAAAGAGTAAACCGATTGAACCTGTGCAAACCTGGTTGAGTTTGCCGCGTGGAAACAAAATCGTTCTGCCAGCGAGATTTCAACACGAGAATGTCCGCGCGGCAGATAGCCTTGTGGAATATTGCATCGACAAATATTCAGAAGAAGGACAAGTCGTCTTCGATCCGTTTGCTGGTTATGGAACCACATTGGTCATTGCCGAAGAAATGGGCAGGCAGGGATATGGCATCGAATTCAGCAAAGAAAAAGCAAACTATGTCAAAGACTTGCTCGCAGAACCTGAGCATTTAATTCATGGCGACTCGCGTAATCTCAAAGAATACGATCTGCCATCCATTGATCTCTGTTTCACATCGCCGCCATACACCAATCGCAGCGACACCGAAAATCCCTTCGTCGATTATCGTCAAAAAGGCTTTGCTTATTCCACTTATCTCGAAGTGATGGGCCAGGTCTTTGCACAAGTCTCTCAAAAGATGAATCCCAATGGACGTTTGGTCATCGAAGCATCCAACTTAAAAAAGAACGGCGATGTCACCACATTGGCATGGGACATCGCACGTGAAGTCTCGCGCACCTTTCGCTTTGAAGGCGAAACCGTCATCTGCTGGGAAGAATACGGCTACGGCTATAATCACAGTTATTGTTTGGTATTTTCCAAAACATAAATTATGAAGCCCGCCCTCGCCTTTCCCTACGACGATCCAGACGGGACGATGTTCCCACACTTGCAAGCCATCCTGCCGGATTTGAAGGATCATTTTGACCACGCCTACATCTCCCCGACTCTTTCTACCTTTGAGTGGCTCCAGCAAAAACAACTGATCATCCCCGACGATTTTTTCACAGTCTTCCCTGTGGATGACAATAAGGATGTTGGTGAACGTTTTGCCTATATATATCAACACGCGGCGGAAGCAGCGCATCCCGATCAGGCGATCCATCTTTGTTATCCAGATCGCATGTCCTTTGCATTGGAAGGTAAATATCGAGACGCGTTTCTGGCAGATATTGACTCGCTCACCGCCGATGACTTACCTCTTATCTTTCAACGTTCTGAATATGCCTGGGGAACACATCCACAAATCTATCGCAAGATTGAAGGGATTGTTACAACGGTCGGAAAAAATCTCTTCGGGCGGGAGCTGGACTATGCCTGGTGTCATCTTGTTGTTCAGGCGAAACAATTGCGCGAGATCATACCGCTCACAACATTACCCAATATCAGCATGGTCGCAGAGATGCTCTACTACATACAGGACGAAGTCAAAACCCGCGATGTGGATTGGCTGGCATGGGAAGATCCATTCATTCTCAACCGCGATGCGGATGATCTCAAACGTGAACGCGAACAAAGTTTGGACGAAACAAACAAGCGCTTGGAATACGTCCTACCCATGATCGAAATATTGACAAGGTTTTCAACCAATGGAAGGAAATAATCAAATGCCAGGAATTGCTGTCAATGTTGCTGTAATCCATGAAGGGAAGATATTGCTCACAAAGCGGGAAGATTTTGAAACATGGATTTTGCCCAGCGGTGGCGTGGAGGAAGGTGAGAGTCTTGCTCAGGCAGCCATAAGAGAAACAAAAGAAGAAACAGGATTGGATGTCGAATTGACAAGATTGGTGGGCGTCTATTCTCGTTTGAGCAATATGTCTCCCGGTTATATGGTATTGTTCGCAGCGAAACCGGTTAGTGGGGAAATAAAATGTCAGGAAGGTGAAACTATCGCTGTGGAATGGTTTGTCTTTAACGAGATTCCAAGTCCACTTTCATTGGGACACAAAAGGAGAATCAAAGATGCAATAGAAGGCGTAAGTGGTGTAGCTGTTTTACAGGAATTTAAACTTCCTGCAATGCCGGAAAAAGTTACAAGAAAAGAATTATTGGAACTTTTTGATAAATCTGGTTTATCACCACAAGAGTTTTACTTGAAAATGGTTGAAGGGGTAGAAGCAGAAGAAATTGTGGAAGTAGGTAACGCATGAACACAAAACAACCAAAATGGATTCAGTGGGCGCAGGAAATCTTTTCAATGAGTCAGGCGGGGTTGACTTACAGCGGAAATGAATTCGACATCGAACGTTACAAACGTTTGCAGGAGATCACCGCTGAGATGATCGAGAGTCAATCGGAACTATCGAAAGAATCCGTGCTCAAAAGTTTTTCGATGCAGGCAGGCTACACCACACCAAAAATCGATGTGCGCGGTGCAGTGGTGCATGAAGGCAAAATATTGTTGGTACAGGAACGCATGGACGGCAACTGGGCAATGCCTGGCGGCTGGGCAGACCTCGGCAACGCGCCCGCGTCCGTGGCGGAACGTGAAGTGTGGGAGGAAAGCGGGTATGAGGTAAAAGCCGAAAAAGTAGTTGCCGTTATCGACGCCAACCGCATCGAGCCGCTGGAGTTCTATCACGCCTTCAAGATCATCTTCCTTTGCAAGTTAATCGGCGGCGAACCAAAAATCAGCCACGAAACGATGGCGGTGAATTTCTTCGACCCGAAGGATATTCCTCCGCTATCCATCTATCGTACAAATGAAAACATGTTGCAGGAAGTATTTGCACACGTCAAAGATCCAAGCCGACCGACGGCGTTCGATTGATGTCGGTGGTCGTGGGGATATGTCCCGTCATACAAAATTAGGTGGTATAACATTAGTATCGAGTTCGATTCACTTCCACATTGAAAGAAAAAAACATGAAAAAATCAGAGTTTGAACATATCGTTTTAAAGACGTTTCGTAGTCTTGAGTCCAAACACGGTTTCAAGAGGGGTGAAACCACGTTTTCTCCAAAAAATTGCACCGTACATTACATAAACACCACCACAGATGTCACTTTGCATTACGAGATCGGTAGGGAACCGTGGCTCGACATCTCGGACATCAAGGATGCCGAAAACAAATCCACACTGGGCTGGCTGTTGGTTGAACGCGGGGTGGAAAAATCACCTGCACCCGCGGACGCTTTTCGCTCTGCACCTGTACCGAATGGAGATTTGGAAGCGGACCTTGAGAAAAAGATCGGGCAGTTGATCGAATATGGTTCCGACCTGATGAAGGGCGACTTTTCACTCATGCCTGATTTGCAGAAACGCGCCAAAAAATACGCGCAAGATTGTGACCGATATATCGCCATATATAAAACAAAATAAATGTACCCGCCTCTTACGCCCTCTCCTCTTTCGTCTTGACCCTGAGACGGCTCATGCGGTTACGCTCCAGGCATTGCGGTTTGCGGGGAATTTTCCACCATCCAATTGGTTTCTCACACAACTATTATAAAGCTCCACTCCAAACCTGTCCAGGCTTTTGGATTAACTTTCAAGAATCCCGTTGGGATCGCGGCGGGCTACGACAAGGACGCGCTTGCCATAAACGGACTCTCAGCTCTGGGCTTTGGTCATGTGGAAGTGGGAACGGTCACACCTCGACCTCAGCCTGGTAACCCACGCCCAAGGGTTTTCCGCCTGCTGGAGGATGAAGGGGTGATCAATCGTCTTGGGTTTCCTGGCAAGGGGGCAGAATTTGTCGAGAGGCAGTTATTAGCAATTGGCAAGAAACGTCCCACGATTATTGGCGTTAACCTCGGCAAGAATAAAGATACGCCCCTCGAAGAAGCATCGAATGATTACATCGAACTGATGCGCCGATTTATGTTTCATGCGGATTATCTGGCGATCAACATCTCCTCACCGAATACGGTTGGGTTACGAAGGTTGCAGGGTCGTGAGATGTTGGAACAATTGCTGGGTGCGATTCAAAAAGAGCGTGAAAATATATCTTTAGGGCGCGGCGGACATGCTCCCATTCTTGTAAAGATCGCACCTGATTTGAGTGACGATGAACTTGACGATGCCGTTGGCGTCATACTCGATAAGGGCATGGATGGAATCATAGCAACGAATACGACTTTGGCACGCGATGGATTGATGTCAAAGAATCAGGGTGAATCAGGCGGGTTAAGCGGAAGCCCGCTCAAGGTCAGAAGTGAGGCGGTTTTACGTCAGGTAGTGAAGTTGGTTAATGGGAAAGTCCCAATTGTAAGTGTGGGCGGAATTATGAATCCAGATGATGCAAAGAAAAAACTCGCTTTGGGAGCGAGTCTGGTTCAAGTGTATACGGGGCTGGTTTATCGGGGTCCGAATCTGGTCAAAGAAATTGTGGAAGGCATTTAAGGTTTTTCTGCCGGGCGCATTGCAGGTTGTGGGGCTTCTTTTGGATCTTTGAAGAAACCTTCAGGCAGCGGGATGGGCTTGAAATTTGCGCCAGCTTCCAATTCACCTGCCGGGACATAATAAAGAAAGCTTGGAGCGTTAGGGGCGGCGTCCTGAAACGCAAATATCAAAAAGGTACCGTCGGGGCTCCAGCGCGCATCGCGGTAACAGCACTTGCCATCGATTGGGTAGATCAAAGTTGGCTTGTGGTTCTGCCAGTTGTAAATATAAAGTTCACCCCAGCCGCCATTGCGTCTGGCTGTGTTGAAGGTGAACTGGCTTTGTCCATCCCAGTCAAAATCGGGCATGACGCGGGTTTGGAAACCAACGGGGTTGAAACGCGTGCCGGGGAAATTATCGAGTAGGTCTATTTTTTCCGGGTCGCAGGCTTGAATATTGAGCACACTGACTTGCTCGGATTGTATAGATGCGTTACCTGCCCCTACACCTTTGAAGAGCCAAGCCACAAGCTTGTCGTCCTTTGACCAGCGAGCCTCTTTTAACTTTATAAGCGGCTTTGGTCCCGCCTGTGGGCAGGATACAGGCACCTTCCATTTTTATCAATTGGTTACGGTTCGTAACGGTCTTCATGGTTTCAAAGCTGAATGGGACAACGAAGATTTGATTGCTCATGGCAATCATGACTTGTTTACCGTCGTGTGAAACCTGAAAAGCATCCAGGGTAACTTCAGATGGAAAACTGGCAAGCGTATCCACTGCATCTGTGGCGATGTTGTAGTACTTCACGACCTTCCCGCTAAGGAAGAGAATTGTCTTTTGATCCAGCCATTGCAGGTCGTTTTTGGTTGCGCCGTCAGTTGTCAACTGCTTGAGATCACTGCCGTCCACATTCATGAGCCATATTTCTCGATTGGCGACAAATGCGATCTTATCCGCTCCGCCAAGCACAGGAAGTTTCGGGAGAGCCGGCGTATCGGTCGCAGTGGGAGGTGCTTCTGTATCTGTCGTTGCGGGAATAGCCAATGCTTCTGTTGGCTCAGTAGTAGGTTCAGACGTTGCAGTTTCAGGAACAGATGTGGGAGGTACAACAACGGGAGCGGGCGTTTCAGTCCCAAGCTGGGGTTTGATCACGTTAAATAAAACAACGCCTCCCCCAATCATTGCAATAAGCAACAGGGGGACGACCACCAGCCAGACATTGAAAGATTTCTTTGCCGCTTTTATAGTTTTAGCGCTGGCTTTGATTGTTCGGGGAGGTACGCCTTTTAGCGTTTGTAATTGGGCTTTGCCAGAGGAAATATCGCGAAGCGCTTCCACCAGATCACCGGCGGTGGCAAAGCGTTCCTCTTTATTCTTTGCCATGGCCGCCTGAATGACGGCTTCGATCTCATTCGGCAGGTTTGGATTCGTTTCTAAAATATGCGGAACAGGGTCAGTGATATGTTTGATGGCAACAGCCATGGGCGTATCTGCCTCATAGGGCTGTCTGCCGGTCAGCATTTCGTAAAGGATGATGCCCAGCGCGTAAATATCCGAACGACCATCAACAGCTTCCCCAGAAGCTTGTTCCGGTGCCATATAAGCTGGCGTGCCGATGATGGCGCTCCCAGTCACATTGCCGGATTGAGCTTGCGATAATTTGGCGATACCAAAATCTGAGATGTAGGGTATGTTTTTGCCGTCGAACAGGATATTGCTTGGCTTCAGGTCGCGGTGGACAATTCCCTTGGAATGCGCTTCATCCATGCCTGGTGCGATCCGTGCAAGGATGTTGGTTGCTTCTTCAATCGTCATGATCTTGGCTTTGATCCGCTCTGAGAGCGATCCCCCGTTCATATATCTCATTACAAAGTAAGGCTGCCCCTGCTCTTCACCCACATCATACACCGGCACAATGGAAGAGTGTTCAAGTTGGGCAATGATCTTTGCTTCACGTTCAAACCTCAATTTGAACTGCGGGTCGGCATGCAATAATTCAGAAGGCAGGACCTTTACAGCCACCTCGCGTTCGAAGCGAGGGTCGTATCCATGATAGACTGTTGCCATCCCCCCGCGCCCCAATTCTGCCCTGATTTCGTAGCGTCCAATTTTCTCTGGTTGCATAGTACCCAAGTATACCTATCTCAAAGGGTGTGCGCAAGCATGAATACGTGCAAATAGATAATGAAAATGCAAATAGGCACTAATAGTACTTATGTAATCGCAAGGTTTCAAAATTTGCTTTTATGGTATAGTGGCGACACTATGGAAGACAAAATCACAATCATTGAAGGTCCCCCGCCCATATTTGAAGCCGTCAACGACGGTTGGGCTTTAGGCTTAAATGAAAGCGCAAATTTATCGGTTCCTGCGCTGACTAGGTTGCGGACGTTTAACGGTCCTGCGCTTGTCGAACGTTGCTACCGTGCCTGGAATGCAAATTTGCCCATGCACTTGCTCTATCGAAACGATATGGGCATGGAACAGTCGGCGCCGATCCTTGCCGCTCGAAACGTGGATACCTCCGATGGGCATGTTCTTCTGCTCTGGGTATACCTAGACCATGAAAAAGTGGAATATGAATTCGATGCAGGGGATGATGACACAGACGAAAATACTCCTGAATGATGAAAAAGACCGGACTTGCAGTCCGGTCTTTTTATCCACACATCCGTTGATGTTTATCATATTGACGGGAATTCGACTCTCGTGATAACGTTAACGGGTAGTTGAATTTTATTAGGTAAACTCACGATGACTGTGTTTTTACATATCCCTGCCACAAGCGGGCACCCGTTCCGGAGTGTCCGCTTATATTTTTAAGTATCCCAAGGAGAAAAACATGCCCAAAGATATTAATGCATTTGATATGGCACAAGAACAGTTCGATTCGGTAGCCAAAATGCTCAACCTCGGCTCAGGTGTAATTGGCGCACTGCGCTGGCCCATGCGCGAGTTTACATTCCGCATTCCTGTGCGCATGAGCGATGGAACATTGCAGTTCTTTCAGGGATTCCGTGTGCAACATAATGATGCGCGCGGACCCAACAAGGGGGGCATACGGTTTCATCCCAAAGAGACGATTGATACCGTCAGAGCACTTGCCATGTGGATGACCTGGAAATGTGCGGTGGCTGATATTCCATTGGGTGGCGGTAAGGGCGGGATTGTTGTAGATCCATCCAGCCTCACAGAAAACGAAAAGGAAGCTCTTTGCCGCGGCTGGGTCCTGCAGATGTGGCACAATCTTGGTCCGCGCCAGGATGTGCCCGCACCCGACATAGGGACGACACCACAGATGATGGGCTGGATGATGGACCAATATTCCCGCATCGTTGGTCATTATTCTCCCGGTGTATTCACCGGTAAACCCCTTGGCAGTGGCGGTTCTGAGGGACGAACCGAGGCGACAGGCTTCGGGGCGGTCTACACAATCCGTGAAGCGATGAAGCACCTTCAGATGGACCCGACGAAATGTGTTGTGGCAATCGAGGGATTTGGAAATGTGGCACAGTATGCGGCGATTGGTTTCATTGAGCTGCTTGGCGGCAGGGTGGCTTGTGTTTCTTGTTGGGATCGCAATGATAATCAAGCCCATACATACAGTCACAAAGATGGTGTTGATCCCCGTTTCCTGCTTACGATTGTGGATCAATACGGCACTATCAATAAAGATGAAGCAACAAAGGCCGGATATGTCATCGAAGAAGGCGATGCCTGGATCACAAAGGAAGCAGATGTGCTCATCCCTGCCGCCATCGAAGGACATGTGAATGCAGAAACGATTCAGAAAATGTCGAGCCGCGTCAAGATCGTTGCAGAGGGAGCCAACGGTCCCTGCACACCCGAAGCGGACGATTTTCTCAAAGAAAACAGGATATTCAACATCCCCGATTTCCTATGCAATGCAGGCGGTGTGACGACCTCCTATTTTGAACAAGTCCAAAACGATATGAACTATTACTGGACGAAAGACGCTGTGCTGAAACGTCTCGATACCAAGATGACCCTGGCATTCAAGGCGGTTCTTGATACCAGCGTAAAGGAAGACGTGTATATGCGTGATGCGGCTTATATGGTGGCAATCAAACGCGTAGTCAAAGCGATGGAGTTGCGCGGCTGGCTTCACGACAGTTGGTAAATATATTTGTTTTCAACATAAAAAGGGACGCGCCCGATCGGGCGCGTCCCTTTTTATGTGTGTTTCGCATCAGCTTAACTGAAAGTTGATTCTGTCCGATTAGCTTTTATGTCCTTCCAAACAGACCACCCCTTGCGTGCCGACTACCGCGTCGTGGATGGTTCCGGCGGGCAGGTCGAGTCTGTCTCCGGCATTCAACGTGAGTTTCTCTCCCAGTTCGGGCAGACCAAATGTGATCGAACCACGCACGACATAGATGACCTTATTATAAGAATGTGAATGTGCCGAATAGACGTCGTGCGGTCCATTTGACCATTGATAGGGACTCATACCTTCGTCTGCATACAACTTTCTCAGCGTGGATTCAGTTGGGGGTGTTGAACCAGCCCAGGGGGTGACATGAGGCGATGTCATAGTTTCTCCATCAACTCGATCCGGTTTCCAAATGGGTCAAAGATGTGCGCGCGTTTGTATCCATCCAATGGAGGTTGTGATGTGTCGGCTTCATATCCTGCGTGTCGAATTTTTTCGAGCATTGCGTCAAGATCATCTACGACGAACGCGGGATGAGCCTTGCGCGCGGGGCGAAAATCTTTTTCGACGCCGATGTGTAGTTGAACATTTCCAGATTCAAACCAAGCGCCACCACGGTTAGCGAGCGCGGCAGGTTTTGGAATTTCAACAAAGCCGAGAACATTGATGAAGAACGTGCGCGCTTTTTCTTCTTCGCCTTTTGGCATTGCAAGTTGAACATGATCAATGGAGAGTATGGTCATGAGAAAGCTTCTTCAGGATGCAGTTGAACTGCATCCTGTTTTTCTCTATAACTCACAATAACGATCTACATGCTTGCCGATGATGGCAATACTATCTTCCCAGAATTTGCGTTTGCGAATATCAATGCCGAAACTCGCCGCAAGGTCTGCCGCGCTGGCTTCGCCTGTGGAGGCAAGAAGAGTTTTGTAGTCGTTCACAAATTCGTCGCCGCGTTTTTGATAGATGGCATATAGACCCGTGGCAAAAAGCAGACCGAACGCATATGGATAGTTATAGAATGATAATCCTGTGTAATAGTAATGGGGCTTCCACGTCCACATATACTTTTGGAGATAACGTTCATCCACACTATCGCCATAGGTGGCTTTCTGCGAGCGCTCCATGATCTCGTTGATCTCATCCACAGAGAGTTCTGACTTCTCACGTCGCTCGAAGACTTCCTTCTCGAACAGATAGCGTGAATAGATATCCACAACGATAGCCGCCGCACCGTTCAACAGGCTTTCCAACACAGCCAGTTCTTCCTGCGGGCCTTTCACCTGCTTGAGCACCGCTTCGGTCACAATGGTTTCGCAGAACGTGGAGGCGGTCTCAGCCAGTGTCATGGGAGTGATCTGTTGCAATGGTGTCTTGTTGAATTGATAGGCACATTCGTTATGGAAGGCATGACCTAATTCATGCGCAAGCGTGGAGAGTTGATCCTGCGAACCATCGAAGTTGACGAAGATGCGACTTTCCTTCACGCCCTGCACTTCCATGCAAAAGCCGTTACTGCTTTTTCCCTCCCGCATTTCCGCGTCGATCCAATTGTTATCGAAAGCGCGCTCTGAGAATTTGCGAAGTTCGGGGGAGAATTTTTCGAAAGCGTTCAAAACAAAATCACGCGCTTCTTCATATGTGAATTGAGTATCGGTCTTGCCAACCGGAGCGTAGACATCCCACCATGCGAGTTTGTCCTTGCCGATCAACTTCGCCTTGTGCTTGAAATATTTGCGGAACAGCGGGAAGGAGGACTCCATCGCGCCGAGCATCGCTTCGAGCGTTTGACGGTCAATACGAGCGCTTTCCAACGAAGATTCAAGCGCGTCTTTTCTACCCCGACGCTTGTTCAGTGTGATCACTTCGCCTTTGACGCCGTTGAGACATGCCGCCAGCGTTTCCTGTACCGATGCCCAGGCTTTGTTCTCGGCGTCATAAGCGCGGTGACGTGTCTCTTCGTCCTGATGGGTCCGCAAATTGATCAGCGCGGGCGCAGGCAACTTTTGCATTTCTCCGTCAAGTTCAAATTCCACGGAGACCTGAGAAACTGTATTGCTCCGCAATTTATTCCAGGCATTACCGCCGCTTAGACTCAGTTCAGCCGCCAATGATTCTTCCGCTTCGCTCATCAGAAATTTGCTTTGTTCGGCGGCTTCCTTGAGCATGAACTCATGCGCTTTTGCAGAAGCGCTATGTTCAAATGATTTACCCAGTGCGGGCGCGATCTTTCCCAACCAGCCTTTCAACTGCACATTGAGATTTTGCAATGGCAGGCTCGCCTGCTCAAACTCGGACTGGGCACGTGCGGCAAGCTTATTGCGTGAGTCTGTGGAAACAAATGAATGAATATAGGGATCAATGGTTGAAGAAAGCGTATATGCAGAGTTGAAACGCTCCACGACCTCACCGACAATAGGACCCAGGTGATCGGGTGGGGTTTTCACGTCTGTCTTGCTGACAACCTCCACAAAATAATCGCCCAAATCGGCGACTTGCCTTTTGAATTCATCCACTGCGGATTTGAATTCCTTGGATTTAAGAGAAGGGTAAACGTTGGTTAAATCCCAGCGCGGGGCAGAAACAGCCATATGAGCTCCTTATTATGAATGGGGTGAGGCAAGTATATCAAATCCGCCATTTCGCACACCCCGCTGTAGAATTGTTTGTCAGAGGTAGCTAAAGGTTAATCCAACCCTCAATTTCTGGGAAACTTATCCGCTTGTTTTTTCGTTGTAAAGCTTATACAATGAAATTGATATATTGGAGGAACCTATGAAACAAGATCGTTTCCTGACCGGAATTTTGATTGGGATCGGTGTATTGATCGTCATCGCTTTGGCAGTGTTTTTCACCCGCAAAGATTCACAAACTTACGTCTCGGAGGATGCCCCTGAGGGCGTGGTTCACAATTATGTGTTGGCAGTCCTGAACAAGGATTACCAAAAAGCGTACGACTATCTCGCTGACCTTGAGATCAAGCCAACTTATGAAGAGTTTCGCCGCTCCTTCTCCAATTATGAAGTTAACCCGGATGGGCAGGCAGTGGACATTGGCAAGAGCGATATTCATGGCGATGAAGCCTTTGTTGAACTCTCTCTGATCTACGCATCCAGTGATCCATTCTCGACAGGCTATCGCAATCAACAAAGTGCAGACCTGGTTAAGCAGAATGGCGTATGGAAGTTATCTTCCATGCCCTACAATTTCTGGAGCTACAACTGGTATACGGAACAGCCGAAATAAACCAACCATGTCATTGCGAGGAGCGTTCGTTGCGACGAAGCAATCCCCCCACTCGCTGAGGAGATTGCTTCGGGCTATCGCCCTCGCAACGACATAAGGATAAGCCATTATGAAATCCATTCGTCGTCTTTACTTTTATCTCGTTGCTCTCATCAGCATCGAAATTGTTGTGTGGGGATTGGTCAGTTTGCTTCGATCCATTATCGACAAGACAGTATCCGGTGGGGCAGACACGCTTGCGCAGGCACTGGCATTGATCCTTGTGGGTGTGCCAATCTTCCTCGTTCATTGGCTGTGGGCGCAACGCGCTTCGGCACGCGATGAGGAAGAGAAGACCGCCAGTTTGCGCGCACTCTTTCTGTACGCGATTTTGCTCGGCACGCTTATCCCGGTTGTGCAAAACCTGTTGTCGTTCATTGACCGCTCATTGATCCAAGTTACAGGACTCAATGTTGCACGTGCGTTCAACTCATTTCGTGACCAGACCCTCGCTGACAACCTGATCGCGATCATTATGAATGGCGTTGTTGCAGGATATTTCTGGAATGTTCTTCGCAATGAGTGGGCAACACTAACAGACCGTGAAAACTTTTCCGATGTCCGTCGTTTATATCGTTATATCTGGATGCTCTATGGCTTGTTGATGGTTGTCTTCGGCGCACAACAGATCCTTCGTTTCCTTTTCTATATCCCTGGTGATGTTTTAGGAGAGATGGGACGTGAGGTGGTGGTCAACGGGACGGCATTGCTCGTCATTGGAACTCCGGTATGGTTCTACTCGTGGCGCGTCATTCAGGACTCGCTATCTGATTCCGCTGAAATGGGCTCAACTCTACGCCTGGTCATTCTCTATCTGCTCGCCCTTGGCGGAGTCATTACCGTTCATCACCACTTCGGCACTGACGGTGAATATCATCCTCACGAATTTATTTGGCGGCGGCACAAACTTCCGCGATTTTGTGCGCGAGATCGGTGATCCCATTTCGGTGGGTATACCACTGGGAATGATCTGGGCTTATTACAAACATTGGCTCAACCGTCATATCGAAGCCGTTGCGGATAAAGTACAGCAGGCGGGGATGATGCGACTGTATAACTACATCCTTTCGTTCATTGGATTGGTCGTGGCATTTATCGGAGTCACTACGCTGTTTTCGTTCATCATTGATATGGGAACGTATTACAGCCTTTCATTGAGTGATTCACTACGCAAGTCCCTTACTAATTCACTTTCATCGCTTATTGTTGGTCTGCCCCTCTGGTTGACGATGTGGCGTCCGATGCAAGCGGAGGCTCTTGCCGAAGGCGAGTTGGGCGATCATGCACGCAGATCGGTGCTTCGCAGGTTTTATCTGTACCTTGCATTGTTCGCATCTGTCATTGGCGGGATGGCAACCGCGGTGGGGTTGGTGTATCAACTTATCCGAGTGGTGTTGAACGGCGATACGGGAAGTGATTTCGCAAATAATGTTCTAAATCTCATACAGTTGCTTTTCCTGTTCGGGGTAGTGCTTGTCTATCACTTGAATGTTTTGCGTCGAGATGGTGCATCCACGGCGGACAAATTGGAGGAGAAGCAAAGTGAATTCTCAGTGTTGATCGTTGATTCAGGAAATGGGTTTGTGGATTCGGTCAAAGCGGCGTTGATGAAGATCGAGTCGAAGGTTCAGGTTGTGGTGACGACTCCTAATGAGAAACCGGAAGGGGATTTCAAGGCAATCGTCTTGAGCGGAAGTTTGGCAGTGAATGCTCCAGAGTGGATAAGGTCATTTAGCGGGAGCAGGATCATCGTCCAGAATGAGGCGGGTGATCTCGTGTGGGCAGAGGACGCGGGGCAGGCGGCGCAATCGGTGCAGATGATGGCTGAAGGTCAGGAAGTCCAAAAGAAAAAGAGCGGGCGTTCGACTTGGATGATCGTGGTGTATATCGCCGCGGCGTTATTTGCGTTGGAGTTCCTGTTCTTCCTGCTCGCAATTGGTATATCGTTGGTCGTGGGATAAGAGGGTGCGTCGCACTCTGTATGCTTCCTGCGCCGTCGTCGGCGCAGGATTTACGCGGTGAACGCCGCCGAGGACGGCGGCTTGAGCCTATCATCATTTAATGAAGTAAAATAAGAGCGTCATCATTTGTTTTATCGAGGAGACGCCATGAAAGTAACAGTCCTTCAAGAAAATTTGGCTCGTGGTTTGGGCATCGTTTCAAAAGCCGTTTCGCCGCGCAGTACATTGCCTGTGCTTGCGAACGTGTTGATCGCTTCGGACGAGGGGCGATTGCGACTCTCGGCAACGAACCTTGAGATGGGCATTACGTGTTGGATACCGGCACGCATCGACGAGGAAGGTTCAACGACCGTGCCCGCTCGCACGTTTGGCGATCTGGTCAGCACGTTGCCGACCGATCAGGTTTTGTTGAAGCTCGATGTGCCAACTCAAACCTTGAATGTACGCGGCGGAACCTCGACGAACGATATCAAGTGCATCGACGCACAGGAGTTCCCGCCATTGCCCGTGCCCGATTTCGAAGGCGCGGTGCAGATCAACGTCGGCGATTTCCGTGAGATGATCCATCAGGTTGCGTTTGCGGCTTCATCGGATGAGGCTCGTCCCGTTTTGATGGGCGTGCTCGTGCAGGTGGATAAGGATAAGTTGACGATGGCGGCGGCTGATGGATTTAGAACTCTCCGTCCGAAAAGCGGTTCTTTCTACGCCTTCGCCTGCTCCTATTTCTGCGATCGTCCCTTCCCAAGCTTTGAAAGAGTTGGCACGCGTCGCGACCGATGGCGAAGAGCCAATTTACATGGTGTTACCCAAGGGACGCGGTCAGGTCGTGTTCCGTGTGAAAGATGTGGAAGTTGTCTCGCAGTTGATCGACGGCACATTCCCCGATTATCAACAGATCATCCCGCGTTCGTATAAGTCACGTACATTGGTTTCGACTTCTTCCTTGCTCAAAGCATGCAAGCAGGCTGAGATCTTTGCCCGTGAAGGTTCGAACGTGGCTCGCTTCAATATCAAGTCCGCTCAAAGCGAGATGCAACCCAGCGAAGTGGAAATCTCCGCCACATCCGAAGAGACCGGCAAGAACGAAACCATCGTCGAAGCCACCGTGGATGGAAGCGGTGTGTTGATCGCCTTCAATGTGAAGTTTTTACGCGAAGCGCTGGAAGTTATCAAAACCCCGAACGTTGCTCTGGAAACATCCGCCGCCAATGCGCCGGGAGTTGTGAGACCGGTCGGCGATGAGGATTTTCTGCATGTGATCATGCCGATGCATTTGGGATAGTTCAGTAATCAGTATTCAGTGAGCAGTAAACAGTAAGCGCCTTGTCGTGAAGACAGGGCGCTTTTGGTTAATGGTCTGTTCGGTGGCTTTTGATAGAACTGTGTCACTTTTAAAATCTGGACACAATATCTTGATGATAAAGCAACTCTTCCTTTTTGGAAGAAATCAACGCGTCAATTTTGCCCACTTTTTTTCTTCTTTTTTCTTTTCCCTACTCAAATGTCTTAATACAAAAAACGCAACAATGATAGTAGCTATAGGCATGATGATGGCTAATAGTTTACCTATCAAAGTTGGAGAATTACTCCCAGAAACAGATAAGATACAGAAGAAGGCTGGCATGGCAAACATAAAAATGAGAAGACACTCCCCATCCGTAATTGCTTCCATACCAGCCGCCTACTTTTTCGTCTCGCTTAGCCTTGATGGCAACAATTTCTTCCATAAGCCTTTTTATCGCAAGCTCAGAAGCAGTTTTATCGACCCCACTCTGTACTCTTTGCAACCCTTCAACAACAGGTTGCAAAAATATTATCCCATCTCCTCGCTTAACGATATGTTCATTGCCGCAATGGGCACAAGCGAATTCTGTCAATAGAAGTAGATACTTGAAGTTTTCCCCCACAACTTGGGCAAGTAAGCGAAACGTAGTCACCCATTTTATGCTCCTATTTATGTTGTTACAGACCGTTCCATAAGAAATCTTACAATTGACTTCCTTTGGATGATGAGATTTTGAAAACCACTGGTAACAGTAGGTTTTCCCTTTTTCAAAAGCATCCATATCAATCATAGACATGATTTTAGTAATTCCCCATTTATCTGCAGATTGAACATTGTCATTCTCATCCTGTCCAGAAGTAGCCTTAATTACGACTTTGAAAAACAATTTGTTATCTTTGAATATCTGGAATGCCCACCCGAATCCGCCAAAATCAAATTGTTTATCAGGAACTCGATTGATTTCGATTTGGAAGCCTTTATATTCTTCTTTCATAACTTACCTCGTTTTGCATACCCACCATTTGACCTTCTAACAGGCTATGGGTTTCTCGCTACCTTAAGTTTATGTAACGAATATCACGCTATTGGCAATACCACTTTGAAAGTTGAGCCTTTGCCCAAGCCTTCGGATTTTGCCCAGAGCTTTCCGCCCTGCACTTCGAACAATCCCTTTGCGATGGTGAGTTCAATTCCCAGCCCGCCATAGTGACGTGTGTTCGGCGGTATTTGGTTTCATAGAACTATTTGCTTTGAAGTTGCAAGCGTACTAAAGCGCTCAACTTTTGCACAACTTCGTTATAGGTGGTAGGCGGTATCTTGCAGGCAAATTCCGCTTTTCTTACTTTCCAATCCAAGCTTTTTACCTGATCAGATAAAATTGCTCCGTTGACTTCCAATCCGTCTGGTATATTGACTTCAAATGGATAGCCTTTGACCTGGCTGGTGATGGTGCAGAGGATGGCCAAACCAACTTTTCCATTATACGCTTTCGGGGATAAAACCAATGCTGGTCTATGTCCAGCCTGCTCGTGCCCGGCTTGTGGATTAAACGTAATCCAAACAATATCGCCGCTGTCGGAATATACGCCATGCTTCACCAGACTTCGTTTCCCACAGCAGAACCAGTATCAACTTCTTGATGGATATTGTTCTTATTGATACCTGCCAGCAATTCTTCAAGCGTCCAACTCGGTGCGGCAACTGGAGTAATGACGATCTGACCATCCACAATGGAAATTTCCACAAATGAATCGTTTTCCAATTGAGCGTCGAGAGCAAAAGCCTTAGGTATTCGCAGGGCAAGGCTGTTGCCCCATTTTTGAACTTTCGTGAGCATAAGGCGATCTCCTTCTGTGTCTACAATAAAGATACACCCTTTTGCCCGATTTATCAAGTCCTTTTTGTTACACGTTATGCTGTTGGCAACACCACTTTGAAAGTTGAGCCTTTGCCCAAGCCTTCGGATTCTGCCCAGAGCTTTCCGCCCTGCACTTCGAACAATCCCTTTGCGATGGTGAGTCCAATTCCCAGCCCGCCGTAGTGACGTGTGTTGGGCGGCTCGATCTGGTAGAACTCTTCGAACACCTTTTGCAATTTGTCCACGGGGATGCCGATGCCATTGTCCTGCACCCAGGCAGTAACATCGTCTCCTTGCTGGGTTGCGCCGATCACGATCTGTCCGCCCTCGGGGGAAAAGCGTATGGCATTGTTCATCAAATTCACGAATGCCAAGCGTTGTCTTTTCCTGATCAACATTGACGTAAATGGGATCGTCGTTAAAAGCAAAAGTCAATGCCAGGTTACGTCTGGCGATGGAATACATGAGTTCTTCGCAGGCAAAGTTCAAAATATCCTGAATGGAAATCTTCATCGGTCGCATTTCCATCTCGTCCGCTTGAAGCAAGGTCAGGTTGTTCATCTGGTCGAGGATGGAACGCATCTGTGCTGCGGCATTCAGTACTTGATTTGCATGGTCTGAGAGTTCACCCTTGGCTTCATCCTGCAGGAAGGAGGCATAACCAATGATGATGCCTAGCGGAGTCCGCAGTTCGTGAGAGGCGAGAGCAAGAAAATGGCTCTTGATGCTATTCGTCTCAGTGACTTTTTCCAACGCCTGTTTGGTTTGCTGAAGTAAACGTGCGTTGTTGATCGCAATGGCGGCATGTGCGGCGGTGACGGACAGGATGGCGACATCACTCTGGTTGAATTCCCCATCATTGTTTTTGTTGATGGCTTCCAACACGCCCACCACCCGATCCTTGATCGGCATGGGGACACCGAGCAATGTCCGTGTTTTGAATTTGACCTGATCGGAAACATTCGCGTAATGGCGCGGATCCTGCTCGACATGGTTCTGGATCATCGGCTGATTGGTGCGGAAGATCGTCCCTGCGATACTTCCCTCCATGGGGACGGGGATCTTGGCAAGTTCCGCCGGGTCTGAACCGGTAGCGGCGGCAAAATACAGGCGTGGATTCTTCTGGTCATACAGAAGAATGGACGCGGCTTCACAATTCAATAGATCGGTCGCTGTTTCCGTGATGAGCTGGAGAAGTTCATCAAGATCAAGTGTCGAATTGAGCGTGACACTTAATTCAACCAGCCTTAGCAACTGCTGGTGACGTCCCTCAAGATCGCGGAGTTGACCAGTTTTCGTTGCCATGTGTACAGTGTACTTATTTTGGGGCTGAGATTCAAGTCCCTATTTTTGAACTTCGTAGACAATAAACCTGCGGTTTTCAAGGACTTTATCCAGGGGCAGGTTGCAGTCGTTAATTTGTGCAGGCGGAATTTGTTGATTCCATTCAACCTTCTTACTGAGCACAAGATAATTTCCTGTCAGCACACGGTCACATTCCATGCTCATGATGGTATTGTGTCCCGTCATCAAGACCATTACCCGCGGCTTGTAAAAGATAACGATGCTATCAGGCGCTGTCTTTTCGTTGATGTAGTTATATACTTCCGTGCTGTATGGATCGAACGGTCCATTGATGGCTCTGTTATCTCGAAGATTGTTAATTGCATTGACACTTGAAGTGAAAAGAAATGTACATGCAATGATCACCCAAAATCCATAATTCGTTCTTTCACCCACAAGACGATATTGTTCGGGAAGTTTGTTGACAGCGGTTTTCATTCCCTGGAACGTGAAATAGATGAAGATCGGCAAAATGGGGAAGATGTAGCGCGCTCCCTGCCAGTAGGGGTAGGTGATGTGAACGATCATCCAAAAGATGGTGAAAACGATGAAAAGCATTTCATCCTTGCGCTTTGTCCACACGCCAATAAGGAAGAAGATGAAAAGGATGTAATACAAATATCTCCACCCCGCTAGTGTCTCCGAAAAAGAGTACCAAACACATTGAAGTATGAAACGGTGAAGCTTTAATCACTTCCAGAGTAAGACCGGCATATTGTGAAAGGTACGATTCCCCGCCGCTAGGGAAATATCAGTATGTTTACGATCCAAAGAACAGCAAAGGTAAACGTGGCAATAAAACAACGAATGAAAAACAACTTGAAAGCATCCCTGCTTTTGAAGTTCCCCGCGTATTTGAAGAATTCAACCGCGCAAAAAGTTAGCAACAAAAAGATCCCTGTCGCACGCAAAAAGGCAGTAAGAAAAATGGCTGCGCCAATCAATATGTATTGAAGCATACCGCGCTTGTTTTCCTCTGTCATTAAAATCAACGCCAGTGTTGAAAAAAACAGAAATGGAATATCCGAAAGGATCTGATTTTCAAATTCGATCAGCATCGGGTTGAAAGCAAAGAGGGAAACGATGAGCAGGCTTTCGGTCCGCGTGAGGCGGGTTTTCATCAAGTAATATAAACAGATCAAGAATCCAGCATAGAAAAATAATGCGGGAAGTTTCAACGCCAGCGGGTTGATCCCTTTGACAGCATAAAAAGGAATCAGTATTAAAGGATAACCCCACGGATATGCCAGAGGACCAACATGGGTGGTTGATTGTGTATTTGTAAATTCGCTTTGTTGCATGAACTGCACTGTCGTGCCATTCGAAACACTTTTGGCTTGTAATACATACCACGCCCAATCATCGCCCCAATCGTGTCCGCGCGTCAAAGTACCGGCACCAATCAAGATGGAAATGACAACAAGAACGCTGAGAATGATCTTATTTTTCATAAAGTGATTTTACACCCTACTCAGATAAGAACATATGTTCTATTTAAGACAAATAAAATATCCGCTCGTATAAGAGCGGATATTTTTACGATTCAGACTCAGCCGAGGTTGATATTGTTTCGATGGACTTTATCCCATCTGCGGCAAGGAACGTGAACGTCGTGTGCGTTCAGTCAACGGACGTTTAGCAACGATAGTAATCTTGCCGCTTCCTTCGGGCGTAAACACATTGATCGCTTCCCATCCTTCTTCGCCCCAGGCATCCAAGGTTGCTTCAATGTTTTCATCTTTTGTACCAAACATACTTCCAATCGTTTGAACACGATATTCCCATTGTTTGACTTCGTCGGACATGTTGACAATCTCCTATGATGTAAGCGAAACAAGAAATTCCGCCAAGCAACGAACCCTATATTTTCGTTTCACGTGAAACACAAATGTGTTCGCATCCTGTTTTGCGAATTACGACTTTGTCTCGCGCTGATACAACACATACGAGTAAATCAGCAAAAAGATCGTTGACCCGATCAGTGGAACAAGCAGAAACCAGAACGCAATCACTCCACCAAAGAATCCACCGATAAGCGCCAGTACGCCAGAAGCCATGAACAGGACCGCGCCTAGTTGATGAGTTTTGTCCCAGACAGTATCACTGCTCAATGTCCACGGCGTGCGAATACCGATGAAGAAATTCCGCTTTGCCTTACGGAGCAAAGAGCCAATAACAATGAACAACAACCCCATGGCAGGCAACATCGCTCTGCCAAGACCAAAGCCTGTATAGCCTAAATTCCAAAGCAATGTAAGCACATGGACATAGACCATGAACCCAACCATAAATGTAATGAACAGGTTGAAAGTCTCACGGAATTCTGCGATATTCGCTTTGAGCGGATCAATCTTTGGAACGACGAGAAAGAGCACGAACATTCCAAGCGTAACCAAAGGCATCATGAACACGCCCCAGAACTTGGGCATATATCCGTTGACTTGGTCATTTACATCCCAATGAGATGCCATTTGGTCGGGTAACTTGTTCCAGAGAAGCACGCCTGCGATAGTAGCTCCAATAATTAGTATCAAAACGATGATTGTAGTTAAACGAGTAGTCATTGAAAATCTCCTTACTTTGGGAGACGACTTTTAATTTACCAGTCGTCTCCCGAAAAATTATTTTTCGTCCTTTGATGTGTTGTTCTGGGCAAGCGAGATCATGCCACTCAAGCCGCCAAGATTTATCGTGTCAACTGCCGAACTTGGAACAATCACGAGCGCGCCTTTTTCCTTCAAGCCTTCAAAGAGCATATTCATGGCTCGCAAGTGCAAAGCAGTCGGATTATTTATATAGGCTTGTGAAGCTTCAGCAAAAGATGCAGCAATCTGCTTTTCGGATTCACCTAAAATCACGCGTGCCTGGCGTTCGCGTTCCGCTTGCGCCTGACGAGACATGGCATCCTCCAAGTCCTGCGGGATGACTATATCGCGGATTTCCACCGATTGCACGGTCACACCCCAGGGTGTAGTGCGCTCATCAATGATTTGCTGTAGTTCCTTATCGAGTGAACTGCGACCAACAAGAATGTCCGCCAGCATCTTGCGCCCGATAATGTCGCGTAAGCCAGTCTGCGCCGCCCAGTCTACTGCGGCGCGATAGTTCTCAACTTCAAGAGCAGCTTTTTCGGCATCCCAAACGACCCAGAACAATACAGCGTCCACATCCACGGGTACGGTATCTTTTGTCAGCGTCTTTTGTGCAGCGAATGGTGTCACCATCACGCGGTGATCGATCCAAGTTGGCGTAGTATCAATGATCGGTATGATCCAGAACGCACCAGGTCCCGCAAGTCTGTAGAATCTACCCAGCCTCAGCACAACAATTTTTTCCCATTGCGACGCGACCTTCAGCGCGAACAAGATATAGATGCCAATAAGCATCCATACGGTGACCCATGTGCCAAGAACTGTATCGCTGTATTTACCGCCACCGATGATTGCCCCCGACATAGCAACCAAAAGAAAGAAGCCGAATATTGTTCCGGCGATCGGTGGGATGTGTTGATTTGCTTTTACCGACTTATCTATCTGCAACGTTTTCTTTATAAATTTTGTGTCCATTCCATTCTCCTTCTTAATCGTTAGACTCTGGCGCTTCATTCCACGCTTTGAGCTGATCGCTGACCATTTGGCGAATTTCACTCTTTGAGAATTCCAACCGCATGGCTTCACTGATATATCTTTGTGTCAACGCTTCCAGTGATTCTTTTCGTAATCGTTCACTGACCTTTGGCGGCGGGATCTCTGTGATGTATGTGCCGCGTCCTTGTTGTGTTGATATGATTCTTTCTTCATCCAAAATACGATAGGCTCTGGCAACAGTATTGAAGTTAACTCGCATTTCTTCTGCAAGCGCTCTTACTGTTGGCAATTGATCACCTGGCTTAAGAATGCCACCGACAACTTGTGCCTGCACCTGATTGACGATTTGTGTATAAATGGGCAGTCCTGAGCGAAAGTCGATTTGGAGGGTTAGTTTTTTATTTGCCATAAAACATCATCCTGTATATTGTACTAATTGTATCATTGTCTCAATTGTACTTATTCACGGCGTTTTGTCAAGAGGAGGGAAAGGCTTATGAAACAGAACCAGTTGTCCCGTAGTGATGAGGCGAAGCGTCCGTTTGAAAAATCATCTGCATGGTAGAATCCCAGCCGCACAACTTATCTATATTTATAGGATGACCGCTTAAGTCGCGGAATCAAGGAGTAAAAAATGGAAGTCAAAACCGGAACCTGGACTGAGAAAAAAGGATTAGCGCAAATGCTTAAGGGTGGCGTCATCATGGACGTGGTGAACGCCGAACAAGCCAAGATCGCTGAAGATGCTGGCGCATGTGCAGTAATGGCATTAGAACGCGTGCCTGCAGATATTCGCGCCGATGGCGGTGTTGCACGCATGAGCGACCCCGATATGATCTTGAAGA
Source organism: uncultured Chloroflexia bacterium (assembly GCA_963730175.1). GTDB lineage: Bacteria > Chloroflexota > Anaerolineae > Anaerolineales > Villigracilaceae > Defluviilinea. The sequence continues at coordinate 6,840 of CAVSRF010000047.1, read as the reverse complement.
TCATTGATGCAGTGTCGATCCCTGTGATGGCGAAATGCCGCATCGGACATTTCGTTGAAGCGCAGATCCTTGAGTCGCTTGGTATTGATTACATCGACGAGTCGGAAGTGCTCACGCCTGCGGATGAAGAGCATCACATCTTGAAGCATAACTTCAAAGTACCGTTCGTATGCGGATGCCGTAACATTGGCGAGGCATTGCGACGTATCGGCGAAGGCGCGGCGATGATCCGTACCAAAGGCGAAGCAGGAACAGGTGATGTAGTGGAAGCAGTTCGTCATGCGCGTTCAGTGATCGGTTCGATTCGCCAATTGCAAACAATGGGCGATGAAGAGTTGATGGCGTTCGCGAAGAATAATGGCGCACCATATGAACTTGTGAAAGAGACAAAAGAACTCGGACGCATGCCTGTTGTCAACTTTGCTGCGGGCGGCGTTGCGACCCCCGCTGATGCGGCGTTGATGATGCAACTCGGCGTGGACGGTGTGTTCGTCGGCTCGGGTATCTTCAAAAGCGGAGACCCTGCCAAGCGCGCAAATGCAATCGTCAAGGCAGTAACGCATTATCAGGATGCATCCATTCTCGCGGAAGTGAGCAAGAATCTCGGTGAGGCAATGGTCGGGCGCAACGTTTCGCAAATGCCTGAGGGCGAGAAACTCGCGACAAGAGGTTGGTAATTTGTTAGCTGTTAGCGATTAGCACTTGGCTTTTTCGCTAATCGCTAACAGCTAAATGCTGACAGCTACATTATGAAAATCGGTGTATTAGCTTTACAAGGTGATTTCGCAGAACATGTCACGATGCTCAAGCAATTGAACGTGGATGCATCTGAGGTCCGTTTGCCTAAACATTTGGATGGGCTTGATGGTCTTATCATCCCTGGCGGCGAGTCGACGACGATCGGCAAACTTGCTGTTGCATATGATCTTGATGGAGCCGCTTAAACTTTTTGGTCAACGCCATGCAATCTGGGGAACATGTGCAGGTGCGATCTTTATTTCCAAAGATATAAGCCGCGACCAACCTTTATTGAAATTGATGGACATCAAGGTTCAACGCAATGCGTTTGGGCGGCAGATCGATTCTTTTGAAACGGATCTTGACATCCCCGAGCTTAAACAAGCTACAGGATCGGATACTCCCTATCACGCAATATTCATCCGCGCACCAATCATCGAATCGGTAAGTGGTGACGCAAAGATTCTCGCTTCCGTTTCCGACGGGAGGATTGTTGCCGCTCAACAGGGACATCTCCTCGCTACATCCTTTCACCCCGAATTGACGAACGACACGCGCTTCCACGAATACTTTCTTTCGCTGGTTGATTAAATCGAGTTCGCAAGTTGTCAGGTTTGAATGTTACAATTTTGAACGTGTAAACATGTCAACTTGTAAACCTGTAAACTAAAATGTCCATTCGCCCTCTCGCTCTTTTAGACTTGCCTTATATCTACAGCTTTCGCGATGAAGCAGTGGGACTTGATACTGCACGCTTGCTGACACGCGGCAATCCATTGGGAGCGGTTGGATTGCTTTCATATGTGAATCCATCACGCCATATTTATTCAGCCATTGCAAATGGTGAAGAGAATTCTGTACTTGGGGGAATCATTCATTCACCAGATGAGACATTCGCAAAACTCTATTATCTTGCTCCATCATCTCAACTTACTCATTCTGAGCTTCCAGATCTAATTGACGAACTCTCATCTCAGGCAGGGACTTGGGGCGCATTCCATGTTCTCGCCGAAGTGAATGAAACAAGCAATGCCTTCGTTTCACTACGCAAGTCGGGATTCTCCGTCTATGCATGGCAAAGGATGTGGGAAGTGTCTGATGTAACAGAAGCAGGCTTAAAGTCCGCGTGGACGCGGGTGAAGTCTGTCCATTTGCCAACGGTGCAGAGTCTCTATCATCAGATCGTCCCACCATTATTACATCCCGTAGAGCCACAACCCAAAGCCGCCATTGGATGGATGTGTAATGAAGGCGCAAAATGTTATGTAAGTGTTTCGCATGGCATGTATGGGATTGTGCTCACGCCTCTCATTCACCCCGAAGCGACAAATGTCAGTGAAAAACTTCTTGGCACTAATCAGCAACCTCCCTGATCGCCGCAATCGACCTGTGTATATTTGTGTACGATCCTATCAGGCATGGCTTGAACCTGTCCTTGCGGACTTGGGCGCCAAAGCCGCAGAGCGACAGGCTGTGATGGTAAAGCATCTGGTGCACATGGTAAAGGATGCGGCGCTGGCGCGTGCAACACAACCCGCGGGAGTGAGTATCCAGCCGAGCAGGGCGAGTAAGGTTGAAGGGAAGAAGTAGCCAATTCTTCGGGGAAAAAGTTGACAATGTTTTCAAGAAAGTTTACAATATATAAGTAAAAAGTTTACAATATTCGAAGGCACTTCTATGCCCAAACAAACCGAAGAAATCCGTAAATTCATCCTTGAAAATGTCGAAGATCACCCGAGCGATATAACCAGCCTGGTTGCTGGCACGTTTGATATTTCCCGTCAAGCCAGTCATCGTTATGTGCAGAAACTGGTTTCAGATGGGCTGGTCATCGCCGAAGGAAACACGCGCGATAGAAAATACGAAGTAAAACCCCTATTCAATTATTCGACCCAATTATCCTTGAAAGGGCTTGAAGAGGATAAGGTGTGGCGACAGAACGTTCTTCCGTTGATGCAAAATGTTTCCCCCAATGTTTTGCAAATTTGCCATCATGGGTTTACAGAAATGGTCAATAATGCAATTGATCATTCGAAAGGTTCAAATCTAAAGATCAAAATACGCCGAACCTATAAATTAATTGAATTGCAAATTATTGATGATGGGATCGGTATTTTCAACAAGATCCAGAACGAATTGGGGTTGGATGATCCCCTCCATGCCATCCTTGAACTTTCGAAAGGGAAATTAACCACCGATCCCGCCCATCATTCGGGTGAAGGCATCTTCTTTACGTCGAGAATGTTTGACACGTTTTCCATCTTTTCAGGAAAGCTATTCTTTTCATATTCCGAACGTTCAGGTGATTGGTTGATCGAAGATGATGAGAAATTGATTTCAGGCACAAGGGTGGTATTAAGTATCAATACAAATGCCAGGACCACAACACAACAGGTATTCGACAAATTTACAGGGGACGATTTTGGCTTTACAAAAACGCACGTCCCGGTTTTCCTAGCAAGGTATGGAGATGAAAATCTAGTCTCTCGTTCGCAGGCAAAGCGTTTGTTGACCCGTTTTGAACGGTTCAAAGAAATTGTCCTTGATTTCGAAAATGTGGATTCCATTGGACAGGCATTTGCCGACGAAATATTTCGTGTATTTGCATCCCAGAATCCGAATGTGCATTTGATACCTGTCAATACAAATGAACAGGTAGAGAAGATGATCGCACACGTGAAAAACGCAATTTAATTTTCTACAATCACTTTCTAATGCGGGGATAACCCATTTCTCGTATAATAGACCCATCCCGTAGAACAGGAGGTAAACTCCCGATGGTGAACCACATCTAATCCCCGTAAGCCGCTGACTTGACGATCCTCGCGGCGCAAGTATCCCTGCTTCGTCTTTCTGATTTAACAATATTCTCTGTCGCGAAATGGAACTTGATCTTTGGAACCTAAAACGTGACACTGACGTTCATAAACCTATGACTAAAAAACAACAAATAACAGACGACCTCGACGCGTTACTCGATGTCCTTCCGCTCGATATCCGCCATGCGGTGGAGAAGGCGAACAACAGCGAGAACCTGCTCGAGATCATATTGGATCTGGGACGCATCCCCACTGTCCGTTTTGTGGAAAACGAAGTGAACCTGCGTGACAGCGAGATCACACGTGCCGAGATCGATTACGTGGATGAGCGCACAGGTGTGTTCGACGCAGATAACCGCGCCGGCATCGAGCGCACGTTGCATCGCATTTCTGCGATTCGCAACCGACGCGGCGCGGTGGTTGGACTCACTCTCCGTGTCGGTCGCGCCGTCTATGGCACGGTTGACATCATTCAGGACATGATCGAGTCGGGCAAATCTGTGCTCATTCTTGGTCGTCCTGGTGTGGGCAAGACCACACTGCTCCGTGAAGCCGCGCGCATCCTTGCGGAAAACAAACGCGTGGTCATCGTGGATACGTCCAATGAAATCGGCGGTGACGGCGATGTGCCGCATCCCGCCGTGGGCAAGGCACGCCGCATGCAAGTCAAAGTGCCAACGCTCCAACATGAAGTGATGATCGAAGCCGTTGAGAATCACAACCCCGAAGTCATCGTCATTGACGAGATCGGGCGTGAACTCGAAGCCCTTGCCGCACGCACCATCGCAGAACGCGGCGTCCAGCTCATCGGCACGGCGCACGGTCAGACACTCGATAATCTTTTACTCAACCCAACGCTCAGCGATCTTGTCGGCGGTATCGAAGCGGTCACATTGTCGGATGAGGAAGCGCGTCGACGCGGCACCCAGAAAACGGTCCTGGAAAGACGCGCACCTCCAACGTTCGATGTCCTCATTGAAATCCAAACCCGCGATCGTTTCACAGTCCATCTCGATATTATGGAATCTGTGGATGCGCTCCTACGCGGCTATCCCTTGGCTCCCGAGGTGCGGACGCGCGATGAAAAGGGCAGGATCAAGATCGAGAAAGCCGAAGCAGTTGACAAGTCCCGCATGGATGCGAAGGAGACAACGAAACCGACTCGTCGTGGACGCGCTCCGCTCGATCTGACTCAGGGGAGGTCTGCCACGGTTTCCGAAGAAACATATATTGCGCCGAAAGCGGTTCCATCATCTGTTGGTTCGGCATTGCAACCCGTGAAAGTGTACGCGTATGGCGTGGCGCGCAATAGACTGCAACAAGCCGCAAAGCGACTTGGTGTGCCAGCCATCATCGTGCGTGACGTGAGCGAAGCCGACGCGCTCGTGACCCTGCGGACGTATTACCGCAACCGTCAGCAAACCGTGATCGAAGCTGAACAACGCGGCATGCCGATCTATGTATTGCGTGCAAACACCGTAGCGCAAGTGGAACAGTTCCTTGGCGACCTGTATAACCTGAGCGCCATGCCCCTGCGCGACAACATGGAAGATGTCCGCAATGAAACGCAACAAGCCATCGCCGCTGTACTCAATGGCGAACGCTGGGTGGACTTACCCCCAGGTCCTTCACTCGTACGAAGACTCCAACACGAAATGGCGCGCGGCGCTGAGTTGGTCAGTCACTCGTATGGGAAAGAGCCGCGCAGGCATGTGAGGATATTTAGGGAATAAAAAGTAGGGACATGATATATCGTGTCCCTACGGAAATTGTCAATATCTTTTTGTAGGGGCGGAGCAATCTCACTGTACTCCGCCCCTACAATTTTTAATTATGCTTCGCTTCACCCAATGTGATCTGGACTGGCGTATCCTGTCCGTTTCTCATCACATTCAGCGAAATTGTGTCGCCGGGCTTGAACGTGAACAACGTATTGACGTAAGAATGGGTATCGTCCAATGTGACATCGCCAATTTTCGTGATGATGTCTCCCTGTTGTAATCCAGCCTGGCTGGCAGGACCTCCAGCAGCCACCTTCGTAATATAGACGCCCCATTGTGCGGGCAGGTTATATCGAGCCGCAATATTGGGGTCGATCGGTTGGAAACTGATTCCCATGTACGGGCGGGTGAAATATCCCTTTTGAATGATCTGTTGCGCAACCACCTGAGCTGTGTTGATCGGGATGGCAAAGCCAAGTCCTTCTGCCACGTCACCCATGCCGCTGTTGCGGACAACAAGTGTATTGATACCGATCACTTCACCAGCAAGGTCAACAAGCGGACCACCTGAATTGCCGTGGTTGATCGCCGCGTCCGTTTGGATCAGGTCTTCGATCTGGTAGCCGTTACCGGTGTCGATGGAACGACCCGTCGCACTGACCACGCCCACCGTCACCGTGTTCTTGAAGTTTCCAAGCGGCGAACCGATGGCGATCACAGACTTACCCGGGTTGAGCTTGTCCGAGTTACCTAAAGACGCAACCGCGGGAACTTTTCCGCCCGCCTTCAATACTGCGATATCAGAATAAATATCCGTTCCCACAACACTTGCTTTTTCTTCCGTGCCGTCTGAAAGGACAATGCTGACTTCCTTCGTTCCTTCTACGACGTGGTTATTGGTGACCACATATCCCTGGTCACTGATAAAGAAACCACTTCCGCTCACCGTCTGGTCACCGGTAGGACCGAAGAATGTGGTTTGTCCCGGAATGGTTCCAACCACAGTGACAACGGCAGGTCCAACCTTTTGAACCGATTTTGTGATTGCGGTCTCGACATCTGTGTTGTTGAGTACAAGACGTCTGGCTGGGATTTGTATTCTTTGCCGGAAGCACATCCTGTAGCGGCGCCGGTAAACTTCCCGGCTGTGCCTGGACAGCCTTATACACACCGACCCCTCCAGCCACCGCGCCCAGCAATGCCGACGTTCCAGCTACAACAACAACCAATAGCGAATAAAGAATTCGTTTCAAAGACATTCGAGCCTCCTTAAAACTCTATGTTTTTACAGTAGACATTCTAGGATTCTAAAATGACAACTTGATTAATTATCTGCCAGTAAAATAAACGTATAATTAGAAAATGCGGATTTAACCCTCGTCCCGCCTCTTTCTTGACCTTTGACCTGTTCCCACATCCCAATCGTTTTCTTCACCCTGAAAGTTAACTGCCATGTTTATCACTCTCGAAGGACCCGAAGGCTCCGGCAAAACATCACATATCCCTTACCTCGTGAATACCTCCGCGAAAAGGGACATGTCGTATTCCCCACGTGTGAACCC